>NZ_JADIKL010000007.1:0-215890 GCF_044904705.1 Dyella agri
GGGCGTACCGTCCTCGGCTTGCTTGAGCACGGCGATGATCTGGCTATCGCTGAATCGGGACTTCTTCATGGAACCTCCTCGGGAAAGATTACGAGAAAATTCCACTTTCAGCGTCTGCTAATTTACGGGGGGATTACCGCCTCATCTGGTTGTTGCCTTTGCTGGCTCTTGCCGTCGGCAGCCACATCTACGCCCCGCTTCTTCTCTCGTTGATAGGAGTATTCAAAGGCGTGGTGATAGCTGGGGGATTCTCTGCGTTGTCTGGTGTTCCGTGGTCCTCAGGGCGCTCGATGCTGTTATAAAACGAGTAGGTTGAAGCTTGGCGACCGGCATGGTTCGAGCGACACGCGATGTCTGCTTTCGATCCGAGGGCACTGCTGGCGCCATCTCGAAGCAGTAGGTAGACATCTCGACTGGACGCCATCGTCGCGACCGGGCTGATGGTCATTGGCGCCTGCAGACACGACGTCAGGCTTTGCCTACACCGTGGCACGTCATTTCCCGATAGCTGCTCAGCCATCATCGCTGCAGATTAGTCGGACTCGGATGGTCTGGTTCCTCGCCGATGCACCGAGTGCCCCGAGCCATCGCAACTTTCACTTGCGTGGCTCACTGGCCCCCGAAAGGGGGCCTTTCTCTTATAGGCGGGGCGTGCGCTCGTCTGCGGGCGTTGCCAGCAGGCTTGCGTGGTCCGCTTTCGCGTTCACCGTTGACCAAACAGAGCAGCAGGTGTCGGTGCCAAGCCTTGCGCGGGAGTGTTCTGCTTTCCTGGTACGGACCTGACCGAACCCGACCCGCTGCCGGTCAGTTCGCCTGCACCATGGTCCACTGCTGATTGGCGCTGCCGTGGCAGGGGTATTGGATGAGCGGGCCGCGCGCCGCGGTTGAACCGTTGGCCACGTCGAGGCATTGGCCGCTGTTCTGGTTGACCAGTTCGTAGCCGCTGCCTTGCGGCTGGAGCTGCCACTCCTGTTCGGCTCCGCTCGTGCAGGTTGCCTGGACGACGGCGGCGCGGGCGGATGTCGAGGCATTCTCGGCGGCCACGCACAGCCCGCTCAGCGCGTTCGTAATGGTCCATGAGCCGTCGGCATTGGGCGCAAGCATCCATTTCTGGTTGTTGTAGCCGGTTTCCGGGTACTGGATCAGTTGCGTATCGGTGGTGGTCGAACTCCTTGGATCGTCCATGACCATGCCCGAGTTGACGCTGTACAACCAGTACGCCACGCCGACGGGTGCATTGACGGTGAGGTTGATGGGGCTGTTGTGGGTGAGCGAGCCGGCGGTGCCGGTCACGATGGCTGTCGCACTGCCGATGACGGCCGCGGGCCCCGCGGACAGGGTCAGCGTGGAGGTGGCGCTGCCGTTGCCCGCAGGCACCAGCGACACGGGAGAAAACGTCGCCGTTACGCCGGCCGGGAGTCCGGAGATGGACAGGCTGACCGGCGAATTGAAACCGTTGAGGCTGGAGACGGTGATCATGTCGGTGGCCTGCGACCCCTGGCTCACGCCAAGCGATGCCGGCGATGTGCCGATGCCGAAGTCAAGCGCGCCCGAACTCCAGACATCGGTGATGGGCGTGGCGGTGGAGGCATTGCCGAGTGCGGCCAGGCCATACATGTCTTCCAACGTCCGCAGCACGTTGTAGTGATTGATCTGTTCTGCGTAGGTGCCTGGGGTGATGTTCGCGCCGGCGAACAGTGTGACGATCCGGTTCGCCAAGCTGAGGTCGTCGTCTTCGTCCCAGGTCAGGATCAGCAAGCTGTTATGGGTCTTGGCCCAATTGATGTAGCTGTTGATGTGGGCGCTCAGCCAGCTGTCGCCGGTCGACACCGGGCAGTCGTGCATGTCGTCGCACAGGTTAGGAATCACGAACGACAATGTCGGCAACTGGGTGAAGTCGCTTGGGAACAGCGTGTAGGGCAGATTCGTTGATGGCGGGATGTTGCTGAAGTTCACCCATGGGGCGTGCCGTCGGGCATAACCGGACGTTCCGTACGCGCAGCCGGTGTATCCGATCGATGGCATCGTCTCCGAATAGCTGGCGAAGCTGTAGCCGGCGCCAAGCAGCTGATGGCCGAGGTTGTCCGTACTGAAAGTGTGCGGACAGCTGTCGTCGGTGATGCCCTGGGGGGATCCGGAAAACAAGGCCAGGTAATTCGGTTGGCTCGGGTGCGTGACCGCGTAGGACTGGGTGAAGTACGCGCTGCTGGAAAGCAGCGAATTGATGTACGGCGCGCCGGTGGTATTGCCGACGATGCCGTTGACGCTGGCGTTTTCCATGACGACGATCACGACGTGGTCGTAACGGGGGATCAGGCCATTGGTGGCTGCCGCCGTGGGCAGGGAGCGAAACTGCCCCGTGTCGCCTCTGGCGGCGGTCCGAGCCTGCGCGGAGGTGCTGGCTGCCTTGCGTGCCGCTGTCGTCTCCTGATGCTCGATGGGGCCTGCGCCGGACGCGGCAACGTTACCGATGGCGCCGGTGGCAACGAGCCATGCGCTGAGAAGGAGTTTTGTCCGTCGGCGTGTTTTCATGGTTAGGGTCTCCCCGCAACTGGACGGATGGGGAACGCACCGGCCTGCACATTGCATGCATGTGCCGACCCGCCTCGGTTCAACGCAAGAGGCAACGGCGTGCCTGGTGGTTCGAGAAGTGTCAGGCCGCGCTAGGAAGCCTGGTATCGCGGCGCACGGCGTCGCCGTGTGCACTGTGGGGCGATGTCCGGACTGGACGTCGGCCCAATTTCAGTATGCGTCCGTCGAGTGTTCCGGCAGAGGCCGGATGCCTCGAAGTGTGACGTACTCTGGCGAAATGGAAGCGTGGCGCGCACACGACGATCGGGCACACCTGTGATGGAGGGCGCGGAAGATTCCAAGGGGGTGTCCCGGTTGCGGCATGCATGTATTCGCAAATTCGCGGCGGGCGAACTTGCGCCGGAATTCATTCGCCTGTAACGGTGCTTGCCACATGCTCGGCGCTCCAACCAACGCGGGAGGTCGTTATGGGAATTCTGGATACCCTGGGTGAAGTCGCTGGTGCCGTGGCTGCGGTCGAAGGTGCCGAGAAGCTCGATCCGAATGCGGGCCTGTTGACCAAAGGCCTTGCGGCCGTCGCCGGGTTCAAGGGCGCAGGTGCGCTGGAGTCGATGATCGGCAAGAAGGAAGAGGGTGAGGCGGAGGCTAACAACGCCGATGCCGCCCCCGCAGACGACAGCCAGTCCTGAGCTTCGTTGTCGCATACGCAAGGGCCGCCCATCGGGCGGCCCTTTTATTTTTCAGGTGCCGAGGCGGCGATGTGTTACGGCATGTCTTCCGCGTCGCCGTCGCCGTCGCCATCGGGACCCGCTGGCTTTTCAACCTTCAGCGTCACCGTGGGAAGATGGGCCCCTTGCAACTGCCGGTCGAGTCGGGGAAGGTCGGTGCTGCGAATCGACTGCCATAGTGCCAGCGCCTTGCCGAGGTTGGTGTCGTATTCGGCCAGTGCTTGCTGCTGGCCATCGGTGGGCGCACGGTCGGCGCCTTCGACGTCGGTGGCGATGGCGGTGAGCGCATCGCTCATCGCATGCAGGTTCGAGGCGTATTCGCCGCTGCCGCTGACCAGTGGCCTGGTCTTCGCATCCAGCGCATCGACCGTATCGAGTAGCGGTTTGCGGGCGGCGTTGCCGGCGAGCTTCGCGTGCAACGCTTCCAGCTGCTCGCGCAAGGACTGCACTTCGCCGTAGTTGCTCCAGATCTGCTGCAAGCTGTCTCCGATGCGGCGCGAGAAAGCGAGTCCGGCGGCGAGATCGGCGGTGCCGACGTGCTCGCGCGGATCCATCGTCACGGTGAGCGGGGCGTGGTAGTCCTTGCCATCCACGTGCAGCACCAGCTGATAGTTGCCGGGTAGCACCAGCGGGCCTTCCGGCGTGAGCGGGGTATCGCTGTCCCAGGTGGCGGCGATGCTGTAGCCGTATTCGATGGCGTGGGGACGCGGGTAGCGCAGATTCCATACGAAGCGGTGCATGCCGGCAGCGGTCGAGAGTTGCTGCGGCGAGCCAAGCCAGCCTTTCTCGAAGTACCGCTCGGCGTCGAGATGCTCGGGCCGGTCATCGCTGCTGTAGCGGCGCACCAGCTGTCCGCTGCCGTCGTAGATGCTGAGCATCGCCGGCCCGCGCGCCGCCTCGGCCAGGCGGTAATCGACAATGGCGCCGGTGGGAGGATTGGTACCCAGCGGCGTGCCGGGCGGCAGCGGCGTGTCCTTGTTCTCGTTGGCACGTACGCGGATCGCCTGCGCCGGGGCGTAGAGCTGCACGGCCGCCGAGGTGCTGGCCTGGCGCAACGGGCTCACGTTGTCGAGGATCCAGATCGCGCGGCCCTGGGTGGCGGCGACGAGGTCGTCGCCATGCACCAGCAAGTCACGCACCCAGGCGGTGGGCAGGTTGCGCTGCAGCGACGCCCAGTGCGCGCCATCGTCGACGGAGACGTACACACCGCGATCGGTGCCGGCGTAGAGCAGTCCGGCCTTTTGCGGGTCGGCGCGCAGCACGCTGACGAAGTCATCCGCGGGCAGGCCGGCGGCGATGTCGGTCCAGTGCGCGCCGTAGTCGCTGGTACGCCACGCATGCGGGCTGAAATCGTCCTGGCGATGGTTGTCCACGGCGACGTAGGCGGTGCCCGGCTGCAATGCCGAGACATCGACGGAGTTGACCTTGCCCCAGCTCGGCAGCCCCTTCGGCGTGACGTCGCGCCAGTGCTTGCCGCTGTCGCGGGTGAACTGCACCAGGCCGTCGTCGGTGCCGATCCAGATTTCGTCGTTGTCGCGCGGCGAGGGCGCGATGCTGAAGATCACGCCGTAACCGCAATCGCGCGCCTGCCGTGGCGTGGGTTTGCCGTTGCAGTTCTGCGCGCCAGCTTTCTTGCTGTTCAACTCGGGGCTGATCACGCTCCAGTGCTGTCCCTGATCGGTGCTGCGGAACAGAACCTGGGCGCCCATGTAAAGCGCGTACGGCGGCTTGGCCGAGAATGCGATCGGGGTGATCCAGGTGTAGTGGTACTTGAAGTCGGTGGCGCGCTGGCCGTAGCTGTTCACCGGCCACGGCGCGACGTTCTGCACTACGCCGGTGCTGCGGTCCCAGCGCGACACGCGGCCACCGAGGCCGGAGCCGAACACGATGCCGGGGTCGCCCGGATAGGGCAGGTCGTAGTCGCGCTCGTCGCCGCCCACCGGGTTCCAGTCGCGGAAGGAGATCGAACCGTAGTCGCTGCGGCTGGCGATGCCCACGGTGCCGGAATCCTGCTGGCCGGCGTAGACCCAGTACGGGAACTGGTTGTCCGCGCCCAGGTGGTAGAGCTGGGCGGTGGGCTGGTTGTACCAGCTGCTCCAGCTCTTGCCGCCGTTGACGGTAACTACCGCGCCCTGGTCGCTGGCGGTGATCATGTGCTGCGTGTTGGTCGGGTCGATCCACAGGTAGTGGTAGTCGTCGCCGCCGGGCGCCCCCTTGAAGACATGCCAGCTTTTGCCGCCGTCGTCGGAGCGCCGGATCGACTGGCCGGCCGAGTAGATGCGGTCGGGATCGGTGGGGTCGACCGCGATGCGGCTGAAGTAATCGTTGGGCAGCCACTCGGCGTGGCTTCGTGCCTGCCAGGTCGCGCCGCCATCGTCGGAGCGGTACAGGCCGCTCTGTTCCGGATGCGCGGCGTCGTTTACCACGGCATAGACGCGGCCGCCGCTCGCGGTGGCGAGGCCGATGCGCGCGAGGTCGCCGCCGGGCCAGCCCTTGCCGCCCAGGCGCTTCCAGCTCACGCCGCCGTCGGTGGACTTGTACAGGCCGCTGCCCGATCCTGCGTTGGGCAGGTAGTAGGACAGCCATGGCCAGTTGCGTACCTGCCATGCGGCCGCGTAGATGACGTCCGGGTTTGCCGGGTCGGCGGCCATGTCCACCACGCCGGTGTTCTCGTCCACGAACAGCGTCTGCTTCCAGGTCTTGCCGCCGTCGGTGGAGCGGTACACGCCGCGCTCATGGTTCGGTCCAAAGTAGTGGCCGAGCGCGCCGACCAGCACCGTGTCAGGGTGATGCGGGTCGACCAGGATCTTGCCGATGTGCCGGCTGCCGTCCAGGCCAAGGTGACGCCAGGTCTTGCCGGCGTCGTCCGAGCGGTACACGCCGTTGCCGGCGGCGACGTCGTAGCGGGCAGCCACCTGGCCGGTGCCGGCGTAGATCACGCCCGGATTCGAGGGCGCCACGGCGAGTGCACCGATCGGGGCGGCCGGCACGCGATCCATCAGCGGGTGCCAGGTGCGGCCTGCGTCGGTGGTCTTCCACACACCGCCGCCTGCGGTGCCGATGTAGAACGTGTCCGGTTGCGAGGGCACGCCTTCGGCCATGGTCGCCCAGCCACCACGGAACGGGCCTACCAATCGCCATTCCAGCGCCGTGGCGGCCGGTGCGGGCGGTGGCGCGTCGTCTACGGCGAACGCGGGGACGGACGACAACAGCAGGCAGGCGGATACGGCGAGCGAACCCGCGGCATGACGTAGCGGCATGGCGTGACCCCGGCGGAAGTTAAGTCGCGAAGATAACGCTGGCGCCGTGCGAATGCAGGTGCCGGGAGGCATGCCGTGAATGCGTGAAATCTTGCGTTGCGCGATGCGGTTCGCTCAGCCGGTCGTCGTGTGCTGTGCGCAGGCGGCGGCGCGCGTCCGCAGCAGTTCGCGTTCACGCATGTTGCGGGTGAGCGCGGCGGCGCGCTCGAATTCCGCACGGGCCTCATCGTGGCGGTCGAGCTTTTCCAGCAGATCGCCACGCACGGCAGGCAGCAGGTGGTAATTCGCGAGCGCCGGTTCGTCGCGCAAGGCATCGGCGAGGGCGAGGCCGGCGGCTGGCCCGCTGGCCATCGCTACCGCCACGGCGCGGTTGAGTTCGACCACCGGCGAGGGGGCGATGGTGGCGAGCGTGGCGTACAGTTCCGCGATGCGACTCCAGTCGGTCTGCTCGGCGACAGGGGCACGGGCGTGGCAGGCGGCGATTGCGGCTTGCAGGGTGTAGGGCTCCGCATCGCCGCCCAGTTGCCGGGCGCGATCCAGTGCTGCGAGGCCGCGCTGGATCAGCAGCCGGTCCCAGCGGGCGCGGTTCTGCTCCAGCAGCCGCACGGGTTCACCGTCCGGCCCACTGCGCGCGTGGGTGCGCGAGGCTTGCAGCTCCATCAGCGCAAGCAGGCCGAACACCGGGGCCTGCCGCGGCATCAGTCCGGCAAGGATGCGGCCCAGCCGCAGCGCTTCCTCGCACAGGGCGGGGCGCATCCAGTCGTCGCCGGCGGTGGCGGTGTAGCCCTCGTTGAAGATCAGGTAGATCACGCCGAGCACGGCGTCCAGCCGCTCGGCCAGTTCGTCGGCGCGCGGCACCTCGAACGGCACCTGTTTCTCGCCCAGCGTGCGCTTGGCGCGCACGATGCGCTGGGCGATGGTCGGTTCCGGCTGCAGGAAGGCGCGGGCGATCTCGCTGGTGCTGAGGCCGCCCAGCAGGCGCAGGGTGAGCGCCACGCGCGATTCGGCGGGCAGCGCCGGATGGCAGGCGGTAAAGATCAGCCGCAGCAGATCGTCGCCGATGTCGTCGTCAAGCATGGCGTCGAAACGAGGCATGGCATCGGCTTGCTCGGCTTCCAGCTCGCGGGCGATTTCCTCGTGCTTGCGCTCCATCAGCTGGTGGCGGCGCAGGCGATCGATCGCGCGGTGTTTCGCCGTGGTCATCAGCCAGGCGCCGGGATTGTCCGGCACGCCGGTCTGCGGCCACTGCTCCAGTGCGGTTACCAGTGCGTCCTGCGCCAGTTCCTCGGCCAGGCCCACGTCGCGCAGCATGCGCGCGAGACCGGCGATGATCCGCGCCGATTCGATCCGCCAGATGGCCTCGATGCTGCGATGGGTGTCGGTCGCCGTCATGGTGACCGATCAGACCATCATCGTTCCTCGGCGGCAAGCATTCATGGACGAAGCCACGCTGCCGAACGCCCGGAATCGGCGGCGCCGGTTTGATGTCCGCTGGTTTGATCTCAGGCCGGTTGTCGAACCCGGTAGTAGCTGACAAGCGCATTGGCGTGACCATGGCCGATCTTGTGCTCAGTCTTGAGAAAAGCGACTTGCTCCATGTGCTTCTTGTCTTTCGCAGAGTCGAGAATCTTGAACCAGTGCGCTACGGGCTTGCCGTAGGTCTTCTCGATGGAAGGAAAGTAGGAGGCGGGTCCTTTGACTTTGGGCTCGTCTGTCATGTTCGTCTCCGATTGACATGTCTGAAAAGAGGCTTGTCTATCCGGTCTTCAGAGACCCGGCGGCCTTGTAGTTGCTGAGGATGACGCCGGACGGCATGGCTTTCGAGCTGACGAGCTCGAATGCGCGTGGCGACGTGCCCTCTGCAAAGAAGCGCTTTCCCGTACCCAGCAGCACCGGGTAGACGACCAGCAGGATGTCATCCGCCAGCTGATGTTCGAGCAGCACCGAGGTGAGCGTGGAGCTGCCCCAGAGGACAATATCCGGACCGTCCAGCGACTTGATGCGGCGGATGCCCGCGGCGATATCCGGCCCAAGGCCTTCGAACGGACCCCATTCGAGGCTTTCCGGTCGGTGGGTGACGACATATTTCCTTGCCGCATTGATGGCGTCCGCCATCGGACTGCTCGGCGCCTTTGGCCAGAACCCGGACCACATATCGTAGGTTCGGCGACCGAGCAGCAGATCAAAGCGTCCGCCGTGCGCGGCGAACAGTTCATCCCGGCCGGCGGGCGTCCGATAGGGCGCGGACCAGTCGGCGTAGGGGAAACCGTCCTCATCGGAGGCCTGGATCACGCCGTCCAGCGAGATGTGTTCCATGATTCTGAGCTTTCTCATGTCAGCCTCCATGTCGTGGAAAAGGCGGTGGTCACTGCGGGTGCGGGCAGTTGATCATCCACGGCACGCCATAGCGGTCCACCAGCGCGCCGAAACGCGCAGCCCAGAAGGTTTCGCCGATCGGCATCTGTACTTTGCCGCCCTCGGCAAGCGCGCCGAAGATGCGCTCGGCTTCCGCCGGCGAGTCGAGCTGGACCGACACCGAGCAACCCTTGATCGGCTCGTAAGGGCACTGCGGCACCATCGCATCCGAGGCCATCAGTACCTGGTCGCCGACTTCCAGCCGGACATGCATGACTTTGTCGCGCATCTCGGGCGGCATGGGCATCTCCGGCGGCGCCTCGCCGTAGCGCGAGAGCCAGGTGACCTTGCCGCCGAAGCAGCTGGCGTAGAAATCGAAGGCGGCTTCGGCATTGCCGTCGAAGGTGAGGTAGCTGACGAATTGCATGGCGGTTCTCCGCTGAGAAGGGAAATCAGTGGCGGTTGTCGATCTGCGCGCGCAGCCGGTCTTCCTGTTCGCGCAGCTCGGGCGTGAACTCGGCGCCGAAGTCCTCGACTTCATACAGCGGGCGGATCTCCACTTCGGTGCCGCCATCGAACGGGGCACGCTTCAGCCACTCGACCGCTTCGGCCAGCGACTTCACCTGCCACAGCCAGAAACCGGCCACCAGTTCCTTGGCCTCGGCGAACGGGCCATCGATTACGGTGCGCTGCTTGCCGTCGAAGCGCACGCGCGCGCCGCTGGAGCTGGGCTTCAGCCCATCCCCGGCCAGCATCACGCCGGCCTTCACCAGTTCCTCGTTGTACTTGCCCATAGCCTCGAGCAGCGCGGTGTCCGGCATCACGCCGGCCTCGCTGTCCTTGTCCGCTTTCACAATCACCATGCATCGCATCGTCGTTTCTCCTGTGGAGGCCGGGGACGGGTTGCCCCCGGTGGCGCTCTCACAGGTACGACGAACGGCGATCCGCGGGATCGACACCCGTTGTGCGGATTTTTCGGCGATCAGAGCTTGAGCTGCACGCCGGTGTACCAGGAGCGCCCATAAGCCGGTTCGAGGCCGGTCTGCCACACGCGGTCGTAGTAGCGTCGGTCAGCCAGGTTGCTGATGCCGGCGAGCAGCTTCACGTTGTGGTTGAGTTGCCAGTCGCCTGCCAGGTCGAGCACGGTATAGGCTGGGATGCGGGCGGGCAGGTAGCTGGGGCCGCTGCCAAAAGGCTGGTCGGAGTCCTGCCAGTACTGGGCTGCCGCCGAGACGGCGGTGAGGCTGAGCTTCACGCGCTGCTCCACGCGCCAGGTGAGGCCTGCCTTGGCGAGGTAGCGCGGCGCGTAGGCCGGTATCTTGCCGACCTGGCCGGGAATCGCGCTGGCGGTGAATTTCGCATTGAGCAGGCTGACGCTGGCGAATGCCTCCAGGTGTTCGCCACGCGTGGCCAGCGCGGTGGGCGCAAGGAAGTCGTAGCTGAGCAGGCCTTCGAAACCGCGGCTGCACGTGTCGCCAGTATTTACCTCGACCACGTCGATGGCATTGATGTGCTGCGCCTCGATGCGGTTCTTGAAGTCGATCCAGAACAGGCTGGCGTCGTAGTACAGGCCGGTGACCGGCACGCCGTGCACACCGGCCTCCCACGACAGCGATTTCGATGGATCGGGCGCATGGCCGGGCACGATGTTGGCGAACGGCGAGGCCATGTCGAAGTAGCGCAGCGGCCGCCAGCCCTGCGACACGTTGAAATAGGTCTCGTTGCCATGGCCGAAGTCATTGCCGATGCCAAGGCCGAACAGCGGTACGGTGCGTGCGTCGGCCTCGTGGATCAGCGGACGGCTGAGGAAGGGCGGTCGCACCGTCTCGTCCACCGCTACGCGTTCGCGCTCCAGCCGCACCGAAGGCACGATGTGGATCTCGTGCGGCAGGCGGAACACGTTCTCGGCGAATACCGCGTAGTAATCCGAGCTGCGCGCCTGGCGCAGGCGCGGCGTACCGGTGCGATCGAAACGTTCGACGTAGAGATCTGAGCTGCTCCACTGGCGGAACGGATCGTTGCCCTGGAACAGCACCGTGCCCGCGGTGAACGCGTTGCCGTGACCCCAGGCCTTGCGCACGCGCAGGTCCAGCCCCCGGGTGCGGAACTGCTCGTCCTGCAGCGTGGTGCTGGCCGGTGGTGGCTGCGGCGCCAGCACGCCATTTGCGGCCCGACTGGCGAGGTCCTGGTAGGCGAACCACAACTTGCCGGTGAGCCGCCAGCCGTCGCCGAATTCACGCGTGTGGCCGAGCACCAGCTGGTCCCGATCCACCCAGTCGCGATTCCACGGCGTGGGCGTGGCGCGGGGATCGGCCTGCCATTGCGGATAGCTCAGCCGGCCAGGGTCGCCGGAGTCGGCATTGATCGCATGCAGATCCAGCCACCAGAGGTGCTTGTCGTCCGGGCGATATTCCAGATAGAAGTCGCCCTGGCGCATCTGCGATTGCGCGTTCGGCCGCGTGCCGTCGCTGCGCACGTAGGCGGCGTCGGCGCGGAAGGTCCACGCGCCGCTGCTGCCTTCGAGGGTGTTGTAGGTCGAATACAACCCATGGTTGCCTACCACCTGTTCGGTGCTGGCCGAGAACGGCGCGCCGGGCTTGGGCCGCTTCGTGACCAGATTGATCACGGGAGCGGGTTCCGGCCCGTACAGCAGGCTGGAGCCGCCGCGGATCAGCTGCACCTGATCGAGGCTCTGCGCCAGTGGCATCGCGTACAGCGTCGGGAAGCCGATCCAGTCGCTCTCCAGCGGGATGCCGTCCTGCATCACCAGCACGTATTCCGATTCCTGCGGATTGCCGAGGCCGCGGTAGCTCAGATTGAACTGGGTCGGCGTGGGTTGCTGCGACACCAGCACGCCAGGCGAGCGCGCCAGCAACTGCTGCAGGTTGTTGTCGATCACGGTCGGCTGCAGGTCGAGATGGGTGACCGTGGTCTTCTTCGTCACGGTGATCTTCGTACCGGCCACTTCCGCCATCTGGTGCTTGAGCTTGGCTGCCACGTATGCGCGCCAGTCGAAGCCGCGCACATCGATGCGCGGCAAGGTGGTGACCGATGGCGGCGCGGGCGCAGTGCTGCCCGATGCCGTGTCGGCCTGCTGTGCCGCGGCGGTGAAGGCGGTGAGGATGAGGATCGAGGCAAGAGCGAGCGGCAGGGCGGCGCGACGTGGCATCGTGGAGTAGGGCGCGATGAGGAAGGTCGGGTTATCGCGCATTCCAGGTCGCCTTGCCATAGGCCAGGCGTTTACCGATGACACGGCGTCGACACTGCCGCGTACCGGCGGGAGTAGGCTTGGGCCTTTCGCATGGGGAGGGTCGCGTCATGCTGCGCCGAATCCGCAAGCTGATGCTCGTGCTGGTAGCTGCGCTGTTACCTGTCCTGGCCGTGGCCGCGCCGGCCGCCGCATCGTCCGGAGACACTGCCGCCGCGCTGCAGAAGGCCGTGGATGGCCCCGGGCGTTCCGCCGCGAACAAGGCGCGCGATCGGTACCGCCATCCGGTCGAGACCCTGCAGTTCTTCGGCATCCGGCCGGACATGACCGTGATCGAACTGGCGCCCGCCGGCGGCTGGTACACCGAGATCCTCGCGCCGTTGCTGCGCGAGCATGGCCATCTGATCGAGGCGCCGTCGCCATCGCCCGCGTTCATGGCGCGGATGACGGCCGATCCGGCGGTGTTCGGCCATTTCGCGCAGGTGTTGCCGTTCAAGCCGCCGGCATCGGTGAGCCTTGGGGCGCCGGGTTCGGCCGACATGGTGCTCACCTTCCGCAACACGCACGACTGGCTCAACCACAGTCCCGAAACACTGGCTGCGGTGTTCAGGGCAGCGTTCGACGTGCTCAAGCCCGGCGGCGTGTTTGGCATTACCGAGCATCGCGCCAAGCCGTTCGCCGATGCGGCGGAGAGCAGCAAGGCCTTGCATCGCCTGCCCGAGGACTACCTGATCGCGTTGGGCCTCAAGGCTGGCTTCCGCCTTGGCGGCGTGTCGGAGATCAATGCGAATCCGAAAGACCCCGAAGACGTCAACGTGCACCGCCTGCCGCCCGATCTCGCCGGCCCGGCCAGCGAGCATGCGGCGATGCAGGCGATCGGCGAGTCGGACCGGATGACGCTGCGGTTCGTGAAGCCATGAAGCGGATCGCGCACCCTTCAGTCGCGGCTCGCTCGAACATGGGATGCCGGATCGTGTTGCTGCTGCTTGGCGCAGGCATGTCCGCGGTGGCGGTCGCGCAGAGCCTGCCGGCGCAGGACTGGCCCATGTTCGGCGGCAACGTGGAAAGCACCAGCGCCAACCCGCAGCCCACTGGCATCACCGCGGCCAACGTCGCCGGACTCCGGCACCTGCAGGTCACGCTGGATGGCACCGTGGATGCCAGCCCCATCTACCTGCACGGCGTCACTGTCCGCGGTGCCCGCCACGATGCCATCTTCGTCACCACCACCTACGGCAAGACACTGGCGCTCGATGCCCACAGCGGCGCCGTGCTGTGGGCATACACGCCGCCCGGCTATCAGGCGCTGGCGGGTACGCGGCAGATCACCAACGCCACCCCTGTGGCCGATCCCGATCGGCAATCCATCTATGCCGCTTCGCCCGATGGTTACATCGAGAAACTCGCCGTCGGCGACGGCCATGCGGTCTGGCGCACCGCCGTCACCCGGCTGGCGGTGCGCGAGAAAATGGATTCGCCACTGAAGTTTTTTCGGGGCCACGTGATTGCCGTCACCGCGGGTTACATCGGCGACCGGCCGCCTTATCAAGGCCATGTCGCCGCGCTCGACGGTAGCTCCGGCAAGTTGCTCGCGGTATGGAATTCGCTATGCAGCCAACGCGCCGGCCTGCTGCAGCCGGACTCGTGCCCGCAAAGCGATTCGGCCATCTGGGGGCGTGCCGGCGCGGTGATCGATTCCGGCAGCGGCGACATCTTCGTCGCCACCGGCAATGCCGACTGGAATGGCACGACCGACTGGGGCGATGCGGTGATCGAGCTCGATGCCGGCGTCGCGAAGATGCTGGGCAATTACGCCCCGAGCAATACCGACGAACTGAACGACAAGGATCTCGACCTGGGTTCGACTTCGCCCGTACTGCTGGGTGGCGACCTGATCGCGCAAGGCGGCAAGGACGGCAAGATCCGCCTGCTCAGTCGCAAGGCCATGGCCGGCACGGCTCCCCACAAAGGCCATGAGTTGCAAATCGTCGCCACGCCCAGCGGCACCGACTTGTTCACCCAGCCGGCGGTATGGCGGCACGATGGCCAGACCTGGATGTTCGCCGCCGACAACGGCGGCACGGCGGCCTGGGAGCTGGAAAACGGCCAGTTGCGGGAAAAATGGAAGAACGGCACCAGTGGTACCAGTCCGTTCGAGGCGGACGGCCTGTTGTTCGTCTACGCGCGCGAGGGCGGGCTGAATGTGTACCAGGCTGTTTCGGGCAAGCGCGTCGCTACGCTGCCCTGTGGTCCGGGCCACTGGAACAGCCCCATCGTGCTGCAGGGCGAGATCATCCTCCCCGAGGGCAATGCCAATGCCCACGCCACTACCGACGTGCTGGACATCTGGAGTCTGCCTGGCGGGCAGGGTGCCGCCGCAGTCGCGCGAAGCTCCATGACTTCCGGCCCTTGAGCCTCGCGCAATATCACACCCAGAGTTTCTTCTTGGCCTGGCCCATCCCCAAGGAAAATCGATCATGCGTCTGCCGCGCCGCGTTGCCGTGTTCGCCCTCGGAATGGTCGCCGTCTGGGCGGCGCAGGCGACAGTGGCGCCTTCGTCCTACCAGGCGCTGAACTGGCGGATGATCGGGCCGTTCCGCGGCGGCCGCGTGCTGGCGGTGGCCGGCATTCCGGGCGACGCGCGGCATTTCTATTTCGGCGCGGTGGATGGTGGCGTGTGGGCCACGCAGGATGCGGGGCGCACCTGGCAGCCGATCTTCGACGGCGAGCCGGCAGGCTCGATCGGCGCGCTGGCGCTGGCGCCGTCGAATCCGAAGGTCATCTACGTGGGCAGCGGCGAGGCCGACATGCGCTCGGACATCGCCCACGGCAACGGCATGTACAAGAGCGTGGACGGCGGCAAGCACTGGACCCACATCGGGCTGGCGGACAGCTACCAGATCGGCAAGATCCTGGTCGATCCGCGCCATCCGGAGGTGGTGTACGTGGCGGCGCTGGGCCATGCCTACGGGCCGAACGCCGAGCGCGGCGTGTTCCGCAGCAGCGACGGCGGCAAGACCTGGACCAAGGTGCTGTCCCGGGACGACGACACCGGCGCGATCGACCTTGCGTTCAAGCCCGGCGATCCGGACACGATCTATGCCTCGCTGTGGCAGACCCGCCGGCCGCCATGGAGCGTGTACCCGCCTTCGAACGGTCCAGGCAGCGGCTTGTACGTATCGCATGATGGCGGCACGCACTGGAGCCCGGTGCAGGGCAACGGCTTTCCCGCGCATCCGGGCCACATCGGCCTGGCGACTTCGCCGGCGCGGCCGGATCGCGTCTACGCGCTGGTCGATGCCGGGGAGGGTGAAGGCGGTCTCTACCGTTCCGACGATGGTGGCGCCCACTGGAATCACGCCACCGGCGATGAACGCCTGTGGCAGCGCGGCTGGTACTTCGGCGGCATCACGGCGGACCCGAAGGATGCCGATCGGGTGTACGTGATGAACACCATCGTGCTGCGTTCCGACGATGGCGGCGCGCACTTCATCGCCCTGAAGGGCGACCCTACCGGCGACGACTTCCACACGCTGTGGATCGACCCTACCGATTCCGACCGGCAGATCCTCGGCGTGGACCAGGGCACCCTGGTCACGCTGAATGGCGGCAAGACCTGGAGCAGCTGGTACAACCAGCCCACCGCGCAGATCTACCACGTCAGCACTGACAACCGTTTTCCGTACTGGGTGTACGGCGCGCAGCAGGATTCCGGCGCGGTGGCGCTGCCCAGCCGCAGCGGCAGCGGCGACGGCATCACCATGCAGCAGTTCCACGAGGTCACTCCCGGCGGCGAGAGCGGCATGATCGCGCCCGACCCGGACGATCCGGACATCGTCTACGGCGGCACGGTGGAGAAGCTGGACACGCGCACCGAGCAAGTGCGCAGCGTCGATCCCACGCTGGCCTATCCGCTGGCGCATTACCGCGGCGCATGGACGCTGCCGCTGACGTTCTCCAAGCGTGGCACGAGAACACTGTATTTCGCCAACCAGCGCTTGTTCCGCACCAGCGACGGCGGCGACCACTGGGCGCCGATCAGCCCCGACCTTACCCGCGAGGACGCCGGCATCCCACCCAATCTCGACGCGACCACCGCTGCCGACGACGACCATGAGAGCAAGCGCCGCGGCGTGATCTACAGCATCGCGCCGTCGCCGCTGGACGCGAAGACATTGTGGGTGGGTACCGACGACGGCCTGGTCTGGCGCAGCGCGGACGACGGTGCGCATTGGCAGGACATCACGCCGAAGCCGCTCACACCGTGGTCCAAGGTGGCTGGCATCGAACCTTCGCACTTCGACCAGGGCGTGGCTTATCTGGCAATCGACCGCCACCGTCTCGATGACGACGCGCCGTACATCTATCGCACGGCTGACGGCGGCAAGCGCTGGACGCGCATCGACAGCGGCATCCCGCGCGACAGCTTCGTCAACGTGGTGCGCGAGGATCCGCAGCAGCGCGGGCTGCTCTATGCCGGCACCGAGCGCGGCATGTTCGTTTCCTTCGACGACGGCGCGCACTGGCAGCCGCTGCAACAGAACCTGCCGATGACCTCGGTGCGCGACATCGACGTGCACGGCGACGACCTGGTGATCGCCACCCACGGCCGCGGCTTCTGGATCATGGACGATGTCACCGCGCTGCGGCAGCTGGCCGATGCGCGTGCGGATGCCGCCGCCCTGTTCAAGCCCGCGGCGGCGCTGCGTGTGCGGCCGGCCGGATTTACCGGTACGCCGTTTCCCAAGGACGAGCCGATGGCGGCGAACCCGCCCGATGGCGCGGTTATCGACTACCTGCTGCCCACCGGTGTGCGCGGCCCGGTGACACTCACCGTGCGCGACGCGCAGGGGCAAGTGGTGCGTCGCTACAGCAGCGCCGAAAAGCTTGCCACGCCCGATCCGGCCAAGCTGCCTATCGCACCGGAATGGGTGCCCGAGCCCATACGCTTGTCGACCGCGCCCGGCATGCACCGCTTCGTGTGGAACCTGCGCTACGCGCGGCCGGGCGCGCCTCAGGCGGATCAGCCGGACCAGGCAGAGCCGTCGCACAAGGATGGCGTGTGGGCACCGCCGGGCCAGTACAGCGTGGAACTCGATGTCGATGGCCGCAGCTACCGGCAGCCCTTGACCATACAACCCGACCCGCGCGTGCACCTGCCACCGGCCGCCTATCAGCGCCAGTTCGCGCTGGCGCGCCAGGTCGAGGAGGCTGGCAGGCGGGCGATGGAGGCTAGCCAGGCCGCCACCACCCAGCTGAAGTCGCTGGAGGCGCGCGAGGCGCATGCCGATGCAGCCACCCGCGCCCGCATCGAGACGGTGGCCGACAAGATTGCCGACGTGTCTGGCGTGGTCGCGCATCCTGGGCCACACAACTCGATGGGCGCGCCACCGAAGCGGGTCGACAGTTTGCGTGCCTTGTCGATGAGCTTGATGAAGCTCGAGCAGGCGGTGGATGGCGCGGATGCCGAGCCGAGCGCGGACGCGCAGGCTTCCTGGGCGCTGCTGTCAAAAACACTGGATGCCACGTTGGGCGAGTGGAAACAGTTGCAGCAGGGCGATCTGGCTGCGCTTGGCGCCAACCCGGCGAAGGCGGGGCAGAAGGCACACTGACGGCGTGTCTGGCGGGCGCCTTCCATGCGAAGGCGCCCGCCTGTGGATTCGCCGAGAGTCTCAGGACGCGCGGTTGTGCGAGCGCATGGTGCGCTGCTTCTCGATCTGCCAGTCGCGCTGCTTCTCGGTGTCGCGCTTGTCGTGCTCCTGCTTGCCGCGCGCCAGGCCCACTTCCACCTTGACCTTGCCGTTCTTCCAGTACATCGCGGTGGGCACCAGGGTGTAGCCCTTGCGTTCCACCGCGCCGATCAGCTGGTCGATCTCCTTGCGATGCAGCAGCAGCTTGCGCGTGCGCCGGTCTTCGGCGATCACGTGGGTGGAGGCGCTGATCAGCGGCGGGATCGAGGCGCCGACCAGGAAGATCTCGCCCTTGATCACGATCGCGTAGCCATCGCCGAAGTTGATCCGGCCCGCGCGCAGCGCTTTCAGCTCCCAGCCCTGCAATGCGATGCCGGCCTCGTAGCGCTGGTCGATGTGGTACTCGAAACGGGCGCGCTTGTTCAGCGCGATCGTGCCGGTGCCCTTGCTGGTGTCCTTGTCCTTGCTCTTGGCCATGTCCGCTAAACTTCACCGGGCACTGGGCGGCCACGTTGCCTGCGCGCCCTTCAGGGGCAGCGCGCTACCTTTTAAGAGTGCATCCATGGATGGGCGCTTACTTGATCTTCGCATTCATGGATGAATGCACCAACTAAGGACTTCTGTGATCGAGATACGCCGCAGCGCGCTGGTGCGCCACTCGCCGGAGCAGATGTTCGATCTGGTCGATGGCGTGGAAGCATACCCAAAGCGCTTCCCCTGGTGCTCGTCGGTCGCCGTGATCGAGCGCGCCGACAATGTGCTGGTGGCGAGACTCGACCTGCACTTCGCGGGTTTGCGTCACAGCTTCACCACGCGCAACACCGCCGATCGGCCGCAGCGCATCGACATCCGCCTGGTCGACGGCCCGTTTCGCTCGCTGGATGGCTTGTGGAGCTTCACGGCGCTGGGCGACGACGGCTGCAAAGTGGCGCTGGCGCTGGATTTCGACTACGCCGGCATCGGCGGCAGCGTGCTCAAGCTGGGCTTCCAGGGGCTCGCCAATCGCATGGTGGACGACTTCTGCCGCGTCGCGGACCAGGTGTATGGCTGAGCCTGCGGTCGTGGTGGAGGTGGTGCACGCCGGCATGCAAGGTGTGCTGCGCTGCCGTGTCTCCTTGCCGGCAGGCAGTACCGCGATGCAGGCGGTCGAGGCCTCGGGGTTGCTGCAGCAGTTGCCGGTCGAAGCGCGGGACCCGCTGCGCCTGGGCATCTTCTCGCGCCGGGTCGACGCGGATCAGGTGCTGCGCGATGGCGACCGGGTGGAAATCTACCGTTCGCTCGCCCTCGACCCGATGGCCGCGCGCCGGCGCCGTGCCGGCAAGCCCTGAGCCGCGAGGGCGGTCGGATCAGCTGTTGCTGTCGCTGCCGCCGCTGCTGTCGTTGCCGCTGCTGCTGTCGCTGCCGGAACCCTTGTCGTCCTTGCCCTTGATGTCCTTGTCGCCCTTGGACTCATCGACCGGGTAGTCGACGTTGTACTTCTTGCTCTCCTTGAGCAGGTTCTTGTTGTTTTCGAGGAACGGGCTGCCCTCGACGCGAGCCAGCGTGTCGTTGTTGAAATACAAGGTCATCGTGCTGACCTGCATCGGGCCGCCGCGGTGCGAATAGGTGGAGGTGTAGTCCCAGCGGCTCTGGTCGAACGGTGTGGCCACCGACGGCGTGCCCACCAGCAGCAGCACCTGACGCTTGGTCAGGCCGGGCTTGAGCTGATCCACCGCCTTCTGGTCGATGGTCTTGTCGAGCAGGTTGCCCTGGCGCACGTCAGGCGTGTAGATCAGGTGGCAGCCGGAAACGGCAAGCGCCAGCAGGGCGACAACCGGCAGGGTGATCAGCTTTTGCATGCGTGTTGCGTCCAGATCGTGAAGGTGTCGGATGATACACTACCGCTTCGGCATCGCCGCGCCGAGGCAAGGTGGCAACGATGGAACAGGAAACCAAAGAACTGCGCCGGGTCGGCCTCAAGGTGACCCATCCGCGCATGCGCATCCTGCAGATCTTCGACGAGGAGGAGGGCAACCACCTCACCGCCGAGGACGTCTACAAGAAGCTGCTCGCCCATCAGGAGGACATCGGCCTGGCGACGGTGTACCGCGTGCTGACCCAGTTCGAGGCCGCGGGCATCATCATCAAGCACAACTTCGAGGGCGGCCAGGCCGTTTATGAACTCGACCGTGGCCGCCACCATGACCACATGATCGATGTGGACAGCGGAAAGGTGATCGAGTTCGTCAGCGAGGAGATCGAGCGTCTGCAACGCGAGATCGCGGCGCGCCACGGCTACGAGATCGAGGACCACAGCCTGGTGCTGTACGTGCGCCCCAAGCATCGGCCGCGCAAGACCTGAACGGCCGCCGCCCGGCGTTGCCAGGGCGTTTCGGACCGGATGGCGGGCAAAAAAAATCGCGAGGAAGGACTCCTGTCCACCTCGCGATTGCTTCGTTACCTGGCTGGACGTCCGGCGGGGGCGAGTTGCTCGCTCAGGCCGTGCGCGTCCCAGGTAACGACCAGATGGCGTCCTGCCATCTTTCCGGAGTCGCCGTCCCCACGAGGACTCCGGCACGCCATCTCTCGATGGCGGCTCCCCCACATCGATGAATTGATCGTAACGAAGCCTTTACGGTCTGTGTATCGGAAAATTTCCTAGACATTCCGATTTGTGACCGGTGATTCGATGTTGCTTCGCAACAATACGCGCAGATGCACGCCGCGTAACACCGGGCGCAACCTGAACAAGCCACCCAGCGAGGTGACCCGGTCGCGCATGCCTTGCAGGCCGCGGCCGCCGCGGGGCAGCCGTTCGGGCAGGCCGATGCCGTTGTCGCGCAGGTCGAGCAGGGCCAGGGCGGTGCCGTTGCGCTCGCCGATGCGCAGGCGCAGCCGGAATTCACTGGCCCTGGCGTGCTTGACGGCGTTGGTGGCGCTTTCCTGCGCGAGCCGGTAGATCGTGGTGCGGGTGTCGTCGTCGAGCAGGCGCGGGTCGCCGCGCAGTTCGGTGTGATAGCTGATGCCTGCGGTATTCAGAAGGTCGCGGATCGGGCCTTCGTCCAGCGCGCGCAGCAGGCCGAATTCGTCCAGCACGGCGGGGCGCAGGTCGTCCAGCAACCGGTGTAGCGCGCGCCGCATGTGCGCGAGGATGCTGTTGATCGAGGTGCCGATGTCCTCCAGGCCGGCCTGGTGCAGGCGCGCCTGTGCCAGTTTCACGTGGGTCTGGATCGCGGTGATGTTCTGGCCCAGTTCGTCATGCAGCTCAGCCGCCAGGTGCCGACGCTGGTTCTCGTCGGCCTGCAGGTTGCCGCGGGCGGCGGCGCGCAGCTGGCGCGCCAGCTGGTCCAGTCGCCGGTTGACCGCGGCCAGATGGGTGTTCTGCTCGGCCACCCGCAGCTTGCTGCGGCGCAGGGCGTCGGTGGCCGAACCGAGCATCAGCGTGCCGGTGCCGGCCACGGCCAGGAACAGATAGCCGGCCGCCGAGGGGTCGTGGCCGAGTCGCTGGTCCATCACCGTCATGCCGAGGCTGGAAACGATCATGGCGAGGCTGGCGCCACGCCAGCCGTGGCGGAAGGCGAAGAACAGCACGGGTGCCAGCGACAGGGCGCGGGCGAGCTGCGGCTGCGATGTCGCTTGTTCGGACAGCAGCAGCAAGATGGCCATGGCCGGCAACATCACCTGCAGGCCATCCAGCGCCAGGCCGCCCAGCGCATGGCGGTCCGGCGGCGAGCGCAGCAGCAGCACCATCACCGGCACTATCAGCAATACGCCCAGGTAGCCGCCCAGCAGTTCGTTGCCGAGCATGTGGATCAGCGCATCCTCGGCGGCGGTGGTATGGATCACGGTGAGCACGCCCACATCTGCCGCTGTGGTGGTAAGCACCACCAGCATCGCGGCCAGCAGCAGGCGCGCGGTCTCCTGCGGGTTGTGCAGGTTCGCGCCCGCGTGCGGATTGAGCCGGCGCAGCAGCCACAGGCCTGCCGCGGTCACCAGCGGCTCGGGCACCTCGCCCAGGAAGTAGCCGCTCCAGCCCATCGGCAAGCCTTCGTGGATGGTCATGACGGCGGAGGCGATCAATTCCCCGCCGATCAGCCAGCCCCAACTGCGCATCGGCAGCAGCAGCAACGCGCCGAAGCGCACGCCATAGGGCAGCATCCAGTACGGCTGCGAGGTGCGCCACAGCAGCACCCACAGCAACATATAGAGCACGCCGAGCAGTGGGCCGGAGTGCAGCGGGCGAAACGGTTTGAGGCGCATGCGCGGATGGTACATGGGCGTTCGGCGGGCGTCCGCGCGGCGGCGAGGCACACCGGGCCTCGTCCGTATACAGTAGGCCCATGTACAGCATTGTCCTGGTCGACGACCACGCCATCGTGCGTGAAGGCTTCAAGCGCCTGATCGGATTGGAGCCCGATCTGCGGGTGGTGGCCGAGTGCCGCAGCGCCGACGACGCGGTGGAGGCGGTGGCCCAGCAACGCCCCGACCTGGTGGCGCTGGATCTGTCCTTGCCCGACGGCAGCGGGTTGCCGTTGATCGAGCATCTGCGCAGCGTGGCGCCGGAGACGCGCATCGTGGTGTTGAGCATGCACGACGGCGAGCCCTACGTGTCCGAGGCCTTGCGCCGCGGCGCAAGCGGCTACGTGACCAAGGGCGTGGCGCCGGAGGAACTGGTGGCCGGCCTGCGCGCGGTGATGGAAGGCGAGCAGTTCCTGAGTTCCGACCTGCGCCAACGCCGCGCCGAACAGCCCGAGTCCGCGCACGACCCGCTGCACCGCCTGACCGCGCGCGAGCACGAGGTGTTCCTGCTGCTCGCCTGCGGCCGCACACCGAAGCAGGTGGCGGCCGAACTGGGCATCGGCCAGAAGACCGTCTACATCCACCGCGCCAGCGTGATGGGCAAGCTCAATGCGGGCTCCGAACTGGAGCTGTACCGGATGGCCAACGAACGGGGATTGTTGCCCGCCGGCCCTTAGAGCAGGCTCTTAGGCCTGCGCGCGCTCCAGCATCTGCTTCGCGTGGGCGCGGGTCTCGCGGGTGATCTCCACGCCACCCAGCATGCGCGCCAGCTCGTCGCGGCGACCCTCGGCGTCCAGCGCCTGGATCCGCGTGCGGGTATGCCCGCTGTCGCTGTGCTTGCTCACGTACAGATGGGCGTGGCCTTGTGCCGCCACCTGGGGCAGGTGGGTGACGCACAGCACCTGGCGCTGGCCACCCAGCGCGCGCAGCTTCTGGCCGACCACTTCGGCCACGGCGCCGCCGATGCCGCTGTCCACTTCGTCGAACACCATGGTGCCGACACTGTCCTTGCCCAGTGTGGCGACCTCGATGGCGAGGCTGATGCGTGCCAGCTCACCGCCGGAGGCCACCTTGCGCAGGGCGCGCGGCGGCTGGCCGGGATTGGCGCTGACCAGCAGCTCGCAGCGCTCGCGGCCCTGCGGGTCGGGTTCGTCGCCGTCGGCGGCTTCCAGCTCGACCTGCAGCACGCCGCCAGCCATGCCCAGCTCGGACATCAGCGCGCTGGCTTCCTTGCCGAGCTTCTCCGCGGCCTTGCGGCGCGACTTGCCCAGCGTGGTGGCGGCCTTGTCGTAATCGGCCTGCGTGCGGTCGCGCTGGGCAGCCAGTTTTTCCAGCGCATCACCGGCACCTTCCAGTTCGTCCAGTTCCTTGCGCAGCGCGGCGAGTTTGCCGTGCAGCTCAGCAACCGGCAGGCGGTGGCGGCGACCGAGTTCGTGCAGGCGGGTGAGGTGGGCGTCGACCTCGGCAAAGCGCTCGGGATCGAGATCGACGTCCTGCGCGTAGCGGCCGAGCGTGTCGGCGGCCTCGCCCAGCTGGATCGCGGCATTGTCCAGCAACTCCAGGGCGGGGTTCAGCACCTGGTCCAGCACGGCCAGCTTGCCGAGTTCGGCATGGGCACGACCCAGGGCGCGACGCAGCGCGAATTCGCTGTCGCCGTCCAGCAGTTCGACCACCCCTGCGGCACCTTCGGCGAGCCGGCCGGCATTGGCGAGGCGTTTGTGGCTGGCTTCGAGTTCGGTCAGTTCGGCCGGCGGCAGCGCCCACTGTTCCAGCTCGGCCAACTCGTGGCGCAGCAATTCCAGCCGCTGTTCGCGATCCTCGCCGCCGCTGAGGCGGCGGATGCGGGCGCCCAGTTCGCGCCATTGCGTGGCCAGTTCGTGCACTTGCGCAGCCAGCGTTTCATGGCCGGCGAAGGCATCGAGCAGGGCAAGTTGGTGGGTTCGCGAGAGCAGCGCCTGATGTTCGTGCTGGCCGTGGATCTCCACCAGCAACGTGGCCAGTTCGGCGAGCTGGCCGGCGCTGGCGGGACGGCCGTTGATCCATGCGCGCGAACTGCCTTCGGCGCGGATCACCCGGCGCAGCTGGCAGGCCGCGCCGTCGTCCAGTTCCTCGCCGGCCAGCCAGGCGCGGGCCTCGGGCAGGGTGGCGAGGTCGAATTCGGCGGACAGCTCGGCGCGGTCGCTGCCCGCACGCACCATGCCGCTGTCGGCGCGGGCGCCGGCGAGCAGTAGCAAGGCGTCCACCAGCAGCGACTTGCCGGCGCCGGTTTCGCCGCTGACTACGGTGAGGCCGGCGCCGAAATCGACTTCGGCTTGCTCGACGACGGCGAATTGGCGGACATGAAGCGAGGTGAGCATGGCGGGCTGGCGGCAGTCCGTGGGTAGTCGGGCGATTGTAGCGGCAGGCCAGCCGCTACAATGCGGCGCATGGCTTGCGTCGCGGGCCCGCAGACCTTATCTCTTTGTCGTCTCATTGGTTGCTACAGCGCATGCCTCCTTTCCTCGACCACGAACTCGACGCGCGCACGCGGCGTCTGCTGCGCAGCCTGATCGCGCAGTACCTGGTCGACGGCGAACCGGTTGGCTCGCGTACGCTGTCGCGGTCGTCGGGGCTGGACGTGAGCCCGGCGACGATCCGCAACATCATGGCCGACCTGGAAGAGGCCGGTCTGGTCGCCTCGCCGCATACCTCGGCCGGACGCATCCCCACGCCGCGCGGCCTGCGCCTGTTCGTGGACAGCTTGATCGAGTTGCAGCCCTTGCCGCACGAGGAAATGGCCCGTCTGCAGCGCGAATTGCCGCCGGGGCAGGCGTCCACGCGCGACCTGCTCGGCAATGCCTCGACCTTGCTGTCGGCGATGACCCATTTCGCCGGCGTGGTGACGGTTCCGCGGCAGGCGGACTTCCCGCTGCGCCATATCGATTTCGTGCAGCTGCCCGACGCGCGGGTGCTGGTGATCCTGGTGTTTTCCGACAACCAGGTGCAGAACCGCGTGGTGCAGCTGGCTAAGCCGCTGGACGGACGCGAGCTGGAACAGGCGGCCAACTACATCAACACCCACTTCGCGGGCCTGCGGGTGGACGACATCCGCGCGCACCTGCTGGCGGAACTGCGCGCGGCGGGCAGCGAACTGAACCGGTTGGTGGCTTCGGCCACCGAGCTGGCCACCGCTTCGTTCGCGCCGCAGGCTGGCGGCGACGACGTGCTGGTGAGTGGCCAGACCAATCTGATGGGCTATGCCGAACTGGCCGACTTGCAGCGCCTGCGCGAACTGTTCGAGGCGTTCCAGCAGAAGAACGAGCTGTTGCAGCTGATGGAAGTGTGCGCGCGCGCGCCTGGCGTGCGGCTGTTCATCGGCGAGGAATCGGGCTTCGCGGCGCTGGACGGTTGCAGCGTGGTCACCGCCAGCTATGGTGTGCAGGGACGCGTGCTGGGCGCGGTAGGCGTGATCGGTCCTACGCGCATGGCCTACGAGCGGGTGATTCCGGTAGTGCAGGCCACTGCCGGCCTGCTCAGCGATGCCTTGAATCGCGCCGCGACGGCCTCATAAAACGCCGCGGGAGGCGGGGTTGCCCGCAGGTTTTTGACCGGTCGGCGGCGTATGCCGGCCACGGACGAGGTTTGGAGTCACACATGCAGAACAACGACCAGCACCCGGCACCCGACGCCGATGCCGCCAGCGAGGCGATCCATGCCGATCTGGAGGCGCTCAAGGCCCGCGTGGCCGAGCTGGAGGCCAGCAATACCGAGTTGCGCGAGACCGTGCTGCGTGAGAAGGCCGAGATCGAGAACCAGCGTCGACGCCTGCACCGCGACCTGGAGCAGGCCCGCCGTTTCGCCAACGAAAAGCTGCTGAACGAGCTGCTGCCGGTGTTCGACGGTCTGGAAAGCGGCCTGGCGGTGGAGACCACGGATGTGGCGGCAATGCGCGAAGGCCTGGGGCTCACCCTGAAATCGCTGCTCAAGATGGGCGAGAACCATGGTCTGGCGCAGGTCGATCCGCTGGGCCAGCCGCTGGACCCTGAGCGTCACCACGCGGTGAGCATGGTCGAGGCGCCCGGCGCGGCGGCCGGCACCGTGGTCAGCGTGCTGCAGAAGGGCTATGTGCTAAACGATCGCCTGCTGCGCCCGGCGCTGGTCGCCGTGGCGCGCGACTGAACTGCGTCGTTCGGCAATTCGGCACGCTACCGGCATTGATACGCCGGGTGCGGGCCCCATCTGACAAGTCATTGTGCGGCCGTGGCGCCGCTTGAAGATTCGGGAGCTAACACATGGGCAAGATCATCGGCATCGACCTGGGTACCACCAATTCCTGCGTGTCCGTGATGGACGGCAGCACCACCAAGGTCATCGAGAATTCCGAAGGCGATCGCACCACGCCGTCCATCGTCGCCTTCAGCAAGGACGGCGAGGTGCTGGTCGGCGCGCCGGCCAAGCGCCAGGGCGTGACCAACCCCAAGAACACCTTCTATGCGGTGAAGCGCCTGATCGGCCGCAAGTTCACCGACGCCGAAGTGCAGAAGGACATCCACATCGTGCCCTACGCCATTGTCGCCAACGACAACGGTGATGCCTGGGTGGCGACCGCCGACGGCAAGAAGATGGCGCCGCCGGAAGTCTCCGCGAAGGTGCTGATGAAGATGAAGAAGACCGCCGAGGACTATCTCGGCGAGCCGGTCACCGAGGCCGTCATCACGGTGCCCGCCTACTTCAACGACAGCCAGCGCCAGGCCACCAAGGACGCCGGCCGCATCGCCGGCCTGGAAGTGAAGCGCATCATCAACGAGCCGACCGCGGCCGCGCTGGCTTACGGCCTGGACAAGAAAGGCGGCGACCGCAAGATCGCGGTGTACGACCTGGGCGGCGGCACCTTTGACGTCTCGATCATCGAGATCGCCGAAGTGGACGGCGAGAAGCAATTCGAAGTGCTGGCCACCAACGGCGACACCTTCCTCGGTGGCGAAGACTTCGACATGCGCGTGATCGACTACCTGGTCGAGGAGTTCCAGAAGGACCAGGGCATCGACCTGCGCAAGGATCCGCTGGCCCTGCAGCGCCTGAAGGACGCCGCCGAACGCGCCAAGATCGAGCTGTCCTCGTCGCACCAGACCGAGGTGAACCTGCCGTACGTGACGGCCGACGCCTCCGGTCCCAAGCACCTCAACATCAAGCTCACCCGCGCCAAGCTGGAAGCGCTGGTGGAAGACCTGGTCAAGCGCACCATCGAACCCTGCCGCACCGCGCTCAACGACGCCGGCCTGCGCGTGTCCGACATCGACGAGGTGATCCTGGTCGGCGGTCAGACCCGCATGCCCAAGGTGCAGGAGTCGGTGAAGGACTTCTTCGGCAAGGAGCCGCGCAAGGACGTCAACCCGGATGAGGCCGTCGCTGTGGGCGCCGCGATCCAGGGCGGTGTGCTGGGCGGTTCGGTCAAGGATGTGCTGCTGCTCGACGTCACCCCGCTGTCGCTGGGCATCGAGACCATGGGCGGCGTGATGACCAAGCTGATCGAGAAGAACACCACCGTGCCGACCAAGGCGGCGCAGACGTTCTCCACCGCCGACGACAACCAGACCGCAGTGACCGTGCACGTGCTGCAGGGCGAGCGCGAGCGCGCCAGCGCGAACAAGTCGCTGGGCAAGTTCGACCTGCAGGGCATCGAGCCGGCGCCGCGCGGCATGCCGCAGATCGAGGTGACCTTCGACATCGACGCCAACGGCATCCTGCACGTGTCGGCCAAGGACAAGAAGACCGGCAAGGAACAGAAGATCGAGATCAAGGCCGGTTCGGGCCTCTCCGAGGAGGAGATCGCCCGCATGGTGGCCGACGCCGAGGCGAACAAGGAAGAAGACAAGAAGTTCCACGAGCTGGTGGGCACCCGCAACAAGGCCGACCAGCTGGTGCACGCCACCCGCAGCGCACTGAAGGAACACGGCGGCAAGGTCGGTGCGCAGATCGGCAGCATCGAAGAGGCGCTGTCCGAACTGGAGAAGGTCAAGGACGGCGACGACAAGGCGCTGATCGAGGCCAAGATCGCCAAGCTGGAGCAGGCCGCGCAGGCGCTGCAGGCCGCGGCCCAGGGCCAGGGCGGCCCGGCCGATGCTGGCGCGCAGGCTGGCCCGCACGGCTCGGCCCAGCCCGACGACGTGGTGGATGCCGAGTTCACCGAAGTGAAGGACGACAAGAAGTAAGGCTGTCTTGACCCGAAACGGGCGTCGCGCGAGCGGCGCTCGTTTTCCTGTTTGTAGGGGAAGCAATGGACAAGGGGCGTCTGGAAGCCTTCAGCGACGGCGTGATGGCCATCATCATCACCATCATGGTGCTGGAGCTGAAGGTGCCGCACGGAGCCGACTGGAGCGTACTGGCCGCGCAGTGGCCGGTGTTCCTCAGCTACGTCCTGAGCTTTGTCTACGTGGGCATCTACTGGAACAATCATCATCACTTCCTGCATGCCGCACAGAAGGTCAACGGCGCCTCGTTGTGGGCGAACCTGCACCTGCTGTTCTGGCTGTCGCTGATGCCGGTGACGACGGGCTGGATGGGCGAGAACCAGTTCGCCCCGCTGCCGGTGGCGGTGTACGGTTTCGTGCTGCTGATGTGCGCGCTGGCCTGGCAGCCGTTCCAGCGCAGCCTGATCGCTGCCAATGGTGGCAAGGCTTCGCTGCTGGCCCAGGCGGTGGGCGCGGACTGGAAAGGTTGGCTGGCCGCCGCCATGTATCTGTCGGGCATCCTGCTGGCCTTCGTGGCGCCGTGGGTGTCCTGTGTTTTCTATGCCACGGTGGCAGCGATCTGGTTCATTCCTGATCGGCGCATCGAATCGCGGATCAAGCAATGAGCAAGCGTGACTACTACGAAATCCTGGGTGTCGAGCGAACGGTCACCGAGGTCGAGCTGAAGAAGTCCTTTCGCCGGCTGGCGATGAAGTACCACCCGGACCGCTGTCCGGACGATCCCCACGCACAGGAGAAGTTCAAGGAGGCCAAGGAGGCCTACGAAGTGCTCTCCGACGCACAGAAGCGTGGCATGTACGACCAGTACGGTCATGCCGCCTTCGAGGGCGGCATGGGCGGCCGTGGTGGCGGCGGCTTCGGCGACATGGGCGATATTTTCGGCGACATTTTCGGCGATATCTTCGGCGGTGGCCGCAGCCGTCAGCCGCGTCGCGGCGCCGACCTGCGCTATCTCATGGAGCTTGATCTCGAAGAGGCCGTGTTCGGCGTCGAGAGGAAGATCGAGATTCCCACCCAGGTCAATTGCCACCACTGCAATGGCAGCGGCTCGGCCGACGGCAAGACCGTGCAGTGCAAGACCTGCCATGGCCATGGCCGCGTGCGCATGCAGAATGGCATTTTCTCGATCCAGCAGGCCTGCCCGCATTGCGGCGGCGCCGGCCAGACGATCGAGAAGCCCTGCAAGCAGTGCCATGGCGAGGGGCGGCTGGAGGAAACCCGCACGCTGTCGGTGAAGATTCCCGCCGGCGTGGACAACGGCGACCGCATCCGCCTCACCGGCCAGGGCGAGGCCGGTCCGGCTGGCGCACCTGCCGGTGATCTTTACGTGGAAGTACATGTGCGCGAGCACCGCATCTTCCAGCGCGAGGGCAACGATCTTTATTGCGAAGTGCCGATCCGCTTCTCGCAGGCGGCGCTGGGCGCGGAACTGCCGGTGCCCACGCTGGAAGGCGAGGTGCCGATCAGCATTCCGCCGGAGACGCAGACCGGACAGAGCTTCCGCTTGCGCGGACGCGGCGTGAAATCCGTGCGCAGCGGTCGCGCCGGCGATTTGATCTGCCGTGTGGTGGTGGAGACCCCGGTGCGCCTCACCAAACAGCAGCGCGAGCTGCTGGAACAGCTCGAAGCCAGCTTCAACGCCGGCAAGGTCGAGGAGCACATGCCGCGCGCGAAGAACTGGGTCGACGGCGTGAAGCAGTTCTGGTCGCGGGTGACTTCGTAACCGGCGGGAACATGCACGGGCGCCAGGCTGGCGCCCATCCGGCATCCTGCTACTCTCGCGCGGTTTGTCCTGCCGCATACCTGGATGCTTGCCATGACCACATCTCCGATCCGTCTCGCCATCAATGGCGCTTCCGGCCGCATGGGGCAGGCCCTGCTGTCGTTGCTGCGCAAAGACGCCCGTTTCGAACTGGCGTACACGGTGGTGTCGCAAGGTTCGTCGCATGACGGCGAGCCGGTGTGGCTGGGACACGCCCTGCATCACGCACACGATTGGTCGCGGTCGCCCGCGATCGACGTGATGATCGATTTCAGCGGGCCGGCCGGCCTCGCGGCGGCGCTGGACCATTGCCTGGCGCACGGCATCCCCCTGGTGACCGGCACGACCGGACTCGATGCAGCGCTGCAGGCGCGGCTGGACGCGGCCGGCGCGCATATCGCTTTGCTGCGCGCGGCGAACTTCAGCCTGGGCGTGGCGCTGCTCACGCGATTGCTGCGCGAAGCCGCTGCCGCGCTGCCGGATTGGGATCTGGAGATTGTCGAAGCCCATCACGGCCGCAAGCAGGATGCGCCTTCAGGCACCGCGCTGGCGCTGGGGCAAGCCGCCGCGGCAGCGCGCGACACCACGCTGGACGCCGCGGCGGTCTACAGCCGCGAAGGGCTTACCGGAGAACGCGTCCCCGGCAGCATCGGCTTCGCGGTGGTACGCGGCGGGGACATTGTGGGCGAACACCAGGCGCTGCTGATCGGACCGGGCGAGCGGCTGGAGCTCGGACACCGCGCCACCGACCGCGCCATCTTCGCGCGCGGCGCATTGCAGGCCGCGTACTGGCTGGTCGGACGTGCGGCAGGGCATTGGCGATTGGAAGACGTACTCGCATCACCCGGCTGAACCCGTTCGGCTTGCCACGACGAATGGCGGCCGCTAGCATCGCCAGCTTGTCATTGGGGAGTAGCCAGCCTCGTCCCCAGAGGCGTTCGCATCAACAGACTTGGTCGTCGTTTCTGACGCCATGGTGCGAACAGCAGGCGCCGCGACACTGCGGCGCCTTGCCCGGCGAGACCTTTGGCCAGCGACACCTCACCCGGCCGGGCGAGCAGTGCCGTTGCGCCATCGGTCGTCCTGTTCGCCCGGCCCCGTGCATGCCATGTTGCTGACCTCCTGCTTGTTCCTCATCTCGGCCGGCGCGATTTATCTCGCCTGCGAATACTTCGTCAATGGCATCGAGTGGCTGGGCCAGAAGCTCAGGCTGGGCGCGACCGCCACGGGCACGGTGCTGGCGGCATTCGGTACGGCCTTGCCAGAGAGCGCTGTGACGTTCGTGGCGGTGATCTTCGGCAAGAACCCGGCGGCGCGCGACATCGGCGTGGGTGCCGCGATGGGTGGGCCGCTGGTACTGGCCACCGTTGCCTACGCGGTGGTTGGCATCGCGCTCTGGTACAACCGCCGCCGCTTGCAGCGTGCCGACCGGCTGGTGCGGGTCGACCACCAGAGGCTGGCGCGCGACCAGTCGTGGTTCCTCGCGATCTTTGCGGTCAAGGTGGGGCTCGGCCTGGTGGCATTCGCGCTAAAGCCGTGGCTGGGCGTGCTGTTCCTGCTTGCCTACGCGCTGTACGTGTGGCGCGAAGTGCGCAGCGGCGACAGTGCGCCGGAAGAGGAAACGCTGGAACCGCTCAAGCTGTGCCCGCGGCAGGCCGAGCCCGCCATGCGCTGGGTGTTGGCACAAACGACGGCCGCGCTCGCGGTGATCGCCGTGGCCTCGCGGGTGTTCGTGGGGCAGCTGGAGGCGATCGGTGAGGCCTTTGCGCTGCCGCCGCACCTGGTGGCGCTGGTGCTGAGTCCGGTGGCTACCGAATTGCCGGAGACGCTCAATGCGTTGATCTGGGTGCGCCAGGGCAAGGAGCGGCTGGCACTGGCCAACATCTCGGGCGCGATGATGATCCAGGCGACCATCCCCAGCGCACTGGCGATCTTCGCCACGCCCTGGCTGTTCGATGCACCGCTGCTCGTCTCCGGCGTGCTCACCGCGGCCGCCATCGTCTACCTGTGGTGGCTGTTCCGGCGCGGTCGCGTGGATGCGCGCTGGCTGCTGCCGGTCGGCCTGCTGTACGGCGTGTTCGCGGCGTTCGCGGCTTGGCACTTCACGGCAGGCTGAGCAGGTTCCGCCTCGCCTGCCGCTGCTGGTCAGCCTTGCGGCAGGCGGGCAAGCTCGGCCTGCGCGGCCTTTAGCCACTCTTTTTCCTTGCGGCGGTAATAGCCGGGCATCAACTTGGCACGCGCGAGCAGGCTGGTCAGTACCTCGCGTGCCTCGGCATGCCGCTGTTGACGCGCGAGCAGCACGGCGTAGCGGAGGCGGCCTTCTTCGCCGGGATAGCTGTCAGCCAGGACCTGGTACTCATCGAGCGCCCGGTCCGTTTCGCCGAGGGCCTCGAGGCTGCGTGCATAGAGCAGGTGGCCGTCGGTGGAGCGAAAGTTCGGATTGGCGGCGATCAGCTCGTCCAGCGTTTGGCGCGTACCAGCAAAATCGCCAAGTCCTGCTTGCGCCTGGGCCTTGCCGAGCATGAAATCCGGCGAGGTGGCATACATGCCACTGAGCAGGCCGTCGAAGAGTTCCAGTGCGTTGGCGTAATCGCCGGATTGAAGGCATTCTTCGGCGAGGTGGCGGCGGTTTTCCACCGTGTTGCTCAATTGAATCCGGCCCTGCAATTCACGGCGACGTCGTTGCGGATCGATGACTGAGATGGCCTTGCTGGCGACTTTACGCCCGCGTGGATCGTTGCGCAGGTCGGGCAGGATGGCTACCAGGGCGTACACGGCGATGGCCAGGTAAGAGCCGATGATGATGAGCACGATCCAGTAGAGCGGTCGGCCGGTGCGGATGACATGCACGGCGCACACCACCTGCAGCGCGATGGACAGGAAAAAGAGCAGAGGCACGCATTCCCCTCGGTTGCGTTGACCTGGATTTCCGGATGCTAAAGCAGGTGGCCGGGAATGGGGAAGTTCAGTCCGGATGCGCCGCGTTGCGGTCGCGGCTGGCGCCGTAGCGCGTGTCCAACTTGCCGAACAGTTTCTTGAACAGCCGGGAGAACTTGCCGCGCTTGGTCTTGCGCAGTTTTTCCTCTTCGCTGGTGAGCCACGCTACCTGGATCACCCGACGCTCGCCCTCGTAGGGCAGATGGCCGTGGAAGGAGTTGTCGCAGCGCTTGAACACCGCGAACTCGCCGTACAGCGGCGGCAGCTCGGGTGCCACCGTGGCGTCGATGTCGTCGATCTTTTCGAGGAAGCGCAGGCAGCCGTCGCTGGTGTCGGGCCACTGCGGATTGAGGTAGAGCAGGGCGGTGGCCACCTTGGATTTGCTGTCGGTGTGGATGGTGCCGTGGCGCCTGTTCAGCAGCCGGCACAGCGTCACCAGGGTGGGGTACTGGCCGAGGTCGGCGATACCCAACCGTTGGCCGATCAGGCCCGCGAAGGCCGGTGCGGTGAGCTGTTCGACCAGGGCATTGACCGAAGGTCCGCAGTCGGCCGGGTCCCAGGGAAAGAAGCCTGCGCTGGGATAGCGCGGAAAGTCGCGGTCCAGGTCGCCGCGCGCCTCGTCGGGCAATTGGCCGTGGGCGACCATGAACGGGAATGGTGCTTGCCGCACCAAGGTGTCCGGACGTTCGAGACGGGCGGGATCGAGCAGGGCGTCCGGACTCATGCTGGGCTTCATTCCCTTGGAAACATGGCTCCAGTGTAGCGCCGTGGGGCGATACGAAAGCTGACGAGTGGGCGTTTTTTGCCTCGATCGAAGTGGACAGCAAGCGTCGCGGCGCCTATCATTGCCACCCGCCCGAATGCCCTCCCTTCCAAGGTTCTCAAGCCTGCCTCGTGCGGCTTGCGGACCTTGCTGCACCCGAAAGGCGGTTCCCATGTCTATCCCCGCTCTGCTTGCCCTCGAAGACGGCAGCGTATTCCACGGCCACGCTGTGGGCGCTACCGGCGAAACCGTCGGCGAGGTGGTTTTCAACACCGCCATGACCGGTTACCAGGAGATCCTCACCGATCCCTCGTATTCCCGGCAGATTGTCACCCTGACTTACCCGCACATCGGCAACACCGGCTGCAACGCCGAGGATGCCGAGTCCACCGCGGTCCACGCCGCCGGCCTGATCGTGCGCGACGTACCGCGCCGGGCCAGCAACTGGCGCAGCACCGAGAGCCTGCCTGACTACCTCAAGCGCCACGGCATCGTCGCCATCGCCGGCATCGATACCCGCCGGCTGACCTGCATCCTGCGCGACAAGGGCGCTCTGAACGGCTGCCTGGTGGCCGGCGAGGCCATCGACGCCGAGGCGGCGCTGGCCAAGGCTCGCGCGTTCCCGGGCCTGAACGGCATGGATCTGGCCAAGGTGGTCAGCGTGACCAAGCCGTACAGCTGGAACGAGGGCGTCTACGACCTCGACCGCACAGCCTTCAATCAGCCGGCCCGGCACTTCAAGGTCGTGGCCTACGACTACGGCGCGAAGCAGAACATCCTGCGGCTGCTGGCCGAGCAAGGCTGCGACATCACCGTGGTACCGGCACAGACGCCGGCCGCCGAAGTGCTCGCAATGAAGCCGGATGGCTTGTTCCTGTCCAACGGACCCGGCGACCCGGCAGCCTGCGACTACGCGGTCGAAGCCACCAAGCAGTTCCTCGCGGCGAAGATCCCGCTGTTCGGCATCTGCCTCGGCCACCAGATCATGGGCCTGGCGCTGGGCGCGAAGACGCTGAAGATGAAGTTCGGCCACCACGGCGCCAACCATCCGGTGAAGGACTTGGACGATGGCCGTGTGCTGATCACGTCGCAGAACCATGGCTTCGCGGTCGATCCGACCACGCTGCCGGCAAACGTGCGGGTCACCCACCAGTCGCTGTTCGACGGTTCGCTGCAGGGCTTCGCGCTCACCGACCGCCCGGCGTTCTGCTTCCAAGGCCACCCGGAAGCGAGTCCCGGACCGCACGACATCGGCTATCTCTTCGACCGTTTCGCCAAGCTGATGCAGGAGGCCCGCTGAGATGGCCAAGCGTACCGACATCAAGAGCATCCTCATCATCGGCGCCGGCCCGATCGTCATCGGCCAGGCCTGCGAGTTCGACTACTCCGGCGCGCAAGCCTGCAAGGCGCTGAAGGAAGAGGGCTACCGCGTCATCCTGGTGAACTCCAACCCCGCCACGATCATGACCGACCCGGAGACGGCCGACGCCGTCTACATCGAGCCGATCAACTGGCAGACGGTGGAGCGCATCATCGCGAAGGAGCGCCCGGACGCCGTGCTGCCCACCATGGGCGGCCAGACCGGCCTCAACTGCGCGCTCGACCTCGCCGACAACGGCGTGCTCGAGAAGTACAACGTCGAGCTGATCGGCGCTTCGCGCGAAGCCATTCGCATGGCGGAAGACCGCGAGCTGTTCCGCATCGCCATGAAGGACATCGGGCTGGAGTGCCCCAAGGCCGAAGTCGCCAAGACCTTCGAGCAGGCGCTGGAGATCCAGACCAAGGTCGGCTTCCCGACCATCATCCGCCCAAGCTTCACGCTGGGTGGGTCGGGCGGCGGCATCGCCTACAACAAGGAAGAGTTCGAGGAGATCGCCAAGCGCGGCCTCGATCTCTCGCCCGTGCATGAAATCCTGGTCGAGGAATCGGTGCTGGGCTGGAAGGAATTCGAGATGGAAGTGGTCCGCGACAAGGCGGACAACTGCATCATCGTCTGCTCGATCGAAAACCTCGATCCGATGGGCGTGCACACCGGCGACTCGATCACCGTCGCGCCGGCGCAGACCCTCACCGACAAGGAATACCAGCGCCTGCGCGATGCCTCGATCGCGGTGCTGCGCAAGATCGGCGTGGATACCGGCGGTTCCAACGTGCAGTTCGGCATCAATGCCGAGGACGGCCGCGTGGTGGTGATCGAGATGAATCCGCGCGTGTCGCGCTCTTCGGCGCTGGCCTCCAAGGCCACCGGCTTCCCGATCGCCAAGATCGCGGCCAAGCTGGCTGTGGGCTACACGCTCGATGAACTCAAGAACGACATCACCGGCGGCCTGACCCCGGCCTCGTTCGAGCCGACCATCGACTACGTGGTCACCAAGATTCCCCGGTTTGCGTTCGAGAAGTTCCCGGCGGCCGACGCGCGCCTCACCACCCAGATGAAGTCGGTGGGCGAGGTGATGGCGATGGGCCGCACCTTCCACGAATCGCTGCAGAAGGCGCTGCGCGGACTGGAGATCGGCAAGACCGGCCTGAATCCGACCGGGCTGGATATCAGCACCGAGACGGGCCTGGCCACGCTCAAGCGCGAGCTGCGCGAACCGCGTCCCGATCGTGTGTTCCATCTTGCCGACGCCTTCCGCGCCGGCCTCACGCTGGACGAGGTGTACAAGCTCAGCCGCGTCGATCCCTGGTTCCTCGCCGCGTTCGAGGACATCGTGCTGACCGAGGCGGAAGTGAAGTCGCAAGGCCTCACCGCGCTCGACGGCCCGCGCCTGCGCGAACTCAAGCGCATGGGCTTCTCCGATGCGCGCCTGGCCGAGCTGACCGGCACCGACGAAGCTGCCGTGCGCCACCTGCGCCGCACGCTGGGCGTGCGCCCGGTGTACAAGCGGGTGGATTCCTGCGCGGCCGAATTCGCCACCACCACCGCCTACATGTACTCGACCTACGAGGAAGAGTGCGAGGCCAACCCGACCGATCGCGACAAGATCATCGTGCTGGGCGGCGGGCCGAACCGTATCGGCCAGGGCATCGAGTTCGACTACTGCTGCGTGCACGCGGCGCTGGCGCTGCGCGAGGACGGGTTCGAGACCATCATGGTCAACTGCAACCCGGAAACCGTGTCGACGGACTACGACACCTCCGACCGCCTGTACTTCGAGCCGCTGACCCTGGAAGACGTGCTGGAGATCGTCGACCTCGAAAAGCCCAAGGGCGTGATCGTGCAGTACGGCGGCCAGACCCCGCTGAAGCTGGCGCGTGCGCTGGAAGCCGCCGGCGCGCCGGTCATCGGCACCTCGCCGGATTCGATCGACCTCGCCGAGGACCGCGAGCGCTTCCAGAAGATGATCACCAAGCTGGGCCTGACCCAGCCGCCGAACCGCACCGCACGCAATGCCGACGAGGCGCTGGCGCTGGCGCGCGAGATCGGCTATCCGCTGGTGGTGCGTCCGAGCTACGTGCTGGGCGGCCGCGCGATGGAAGTGGTGTACGACGACGCGGATCTCTCGCGCTACATCCGCGAAGCGGTGCAGGTGTCGAACGATTCACCGGTGCTGCTGGACCGCTTCCTTGACCATGCGGTCGAGGTGGATGTGGACATCATCGCCGACACCGAGGGCAACGTGCTGGTCGGCGGCATCATGGAACACATCGAGGAGGCCGGCGTGCATTCGGGCGATTCGTCCTGCTCGCTGCCACCGTATTCGCTGTCGGCGTCCGTCCAGGACGAGCTGCGCCGTCAGGTGGCGCTGATGGCGAAGGAGCTGAAGGTGGTCGGCCTGATGAACACCCAGTTCGCGATCCAGGGCGACACGGTGTTCATCCTCGAAGTGAATCCGCGCGCCTCGCGCACGGTGCCGTTCGTGTCCAAGGCCACCGGCGTACCGCTTGCCAAGATCGCCGCGCGCGCGATGGCCGGCCGTTCGCTGATCGACCAGGGCACGACCAGGGAAGTGATCCCGAGCTACTACTCGGTGAAGGAAGCGATCTTCCCGTTCCTGAAGTTCCAGAACGTAGACCCGATCCTCGGCCCCGAGATGCGCTCCACCGGCGAGGTGATGGGCGTCGGCCGCAGCTTCGGCGCCGCCTTCGCACGCGGCCACGATGCCGCCGGCATCAAGACGCCGCCGAAGGGCAAGGTGTTCGTGTCGGTGCGCGACGCCGACAAGGATCGCCTGTTGCCGGTGGCGCGCGAAGTGCTGGAGAAGGGCTTCAGCCTGGTCGCCACCGAAGGCACGGCCAGGTACCTGGCCGAGCACGGCGTGACCTGCGAGCGCATCAACAAGGTGATCGAAGGCCGTCCGCACATCGTCGATCTGATCAAGAACGGCGAGATCGTCTATATCGTCAACACCACCGAAGGCAAGCAGGCGATCGCCGACTCGTTCTCGATCCGGCGCGAGGCGCTGCAGCAGCGCGTCACCTATTCCACCACCGTCGCGGGCGCGCGTGCGCTGGTCCATTCGCTGGATTTCCACGGTAGCGAGGACGTGCACAGCCTGCAGGAACTGCACAAGGAGCTGAACGCATGAGCGCGCGTGCCCCCATCACCAAGGTCGGCTCGGAACGCCTGCGGACCGAGCTGGATCGCCTGAAGTCGGAGGAGCGCCCGCGCATCATTGCGGCTATCGCCGAGGCTCGCGCGCATGGCGATCTCAAGGAAAACGCCGAGTACCACGCCGCGCGCGAGCTGCAGAGCTTCATCGAGGGGCGCATCGCCCAGCTGGAGGCGCTGCTTTCCACCGCCCAGGTGATCGACGTGTCGCGGCTCACCCCCGGCAGCAAGGTGGTGTTCGGCGCCGTGGTGGACCTGGCGGACGAGGACAGCGGCGCCGAGGTGACCTACCAGATCGTGGGCGACCTCGAGGCCGATATCAAGCAAGGCCTGATCGCGGTGTCCTCGCCGATTGCGCGCGCCCTGATCGGCAAAAGCGAAGGCGACAGCTTCGAGTTCAACGCACCGAACGGCGTGAAGCGCTACGAGATCACCGGCGTGCGTTATTCATGATCTGATGCGAGACTGTCCGTCGTACTGATCGACGGACAGCCTGCGGTTACAGCGGTGCGGGTGCCTGACTACGGATCGCCACATGCCCAAGCAGAAGATACTGTTTCTCAGCGTCTCCGCCGGTGCCGGGCACGTCCGTGCCGCCGAGGCCCTGCGTCTCACCGCCGAGGCGGAGTTTCCGCAGCTGGAGACCTTGCACCTGGATGCGATGGACTACGTGCCATCCACCTTCCGCAAGGTCTACACCGACTTCTACATCACCTTGGTGAACAGCTACCCCACGTTGTGGGGTGTGCTGTACCAGCGCAGTTCCGAGGCCGATCCGGACGGGCCGATGCAGAAACTGCGGCGAGCCATCGAACGGCTCGGCACGGGGGACCTGCGCAAGGCGATCGAGGCGTTCGCGCCGGACGCCATCGTCTGCACCCATTTCCTTCCCGCCGAGATCCTGATGCGCGAGATACGGCGCGAGCGGATGAAGGTGCCGGTCTGGGTGCAGGTCACCGATTTCGACCTGCACGGCATGTGGGTGATTCCATGCATGACGGGGTACTTCGCCGCCAGCGACGAGATCGCGTTCCGCATGCGGGCCAACCGCATCGACGCCGCGCGCGCGCATACCACCGGCATTCCCGTCATGCCGTCGTTCACCGTGCCGCAGGACAGGCAGGCCTGCGCGGCGCGCTTCGGGCTCGATCCCGGCAAGCGCACCATCATGTTGATGGGCGGCGGTGCCGGTGTCGGCAAGCTCGATGAAGTGGCCGCCGGGCTGATGCGCCTGGAGCACGACTTCCAGTTGCTGGTGCTGGCCGGGCGCAACGAGGCGGCGCTCGCACGGCTCAAGGTCCACGCCGCAGAACATCCCAAGCGGCTGTTCCCGTTCGGCTTCACCAACGAAGTCGCGCAACTGATGGCCTGTACCGACCTGGTGGTCACCAAGCCCGGCGGCCTGACGACCTCCGAGTGCCTGGCAATGGGGATTCCCATGGTGGTGTATGCGCCCATCCCCGGCCAGGAGGAGCGCAACGCAGACTACGTGCTGGAGCAGGGCGCCGCATGGAAGGCGATCGACCAGGTCTCGCTGGAGTACAAGGTGCGCCAGCTGCTGGCCGAACCGGATCGGCTGGCAAGGATGCGCGAGTGTGCGCGCCGGCTCGGACGGCCGCAGGCGGCGCGGCGCGTACTGGAAACGGTGCAGGCCGAACTTGGCTGCGCCGATCTCACCGTCGCAGCGGTGGATGCCTGAGCATGCGGCATCCCACAGGGGCGCGCGTGCGCGGTGATGGCGCGGAGCTGGTGTCGGTGCGTCCCGCGGTCCTGTTGATGACGGTGGGCTGGGTGCTGCTGCTGGCGTTTTTCTTCGCCAACGTCGAAATCCAGATCGAAGGCGCCGCCGGCTGGGCCGCCAACCTGCCGACCTGGCGCATCCAGCACCATTGGCTGCTCGACATCTTCTGGGGTGGCCGGCCGATGACGGGTTACCACGCCTGGCTGTTCCCGTGCATGGCCTTGTTCTTCCACTTTCCGCTGATCTTCACCGGTAGATGGAGCTGGCGTGCGGAGGCCCGCGTATTCGCTTGCATCATGCTGTTCTGGATCGCCGAGGATTTCCTGTGGTTCGTGCTGAACCCGGCCTACGGCGTGATGCATTTCGCGCCGCGCTACATCCCCTGGCATATTCATTGGTGGGGGCCGGCGCCTAGCGATTACTGGGTCTCGCTGGGCTGGTCCGCCGTCTTGTTCTGGTTATCGTACCGTCGACCGGCAAGTTCGCGAGGCTGATTGCCTGCCGTCTGGCAGGCTGGACAACAGGCACAAAAAAGGCCGCGCAGGCGGCCTTTTTCATCGACGCGTCCGCACTGCAATCAGCGCTGACGGGCCTTGAAACGCGGGTTGCTCTTGCAGATCACGAACACCTTGCCACGACGGCGCACGATCTTGCAGTCGCGGTGCCGCGCCTTGGCGGACTTCAACGAGTTAAGCACCTTCACGGCCAGCTCCTGATACCAAACGGAAAAACGCAGCGCGCGAGTATAACCTGCTGAATAGCCAACTACAAGTCGGCCGGTCAGCCGCCGTGGGCGGCCGCGGACGCTTCCACCGTGGCGAGGAATTGCGCCAGTACCGGCGAAGGATCGCCGGCGCGGCTGGCCACGGCCAGCAGCAGGTGGGCTGCCTCATCGGCCAGCGGCACGTAGCTGACCCCGGCCAGTTGTACCGCCCGCATCGTCGCCGGTACCAGCGCGAGTCCCACGCCGGCGGCGACCAGGGCGAGCAGGCCGTTGATCTGCTGGGTCTGCTGCACGATGCGGGGCTGGAAGCCGGCCGCACCGGCCAGGGTCGTGAGCCGGTCGTGCAAGGTGGCGGCCAGTTCGCGGGGTTGCGAGACGAAGGCCTCGTTGACTACTTCGGCCATGCGCAACGCGTCGCGTGTGGCCAGTGGATGGTTCGAGGGCAGGGCGAGCAGCAGGGGCTCGCGATCGAGCACACGCAGCTGCAGCTGGCGCGAGTCCTGTAGGTGGCGGGGCAGGTCGCGCACGAAGCCGACATCGATCTCGTTGGCCAGCAGGGCGGCGAATTGCGGCTCGGTGTACATCTCGCACAACTGGATGTCGACCTCGGGAGCCGCCTGGCGATGGCGCAGCAAGGTGCGTGGCAGGGCGGGATGGAACGACACCGACAGCGTGTAGGCCAGCCGCAGCTGGCCGCTGTGGCCGGCCGCGACCGCCTTGGCGCGGCTGCGCGCCTGTTCGGCCTGGGCCATGATCTGGCGTGCTTGCTCCAGGAAGACCTGTCCGGACTCGGTGAGGGCGACCTTGCGTTTGCTGCGCTCCAACAGGGACACGCCCAGATCCCGTTCCAGCGCCTGGATCTGCTGGGACAGCGGTGGTTGGGAAATGTGCAGGCGGATCGCCGCGCGGGTGAAGCTCAACTCTTCGGCGACCGCGATGAAGTAGCGCAATTGGCGGAAGTCGAACATATATGGATTCCATATAAATATCGTTCTAAATATATATTAGATACTTGAACGCGTCGCTCATAAAATAGCTTCCGTCCCACCATCACCCCCCTCCCCCGATGGTGGCGACCCTCGCCTCGCAGCGACGCTAGACACGATACTGGCCACCTCCCCCCGGGCCCTATCGATGCGTCGCTTCGCGAGGCGTTTTCTTTGGGCACGTGCCAGGCTCGGCGCCCGCCGGACGGGCACAGCAGGTAGCGCGTATGTCGTCCGTGGCAGATGGCCGGGCGGGTTCAGAGCCGGCAGGCCAGCCGCGTCCCCTGGTCGACGGCGCGTTTTGCATCGAGTTCGGCTGCCACGTCGGCGCCACCGATCAAGTGGGTAGTCACGCCCATGGCCGCCAGCGCATCGGCCAGGCGGCGGTCGGGTTCCTGGCCGGCACAGATCACCACGTTGTCGACCGCCAGGATCTGTGACTTGCCGTCAACGGTGACGTGCAGGCCGTGGTCATCGAAACGCTCGTAGGCGACCTTGCCCAGCATGGTCACGCGCTTGGCCTTGAGCGTGGCGCGATGCACCCAGCCGGTGGTCTTGTTGAGGCGGGCGCCGGGGCGGCCTTCGCTGCGCTGGAGCAGCCAGACTTGCCGCAGCGGGGCTTCGGGCTGCGGCGGCTGGAGGCCGCTGCGGTTCGCGAGCTGTGTGTCCACCCCCCATTCGCTGGCCCAGCGTGCCACGTCCGTGCTGGGGGAGGGCTGGTGTTCGACCAGGAATTCGGCCACGTCGAAGCCGATGCCGCCGGCACCGATGATCGCCACCCGCGGGCCTACCGGCCGATCATGCGCAAGCACGTCGAGATAACCCAGCACGCGCGGGTCGTCGCTGCCCGGAAAACTCACGCGACGCGGCATCACGCCGGTGGCAATCACGACCTCGTCGTAGCCGGCGGCCTTGAGCGACGCGGCATCGGCCTCGACGCCCAGCTGAAGTTCGACGCCGGTGTCGGCGAGGCGGTGGTGGAAATAGCGCAAGGTCTCGTGGAACTCCTCCTTGCCCGGAATGCGCTTGGCGTAGTTGAACTGGCCGCCGATCCCGGCAGCGCGGTCGATCAGGGTGGCCGCATGGCCGCGCTCGGCCAGCGTGGCGGCGCAGGCCATGCCGGCCGGCCCCGCGCCCACCACGGCGATGCGCTTGCGCCGTGGCGTCGGCTCGATCTTCAGCTCGGTCTCGTGGCAGGCGCGCGGATTGACCAGGCAGCTGGCGCGGCGGTTCTGGAACACGTGGTCCAGGCAGGCCTGGTTGCAGGCGATGCAAGTGTTGATGCGTTCGCCGCGACCCGCCTTGGCCTTGTTCGCCCATGCCGGGTCGGCCAGCAGCGGCCGCGCCATCGACACCATGTCGGCATCGCCTCCGGCCAGCACGCGTTCGGCTACTTCAGGCATGTTGATGCGGTTGGTGGCGACCAGCGGGATGTTTACCTCGCCCTTCAGTTTCCTCGTCACCCAGGCAAAGCCGGCGCGCGGCACACTGGTGACGATGGTGGGCACACGGGCCTCGTGCCAGCCGATGCCGGTGTTGATGATGCTGGCGCCGGCGGCCTCGATGGCCTTGGCCAGCGCCACGATCTCTTCCAGGTCCTGCCCGTCCTCGACCAGGTCCAGCATCGAAAGCCGGTAGATGATGATGAAGTCGCGGCCCACGGCCTCGCGCGTGCGACGCACGATTTCCACCGGAAAGCGCATGCGCCGTGTCGCGTCGCCGCCCCAGGCGTCGTCGCGGCGGTTGGTGCGCGCGGCGATGAACTGGTTGATCAGATAACCCTCCGAACCCATCACCTCGATGCCGTCGTAGCCCGCCTCGCGGGCCAGCTGCGCGCAGCGCACGAAATCGCGGATGGTGCGCTCGACACCGCCGGCCGAAAGCGCCCGCGGCGTGAACGGGGTGATCGGCGACTTGATCCGCGATGGCGCCACCGACAGCGGGTGGTAGCCGTAGCGTCCGGCATGCAGGATCTGCATGCAGATGCGTCCGCCTTCGGCATGCACTGCGTTGGTGAGCTTGTGGTGGCGCGGCTTGTGCCAAGGCATCGTGAGGCGGCCACCGAAGGGCTTCAGCCAGCCCTGGAGGCTGGGCGCGATGCCGCCGGTTACCATCAGACCTACGCCACCACGCGCGCGCTCGGCGAAATAAGCGGCCAGCTTGTCGTAGTCGGCGGCCTTGTCCTCCAGCCCTGTATGCATCGAGCCCATCAGGATGCGGTTGGGCAGGGTGACGTGGCCCAGATCGAGCGGGGCGAACAGGTGGGGGTAATTCATGGCGCGCCCGTGTTCAAACGATCGTATGAATGTGCCCGTTGCGAAGCGCGGACGCAAGCGGCCATCAGGGACTCAGGCCTGCAGCTGCTCCACCAGGGCGATATAGCGGCGCATCGCCTCGTCCTGCGGCAGGCCGCGCAGCTTCAGCCAGGCCTCGTGCTTGGCGGTGCCCACGAAATCGAAGAAGCCGGGTTGCTTGCCCTGCGCGTCGCCCTCCGAGCCCTGCTTGTAGAGCGCGTAGAGCTTGAGCAAGGTGTCGTTGTCGGGACGGTACCCCAGCCGCTTCACGTCCTCGGCGGCCTGATCGAATGCATGGCGAAGGTCATTCATGGCGGACTGGCGAGGGAGGCGGCGCGAAATTTCGCCATGGTACGCGATGCCGCGCAGGCCGGCGCGATACCATGCGAACCCTTCGCCCGACCTGGACCCGTCATGAGCCGAACCGCTCCCGTTCCCGTGCTGACCATCGATGGCCCCTCGGGCTCGGGCAAGGGCACGATCAGCCGGCGGGTGGCCGAATACCTGGGTTGGCGCCTGCTCGACTCGGGCGCCTTGTACCGGGCGGTGGGGTACGCCGCCGGGGCGGCCGGGCTGGACTTGTCCGACGCCGAGGCGGTGACCCGTTGCGCGCAGAACACGAAGATCCGCTTCCAGCCCAGCGCCGACGGCAGCGACACCCGCATCCTGGTCAACGGCCACGATGCCACCGAGGAACTGCGCACCGAGACTGCCGGGGCGGCCGCCTCGGCGATCGCCTCGATCGCCCCGGTGCGGCAGGCGTTGGTGGAGCTGCAGCTGGGCTTCCGCAAGGCGCCGGGCCTGGTGGCCGACGGGCGCGACATGGGTACGGTGATCTTCCCCGATGCGCCGTTCAAGGTGTTCCTCACCGCCAGCGCCGCCGAACGGGCGAAAAGGCGCTATAAGCAGTTGAAGGAAAAGGGGCTCAGCGTTACACTATCGAGTCTTCAGCGCGAGATCGAAGCGCGTGACCATCGCGACGCGTCGCGAACGGTCGCGCCGCTCAGGCCCGCGGCGGAGGCCGTGCTGGTGGATACCACCGGCATGGGCATCGACCAGGTAGTCGCAAAAGTTCTCGCCGTCGTGCAGCCCTGAAGGGGCTGGCACGGCGGTTTCCGTTCCCCGGCCATTGAGGGCGGGGGGCTCAACCATGGTGACGACGGGCGTTCCGCAAGAGCGTTCCGAAGGCACCCCAACCGGTGGATCGTTGCCGATACAGACCCCGACGGGGCATCGCAACCATCCTTTCCCATTCTGGAATCAACATGACCGAAAGTTTTGCCGAACTGTTTGAACAGAGCCAGCAGGCCATCGCCAAGCTGAAGCCCGGCGCCATCGTCACCGGCATCGTGGTGGAAATCCGCAACGACGTCGTCGTGATCAATGCGGGCCTGAAGAGCGAAGGCATCGTCCCGATCGAGCAGTTCAAGGGCGAGGATGGCACCCTCGAGGTGAGCGTTGGCGATCCCGTGAAGGTGGCCCTCGAGGCCCTGGAAGACGGCTTCGGCGAAACCAAGCTGTCGCGCGAGAAGGCCAAGCGCTCGATGGTGTGGGACGACCTCGAAGAGGCGTTCGACAAGGAAGAGACCATCAAGGGCATGATCTCCGGCAAGGTCAAGGGCGGCTTCACCGTCGACATCAAGGATGTCCGCGCGTTCCTGCCGGGTTCGCTGGTCGACGTGCGCCCGGTGCGCGAGCCGACCTACCTCGAGGGCAAGGAACTCGAGTTCAAGATCATCAAGCTGGACCGCAAGCGCAACAACGTTGTGGTCAGCCGCCGCGCCGTCGTCGAGACCGAGTTCTCCGCCGAGCGTGAGCAGCTGCTGGAGCGCCTGGTCGAGGGTGCCGTGATCAAGGGTGTGGTGAAGAACCTCACCGACTACGGCGCGTTCGTGGACCTGGGTGGCATCGACGGCCTGCTGCACATCACCGACATGGCGTGGAAGCGCGTGCGTCACCCGAGCGAAGTCGTCAACGTCGGCGACGAGCTGGAAGTGCGCGTGCTGAAGTTCGACAAGGAGCGCAACCGCGTTTCGCTGGGCCTGAAGCAGCTGGGCGACGATCCGTGGGTGAACATCTCGCGTCGTTACCCGGTGGGCTCGCGCCTGTTCGGCAAGGTCTCCAACGTCACCGACTACGGCTGCTTCGTCGAGATCGAGCCGGGCGTCGAGGGTCTGGTCCACGTGTCCGAGATGGACTGGACCAACAAGAACGTCAACCCGGCCAAGGTGGTGCAGGTCGGCGACGAGACCGAAGTGATGGTGCTGGACGTGGATGAAGAGCGTCGCCGCATCTCGCTGGGCATCAAGCAGACCCGCTCCAACCCGTGGGAAGCCTTCGCCGCCATGCACAAGAAGGGCGACAAGGTTTCCGGCCAGATCAAGTCGATCACCGACTTCGGTGTGTTCATCGGCCTGGAAGGCGGCATCGACGGCCTGGTGCACCTGTCCGACATCTCCTGGCAGATGTCCGGCGAAGACCTCGTGCGCAACTTCAAGAAGGGCGACGAGATCGAGGCCGTGGTGCTGGCGGTGGATCCGGAGCGTGAGCGCATTTCGCTCGGCATCAAGCAGATGGAGCAGGATCCGTTCGGCCAGTTCATGGCCAACCATCCGCGCGGCACCATCGTCAACGGCACGGTGAAGGAAGTGGACGCCAAGGGTGCGGTGATCGACCTGGGCGAGGGCGTGGAGGGTTACATCCGCGCCAACGACATCGCCAAGGAGCGCATCGACGACGCCACCCTGCACCTCAAGGTGGGCGACAAGGTCGAGGCCAAGTTCACCGGCATGGACCGCAAGGGTCGCCAGCTGTCGCTGTCGATCCGCGCCAAGGACGAAGAAGACGTGCAGGAAGCGCTGGCCGAGTACTCTTCGGCGGCCGGTGGCACGACCAAGCTCGGCGCGCTGCTCAAGGAGCAGCTGAACAAGGCCGACTAAGCGTTGCGCAACGGGTGCGGGGCGGCCTGGCCGCCCCGCACCACGCAGTGCAGAAACACACGTCGCGGACACGGGGACCATGACCAAATCCGAATTGATCGAGGCGCTGGCCAGGCGCCAGACCCATCTTGCGTTTGCCGATGTGGAGCTGGCGGTCAAGAGCGTGATCGAACAGATGAGCCTGGCGCTGGCCGAGGGCGAGCGCATCGAGGTACGCGGCTTCGGCAGCTTCGCCTTGCACTACCGGCCGCCGCGCATGGGGCGCAACCCCAAGACCGGCGAATCGGTGGCCTTGCCCGGCAAGCACGTGCCGCATTTCAAGCCAGGCAAGGAACTGCGGGAACGCGTCAACCTGCGGCTGGAAGAGGCCGTGACCGGCTGAAGCCATACGCGAAACCCGATGGCACGAGGGCAGGCGGCGCGAGCCGATCCTGCCTTTTATTTTGCGTGCGTCCATGAGCGCGCACGTCGAGCCTGCGGCCATTCCTGGCCGCACTGCTCATTTCCGGCCTCACGACTGAATCGCAACATCATGGCCGGGCCTGCTTGCTGTGCCATGCACGGACGATCGGGTAAAGTCGCCCGATGCGATTGATCGTGATCCTCGTCCTTGTGTTCTTCGCCGCCGCCGGCGTGGTGGTGGGTGCGCTCAACGCCGACCTGGTCGGCTACGACTTTGCTTTTGCGCGCCTGCAATTGCCCAAGGGAGCAGCGCTGCTGGCCGCACTGGTGGTCGGCTGGCTGCTGGGCGGGCTCAGCGCATGGCTGGGGGTGAGCATGCGACACCGGCGCCTGCAGCGGCAGCGACGCAAGGAGGCCGGCAAGAAGCCGGTCGGCGCATGATGTCCTGGTACGCGCTGCTGCCCTTGGCGGCCGTCGCCTTCGCGCTGGGCTGGTGGGCTTCGCGCCACGCCAGTGCGCGGCGATCCGGCGCGGCGGTCAACGAACTCTCCTCCGACTATTTCCGCGGCCTGAACTACCTGCTCAACGAAGAACAGGACAAGGCGATCGAGGTGTTCCTGCGCCTCGCGGAGTACAACCGCGACACGGTGGAAACGCATCTCGCGCTGGGCAACCTGTTTCGCCGTCGCGGCGAAGTGGACCGGGCGATCCGCCTGCACCAGCACCTGGTCTCGCGCCCCAATCTGTCCGAGCCGATGAAGACCGTGGCCTTGCTAGAACTGGGCGAGGACTACATGCGTGCGGGCCTGCTCGATCGCGCTGAAGCGCTGTTCAGCGACCTGGTGGCGATGAATGCCCATGCGCCCTCGGCGCTGCGCCACCTGATCGCGATCTACCAGCACGAACGCGACTGGAACAAGGCGATCGAGCACGCGCGCCGGCTGGAGGTGATGACCGGCGAGGACGAGGCGCCGATGATCGCGCAGTTCTACTGCGAACTGGCCGACCGTTCGCGCCAGCACGGCGCCCGGGTCGAGGCGCGCGACTATCTCGAGCAGGCTTTCCACTGCCAGCCCGATTGCGTGCGCGCCTGGATGCTGACCGGCCGGCTGCAGGCCGAGGAAGGGCAGCATGCCGAGGCGGTGCAAGCCTACGAGGCCGCGATCGGCGCGGACATCGCCTTCGTGCCCGAGATCTTGCCGCCGTTGTTGAACAGCTATGCCTGCTCGCAGCAGATGGACCGTGCCGAACGTTTTCTGCGCGAACTGCTGGAGCGTTACCACGGCATCTCGCCGGTGCTGGCGCTGACCCAGCTGTACCAGCAACGCGACGGTCAACGGGCGTCGGTAGGTTTCCTCACCGCACAGCTGCGCCAGCGCCCCTCGGTGCGCGGCCTGATGGCGCTGATCGATGCCACCATGGACCGGATCGAGGGCGAGGCGCGCGAGAACTTCTTGATCCTGCGCGACCTCACCCGGAAGCTGCTGGAAGGGCAGGCGATGTATCGCTGCAGCCGTTGCGGCTTCGGTGCCAAGGCGCACCACTGGCAGTGCCCAAGCTGCAAGAGCTGGAGCACGATCCGTCCCATCCACGGCGTCGCCAACGAGTGACGTTCATGGCCAGGGCCATCGGATGGTTGCTGCTGTCGTTCCTCATTGCGTGGCTGTCAGCGCGCGCGGCGATAGCCTACGCACATCGTCGCGGCATGCTGGACCGTCCCGGCCAGCGGCGTTCGCACAGCATCCCCACGCCGCGCGGGGGCGGCATCGGCATCGTCATCGCCGGCCTGGTCTGCCTGCCGGGCGTACTGCTCGGCTCGACGGCGCCCTGGTCGCCCCTGCTGGTGGCCGGATTGCTGGTGGCCCTGTTGCTGGTGGCGCTGGCTGGCTGGTGGGACGACCACAGCTCCCTGCCGATCCTGCCGCGCCTCGGTGCGCAGCTGCTGGCGGCGCTGCTGTTCGCCGCGGCCCTGTGCGTGGGCGGCCTCCCGTGGTGGTGGCTGCCGGTGCTCCTGTTGGCCGGAGCCTGGAGCATCAATCTGCACAATTTCATGGACGGCATCGATGGCCTGCTGGCCCAGCAGGCGATATTCGTGGGTACCGGACTGGCGTGGCTGGCGTGGGGCGCCGGGCAGCCGGGGCTGGCCTTGGCCGCGGTTTGCCTGGCCACGGCCAGTCTTGGCTTCTGGTGCCTGAACCGTGCGCCCGCGCGCATTTTCATGGGGGACGTGGGCAGCGGCAGCGTGGGGCTGCTGATCTTCGCTTTCACGGCCATGCTGTGGCGGACCGACGCGCAGCTGCTGTGGCCGGCGCTGATCCTGTCCTCGGCCTTCGTCACGGACGCCAGCCTGACCCTGTTGACGCGCTTTCTGCGGGGGCGGCGCTGGTACACTGCGCATCGCGAGCATCTGTACCAGTGGCTGGTCAGGCGCGGTTTCACGCATGCCGGGGGAGGCATGATCTACATGACATGGAACCTGCTGTTCGCCGCGCCGCTGGCCTGGTTGGCCGGGAGTCATCCTGGCTCGGGCTGGCCGATTACGATGGGTGCCTATCTGGCCGCAGCGGGGCTCTGGCTGCAGCTGAAACGTCGCTGCCTGCGACGCCACTCGCTAAGGGAGCACCATGTCGCTGCGTAGGCTCGTAGGCATCATTCATCCCCGCGTGGCGGTCATGCTGCATGACCTGGCCATGGCTGCGCTGGCCTGGTGGATCGCCAAGCTGCTGCGTTACGCGGTGCGGCCGGAAGACGTGGTGCACTTCCGCTGGTTCGAATTCCCCGTGGTGCTGTTGGCGCAGGGGCTGATCTTCCGCTGGACCGGCCTGTACAAAGGCGTCTGGCGCTTCGCCAGCCTGCCGGACCTGTGGAACATTCTACGTGCCACGGTCGTCGGCTCGGTGGCGGTATGGCTGCTGCTGTCGATGTTCGACCGGCTGGAGGGCGTGCCGCGCTCGATGCTGCTGCTGTACCCGGTGGTGCTGGCGACGGTGCTGGGTGTGCCCCGGCTGGCCTACCGATACTGGAAGGACAGCCGTCTTGGCATCGCCGGGGAGCGCTCGGTCCGGCGCGTGCTGATCCTGGGCGCGGATCGCGCCGGTGAGGTGCTGTCGCGCGACCTCCGTCGCGACGGCGGTTACTTGGTGGTGGGTTTCCTCGACGACCGCCCCGCGATGCGCGGCGCCAGCATCAATGGGCATCCGGTGCTGGGCTTGTTCGAGCAGTTGCCGGAGATCACCCGTGAGGCGGCGGTGGAAATGCTGCTGATCGCCCTGCCGAACGCGAGCGTGAGCGAGATGCGCCGGGTGGTGGCCTTGTGCGATGCCAGCGGTCTGCCGTACCGCACGATTCCGCGGCTGGAAGATGTGGTCGCCGGTCGCGCGCAATTCAACGAAATCAAGGAAGTGGCGATCGAGGACTTGCTCGGCCGCGACACCGTGGAGCTGGACTGGACCGCGATCCGCGAGACGATCGGCGGCCGGCGTGTGCTGGTCACCGGCGGCGGCGGCTCGATCGGTTCGGAACTGTGCCGCCAGGTGGCGCGGCTGGGTGCGCAATCGCTGGTCGTGGTCGATCACAGCGAATACAACCTCTACCAGATCACCCGCGAGTTGCGCGCGAATTACCCGGAGCTGCTGCTCGAAGGCGTGCTGGCCAGCTGCGGCGACAGCGTGCTGATGCGCAAGGTGCTGGCCGAGACGCAACCGCAGGTGGTGTTCCACGCCGCCGCCTACAAACACGTACCGATGCTGCAAGGCCAGCTGCGCGCTGCCTTCCTCAACAACGTGCTGGGCACGCGCACGATGGCCGACCTCTCGCGCGACGCCGGTGTCGAGTGTTTCGTGTTGATCTCCACCGACAAGGCGGTCAACCCCACCAGCGTGATGGGCGCTTGCAAGCGCATTGCCGAGATCTGGTGCCAGAACCTCAACGCGCATGCCGACACCCGCTACATCACGGTGCGCTTCGGCAACGTGCTCGATTCGGCCGGTTCGGTGGTGCCGCTGTTCCGCCAGCAGATCCGCGCCGGCGGTCCGGTCACCGTGACCCACCCGGAAATTTCGCGTTACTTCATGACCATCCCCGAGGCCTGCCAGTTGATCCTGCAGGCGGCCAGCCTCGGCAACGGCGGCGAGATTTTCGCGCTGGACATGGGCGAACCGATGAAGATCCGCGACCTCGCCGAGCAGATGATCAGGCTCGCCGGCAAGAAGCCGGGCAGCGAGATTCCTATCGTCTACACCGGCCTGCGCGCGGGCGAGAAGCTGTTCGAGGAACTGTTCCATCCGCTGGAGCAGTACAGCGCCACCACGCATGCCAAGATCTTCCTCGCCCAGCACCGCCAGGTTTCCTGGGACCTGCTGCAGGCGATGATGCACAAGGCGGCCGAGATGGTCGCGACGGACAACGACGAAGAGCTGCGGCGCTGCGTCTCCGGTCTGCTGCCTTCGTTCCGCTGGAGCGAAACGGCACAGCCGGACAACGTGGTCTCGATCCGTCGCCAGGAAAACACAGGAGAGAAGTGAGTGAGCAAGCCGTTGCGCAAGGTGGTGTTCCCGGTGGCCGGTCTGGGCACGCGTTTCCTGCCCGCCACCAAGGTGGTGGCCAAGGAAATGCTGCCGGTGCTGGACAAGCCGCTGATCCAGTATGCGGTGGACGAGGCCGTCGACGCCGGCGCCGACACGCTGATCTTTGTCACCAACCGCTACAAGCACGCCATCGCCGACTACTTCGACAAGGCCTACGAGCTGGAGGCGAAGCTGCAGGAGAAGGGCAAGGACGCATTGCTCGCGCTGGTACAGGGCACGCTGCCCAGGCATGTGCGCGCGATCTTCGTCACCCAGCCCGAGGCGCTCGGCCTGGGCCATGCCGTGCTGTGTGCCAAGCCGGTGGTGGGCGACGAGCCGTTCGGGGTGATGCTGCCTGACGACCTGATCTGGAACGGTGCCGGCAAGGGCGCCCTGCGCCAGATGGCCGAGGTCGGCGAACGGGAAGGCGCCGGCGTGATCGCGGTGGAAGAAGTGCCGCACGAGCAGACCGACAAGTACGGCATCGTCGATGCCGTACCGGTCGACGAGCGCAGTGCGCACATTCGCCACATGGTGGAGAAGCCCAAGCCGGCCGATGCACCGTCCAATCTCGCCGTGGTGGGCCGTTACGTGTTGCCGGGGCGCATTTTCGAGCTGTTGGAACGCACCACGCCCGGTGCCGGCGGCGAAATCCAGCTCACTGACGCCATCGAAGCCTTGCTCAAGGAGCAGGCCAAGGTGCTGGCGTACCGTTTCGAGGGTACCCGTTTCGACTGCGGCAACAAGGCCGGCCTGGTGCGCGCCACCATGCACATGGCGCTGCAAGACCCTAGCCTGGCGCCGGTGGTGCGCGAGATCGCTGCCACGCTTTGACGCGATGGCCGTCCATCGCAGGCCGTTGCGCCTGCGCGCGGAAATTCAGCAGGCGGCTGGCACGCGCCTGCTGAGCGGTGCTGCCAGCGTCGTGCTGATGGACAAGCTGCGGCTGAACCCGCATCCCGGCGCAATCTTCGGTGCGGATATCACGCACCTGCCAACATGCTGAAGGCGCCGGTATCTCATGGCGTTCCACGACATGTGGAGCGCCGGCAGCTTCGGCTCCTGGGTGTCGAACGTCTCCGCGCGGCCCATCTTGCATTGCCGTGGCGGTCGGATGGCGATGCCTGGCGCAGTGAATGGGCTATGCTCGGGCGCTTGCCGTCGCACAGGGGCGTTCGCGCATGAAGCAACCACCGGTTCCGTCGTACTACCGCGCCACGGCCGCGCCATATGAGGCGTATGCGCCGCTGTCGGGGCGACAGGAAACGCGCATCGCCATCGTGGGCGGCGGCTATGCGGGGCTCAACACCGCGCTGGGCCTGGCCGAGCGCGGCGTGCGCGACGTAGTACTGCTGGAGCGCGAACAGATCGGCTTCGGCGCCTCGGGTCGCAATGGTGGCTTCGTGTTTGCCGGCTACTCGCTGGGTGAGCAGGCCTTGCTCCATCAACTGGGCGAAAAGCGCGCCCGTGCATTGTTTGGTCTGACCACGAGCGCGGTGCAGCGCATCCGCGAGCGCGTGGCGAAGTACGCCATCGCCTGCGACGCAGTGGACGAGGGCGTGATCTGGGCCAACTGGTTCCGCGATCCCCGCGTGCTGCGCCAGCGCCAGCAGTTGCTGGCCGAATACTACGACGTGCACTGGGACTGGCTGTCAAAGGATGCGTTGCGCGAACGCGTGTCGAGCGACCGCTATTACGACGGTCTGTTCGAGCGCAATGCGCTGCACCTGCATCCGCTGAACTACGCGATCGGCCTCGCCGCCGCGGCCAGCGGGCAGGGCGTGCGCATCCACGAAGAAAGCGAAGTGTGGCGTCTGCGGCGCGAGGGCTCGCGCTGGCTGCTCAGCACGCCGCAAGGCGAATTGCTGGCCGAACAGGTGGTGCTGGCCTGCGGTGGCTACCTCGCCGGTCTCGACAAGCGCATCGACCGCGCCGTACTGCCCATTGCCACCTATGTGATGGTCACCGAGCCGCTGGGCGAACGCCTCGCTGCGTGCCTCGGCACGCGTGCCGCGGTCTACGACAGCCGCTTCGCCTTCGATTACTACCGGCCGTTGTCGGACACCCGTCTGCTCTGGGGCGGCCGTATCTCGATCCGCAATCGCTCGCCGCAGGCGGTGCAACGCCTGCTCGGGCATGACTTGTCGCGGGTGTTCCCGCAACTCCGGGGTGCGAAGATCGACTACGCATGGTCCGGCCTGATGAGCTACGCGCGCCACCAGATGCCACAGCTGGGCCGGGGCGAAGGCGGGGACGCCGGCCTGTGGTGGGCACAGGCCTTTGGCGGCCATGGCTTGGCGCCCACCTGCGCGGCGGGCGAACTGCTGGCCGCGGCGATCGCCGAGGGCGACGAGGGCTGGCGCCAGTTCGCGAATTACGGGCTGGCCAGCGTGCACAAGCCGTTCGGCCTGCTTGCCGCGCAATGCAACTACTGGTGGCAACAGGCGCGCGACGGATTCAAGACGAGGCTGGAAGGATGAGCGAGACAAAAGAGACGGACCAAATCAGCGAGATCGACTGGGCCGACTTCGAGAAAGTGCTGATCGTGGCCGGCACCGTGACCAGGGTGGAAGCCTTCCCCGAGGCGCGCAAGCCGGCGTGGAAGGTATGGGTCGACTTCGGCCCCTGGGGCGAGAAAAAGACCAGCGCGCAGATCGCAGCCTTGTACCAGGCCGAGGACCTCGTCGGCCGGCAGATCGTAGGTGTGATCAACTTCCCGGAGAAGCAGATCGGCCCGTTTCGCTCGCAGTTCCTGCTCACTGGCTTCCCCACGCCCGAGGGCGTGGTGCTTACCGCGATCGAGCGCCCGGTGCCAAACGGCACGAGGCTGGCCTGACGTGACCTTGTTGCGCCTGGCGCGTATCGAGGACGCCGAAGAGGTCGCGCGACTGGCCGGCGAGCTCGGTTATCCGGCGGACGAGGCAGCGATGGCCGCGCGGTTGCGCGCCATCCTGGCGTTGCCGCTGCACCGTGTGATGGTGGCCCAGGACGAACACGACCACTTGCTCGGCTGGATCGCGGTCGAGCGCCGGTTCACGCTGGAATCGGGCGAACGCATCGAGATCGTAGGGCTGGTGGTGGACGCCGCGGCACGGGGTACCGGCGTCGGCCGGGCACTGGTGGCGGATGCCGAGCAGTGGGCCAGGAAGCAGGGCCTCGACGCGATCGTCGTGCGTTCCAACGTGGTGCGCGAGCGTTCGCACACGTTTTATCTCGGCGGCGGCTATCGATTGCGCAAGACGCAGCACGTCTACGCCAAGACATTGGATTAGCCGCATGCATGCGGCGCCACCTCTCGACTACAAGGAAGTCTCATGAAAATCCCGATGCGCTTATGGGTTCTCTGCGCGCTCACGCTGGCCGCCACCGGTGCCCGCGCCGCCTCCGACGACCGTGGCTGGAGCAGGCCGGAGCAGCCCTTCCGCATCTACGGCAACACCTGGTACGTGGGCACGCATGGCCTGAGCGCCATCCTGATCACTTCACCGCAAGGCCACGTGCTGATCGATGCCACGCTGGCGGAGAACGCGGGACTGGTCGAAGAAAACATCCGCAAGCTCGGTTTCCGCCTGAGCGACATCAAGGCGATCCTCAACTCGCATGCGCATTTCGATCATGCCGGCGCGATTGCCGCGCTGGCGGCCGCCAGCGGCGCGCCGGTGTATGCGAGCCGATCCAGTGCCGAGGAGATGATGGCCGGCGGCGACTACGCGGGCGACCCACAGAATGGCGAAGCACCGCATTATCCGAAGGTGGCCAGGGTAGCGGTGGTGAAGGATGGCGGGACGGTGCAGGTGGGCGGCACCATGGTGACCGCGCACTACACCCCGTGGCATACGCCGGGAGCGACTACCTGGACCTGGCGTTCCTGCGAAGGGAAGCGCTGCCTCGACGTGGTCTACGCCGACAGCCTGACCGCCTTCACCAACGACGTCTACCGTTACAGCGATCCGGCTCATCCGGAGCGGGTCGCCGGTTTCCGCAGGAGCTTCGATGTCGTGGCCGCGTTGCCTTGCGACGTGTTGATCACCACGCATCCGGATGTCAGCAGCTTCCTCGACAAGGTGGCGCAGCACCGGGCCGGCAAGCAGCCCGATCCTCTGTTCGACAGCCATGCCTGCAAGGCGCTGGCGGAGGCGTCCGCCGCGAAGTTCGAGGCCAAGCTCGAACAGGAAGGCGAAGCAGGCCGTCGCTGAGCAACGAGCCGCTCAGGGGAGGCTGTCCACCCATACTTCCAGGCCCTGGGCGTTGAGTTCCACGTCCATACCCAGGAGCGCCTGCAGTTCCTCGCGCGAACCCTGCCAGCCGTGCGCGGCGAGGCGTTTGGCGTAGAGATCGGCGAGGGCTTGCTTCAGCCGTTGGTGGCGCTGACTCCCGGGTAGCCCGCGCATCTCGCGGGCGAGGCTGGCCATCGCGTCGATCTGCGCGTGCAGGTCGTCGGCGAGCTTCGGCACGTTGCCGATGCGGCCGTAATGGGTGAGATACATCGCCGACGGGTTCAGCGCGACGAGACGGCGGATCGAGGTATGCAGCGCCTCGGGGTCGAACTGCACCGGCGACGTGGTGGGCAGGATGTAGGGACCGTTGGCGCTGTCGAAGTCGCGGTAGGACAGGCCGAACACGTCGCCCGTGAAGCAGCTGTTGCTGCGCACGTCGTGCACCGTGAGGTGGTGCCTCGCATGGCCGGGCGTGTCGAGGCAGTGCAGGGCGCGCCCGGCGAGGTCGACGACGTGGCCGTCCGCTGCCTCGACCACGCGCTCGGCGGGCACCGGCCGCAGGCGGCCGTAGGTCGATTCCATCACGCTCTCGCCATAGACCTCGCTGGCGCCGGCCCACAGTTTCGACGGGTCGATCATGTGCCGCGCACCGCGCGGATGCACCACCAGCCTCGCGTTCGGCAGGTGCGCGATCAGCTCGCCCGCGCCGCCGGCGTGGTCCAGGTGCACATGGGTGAGGATCAGCCAGTCCACCTCCGCCGGCGTGAGGCCGGCATCGTCCAGCGCGGCCAGCATGCGTGGCACCGCATGGTTGGTGCCACAGTCGACGAAGGCACCACGACCGCGTTCCACGATGAGGTAGGCGGCGTCGAAGCGCGGCCGCACGAAGCCGGTGTCGATGGTGTGGATGCCTTGTGCCGTCATGCCCGCTTCCGTCGCAGTGAATGGTGCAGCGTAGCAAAAGCCCCCGTCGCGCTCCGTTGAACCTTGGTCGAACCGAGTCGTTTTCACGCGCTTGGCCTGGAGTCCGGCGAAGGTGTCAACCGCGCGTAAGTTCGTACGTTAGCGTTGAACCAGATCGTGCGACATCAGCACCAGCACAGGGCTCACCCCATGCAACGCATCTTCATCGTCGGCTGCCCGCGTTCCGGTACCACACTCGTGCAGGCGATGCTGGCGCGCCACCCGACCGTGCTGACCTTGCCGGAGACCGCGTTCTTCGAGCACCTGTGCGGGGACCTCAAGTGGCGCTGGGGCGATCGCGACGCCAGGCCGCAGCGGCGGCGCCTGCGGCAACGGCTGGGATTCGCGCACAAGCGGACGTATGAGGCGCTGGACAAGCTGCAGCGTCGCCTGTCGTGCGAGACCGCGCACCTGCCGAGGCCGCTGCGCACCGAAAGCTGCGTGCGCCGCTTCGTCGACCTGCTCGACGCGAGTGCGCAGGCCGAGGGACGTACGGCCTGGATCGAAAAAACGCCGTACCACCTGCTGTACATCCCGGAGATCGAACACCACGTGCCGGATGCGCGCTTCGTGCATGTGATCCGCCCGGGGGAGGATGTGCTGGCCTCGATCGCGGACGCCAACCTGCGCTACGAGAACAACAACGCCTTCGGCGGCGGCACCGTGCAATGGTCGCGGCGCTGGAACCGCGCCGCACAGATCCATCGCGAGCATGCACGGCAACCGCATCATCACTTCGTCTTCCTCGACGACCTGACCCGCGACATGCATCGCGAGTGGCGCCGCCTGTGCAGCTTCCTGCATCTCGATGGCGCAGCCGAGCTCGATGCCAGCTGCGATCAGTCGATCGCCGACCTGAGCAGCGAGCCGTGGAAGCGCGAAGCGCTCAGCGGCCAACCCAGCCAGACGCGGCGCAAGGTCGAAGGCTTGTTCGGGCCGAAGATGCGGGAGTGGCTGCACCAGCAGTTGACGCCCTACGAGGAGTTGCGCCGCAGTTGCCAGGGCGACGGACAGCGCACCGAGCGCAAGGTGCGCTACCTGTCGCGCTGAAGCGCATCCCGCCAGCGCGGCTCAGGGTTCTTCCGCGGCCTGGGATGGGGGCGCTTCATGCGATGAAGCCGGGTGCGGGCGGGGGCGCAACAGGCCGCCACCCAGCAGTGCCGCGGCCGCGGCGAACAGCGCGCCGACCAGGAAGGCCGACTGGTAGCCGCCCACCAGCGCATCGGCCTGGGCGACGCCCGCCGCCAGCAGATGCCCGCTGCGTGCCGCGGCAAGACTGGCCAGCACAGCCAGGCCTAGCGCGCCACCCATCATGAAAGCAGTGTTGACGATGCCCGAGGCCAGTCCGGATTCTTCCGGAGACACGTCGCCCATCGCCGCCAGCAACACCGGATTGAACGCGATGCCGGCGCCCAGGCCGAGCAGCAACATGCCAGGCAACACATCCAGCGCGAAATGGCCGCCCGCCGGCGCGCGCGCGAACAGAGCGAGCCCCAGCGCCGCCAGCAGCAGGCCCGCCGCCAATGGCAGGCGGATGCCAAAACGCATCACCATCTTCGCCGACAAGCCCAGCGAGAAGGCGGCCATGATCAGGTTGGCCGGCAGGAAGGCCAGCCCCACTTGCAACGGGCCGTAGCCAAGCACCAGCTGCAGGTACAGCGCGGAGAGAAAGAACCAGGCAAACATCGCCGCCGCCCACAGCACGCCGGTGATGTTGGCCACGGCGAGGTTGCGCAGGCGGAACAGACCCAGCGGCATCAATGGCGCGCGCACCCGCGCCTCGATGGCCAGGAAGGCAGCGAACAACACCACCGCTACGCCGAGCAGGCCCAGCGTGCGTAGCGACAGCCAGCCCGCCGCATTGCCGTTCACCACGGCATACACCGCCAGCAGCAGCGCGGTGGTGATGCTGACCGCCCCGGCCACATCCAGATGCCGGTGCGCCAACGCCACGCGCAGCGTCGGCAACAGGCGCAGCGAGAGCAGCAATACTGCTGCGCCGATCGGCAGGTTGATCAGGAACACCCAGTGCCAGCTCAGTGCACCGGTCAACGCACCGCCGAGCAACGCGCCGAGGCTGCCGCCGCCAGAGCAGACGAAACCGTACACGCCCATCGCCTTGGCGCGGTCGCCGGGTGTAGTGAACAGGTTCATGATCAGCGACAGCGCCACCGCGGTGACTACCGCACCACCCAGGCCTTGCACACCGCGTGCGACTACCAGCATCGCCTGCGTGGCGGACAGTCCGCAGGCCAGCGAGGCCAGCGTGAACAGGGCGATGCCGAGCAGGAACAGCCGTCGATGGCCATACAGGTCACCCAACCGGCCGCCCAGCAGCAGGAAGCCGCCGAAGGTGAGCATGTAGGCGTTCACTACCCAGGCCAGGTCGGCCTCGGTGAAATGCAGATCGGTGCGGATCGACGGCAGCGCCACGTTCACCACGGTGGTGTCCAGCACGATCATCAGCACGCCAAGGCACAGCACGGCGAGCGCCAGCCAACGGCGGTCGTGCGGCGTGGTGGAAGCGGTTGCGTTCAAGGGGTATCTCCGCAGCAGGAATGGACCGCCGGGGCGGGCATTTGCCCATCATCGTAGCGATCGTGCAGGCGCAGCCAGTTCATGCCCTTGCCATCGAGGTCGGGCATGCCGTCCCAACCCTCGCCACGGCCGAATGGCGTCAGGTCGAGGTAATGGTGGGTGGTCAGCAGCATGTCCAGCCCACGGGCGTAGCTGGAATAACTGTGGAAGACGCGCTCGCCATCGCGCAGGAACACGCTGACGCCGGGCAGTTCGCCCGCGAGGTTGCCGGTTTCGCCGCGAGCGAGCATCTCGACCTTGTCGCGGTAGTTGTATTCCACCGGCGCTACCGATTCGTCCTGACTGACATGGAAGTCGTAGTTGAAGTCGCTGCCCCAGGACGAATACCACGGCAGCGTCCAGCCCATGCGCGCCTTGAAGCGTTCGAGTTCTTCCAGCGGCGCGCGCGAAACCAGCGCCAGCGTGGTGCCGCGCTCGTGCAGATGCGCGAGGTGGCCGATGTTGTCCGTCAGAAAAGAGCAGCCGGGGCAGCCTTCGCCGCGATCGCGGTGGAACATGAAGTGATACACGATCAGCTGGTGCCGGCCTTCAAACAGACCGAGCAAAGTGGCTTCGCCGTCCGGCGTGTCGAACAGGTAGGGCTTTTCCACCGGCACCATCGGCAAGGCGCGCCGTTGCGCATTCAGCCGGTCCAACATGCGGGTGGCCTCCTTCTCGGCGGCCAGCAGCTGCTTGCGGGCGGCCAGCCAGGCGTCACGGCTGGCGATAGGGGGAAGTGGCAGCATCGTTCGTCTCCAGGCTTGGGGGTTCCTGGAGACGACGAAGCAGGGAGGTCGGTATCGACAATCCCCGCGATCTGCCCGGCTGCCGCCACGGAAGCCGGGCGCCGATTCAGGCGGCCGCGTCCACCAGTACCAGTTCGGCATCCTCCAGCGCGGTGACGCGCAACGTGGGTTCGTCGCGGATCGCCGCGCCGTCGCGGGCTTCCAGCTTCACACCGTTCAGCTCCACCGAACCGCGTGCCGGCACGAGATAGCCATAGCGGCCCGGGGCCATGGCGTATTCCGCTGTCTCACCGGCTTTCAGCGTGGCGCCCAGCACGCGCGCATCGGTGCGCAGGGGCAGGGCGTCGGTGTCGTCCGGGAAGCCGCTGGCCAGCGCCACGAAACGCCCGGCGCGCTCGCCCTGAGGGAACGGCCGGGTGCCCCAGGACGGCGGCTGGCCGTGCGTGTCGGGGATGATCCAGATCTGGAAGATGCGCGTGGTCGTGTCTTCCAGGTTGTACTCGGCATGGGTGATGCCGCTGCCCGCGCTCATCACCTGCACGTCGCCCGCCACGGTGCGACCCTTGTTGCCGAGGCTGTCCTGGTGGCTGACCGCGCCCTCGCGCACGTAGGTGATGATCTCCATGTCCGCATGCGGATGCGGCGGGAAGCCGGTGTGCGGCGCGATGGTGTCGTCGTTCCACACGCGCAGCGCGCCCCAGCCCATGCGCGCCTGCTCGTTGTAGCCGGCGAACGAGAAATGGTGCTTCGCGTTGAGCCAGCCGTGGTCGGCGCCGCCGAGGCGGTCGAAAGGCCTGCGTTCGATCATGGGAATGCCCTCATGGATGGATGCGCAAAGCATGGAACGCGGCGCGATCGAGGGGAACAGGCTTGCAGGGAACGGACTGTTGCCGCCACGCGACCAGTCCCGCCGTGCTGGAAATCCCGTCCATGCGGCCGCATATTCCCGTGACAGCCATCGTGCATGCGGAGGTTCCCATGGCTACCGGATGGGCCGGCGACGGCGCCGTACAGGATCAGATCGACGCCACCGTGGCCGACGCGGTGCAGCGCGCCCGCGACCAGTTGAAGCGCGGCCCGGGCCTTGCCCGTTGCGAGGAATGCGACGCGCCGATTCCCGCCGCGCGTCGCAAGGCCGTGCCCGGCGTGCGCCTGTGCGTGGCCTGCCAGGAGGCGCAGGACGCCGAACGCGGCGCCAACCTGTACAACCGCCGCGGCAGCAAGGACAGCCAGCTGCGCTGAGGTTCCGGAATCGCGCGGGTGCATCGCATTCCGCCGCCGGGACGGCACGCGTTCATGCACTGCCCAGCCTGCCTGGGCGACACTTCGCCTCTTTGTCCGACACGAGGCGTGTGACATTGCCTGACAGGTTCATCCCCCGCCGAGCGGGACATAGGCTGCTGGTGGCCGGCGTGTTGCTGGCTGGCAGCGTCGCGGCCATGCCGGGCCATGCAGCGGGCAAGCGGCACGACGCTGCGCCGGCACCGGTCTCCGTCCATATCCGCGGCGACCGCATGACGTTGCGCGTGGCCAAGGCGCCGCAGGTCTATCTCGCGGGTACCTTCAACGCCGCGGCCGTGCAGCAGGTGCAGCAGCTGCTGCAGTCAGGCAAGGTGTCGCCCGGGGCGGACGTCTACCTGGATTCGTCCAGCGGCGATGTCGCCGCCGGCATGGAACTGGGCAAGCTGTTCCGCGCTGCCCGCCTCAACACCCATCTCGGGACATGGCACACCGGGACGGCGCCGGCGCTGCCGGCCACCTGTCTGGATGCCTGCGCCTACGCATGGCTCGGCGGCGTGTATCGCTGGTCGCCCAGCGGCGCCGACCGCATTGGCCTGCACGAGGCATCGTTGCCGGGGGCGGATCCCGCCACGCCTGGGGCGCCGTCGCCGCAGGATCCGCGCAACTACCTGGAGTCGATGGACGTGCACCCGGCGGATTTCGCCCAGGTGCTGGCCCCGGCGGTCGGCGGCATTGTCTGGTGGAACACAGAGAAGCTGGTGCCTGCGCAGGTGGCCAACAACGGCCGGCTGCCGCTGGCGGCGTCTTACCAGAAGACGCCTGGTGACGCTCCGCAACTGGTGCTGACGCAGACGGTGCGTGGCAACCAGAATCAGGTCACCTTGCAGTGCGCGCCTGGCCAGATCAGCGTGAGTGCGCGTTACGCCGTGGGCGACGAGCGCGCGCAGCTGCTTGCCGCGCGCGCGATGGACGCCAACTTCGTGGTGGGCGAGCAGGCCTGGCAAGCGCACCAGGGCGAGCGTCCTCATGCGGAAGGCGACGCGCTGGTGTTCACGCGCCAGCTGCCGTTCGCGCAACTCGCGTCCGTGCTGCAGACGGTATCGCTGGGTGTCTGGGTCGAGATCACCGGCAGTCCGGTGCGGCTGGGCTTCTGGATCGCACCGTCGCAGGTCGAAAAACTCACGCAACCGTTCTATGCGGACTGCCAGTCACTGCAGCCGGGCTACGTGCCGCCGAAGGCGCCGGCCGGGCAGGGCAAGCCGTCGTTCTGGAAGAAGATCTTCGGTCGCAAGCAGCAGTAAATATCGCAAGGTGGGCGTTGCAGACCCGCGCTTCCGCCGGGCATGACGATGCTTCGCGCGCGTGACCAAAAAACGACAACGGCGCCGCATGGCTGCGGCGCCGTTGTTGTCTTGCAGCATCCGGGGCTGATGCGGCGCCGGGTCAGAGCGCCTCGAAAATCCCTGCCGCGCCCATGCCGGTGCCGATGCACATGGTCACCATGCCGTACTTCTGCTTCCTGCGGCGCATGCCATGCACCAGCGTGGCGATGCGCACCGCGCCGGTGGCGCCGAGCGGGTGGCCGAGCGCGATGGCGCCGCCGAGCGGGTTGACCTTGCTCGGGTCGAGTTTCAGGTCGCCCATCACGGCCAGCGCCTGTGCGGCGAAGGCCTCGTTGAGCTCGATCCAGTCGAGCTGATCCTGGCTGATGCCGGTCTGCTTGAGCGCCTTCGGGATCGCTTCCTTGGGGCCGATGCCCATGATCTCAGGGCGCACGCCGGCGACGGAGAAACCGACGAAGCGGGCTAGCGGTTGCAGGTTATGTTCCTTGATGGCCTTTTCGCTGGCCAGCAGCACGGCGCCGGCGCCGTCGGACATCTGGCTGGAGTTGCCGGCGGTGACGGTGCCGCCGAACTGGCCGTTGCGGAACACGGTCTTGAGCTTGGCCAGTACGTCCATCGTGGTGCCGGCGCGTGGGCCTTCGTCGTCGCCGATGATGCGGCTGTCGGTCTTGATGCCGCGCGTGGCGAGGTCGGGGTAGCGGTCGTCGAGCTGGAACGGGGTGATCTCGTCCTTGAATTCGCCTGCGGCCTGGGCGGCGAGGGCGCGGCGGTGGCTTTCCACCGAGAACGCATCCTGCGCCTCGCGGCTGACCTTCCACTGCTTGGCCACGTTCTCGGCGGTGATGCCCATGCCGTAGGCGATGCCGATGTGTTCGTTGCTGAAGATCGCAGGATTCATCGCGATCTTGTGGCCCATCATCGGCACCATGCTCATGCTCTCGGTACCGCCGGCCAGCATCAGGTCGGCCTCGCCGAGGCGGATGCGATCGGCGGCCATCGCCACCGACTGCAGGCCGGAGGAGCAGAAGCGGTTGATGGTGACGCCCGGCACGGTGTCAGGCAGGCCGGCCAGCAGCACGCCGATGCGCGCCACGTTCATGCCTTGCTCGGCCTCGGGCATGGCGCAGCCGATGATGGCATCGCCGATCTGGTGCGGGTCGATGCCGGGAGCCTGCGCCATCACGGCCTTGATGACGTGGGCCAGCATGTCGTCGGGACGGGTGTTGCGGAACACACCGCGCGGCGCCTTGCCGACCGGCGTGCGGGTGGCGGCGACGATGTAGGCGTCTTGCACTTGCTTGGTCATGTCTTGTGTCCTCGTGAGGAATTCGGAGAGCGGAAGGGATGCGATCCGAGTTCCGTCAATTCCGCAGCGGCTTGCCGGTGGTCATGGTGTGCGCGATGCGCGCCTGGGTCTTTTCGGTCTTGGCCAGCTCCACAAAATGCCTGCGTTCCAGCTCCAGCAGCCAGGCTTCGTCGACCAGCGAGCCGCGCTCCACGTTGCCGCCGCACAAGCAGTCGGCGATGCGCGTGGCGATGGCGATGTCGTGCTCGGAGGCGAAATAGCCCGCCTGCAGGTTGGCGAGCGAGGCCTTGAAGGTGGCGGTGCCCACGTCGCCGGCGACCGGGATGGCGCGCTGGTACAGCGGCGGGCGCCAGCCGGACTCGGCCAGCGACAGCGCGACCTTCTTCGCCACGTAGAGCAGTTCGTAGGCGTTGAACACCACCACGTCGCTGTCGCGCAGCAAGCCCATGTTCTTGGCTTCGATGGCGCTGGGCGAGACCTTGGCCATCGCTACCGTCTCGAACACCTTCTTCAGCGATTCGAACGGATCGGCCGGGTTGGCCTTGGCCGCGCGCACGGCCAGCTCGTGCAGGCCGCCGCCGGCAGGCAGCAAGCCCACGCCGGCTTCGACCAGGCCGATGTAGCTTTCGAGGGCAGCCACGGTGCGCGCCGAGTGCATCTGGAACTCGCAACCGCCGCCGAGGGCAAGGCCGCGCACGGCAGAGACCACCGGCACCAGCGCATGCTTGATGCGCATGCTGGTGCGCTGGAAGTTGGCGACCATGTGCTCGAAGTCGTCGAACTTGCCGGCTTGCAGCAAGCCCAGCGCGCCCTTGAGGTCGGCGCCGGCGGAGAACGGTTCGCCGTTCTGCCAGATCACCACCGCCTTGAGCTTCTGCTCTGCGACGCCGATCGCGTGCTGGATGCCGTCGAGCACCTGGTCGTTGACTGTGTGCATCTTGGTCTTGAACGAGATGATGCCCACGCCGTCGTCGCCCAGCGTCCACAGGCGGACGCCGTCGTTCTCCCACACGGTGCTGCCCTGGTCGAACTTCTCGCCCAGGATGGGATCGGGAAACAGCTGGCGGGCGTAGACCGGGTGCGTGGAACGCGGCTTGTCGGCATTGGCGCTGGCCGAATAGGAACCGGCCTTGCCGTGCACGCCGTTGCGGCCGTCCAGCACCCACGCGGGCAACGGCGCCTTGCTCATCGCCTTGCCGGCGGCGATGTCTTCCTGCACCCAGGTCGCCACCTGCTGCCAGCCAGCGGCCTGCCAGGTCTCGAACGGACCGAGCTTCCAGCCGTAACCCCAGCGTATCGCGAAATCCACGTCGCGTGCGGTGTCGGCGATGTCCGCGAGGTGGTAGGCGGTGTAGTGGAACAGGTCGCGGAAGGTGGCCCACAGGAACTGTGCCTGCTTGTCCTGCGAGGCGCGCAGCTTGGCGAACTTTTCGGCGGGGTCCTTGATCGCCAGGATGGCGGCGACTTCGTCCGAGGCCTTCTGCTCGGAGGCGCGGTAATCCTGCTTCGCGACGTCGAGCACCACGATGTCCTTGCCGGCCTTGCGGTAGAAGCCGGCGCCGTTCTTCTGGCCCAGCGCTCCCTTCTCGATCAGCGCCGAGAGCCACACGGGCGCCTTGAAGTAGGCATGCCACGGGTCGTCCGGCAAGGTGTCGGCCATGGTCTTGATGACATGCGCCATGGTGTCCAGGCCGACCACGTCGGCGGTGCGGTAGGTGGCGCTCTTGGGGCGGCCCACGGCGGGGCCGGTGAGCGCGTCGACCACGTCGAAGCCCAGGCCGAACTGCTCGGTGTGGTGCATGGTGGCCAGCATCGAGAACACGCCGATGCGGTTGCCGATGAAGTTGGGCGTGTCGCGGGCGATCACCACGCCCTTGCCGACGGTGGTGACGAGGAAGGCTTCGAGGCCTTCGACCACCGACGGGTCGGTGAGGCGGGTCGGGATCACTTCGACCAGGTGCATGTAGCGCGGCGGGTTGAAGAAGTGCACGCCGCAGAAGCGGTGGCGCATCTGCTCCGGCAGCGCCTCGGCGAGGCCGTTGATCGACAGGCCCGAGGTATTCGACGCCAGCACGGCGGTGGGCGAAACGTAGGGGGCGATCTTGCGGTAGAGGTCCAGCTTCCAGTCCATCCGCTCGGCGATCGCTTCGATCACCAGGTCGACGTCCTTGAGGTGTTCCATGTCCTCGTCGTAGTTCGCCGGGATGATCGCGCTGGCGAGATCCTTGTCGGCCAGCGGCGCGGGCGACAGCTTGGCCAGGTTGGCGATGGCCTTGAGCGCGATGCCGCTCTTCGGACCTTCCTTGGCGGGCAGGTCGAACAGCACGGTTTCGACGCCGGCATTGGTCAGGTGCGCGGCGATCTGCGCGCCCATGACGCCGGCGCCCAGCACGGCGGCCTTGCGGATGCGCAGCGTCGGGGTGGAGGTGGATGGAGCGGTCATCGGGATTCTCCGGTCAAGACTGCAGGGAATGCGGAACGAAAGCCGTTCAAGATGAGCGCACGGCCGTGGCCGCGCGGTGAAAAGGGGTCAGGAGGCGTTGAGGCCGGCGGCGGCGAAGCGGACCAGGTGCTGCACGGTCTGTTCGCGGTGGGCGCGTTCGCTGACGTCGCTCTTGCGCTGGATCATGCCGAAGCCGGACATCGCATGCGTCAGCGCGCCGGTCACCAGGTCGATGCGCCAGTAGAGTTCCTCCTTGCTCAGCCGCGGCAGCAGCCGGGCGAATTCGGCGGTGAACTGGCGCATCACGTGGCCGTAGTTCTCGGACAGGAACTTGCGCAGGCCGTCGTCATGTTCGGCGAAGGCGCGCGCCAGCACGCGCATGAACAGCGAGCCGCCATCCTCGTGCGACAGCTCCAGGGCCGGGCGGATAAAGGCGTCGAGCACGTCCTCCAGCTGCGTATCGGGCTGGTTGGCGACCTTGGCCAGTGCGGCCAGTCGCTGGGCGTTCAGCGCATCCAAGCGGCGGCGGAACACCTGCTCGACCAGTTTTTCCTTGGAGCCGAAGTGGTAGTTGACCGCGGCGAGGTTGACCCCGGCCGCGCTGGTCAGCTGGCGCAACGAAGCGCCGTCGAAGCCGCGTTGGGCGAACAGGGTCTCGGCGGCGCCGAGTATGCGTTCCTTGGTGGAGCCGGTGCGGTTCACGGGGCGGGTTTTCCCACAAGGCCAGGGAGGGTGTTCAAACGATCGTTTGAGCATACGCGGACGGCTTCTCCGTCGTCAAACCGAGAGCCAGGTCGCCCCGTCGTCGGCTTGCGAATGGGGTAGAATCTGTCAAACTTCGCGGGCTAAACCCGCATTCCAAGTCGGTTTTGGCCGATTTGCGGCACGATGCCGACCCATCACACCCATCCTGTTTCCCGGAGCACACCCATGGCGCTGGAGCGCACCCTTTCCATCATCAAGCCCGACGCCGTCGCCAAGAATGTGATCGGCGAGATCTACGCCCGTTTCGAAAAGGCCGGCCTCAAGGTCGTCGCCGCCAAGCAGAAGCAGCTGTCGCGCGCCGAAGCCGAAGGCTTCTACGCCGTGCATAAGGAACGCCCGTTCTTCAAGGCGCTGGTGGATTTCATGATCTCCGGCCCGGTGATGATCCAGGTGCTGCAGGGCGAGAACGCCGTGCTCAAGCACCGCGACCTGATGGGCGCCACCAACCCGAAGGAAGCCGCGCCGGGCACGATCCGCGCCGACTTCGCCGACTCCATCGATGCGAACGCCGTCCACGGTTCCGATGCCGCCGAGACGGCTGCGGTCGAGATCGCCTATTTCTTTGCTTCCACTGAAGTACATAGCCGGTAAATAGTTGTGACCGAGGTAGCTGCCATTTCATCCGACCAGCCCGGCACCGCCGGCAAGGTCAACCTGCTCGACTTCGATCGTCAGGGGCTGCGCGATTTCTTCGCGCAGCTCGGCGAGAAGCCGTATCGCGCCGAGCAGGTGATGAAGTGGATCTACCACCACCTCGAGTCCGACTTCGCCAACATGACCGACGTGGGCAAGGCGCTGCGCGCCAAGCTCGAGGCGAGCTGCCACGTCGGTCCGCCGAAAACCCTGGTGGACAAGGCCGCCGCCGACGGCACGCACAAGTGGCTGCTGGGCATGGACGGTCGCAATGCGGTGGAAGCGGTATACATTCCCGAACCCACCCGCGGCACGCTGTGCGTGTCTTCGCAGATCGGCTGCGCGCTGAACTGCCAGTTCTGCTCCACCGGTGCGCAGGGCTTCAACCGCAACCTCGCCACCGCCGAGATCATCGGCCAGATGTGGGTGGCGGCGAAGCAGCTGGGCAACGTCACCCACCAGAACCGCCGCATCACCAATGTGGTGATGATGGGCATGGGCGAGCCGCTGGCGAACTTCGACAACGTGGTGCGGGCGATGAGCCTGATGCGCGACGACCTGGGCTTCGGCCTGGCCTCCAAGCGCGTCACGCTGTCCACCGCCGGCATGGTGTCGATGATCGACAAGCTGTCGGAAGTCATCGATGTGTCGCTGGCAGTGTCGCTGCACGCGGCCAACGATGAGCTGCGTACCGAGCTGGTGCCGCTCAACAAGCGCTATCCGCTGGCCGAACTCACCGCAGCCTGCCAGCGCTGGATCGCGCGCAAGCCGCGCACCTCGATCACCTTCGAATACACCTTGATGAAGGGTGTGAACGACCAGCCCGAGCATGCGAAGCAGCTGATCCGCTTCATGCGCAAGCTGCCGACCTGCAAGGTCAACCTGATTCCGTTCAACCCCTTCCCGGGTACGCGCTTCGAGCGCTCGGACGCCGAGACCATCCGTGCGTTCCAGACCCAGTTGCTGAACGCCGGCATCCTGACCATGCTGCGCCGCACCCGCGGCGACGACATCGATGCCGCCTGCGGCCAGCTGGCCGGGCAGGTGAGCGACCGCACCCGGCGCAGCGCCGAGATCCGCAAACGCGTGGACACTGAGGTGACGCATGCACTGTAAGCCGCTGCTGATGTTCGGGCTGTCGCTGGCACTGGCCGGCTGCGTTACCTCAGGCGGCAGCAACGGGCAGGGCGCCAGCAACCTGGCGAAGGCCAGCAAGGCCGACCAGCGCCAGGATGCGGCGCGCGTCCACACCGACCTGGCCCAGCACTACCTGGCCAGCGGCGACCTGGAAAATGCACTGGCCAAGCTGCAGCTGGCGCTGAAGTTCGATCCGGACTACGCGCCCGCCCACACCGTGATCGCGCTGGTCTACGAGAAGATCAACAACCAGCCCGAGGCCGAGCTCCATTACCGCAAGGCGGTCGAGCTGGAGCCGATCAAGGGCGGCCCGAACAACAACCTCGGCCAGTTCCTGTGCCGTACCGGCAAAGCGCAGGAGTCGATCGGCTATTTCCGCAAAGCCGTGGCCGATCCGTTCTACACGACCCCGGACGTGGCCCTCACCAACGCCGGCATCTGCCAGATGCAGACGAACGACATGAGCGGCGCAGAAGCGAGTTTTCGTGACGCAATCGCGCGAAATCCCAGCAACGGCGATGCACTTTTCCATCTTGCCGAAGTACTCTACCGGCAGGGGGATGCGTTTCGTGCTCGGGCTTTCATCCAGCGCTTCGATGCGCTGGGCAATGCCAATGCGGCCGCTCTCAAGCTTGGTTACGATATCGAGTCGCGCTTGGGCAATACGGACGCAGCCCAGACCTATCTCAGGCGTTTGCAGAGCCAGTTCCCGGACTCGGAGCAGGCTCGCGCCCTGAAAACTACCGCCAGCAGTCAATGACCACGATGCAGCCTTCCAAGCCCGGCCAGGACCAGGCCGCGCACGACCTGTTCGCCGACCGACCGGACACCACGGAAGCATCCGCCGCCAGCCATGCGTACGTCGATCCCGATGTCGCCTTCGGCAGCCGCCTGCGTGCGGCGCGCGAGGCGCGCGGGCTGGACCTGGAAGCCTGTGCGCACGCGTTGAAACTGCCGCTGCGCATCCTGCGCAAGCTGGAGCGGGGCGAGCACGACGGCATCGATTCGCGGGTCTACCTGGCCAGCTACATCGGCAAGTACGGCCAGCATCTGGGCCTGGACGACGCGACGATCCAGTCCGAACTGGCGCGCATCCGCCAGGTCGAGCCGCCGCTGGTGGCCACGGGCGGCATCTCGCATTCGCGCTTCCTGTTCGACCGCTACGCCACCGCTGCCACTTATGTGGTGCTGACCCTGGTCATCGCGGTGCCGACAGTCTGGTTCGGCGTGCGCAGCACGCTGGATCGCGATCTCAGCCATCTCACTCCGCTGGATGCCTCGCCGGTAGCGCAGCAGGACGCGCAGGCCGCGGCACCGGGCAAGCCGGACGCGCAGTCGGCGGCGCCGGCAGCGAAGACGGCAGCCGCACAGCCGGCGCAGGACCAGCAACCACTGCTGGCTTCGATGGCGCCGTTCCCGAGCCTCGGCGACGATGCTCCGCAGCCGCCCAAGGTTGCCGCACCTGCCACGGTCGCGGCGGACGCCGCCGGCGGTCACAGCCTCACTCTCAGCCTCGACGCCGCCAGCTGGGTCGAGGTGGTCGGGCAAGACGGCACGCGGCTGGAGTACGGCTTGTTGCCGGCGGGCACCAGCAAGACCTGGCACAGCGAGCAGGCGCTGGACGTGCGCATCGGCAATGTCGTCGGCGCGCAGGTGAGCATCGATGGCCAGTCGGTGGCACTCGATGGTTTCCGCCACGCCAACGTGGCGCATTTCCGCGTACAGATCGCGGACGGCAAGGCGGCTGCGGCCAGCCTCTGAGCCCGATGCCGCACGCGCCGGCGGCGCCTGCGGATCATCCATTTCGGTTATGCTTGCCCATTCTTCGCTCCTGACCGGGCGAAGAGTGTCGGCGAGCATTTCCGTCCGCCTGCACACGGCGCGCGGCACGCACGTTTTCCACGAACGGTGAAGCATGGCATTTGACGCATACGACGACTACGAACAAAGCGAACGTGTCCAGAAATGGCTGCGCGAGAACGGCCTTTCCATCGCGGTAGGCATCGCCATCGGCCTGGTCGGCATCTTCGGCCTGCAGCAGTGGCGCAAGCACCAGGCGAACAACGAGGCGGCCGCTGCCACGCTGTACCAGCAGGCCCAGGTGGCGCTGGCCGGCGGCAAGCCGACCGCCGCGACTGCTTTCGTCGATGAGCTGATGAAGGACTACGCCAAGTCGCCGTACGCGCTGTTCGCGGTCAGCGACCAGGCGAAGCAGCAAGTGCAGGACAAGCAGCTGGACAAGGCCATCGCCTCGCTGCAATGGGCCGAGTCGCATGCCACCGATCCGGCGCTGAAGGCGCTGGTGGAACTGCGCCTGGCGAGCGTGCAGCTGGCCAAGGGCGACAGCCAGGCCGCGCTGACCACGCTCGAAGCCATGCCGGCCGGCCAGTACACCGGCCTGAACCAGGAACTCCGCGGCGACGCGCTGGTCAAGCTGGGACGCGCCGACGACGCACGCAAGGCCTACCAGGCGGCGATGACGGCATTGGGTGAGGACGCGCCGCAGCATGCCGTCCTGCAGATGAAAATCGACGATCTGGCCGTGGCCGGAAAGCAGGGTGCATGAAAGTCGTGGTGAAGAAGAGCGTATGGCTGGTCGCCTTGGGTTCGCTGGTGCTGCTGGCCGGTTGCAACTCGTTCAAGAAGAAGAACCTCGAGCCGCCGACCCCGCTGGAAAAGCATTTCACGGCCACGGCGCAGGTCAGCAAGGTATGGACCGCGCGCATCGGTGACGGCGCTGGCATCAGCGGCGTGCACCTGCGCCCGACGGTGGTGGACGGCGTGCTGTATGCCGACAGCACCGACGGCAAAGTCGCCGCGTTCGACGCCGCTACCGGCAAGAAGCTGTGGGACAAGACCACGCGCAGCAGCAAGAGCTGGTTCGGCCTCGGCCACCGCAAGGGCACCGACGCCACGTATGCGGGCGGCCCGGCGGTGGCCGGCGACCTGCTGGCCGTGGGCACGCTCGACGGCCATGTCTATGCGATGGGCGCGAAAGACGGCAGCCCGCGCTGGGATGCCGAGCTGAATTCCGAAGTGATCGCCGCGCCGGCGATCAGCGGCGACCTGGTGATCGTTCGCACGCAGGATGGCCGCGTGTACGGCCTCGACGCTGCCACCGGCAAGCGTCGTTGGGCCTACGACCAGGGCACGGTGCCGCTGCTCAGCCTGCGCGGCAACAGCACGCCGCTCGCCGCGAACGGCGTGGTGTTCATCGGCAGCGACGACGGCAAGCTGGTCGCGCTGCGCCAGGACAACGGCGAGAAGCTGTGGGAGCAGCGGCTCGCCACGGGCGAGGGGCGTACCGATATCGAGCGTCTCGACGACGCCGATGGTGCCATCCTGCTCGACGGCAGCACGCTGTACGGTGCCGCTTACCACGGCAACCTCACCGCGATCGACGGCCCCAGCGGCCGCCCGCTGTGGAGCCGCGCATTCTCCACCTACACCTCGCTCGCCCTCGGCGCCAATGCCGTCTATGGCGTCAACGACCAGGGCGAAGTGTGGGCGTTCGACCGCAGCGGCGGCGCCGACATGTGGAAGAACGACAAGCTGAAGTACCGCTGGCTCACCGGTCCTGCCGCACAGGGCAATTACCTGGTGGTGGCCGATGCCTACGGCTACGTGCACTGGCTGCAGGCCAGCGACGGTGCATTGGCCGCGCGCGTGCGCCTGTCGAAGAAGGCGATCCAGGCCCAGCCGCTTGTGGTGGGCGACACCGTGTACGTCGAGGACGTGAAGGGCCATATCGGCGCCTACCGTCTCGCCGCGCACTGATCGCCAGGAACCGTGCCCCAACATGCTGCCCGTCGTCGCCCTGGTCGGTCGCCCCAACGTCGGTAAATCGACCCTGTTCAATGTGCTGACGCGCAGCCGCGACGCCCTGGTGGCCGACCTGCCAGGCGTCACCCGCGACCGCCATTACGGTGTCTGCCATCTCGGCGAGCGGCCGTTCGTGGTCGTCGATACCGGTGGCCTGTCCGGTGTGGACGAGGGCCTCGATGCGCTCACCGCGCAGCAGGTGCGCCTGGCCATCGATGAGGCGCAGGCGCTGGTATTCGTGCTCGACGCGCGCGACGGCTTGCTGCCGCAGGACCGCAGCATCCTCGACGAGCTGCGCCGCAGCGGCAAGCCGATCATCGCCGCGGTCAACAAGACCGATGGCCTCGACGAGCAGGCCGCGCTGGCCGAGTTCGCCGCCTTCGGTATCGCCGCCACGCTGCCGCTGGCGGCGGCGCACAATCGCGGCACCGACCGCCTGTTCGCCGCGCTGCTGCCGCTGCTGCCGGAAGACGCCCACGAGGAACTCGCGCCAGACGAGAACGACAGCATCCGCGTCGCCATCGTCGGCCGGCCGAACGCGGGCAAGTCCACCCTGGTCAACCGTCTGCTCGGCGAGGACCGGCTGATCGTCTCCGACGTGGCCGGCACCACCCGCGACCCGATCCGCGTGCCGCTAGAACGCGACGGCCGCAAGTACACCTTGATCGACACCGCCGGCGTGCGGCGCAAGGCGCGTGTCGAGGAGGCGGTGGAGAAGTTCAGCGTCATCAAGACCCTGCAGTCTATGGCCGCCGCACAAGTCGTGGTGCTGATGGTCGACGCGCGCGAGAACCTCGCCGACCAGGACCTTACCTTGATCGGCCACGCGCTGGACGAGGGCAGAGCGCTGGTGATCGCGGTCAACAAGTGGGATGGCCTGGACGCCTACCAGCGCGAGCAGTGCCAGCGCGCGTTGGAGCGCCGGCTGCAATTCGTGGACTGGGCGAAGAACGTGTTCATCTCCGCGCTGCACGGCTCCGGCTTGCGCGAGTTGATGCGCGCGGTGGTGCGCGCGCACGCCTCGGCTACCAAGGAGCTCGGCTCTTCCGACCTCACCCGCACACTGGAAAAGGCCTACCAGAGCTACCAGCCACCGCTGGTGCGCGGGCATGCGCCCAAACTGCGCTTTGCCCATCCTGGCGGCAGCAATCCGCCCACCGTCGTGATCCACGGCAGCCGCACCAAGCACATCGCGCCGGCCTACCAGCGCTATCTCGAAAACTTCTTCCGCAAACGCTACAAGCTCGAAGGCACGCCGATCCGCATCGTGTTCCGCGAGGGCGAAAACCCGTATGCCGGCAAGAAGAACGTGCTTACCGAAGGCCAGATGCGCAAGCGCCAGCGCATGATCCGCGAGATGAAGAAGCGCAAGAAGTAAGCGACCTTCCCGGCTCTCCGCAGAACAGGGGGAGGGCTGGAACAGGCTCGGCGCCGTTACACTGTCGGCATGCCTTCGCCCACTCAACGCGACACCTTGCTGGCCGAATTGCGCGGTCGCATTCCCGAAATATCCCCGGCCGATGCGCTTGCGCGTCAGGCGCAGGGCGCCTTGCTGATCGACGTGCGCGAGGACGGCGAACGCGCCGCCGGCATGCCGGCGGGGGCGTTGGGTTTGTCGCGCGGCTTCCTCGAACTGCGCATCGAACAGGCGGAACCGGATCGCGCACGATCCATCATCGCCTTGTGCGGCAGCGGTATGCGCTCGCTGCTGGCAGCCGATGCCTTGCAGCGCATGGGCTATCGCGACGTGCATTCCGTGGCCGGCGGGTTCGAACGCTGGAAGGGCGAGGGCTTGCCCGTCGTCACCGGCGCGCTGGATGCCGACGCTGCCGAACGCTACGCGCGCCAGCTGCGCCTGCCGCAGGTGGGCGAGGCGGGGCAGGCGAAGCTCGCGGCGGCGAAGGTCGTATTGCTTGGTGCCGGTGGCCTTGGCGCGCCGGCGGCGTTGTATCTCGCCGCAGCGGGCGTCGGCCAGCTCAGCTTGATCGACGACGATCGCGTGGAGCGCTCCAACCTGCATCGCCAGGTGATCCATGCCGACGCGCGCGTCGGCATGGCGAAAACCGAATCGGCGCGCCTCGCGCTCAACGCGCTGAATCCGCGTGTGCGCATCGAGACACGCGAGGAACGCCTGCGCGCCGACAACGTCGAGCGCCTGCTCGACGGCCACGACCTGGTGATCGACGGCGCCGACAACTTTCCCGCACGCTACCTGCTTGCCGCGGCGACGCGGCGCCTGCGCCTGCCGATGGTCTACGGCGCGGTGGAACGCTTCACCGGGCAAGTCAGCGTGTTCGATCCGCGCCGCGACGACGCGCCGTGCTACCGCTGCCTGTTCCCGGAACCGCCCTCGGCCGCCGAGGCGCCGAACTGCAGCGAAGCCGGCGTGCTTGGCGTGCTGCCCGGCATCGTGGGCCTGCTGCAGGCCACCGAGGCGCTGAAGCTGATCCTCGGCATCGGCGAACCGTTGGTTGGACGGCTGCTGTCGTTCGATGCGCTGTGCATGCATTTCCGCGAGACGCGCCTGCCGCGCGATCCGGCCTGTCCGGGCTGCGGTGCGGCCGCACGGTTTACCGGCTACGAGGATATCGCTGCGCTTTGCGCGGCGGCCGGTTGATCGAGGTCGGCGGGTATCAGCGCGTACACCGCCGCGTCGTGGGCGCGGTCCCAGGCCCACAGTCGCTGCCGCGCCATGCCTTCGAACGTGGCGCCCAGTTTTGCGGCGACGCGGCGGCTGGCCTGGTTGTCGGGCAAGGTGATGACCTCGATCCGGATCAGACCCAGTTCGGCGAAGCCGAAGCGTGCCACCAGCCTTGCGGCTGCGGCGGCGACACCCTGGCCTTGGCGCGAGGCGCGCACCCAGTAACCCAGGTTGGCGCTGCGATGCATGGCGTTGATCTGGTTGAGCCCGCAGCCGCCCAGCAGTTCATCGCTGGCCGCATCGCGCACGGCAAACGCGAACTGCTCGCCAGTGCGCCAGTGGTCCTGGCACTGTGCCACCCAGGCCTCGGCACGCTCTAGTCCGTAATCCGCATTGCACCACGGCAACCAGCGTCCCACGCTGGCGACCGATTCGCGCACGGCATCATGCAGCTCGGCGGCATCCGCACTGCGCCACGGCCGCAACAGCAGGCGGCCGTCGGCGAGCGCTGGCGTGACATGGGTGATGGCATCGATCATGGCTTGGTGTTTGTGCACCGCGGTTGGAGCTTGGATAATGGCGCGTCTTTCGGCCTGGCACCAACATGAGCGCTCGCATCCTTGACGGCAAACGCATCGCGCAGGAACTGCTGGAACGGATCGGTCGGCGCGTCGCCGAACGCAAGGCGCATGGCCAGTCCGCGCCCGGTCTGGCGGTGGTGCTGGTAGGCGACGATGCCGCCTCGTCGGTGTACGTGCGCAACAAGCGCAAGGCCTGCCACCAGGTCGGCTTCCGCTCCTTCGATTTCGACCTGCCGGCGAGCACCACGCAGGATGAACTGTTTGCGCTGATCGACCGGCTCAACGCCGATCCGGAGGTGCACGGCATCCTGGTGCAGTCGCCGTTGCCGGAGCACATCGACGAAGACGCGCTGGTCGACCGCATCGACCCGGGCAAGGACGTGGACGGCTTCCAGGCCGTGAACGTGGGGCGCCTCGCGCTGCGTCGCTTCGGCCTGCGCCCATGCACGCCCAAGGGCGTGATGACCCTGCTTGGCCACACCGATCGTCCGGTACGCGGCCAGCACGCGGTGGTGGTGGGCGTGTCCAACCACGTAGGCCGGCCGTTGGCGCTGGAGTTGCTGATCGCCGGTTGCACCACCACGTGCTGCCACAAGTTCACCCGCGACCTGGAAGGCCATGTGCGCCAGGCCGACATCGTGATCGTCGCGGTCGGCCGTCCGGGCCTGGTGAAGGGCGAATGGATCAAGCCCGGCGCCGTGGTGGTCGACGTCGGTATCAACCGTCTCGACGATGGCCGGCTGGTAGGCGACGTGGAATTCGCTCCCGCTGCCGAGCGCGCCAGCTGGATCACGCCGGTGCCGGGCGGCGTGGGGCCGATGACCGTCGCCACGCTGATGGAAAACACGCTGGAAGCCGCGGAAGCACGCGGCGGCAAGTAGTCGATTCAGCCTCCGCGCTAGCGGCATGCTGCGGTGCCGCGTATAATCCTCTCTTTGCCGCGGGGCATACCATGCGCATTCTCGCCGAGGCTCTCACCTACGACGACGTTTACCTCGTTCCAGGCCATTCCGTCGTGCTGCCGCGCGACGTCGACACCTCCACCCGGTTCACCCTCGGCCTGCGCCTGAACATCCCCATCGTGTCCGCCGCGATGGACACCGTGACCGAAGCGCGCCTCGCCATCACCATGGCGCAGCAAGGCGGCATCGGCATCATCCACAAGAACATGACGTTCGAACAGCAGGCCGCCGAAGTGCGCCTGGTGAAGAAGTTCGAGGCCGGCGTGATCCGCAACCCGTTCAGCGTGAGCCCGGACACCTCGATCAGCGAAGTGCTCAAGCTCACCCGCGCGCACAACATCTCCGGCGTGCCGGTGGTGGAAGGCGAGAAGCTGGTCGGCATCGTCACCAGCCGCGACATGCGCTTCGAGCGCAAGCCCAACGACCCGGTGCGCAACATCATGACCCGCCAGGAGCGCCTGGTGACGGTGAAGGAAGGCGCCAGCCAGGACGAAGTGCTGCAGCTGCTGCACAAGCACCGCATCGAGAAGGTGCTGGTGGTCAACGACGACTTCCAGCTGCGCGGCCTGATCACGGTGAAGGACATCCAGAAGGCGCGCGACAACCCCAGTTCGGTCAAGGACCGCAACGAAGCGCTGCTGGTCGGCGCCGCCGTGGGCGTGGGCGGCGACACCGAGCGTCGCGTGGAGGCGTTGGCCGAAGCCGGCGTGGACGTGCTGGTGGTGGATACCGCGCACGGCCATTCGCAGGGCGTGATCGACCGCGTGGCCTGGGTGAAGAAGCACTTCCCGCAGGTGCAGGTGGTCGCCGGCAACATCGTCACCGGCGAGGCCGCGCTGATGCTGCGCGACGCCGGCGCCGACGCGGTGAAGGTGGGCGTGGGTCCCGGTTCGATCTGCACCACCCGCGTGGTGGCTGGCGTGGGCGTGCCGCAGATCACCGCGATCGACATGGTCGCCACCGCGCTGAAGGATTCCATTCCGCTGATCGCCGACGGCGGCATCCGCTACTCCGGCGACATCCCCAAGGCGCTGGCCGCCGGCGCGTCCACCGTGATGCTGGGCTCGATGTTCGCCGGCACCGAGGAATCGCCGGGCGAGGTCGAGCTGTTCCAGGGGCGCTCGTACAAGAGCTACCGCGGCATGGGCTCGATCGGCGCGATGCAGCTCGGCTCCAAGGACCGCTACTTCCAGGACAACGAAGCCGACGCCGACAAGCTGGTGCCCGAAGGCATCGAAGGCCGCGTGCCGTACCGCGGCCCGCTGCGCAACATCATCCACCAGCTGATCGGTGGCCTGCGCGCCTCGATGGGTTACCTCGGCGCGGCCACCATCGACGACGTGCGCAACAAGGCGCAGTTCGTCAAGGTGACCAGCGCCGGTGTCACCGAAGCGCATCCGCACGACATCCAGATCACCAAGGAAGCGCCGAACTACCGGCTCAACTCGTGACGCGGAACCGGGCCGGCGCGCTGTACCCGGCCCGGTTTCCAAGCACCCCATGGGTACCCATTCCGCGTTCGCGGAGTGACGCCGACCGTTCCGGACGCCATCCAAAGAGCCTCGTTCGATGCAGAACCTCCATAGCGACAAGATCCTCATCCTCGACTTCGGTGCGCAATACACCCAGCTGATCGCGCGCCGCGTGCGCGAACTCGGCGTGTACTGCGAGATCTGGGCCTGGGATCACGAACCGGCCGAGATCGCCGCGTTCGGCGCCAAGGGCATCATCCTTTCCGGCGGTCCCGAGTCGACCACGTTGCCGGGCGCGCCGAAGGCGCCGCAGGAGGTGTTCGATTCCGGCCTGCCTATCCTCGGCATCTGCTACGGCTTGCAGACGCTGGCCGCGCAATTGGGCGGCGCCACCGAGGCGGCCGATGCGCGCGAGTTCGGCCATGCCACGGTCGACATCGTGGCGAAGAGCCGGCTGTTCGACGGCCTCAGCGATCACGCCGGCAGCCACAAGCTCGACGTGTGGATGAGCCATGGCGACCACGTCGCCAAGGCACCGCCGGGCTTCGTGGTCACCGGCACCACCGATCGCATTCCCGTCGCGGTGATGGAGAACGAGGACAAGCGCTGGTACGGCGTGCAGTTCCATCCCGAGGTGACGCACACCAAGCAGGGCAGTGCGCTGCTCAAGCGCTTCGTCACCGAGATCTGCGGCTGCGCCACGCTGTGGACGGCGGCCAACATCATCGAAGACCAGATCGAGCGCGTGCGTGCGCAGGTCGGCGACGACCACGTACTGCTCGGCCTCTCCGGTGGCGTGGATTCCTCCGTGGTGGCCGCGCTGTTGCACAAGGCCATCGGCGAACGCCTCACCTGCGTGTTCGTGGACACCGGCCTGTTGCGCTGGAAGGAAGGCGACCAGGTGATGGCCACGATGGCCGAACACATGGGCGTCAAGGTGATTCGCGTCAACGCCGCCGAGCGCTACTTCAGGGCGTTGGAAGGCGTGGCCGACCCGGAAGCCAAGCGCAAAATCATCGGCCGCCTGTTCGTGGAGATCTTCGACGAGGAGTCGGAAAAGCTCATCGCCGCGGGCGGCAAGGTGAAGTGGCTGGCTCAGGGCACGATCTACCCCGACGTGATCGAGTCGGCCGGCAGCAAGACCGGCAAGGCCCACGTCATCAAGAGCCACCACAACGTGGGCGGCCTGCCCGAGCACATGAAGCTCAAGCTGGTCGAGCCGCTGCGCGAGCTGTTCAAGGACGAGGTACGCCGCATCGGCGTCGAACTCGGCCTGCCGCGTGAGATGGTCTACCGCCATCCGTTCCCCGGCCCGGGTCTGGGCGTGCGCATCCTGGGCGAGGTGAAGCCGGAATACGCCGAACTGCTGGCTCGCGCCGATGCGATCTTCATCGAAGAACTGCGCAAGGCCGACTTGTACGACAAGACTAGCCAGGCCTTCGCCGTGTTCCTGCCGGTGAAGTCGGTGGGCGTGGTGGGCGACGCGCGTGCCTACGAGTGGGTGATCGCGCTGCGCGCGGTGGAAACCATCGACTTCATGACTGCGCATTGGGCACACCTGCCGTACGAGTTCCTTGGCAGGGTTTCCAATAGGATCATCAATGAGTTGCGTGGCGTTTCTCGTGTCGTTTATGACATCAGCGGCAAGCCACCGGCGACCATCGAGTGGGAATAATTCTAAGGTCGGTTCGCACCGTTCAACGACGAGCAGTGAACCGGCCTTTTCCCTTGTTGGACATCGAGTTATCGTCCCTTGACGATCCGCATCGTTCAACCAAGAACAGTGGGCAATGACGGTATTTCTGGCGGTAGTTTTTCGGTGCCTCAAAAATCCGTCCGCGATACCGTCAGGGTGGGCCTGACAGTACGGGCGACGGTATCAAGGACACCGCGCCATGACCTTCGAAAGCCCCGCCGCGCCTAGCTCTGCCGACGTTCCTGTCGATCCCGCCGTCGCCGGCATGCCGCCTGCGCAAGCCCCGCGCTCCCGCCAGAAAGCTGCGCCGCTCACCGATACCGCCCTCAAGGCGCTCAAGCCGCGGGACAAGGCCTACAAGGTCACCGACGCCGCCGGCCTGTACGTGGTCGTCTCGCCTACAGGCGTCAAGTCCTTCCGCTACGACTACCGGCACGGCGTGGCGGACAGCAATCCGTCGAAGCCCGGGCGCTGGACGCTGACCATCGGCCGGTACGAGCCGGGCACGCCGAACCGCAGCGACGTCGACCTGCAGGCGCTGGAGTACGGCGCGACGTTGTCGCTCAAGGATGCCCGCGCGCTGCGCGATCGTGCATCGCGCCAGGTGGCGGCGGGCGAGAACCCGTCCAAGGTGAAGGCGGTCAAGCGCGCCACCGATGCAGAGGCCGGCACGTTCGGCGCCTGGGCGGCCCGCTACATCGCGTTCAAGACCGACCCCAAGTCAGGCGAGGAGCAGTGGGCCGAGTCCACGGCCGGTTATCGCATCTCGACTTACGAGCGTTTGCTGAAACCCGTGCTCGCGGCGCGGCGCATGGGCGACATCACGCGCCGGGAGCTGGCGGAGCTGTTCGACCAGATCAAGGCGAGGAACGGTCCGGCTCCGGCTGTGCTGGCACGCGAGCTTGTGCTGGTGGTCTTTCGCTACGCGATGGGGCGCGACGAGGCGATCGCAGTGAACCCGGTGGAGGCCATCCGCCGCAACAGCATCGCCACCTTTGCACCGCGCATGCGCAACCTCACCCGGCACGAACTGAAAACGTTCTTCGATGCGCTACAGCGCACGCAGGCTTCGGCCACGCTGCGGCTGGCGCTGCGGTTCGTCCTGCTGACGATGGTGCGCAAGGGCGAGTTCATCGGAGCCACCTGGAAGGAGATCAACTGGGAGCGTGCCACCTGGACCATTCCGGCATAGCGCATGAAGGCGGGCAGGGATCACGTGGTGCCGCTGTCCGGTCAGGCGCTCGACATCCTGACCACATTGCGCGCGTGCTTTCCCGCCAGCACGTACCTGCATCCCGGTCGGTACGAGGCTGACATTCCGATCAGCGATCCCGCGCTTAACCGCGTGGTCGACATCACCGTTCGGCAGATCAACAAGGAAGTCGAGCAGGGAGCCGATGACTTCGAAGCGTTCAGCGTGCACGACCTGCGCCGCACCGCCAGCACGCGGCTCAACGAGGCGGGGTTTCCCAAGGATCTGATCGAGCTGTGTCTGGCACACGTGAACAAGGATCAGGTCGCGGCGGCCTACGACCACAGCAAACGGCTCGCCGCGCGCAGGGCCCTTATGCAGGGATGGGCGGACATGGTCGATTGCTGGCTGCGCGGCGAGAGCGCACGGGACGTCATCACGTCCACCAAGACACGGATCGCTGCCGTGGCGCATGATGATGCCGAGCTTGGGGAGGCGGACCTGTGAATCGAAGCGAGAGCTTGAAGCGTTGGCAGCGCATCGCCGCTGGCTCCCTTGAGGATCCAGAGGGCTTCGAATTCGACGTGCTGCATGCCTGGATCCGCGAGATTGCAGCCAAGGTCGTTGCCGCGGACAGCCGCCCGGCGGCAGACCGATCGGGCGCGCTGGTGAGCGCCGTCGGCCTCAGCGGCAAGGCGGCCGCCTTGGAGCCGCTTCGGGAGCAGATGGAAGTAATCGATGAATTCTCGTTCCTCGACGAACACGGCAGGGAGCGGCCACCCCGGCGTGGCGAGCGCATGGAGGGGTTAATGAAGGTGGCGAAGGCTTCCGGCCTTGTGGACGATGATCCAACGGACGAGCAACTACGCCACCGCATCAAACGGCTACTTGGGCGCGATCTCTAGAGCAAACGTCCTTACATAGATCGCTCCGTGATATCAAATGACGGTCGTCTTCAACACAGGACGACCACCATGCAAGCCCATCAATTCCTCCGCCGCGAGCAAGTTCTCCAAAAGCTCGGGATCTCCCGAACGACCCTTTACAACCTCGAAAAAGCCGGTCGTTTTCCCCAGCATTTCATGGTGACGCCCCGTTGCGCCGCGTGGCGCGCCGACGAGGTCGACGCCTGGATGCAGCAGCGTGCCGGCGTCTCAGTGCCTTCCGCGCCCGCACCGGACGTCAGGCAGCGCCGACATGCGCCGGGGCGCGGCAAGCGCCAGCAGGCGGCCGCATGAACCGGCCGGGACGGCGCGCCAATTGGGGCCCGTCGCACCACAAGGCAAGGCTCAGCACCGCCCAGGTGGACGCACTGCGCGATGCCTACGAACGCGGGGAGGGCGGATATCGGCGCCTTGGCCATCGGTTCGATATCCCGTGGGCGTCGGTGCGCTCCATCTGCCAATACCGCAACCGGTGCAGGGGGTGAGATGGCATGACCCACTGGCACTACACCCCAGGTTGTCCGCGACCGCCTGAGCAGTTCGTGGTTTTCGGTGCGCATGCGTTCGTGCCGGCGGCCGAGCTTGCGACGCGGCGTGCGGAGTGGGATCGCCGACAGACGGAACAGCTGCGGCCGCCTGACCCCGGAAATGAAAAGCCCCTGCTGCTGGCGGGCATGCAGGGGCTGGATATACCTAACGACACTTCAACGAGCGAGCAAAGTATGGACCTCCACCATGGCGTCATCAACTGCTACGACGGAGAGCCGGACTTTTCTCCGGCAGATCCCAGCGAGTTCGACCTGATCGATGTCGCCTCTGTGCAGCAAAAGCATGCCGAGGCGCGGCGCCTGCTGGCGGACGGCTTCAAGCTCTGCGAGCTGCAGGCGCTCAGCAAGCGACCCGTAGGCAAGGAGTGGCAACGCCATCCGGTTACCGCGGTCAGGGACGGTGCCGGCGGTTACGGCCTCGTTCTCGGGCTTAATGGCATGTGCAGCGTCGACCCCGATAACGTGGAACTGGCACGCGTGGGCTTGGAACGCTGCGGTTTTTCGCTGGAGGAGATCATGGAGGCCGGCGTCCGCACCTCCTCCACCCGTCCCGGAAGTGGTGGGCGGTCCGCATTCAAGGCGCCCGCCGGCCTGACTCGGGTGTGTTTCGCTTCGAAGAAGCACGGCACGATTCTTGAGCTTCGGGCTGGCCAGTCCAACTTGCAGGACTGCCTGCCTGGCACGCGCTACCGGACAGCAGAAGGCGGCGAGGTCTACGAGCAGGCTTATGCGAACGGCAAGAAGCTGGACGAGGCCCCCGAATTGCCTTCCAGATTCCTTGCGTGGTGGCAGCGCCTTAACGCAGATACGGACTTTCTCCACGAGCAGCAACGTCTGCTGTGCGGCGAGGGCGCACAGCTTGCTGTCTCTGCCGGCGAAGGCAAAGGAGTAAGGCTTGCCTACCACTCCGCCCTGCGCCGCGAGTACAACGACACGCACAGCGTCGAGGACATCTTGGCCCGGCATGGCTACGCCTGCCACGGCGAGCGGTGGGCGCCGCCGACGGCAACCGGCGTGCCAGGCGTTCGATTGATTCCTGGGCGTGATGGGCTCTGGCAGTCGGATCACGCCAGCGATCCGTTGTTCGGTACCTTCGATGCCTGGTCTGCGTTTGTCGCCCTCGATTGCGAGGGCGATGTCGATCGAGCCAACGGCGCGTATCTTCCCAAGTATCACGCGATGGTTGAGTCGGAGTTCCCGGTGGTGGCGCCAGCAGCGACTGAGCTGAGGCAGCGCCATCCGGTCTGCCTCGACTGGGATCAACTACCGATTGATCCGCCCGAACCTCGTTTCGTCATTCCTGGCTGGATGCCTGATGGCGTGGTGACATTGTTTGCCGCGCACGGTGGCACGGGTAAGAGCTTCCTGTCGCTGTATATCGCCCTCTGCATTGCGACGGGTAGGCACCCGTTCAACGATGGTGTAGAGATCGAGCGCGCCAAGGTGCTGCTCTACAGCGCCGAAGACGACATGACCGTCATGCACGGCCGCCTGCGCCGGTACATGCACCTGCTGGGCATTTGCGAAGGCGAGCTCAAGGGTTGGCTGACCGTGTTCGACGCCACCGAGGCCGACAACGTACTGTTTGCAGGCGACGAGAAGGTCAACGGGCGCACCACCGCGCGGTACGCGTGGCTCGCCGAGAAGATCCGCTGCCTCGGCGCGCGGGTGCTGATCTTCGACAACGCCTCCGACGCGATCGACGCCAACGAAAACGACCGGGCCAAGGTCAGGCAGTTCATGTCGTGCCTCAAGCAACTGGCATCGGCTGTGTTGTTGCTGGCGCATGTCGATGCCGTCAGCAGCATGGCCGACCCTGGCGAAGCGAAGGGCTATTCGGGCAGCACGGCCTGGCACAACAGTGCCCGGTCGCGCTGGTTCATGTCCCGCGGCAAGGACACCGACGACGTGGTGTTGGCGCAACCCAAGGTGAACTATGCCCGCTCCGGATCGGAGGTAGTGATCCGGTGGAGTGACGAGCACAAGGTCTTCCAGGTGGTCACCACACGGCAGGGGCGGGTGAAGGCGGCCGACTGCCGCGTGGAGCTCCTGCGGTTACTTCGCGACGCCACGGACAGTGGCGCACGCGTCAGCCCAAGCAAACGGGCAGGGAATAGCGTGCTCAACACTATCAAAGAGCTCGACGGCTGCCCGTACGGGCTGAAGCCAGCCGATGTGGATCGCGAGGTGAATCGCTGGCGGCTGGAAGGACTTGTCCGCGTTGAAAGCTACCGGAAGGCCAACCGGGGAGAGGCCGAACAACTGGTACTGACCGATGAAGGTCGGGCGTTGTGCGATGTGAACGGCGCCGATGCAGGAGACTTCGCATGAACGTCGCGGACCGGGTGCGCGCTTCCGGCAGCGCTGCACCACCTCCTTCCTACTACCTACACAACCGGGTGCGTGCACGCACACGCACCCAGTGCGCTGGGTTGCACCCGGTCTGCACCTGGTTAACCGGGTGCACCGGGTGCAGGTTGAACGTGCAGAAATTTGCGGATTGGGCAGAGCGCGCTGGATTCGAACTCGGATGGCCGCAGGACCGATCTTGCAACGTAGTACATCACGAGCGGAGTCGGTGAAAATGGTTATGGTCATTGAGGTAGAGACCAACGCGCGGGGCATACGCGCCGGTGCTAGCCACAGATGGACCCGCTGGCCCCGCGATGTGGTCGACCAGGCCATCGCCATGCGTGCGGCCGGCATGCAGCTCAAGGCGATCAGCGAAGCCTTGGGCGGGCCGGCGCTCAGCACCGTGCATTACTGGGCGACCAGACAACGGCGACAGCTGCCGGCCCGAGTGGTGGTGAAGCGCATCAAAGAGTGCGATTCATTCGGCATGAATCATCAACGCACCATGCCGGAAAACGTCGTTCAACCTGAAAAACAAGGGCCGGCCGATGAAGATGCGGCGGTGCTCTCCATCCCAATACCGCCAAGCCTACCGACACCGGAGATCGACTGATGCCGCGCGCAACCGCCAACGCCGCCGTTTGCCGTCCCGTCTCAGCATCCATCCGGCTGACGCGGGATAGCGCCACCAGGCTGCGCACATTGCTTGGTGTTCGGTCACTGCCTGAAGGTTTCCACCAGCGCCTAGAGACTCTGGTCAACGTCTGCCGGCAACACGCCTTGCGCCAGCCACCCACGGACGCACAGGCGGCACTGGCCCTGAAGCAGATCGCTGAGCATGCGCAGGCCTTGGTGCACCTGCTGGGCGGGCAAGGTGATGCCGTAGCAGGCGCGCTTGCCCGGCTGCGCCGGGAGGTTCCCGGCGGCTTGGATAGTGTTCGCCAGATGCAGGGCGGCATCGAGTGGTTGATGTGGGGCGCGCAACGGGCACGGAATACACCACCGGCCTACGACCTCAATATGTCGCCCCGATCCGCCAAAGTGTCCATGGCGGCAGGTATCGCCGAGCTTCTAGACGACTACGGCATACCACAAACGACGACTACCGAGCCGAAGTTGTCGATATACATGGCTGTCGTCAAAGAGGCCTTGAGCTACGTCGGTAGCGGTGACCTGCGCGACATCCCCCGTGAAGGCTTGCAGGCGTGGCGCGACCAGGTGCGCGGGGCGGTGCTGTGGCTGCTATTGGTCAAGGAACGGTTTTGTTCCTAACCGACATGCGCATGGGCGGGATCAATCGGTGAGCATGCGGGCTAGCAACCACGAGGCCCACCAGCATGAAACGCCCGTCCGTAGTATCTCCCAGCGCCGAGTTATCTCCCAGCGTCGAATTGCGCTCCAGGATGGCGACCACCGAGCAGCACATCGAAGCGTGCCGCCAGCAGGAAAACGACGCGCTGACTCAATGCAACACCCTGCAGGCGCAGCTGGACGAACTGCTTCGCACCGCCGATCCCGCGCACCTGAGCACCATCGCCAAAGCCACCAGCAAGCTCCGCGCCGAGCTGCACGAGGCACAGAACGGGCTAGCCAATGCCCGCGCAATTTCCGAGCGACTGGAAGCCGATGCAGCAACACTGCGCCTTGAGCTGCAGGACGCCGACACGATCGAGGAACGGAAACAGGCCGCGCAGGTAGTCGCTGACCTTGTCGGTCACGCTGCGCACGTGGAACGCGCTGCTGCCGACCTGATCGCAGCCCTCATGCACCTGCGCAACGAGGGCGCCAAGGCGCGCGTGCTGGTCGAAGGCGCAGCGCATGCCTTGGGCCTCAGCCCGATGGTGTTGGAGGACTGGCGCCAGATCGTATTCACGCGCGCCGGCGGCACCGGCCCGGAAGTTGGCGCTGCCGTCGCCGCCATCCTTTACGCCGTTGCGGAAGTCTCAGGCGCGCAGCTTGGTGGGCACGTCGCCTTCAACGAGTTCAACCGAGGAGCCGGCACGCTGGCGTCAGCGCTCACGGCCGGCGCCGAGTACGTGGCCAATCGCCTTGGGGTGCAGCCATGAACGGCGACCTCGCGCAGACTCTGTACGGGACGCCTACGGCAACCAGCGTGCCGCCTGCGCCAGCGTCGTCACCCGCGGCGCCCCATGCCACCGCAGCGGACGTGCTGTATTCCAGGCCTGCACCCGTGCAAGTGACACCGCTGGCTCCAACACCGGCTCCAACACCGGCCACAGCGTCCGCACCCGCACCAGCGACACCGACACCGACAGTGCAGCCAGCGCCGGCAGCAGCGCCCGTAGCACAACCGGTGCAAGCCGATGCAGACGACGCGCATGCAGTCGACGCCGCGGTTATCAAAGCGCTGACCCCGGACGCAGTGCGCGCCGCCATCCCTGAAAGCATCGCTCAGGCGCGCGTCGCCGATTCAAGCCGCCGTCTGTACGGCGATCAGGACCGCGATGCGATCGCCGCCAGCATCCCCCTGGACGACATGCAGGGGCAGGGCATGACCGGCGAGACCGCGGCGGCAATTCGCACCGAGCTGGCCAACATGGCCCTGGATGCCGGTGCGACGCGTGCGGACGTCGACGTAATGCGTAGCGCAATGGCCGATGCACACACGACTCCGTTGACGGACGAAACCCGCATGGCGGCCCGTAACGAATGTGTCGCCGCATTCAACAGCGCGTTTGGGCAGGAAGCCTTCAAGACGCTGGAAATCACGCGCGCGTGGATTCAACAGGACCCGCGCCGGAACGCGATGTTCGCCCAGGTGGGCGACAACCCGAAGGTCGCGCTGCTCGCGGCGCGCCTGGCCCTGGCGGCTCAACGCCGCCGCTAACTGGAGCTGAGACATGACCGACGACACGAACGAAACCACGAGCAAGGTGCCTTCGCCGCGCGCACCGGAGGCAGAGGGAGCACCTGTCACCGTGGACAGCCTGATCCCGCCGAACGCCGTACGCCCGCAGAACAGCTTCAACGCCCTGCTGGGCGAGATGCCGGCTCAACCCATCTTGTGAGGAGAAGCAGCGATGAAATTCAAAGCACTGCAAGTCGCTTATTTCGACAGTCAGCTTGTGCAACCGGGCGATATCGTCGAATCGGATGCCGACCTTTCCACCGCGCAATCGCCCGTCGACATCGCGAACCCGGCTGAGCTGGCGCCTATCTATGCACGGATCGACGAAGACATTGCGTCGTGAACGTCATCGAGTTCACGCCGACAGGTCGGCCAGCACAGCGGGGAATTGAAGTTCCCCGTGATCTGGTTGTGCAGTTCGGGAAGCGCAAAGGCCTTTCTGTCTCCTGGATCGCCGAGAACGACCTTTCCTATGCGCTGTGGTTGATGTCCCAGGGCTTCATGCGCAGAACGCAACCGCAGCTCTGGCTGTGCCTGCGCCGGCACGTCGTCCGCGTGCTCAGCGACCAGGAAGCCGACCACGACGCGAGGCGGCTCGCATGACCGACGCGAACGACAATCCGCTGGCCGAGCGCACGGCCGATGGCAGGCTCCTTCCTGGCCATTCCGTGCGCAGTCACGGCATGTCGCACGGCGCGAGCCGCGCGGAACGCGTGGCTGCGTACGTCGAGCCTCACATCAAGGACGTGCTGGACAAGGCGATCGACCTTGCGAAGAAGGGCGACCCGCAAAGCATGCGCCTGGTCCTTGAACGCTTCTCGCCGTTGGCCAAGCAGGACGCTGAGCGCGTAGCCATTCCCGGCTTTGCCGAGGCCAAGACGCTGCAGGAAAAGGCGGACGCGGTGATCGCCGCCGCCGCGACCGGGCACTGTACTGCCGAGGCCGCGGCTCGCCTGCTGGCGGTCCTGCGCGACTACGCGCAGACCATCACGGCCAGCGACCACGAGCGCCGCCTGCAGGCCATCGAGGAAGGTAGGGCAGCGCGTGTGATTGAAGGCAGCGCCACCACCGATGATGATCCGGAGTCGGTCGCATGAACGGCACCATTGGCAGGCGCATCGAGCGCGCCGAGCGCAACGCGCCAACTGGAACGGATAAGCCGATCTGGACGCCTTTGCCTGGCCCGCAGTCGATGGCCTACGAGTCCACAGCCGATGTCGTGGGATTCGGCGGCGCAGCAGGAGGTTCAAAAACCGATTTGGCCATCGGTAAGGCGCTGACGCAGCACAAGCGCGTGGCGATCTTCCGGAGGCACTCCACCGAAACGCTGTCCATCATCGATCGTATTGCCGAGGTCGTTGGGCATCGTGATGGGCTCAACACGGTGAATGGCATCTGGCGCATGGGCGAGCGCGTGATCGAGTTCGGTTCCGTCCCCAACCTGGGCGATGAGCGCAAATACCAGGGCAGGGCGAAGGATTTCCTGGCGGTGGACGAGGCTGCCAATCTCTTGGAAAGCCAGGTGCGCTTCCTGATGGGCTGGGTGCGCACGACCGACCCCCACCAGCGTTGCCAGACGCTCCTTTGCTTCAATCCGCCGACCTCGGCAGAGGGCCGCTGGATCGTCCAATATTTCGCGCCCTGGCTGGACAAGAAGCACCCCAATCCGGCGGTGCCGGGCGAACTGCGCTGGTTCGCCATGGTCGACGGCAAGGAGGTCGAGGTCGAGGACGGCGAGATGTTCGTGCACGATGGCGACGTGGTGTTGCCGCAGTCGCGCACCTTCGTTCCGTCGCGCGTGACCGACAATCCGTACCTGATGGGAACCAACTACATGGCAACCCTGCAGGCGCTGCCCGAACCCCTCCGCAGTCAGATGCTCAACGGCGATTTCGAGGCCGGCATGGAGGACGACGCCGCGCAGGTCATCCCCACGGCCTGGGTCGAGGTGGCGATGGCGCGCTGGCAAGAGCCGTCGCCCAAGCCGCCCATGGACAGCATCGGCGTCGACGTGGCGCGAGGCGGCAAGGACAACACGATCATTGCGCGCCGCCATGGCATGTGGTTCGACAAGCTGCTGGCGTACCCCGGCATGCAGACGCCCGACGGGCCGACGGCGGCCGGACTGGTGGTCGCGGCCGGGCGTGACTATGCGGTGGTGAACGTCGATGTGATCGGCGTCGGCGCCTCGGTGTACGACTTCCTGGTGGACGCCAAGCAGGACGCTTACGGCATCAACGTGGCCGAGGCGTCCGCCCGGAAGGACCAGAGCGGCCGGCTGGGCTTCTTCAACCTGAGGTCCGAGCTCGTGTGGCGCATGCGGGAGGCGCTCGACCCCACCAACAACACCGGCATTGCGTTGCCACCCGACACGCGTCTGCTGGCCGACCTTTGCGCCTTCACCTGGAGACTACAGGGCAATGGCCTGATTCGGGTCGAGAGCCGCGACGAGGTCATCAAGCGCATTGGGCGATCGCCCGACTACGCCAGCGCGGCACTGCTGGCGCTGATCGACACGCCGAAGTCCGGCACGCTGCTGGGCGAGAGCAGGCCCAGGAGTTCGATGGACTATGACCCGCTGGAGCAGATGAGGCGCGAGATGGGGCGCCAGCATGGCCGCGAGCACGGCCCTTTCGCACGCTGACGTCAGGCGGCCGCTGACTCGGTACGTCGAGGAGGTCTAGCGTCGGGGCTACGTCCCCCGCACAACGCACCAGTTGCTGGAGGATGCCCACCGGCTAGCCGACCACCAGCGGGAGAAGCTGCGCATAGAGCAGCGATGGTCAGCCGACAAATCCTCGCTGAACCCACCGAAGCAAATTTCGAAATCCATGCCACAACGCGGTCAGCGCAGTAACTGAGACAGCCACGCCAACGGTCGGCAAGAGCAGTAACCATTCAAGCCAAACCCAGTCTGGCGGTTCTGGAGCAGGGTCAGGGGCATTGGTCGCTGCCATGTTCGGCACGTCGTCGTGCAGCATGCGCGTGTTGTCGAGGCTGGCGAGGATCTTCGCCGTCTCCGGGTACTTGCTGGCGATGTCATCGGCCGGAAACTGCTGCAGCGCCGCCTGCGTCTTGATGGCGTCCGGCTGCGCCCGTACCGTATCGGTGGGCACGCCCACCGCAGCGCCGAGGTGCTTGTACGACGCCTCCTTGTCCGGCTGCGCGTTGACCGAAAACTGCATGTTGTTGCGCAGGGTCGCCGCCGATGTTGCGCCGGTAACGTCGCGTACGGCGTCTTCTAGGGTATAGGGGGCCGGTGCGGCCACCTGAGCGGAGTTCGTAGGCGCGGGTGCTGGTGCCGGCGTGGCGTAACGGGCTGCTGCTTCGTGGCGCAGCGCCTCGTAATCGAACTGGTAACGCCACGCGTATCGAATGCGCTGCAACCCTCCTACTGCGAGGACATAGACGCTCCAACCGAGCGTGAGAAGAACCCAGATCCTCAGCAGCCCTCTGCGGTAGTTGATGCGGTCAGAAGTACCGACTCGCGACTTGGCGCTGCGGGCCCAGCTGTAGAAGAAAAGGACAGTCAGCGAAACGAGAGCGGGGATGATCACGAGCACCGGAATGTCCGAGATGGGGTCGTTCTTGGGCACTCCTACAAGCAACGTCGTCACGACCTGGGCGCCGAAGTAGGCAGCCCAAATGCGCCGCGCTCCGCTAAACGGCGGGAGGTCGAAAAGCCTCTTGGCTGCGATGTAGGTCAGAGGGAAAATCGTGAGCGATGAGCCCACCGCTGAGCCCAGCGCAGCAGCTACCACGCCTGCGGTGCTCACGCCGGCGGCCGCCGTGCAGCTGCTGCCATCGTACTCATGGAATACCCCCTGTGTGTGAGCTTCCTCGGCCCGTGCTTCCGACGCTATACCGTCAGCACCCGGGGCAGTACCGTCAAGCGCCGAGGGATGCGCTCGGAAAATACCGTCAGACTCCCCCTGCTGTCACCGTTTCGGTTGAATCGTCGTCGAGGGGTCTCGTTTCGCCATCAACGATTCGGCCGGCCAGTCCCGAAAATTGCCGGTATCGGGTACAGTAGGCGGATGATAAAAGCTCACGCCCAGGCAGCGCAGAAACACTTAATTTTCAGGTGTTTTGCGGTTGCACCCGCTCTACGGGTTGACATCGAGTGGGAATGAGTAGAATCAACCGCTTGTGCGTCACCTCGAAAGCCGGCGTCCTGCCGGCTTTCTCATGAAGCCAGTTCAATACACTGAAATGACTGAAGAAAACAGCCAACTGTTCACGCCGGAGGATACGGCTTATATGCGCCGTGCCCTGCAGCTGGCTGCGCATGCCCGCGATGCCGAGAACGAGGTGCCGGTGGGCGCGGTGCTGGTGCTGGGCGGTGAGATCGTGGGGTTGGGCTGGAACCGCAACATCACCTTGCACGACCCCACCGCCCACGCCGAGGTGATGGCGCTGCGCGCGGCAGGAGAAAAACTCACAAATCATCGGGTCGTAGGCGCCACCTTGTACGTGACCCTGGAACCTTGCTCGATGTGTGCGATGGCCTTGATCCACGCCCGCATCGGCCGCGTGGTGTATGCGGCGACCGACCCCAAGACCGGCGCGGCCGGCAGCGTGTTCGACACCTTGACCGATCCCCGCCACAACCATCGCCTGGAAGTGCAGGGCGGTCTGCTGGCCGAGGAATCGTCCACCATGCTGCGCGAATTCTTCCGAGCCCGGCGCTGAGGCATGGTCGCAGGGCCGGGCGGCCGCTGGGCCAGTGCGCGTACCTGAACATGCCGGCCGCTTACCCTGTCAAAGGTATCCAGGTGCCCTCGGATGCATGAATCCACTTGCAGGCCGCCTGTGACAGGAGGATGCTCCGGCGCCTGTGCTGCCTGATTCCGGCAGTCATTGGAGCTCAAACGGGGGAGAGCTCGTGCGCACTCGACGCGTCTCGATCTGGGGATTGATCGGCTTCTTCGCCTGGGAATGTCCAGTCGCAGCCGCACCCCCTTGGTAGCCGGCTTCAGGACGGCAGTCGATGACGCATCAGGAAAGGTCGCGGCGCTTCAGGTAGCACAGGCACTGGTTGCCACCCCCTGTATCAAAGGCGATTTCCGGCAGCGCTGCTCCCGTACCAGGCATCGGCAAAAATCTGTGTAGCGTCGGGTGCCACTGCAACAAATGGATCCCTGCTTACATTGCTTGGCTTGTAATACACGGGAGGTGTTGTCGTATGCACATCAATCCCCGAATTGCCTTCTTCACGTTTGGCGTCTTGAAGGCGCCCGTCGGCGATCCCGTTGTTCAAGGCTTCGTCGACCGCATCGGCGATGTCTATGCTGCCGCCGAAGGCAGTGAAGGTTTCTTTGACCGATCGATCAGAGATGTGGAGACATGGGAGCACTCGTGGGGGCCGATCATCGCGCCCGCCTGTGCCCCGGCCGGACTCGCGATGACTCGATTCGCAATGACGCTTTCGTTGTGGCGTGACCTCGAATCGGTCGCCGCATTCGCGTATCACGGTGCGCATCGCGAGGCGCTGTCCAAGCGTGAGGATTGGGCCGAAAAAGGCCCATGGCCGACGTATGCGGCATGGTGGGTCGATGGACAGCACAAGCCTAACTGGAGCGAAGCCGTGGAACGGATCGATCACCTCCATGTCCATGGCCCGACGCCGCATGCTTTCTCCTTTCGGAAGCCCTTCGACGCCATGGGGCTGCCCGTCAGAATGAAGGCGCCACGCCCTGCGTCGTGATGGATGCGAGGTCCACGACCGGCACTACGGCCAAACCGATGGAGCCTGGACCATCCAGGCCTTGTGGGCGACGCAGGGGCACGACTGATCGCCGATCCCGCAGTGTGCCCCTACGGCCCGCGCGGATTCACACCTGCAGGCGATCGTCCCTGCGCGCCACGAGGCTGTACAGCACCGGCATCAGGAAGATGCTGATCGCCAGTCGCGTGAACAGGCCGCTGACGATCACCAGCGCGAACGGCTTCTGCGTGTCGGTGCCGACGCCGACCGCGATGGCGGCCGGCAGCAGGCCCAGCGCGGCTACGAGCGCAGTCATCATGATCGGGCGCAGGCGCAGGATCGCGCCCTCCCGGATGGCTTTGTCGATCGGCGTGCCGCCCAGGCGCAACTCGTTGACGTAGGAGATGTAGACCACGGCGGTCTGCACCGATACGCCGAACAGCGCCAGGAAGCCGATGCCTGAGGAAACGGAGAACGGTGTGTGGGTGATCCACAAGGCGACGATGCCGCCGACCGGCGCCGACAGCAGCACGCCGAGCACGGTGATCAAGGGGAACTTGAAGTTGCCGTACAGCGCGAACAGCAGCAGGAAGATGACCGCCATGGTGAGCGGCAGCACGATGTTCAGCTGTCTGTGCGAGGTGGTGTATTCCTTGTACTCGCCGCCCCAGTCGAGGCGATAGCCTTGCGGCAGTTTCACCTGTTTTGTGACCTGCGTCATCGCATCCTCGACCGCGCCGGCGAGGTCGCGGCCCTGCACCGAGAACTGCACGCCGATGTAGCGCGAATCATTTTCGCGATAGATGAAGGACGCACCGTTCTCTTCCGTGATGCTGGCGAATTCCTTCAGCGGGATCTGCTGGCCGCCTGGCGTCGCGACCGGTATGTCGCCGATCTGTTGCGGGTTGTCGCGGTACTGCGGCAGCAGGCGGACCACCAGGTCGAACTGCTTCTCGCCCTGTACCACCTGGGTCGCGACGCTGCCGCCGACCGCGGCTTCGATCAGGTTGTTGATGTCGTCGGCGTTGATGCCGTAGCGCGCGGTCTTGGCGCGGTCGATCTTGATCGCGAGATTGGGCTGGCCCAGCTCGTGCACTAGGGTCACGTCGGTGATGCCGCGCACCTTCTCGATCGCGGTCTTGATCTGCTTGCCCTTGTTCTGCAGCGTCCGCAGGTCCGAGCCGTAGACCTTCACCGCCAGCGCGCTCTTCAGGCCCGTCTCGGCCTCGTCCACCGCATCCTCGGCGGGCTGGGTGTAGTTGAACTGGATGCCGGGAAACTTCTGCAGCTTGGCGTCGATCGCAGCAATCAACGCCTGCTTGTCGCGGTAGGCACCGTGCCATTCCGAATACGGCTTCAGCCCCACGAAGAATTCGTCGTTGAAGAAGCCCGTGGAATCGGTGCCATCGTCGGGGCGGCCCAGTTCCGATCCCACCGTGGTGACGACCGGGAACGAACGCAGGACTTCGCGAATCTGCGGGGAGATCTTCGCGGCCTCGTCGAACGAGATCGTGTACGGCATCGTCGCGCGCACCCACAAGGCGCCTTCATCCAGCTGCGGCATGAATTCCGCACCCATGAAAGGCACCAGCAGCAGCGACAGGCCGAGCAGCACGACCGAGGCCACCGTGAGCCGGCGCGGATGCGCCAGGCAACTGTCCAGCCACTTCGCGTAACGCGCCTTGACCGCCTCGAAGATCGCGTTGCGGCGCTCGCGCACGCCCTTGCGCATGAACCATGCGCACAGCACCGGCAGCAAGGTCAGCGTGACGACCAGCGAGCCGACCAGCGCGAAGATCATGGTGTCGGCCATCGGCTTGAACAGCGTGCCGGACGGGCCGCTCAGCACGTAGATCGGCAGGAAGCCGGCCACGATGACGCCCACCGCGTAGAACAGCGGGCGATCGACCTCGGCGGCCGCGTCGCGGATGACGGCGTTGATGTCCAGCGGGGTGCCCTCGCGGGCGGCGAGCTGGCGGTAGATGTTCTCCACCATCACCACGGCGGCGTCCACCAGGATGCCGAAGTCCACCGCGCCGATCGAGAGCAGGTTCGCCGAGGCGTTCTGCAGGTGCAGCCCGCAGAACGCGAACATCAAGGCTAGCGGGATGGTGACCGCGACGATCAGGCCGGCGCGCAGGTCGTACAGGAAGAACACCAGCACCGCGATCACCAGCAGCATCCCGACCAGCAGGTTGTGCCGCACCACCTCCTTGGTCTGCTGGATCAGGTTGGTGAGATCGTAGAACGGGTGGATCTTGACGTCTTTCGGCAGGATCTGCTCGTTGAGTTCCCGGGTCTTGGCCTCGACGCGTTGCAGCACGTTCTGGGTCTTCGACCCGGTCAGCGCCAGGATCACGCCCTCGACCGCATCGTCACGGTCCATGTAACCGAACTCGCCCAGGCGCGGCGCGATGCCGATCTTCACCGCGCCGACGTCCTTTACCAGCACCGGCGTGCCGTTGTGCACCGCCAGCACCACGTTGCCGATGTCCTCCGGCGTTACCAGCCGCCCGAGTCCGCGCACGTAGAAGAACTGGCCGCCTTGCTGGTAGAAGCCGCCGCCGGCGTTGCTGTTGTTCGCGCCCAGCGAGGTCTGGATCTGCGCCAGGCTCAGGCCGGCCGCCGCGACCTTCACCGGATCGAGCAGTACCTGGTACTGCATGTTGCCGCCGCCGAACGCGGAGTCGTCGGCCACGCCCGGCACCGAGCGGTACTGCGGCGCGATCACCCAATCCTCCAGCGTCTTCAGCTCCATCGGCGAGCGGTCGGAGCTCTGCAGCACGTAGCGATAGACCAGGCCGGACGGCGGCGACATCGGCGAGAGCGAGGGCGCGACGCCGCTGGGCAAGGTGATGCCGGGCAGCCGGTTGTACACCTGCTGCTGCGCGAAATAATTATCGGTGCCGTTGGCGTAGGTGAGGGTGACGTCCGACAGCCCGTACAGCGAGATGGAACGCTTGGTCTCCAGACCCGGGATCGCGTTCATCCCGAGCTCTACCGGCACCGTGATCAGGCGCTCGACTTCCTCCGCCGAGTGGCCGGGCCACTGGGTGATGATCTCCGCCATCGGTGGCGACAGATCGGGATACGCATCCATCGGCAGCGCGTTGTAGGCCCAGATGCCGGCGACGGTGAGCGCGCACGACAGCAGCACGACGAGCAGCCGCTGCTCCAGCGCGAACGCCACGATGCGGTTGATGATGGAGGCCGGACGCGCTCCGGGGGGCGGCATCGGCTCGCTCATTGGGTCTGGATGAAACGCACGAAGATGCCGCCCTCGGTCACCACCTTGTCGCCGGCCTGCAGGCCGGCGGCGATCAGGTAGCGATCGCCGGTGCGGACGCCCAGCGTCACCGGACGTTGCGCGTAGCTGCCATCCGCCTCCTGCACGTACACGAAGGGCAGGTTCTCGTCGTCGCGCAGCACCGCCGCCACCGGCACCAGCAAGCCTTGCTGCGTTTTGGCGGAGCTGATCCGCACGTGCACATACATCTGCTTTTTCAGCAGGTCGCCCGGGTTGTCCACCACCACGCGCGCCGTCGCCGAGCGGGTATCCGGGTCGACTTCCGGGGATACGTTGGTCACCTTGCCGGGCAGCGCCGCCGCCCCGGTGCCGGTTTCCACCGCGGCGCTGTCGCCGACCTGCACGGCGGCGAGGTCACCGTCGAACACCTGGGCCAGTACCCACACCTTCGACACGTCGGCCACGGTGAAGCAAGCCGTGTTGCCGGCCTGCAGCAACTGGCCGGGCGTGATCGAACGCTGCACCACGGTGCCGGCCATCGGCGCGCGGATCACGCCCTCGATGTTCGCCACCGGTCGGCCTTGTTCGATGGCCTTCACCACCTGCGGATCGACGGGCAGGGCCAGCAGCGCCTGCCGTGCGGCGTTGCTGTCGGATTCGGCGCCGGTCGCGTCGGACTGCGCCTGCGCATTCTCGCGTTCCGAGATCGCATGGTGGGCGTACAGATCCTTGTCGTTGGCGGCTACCTGCGCTACCGCGCGCGCGGCAGCCAGCGCCTTGCGGTAACCGTCGACGGCAGCGGCAAAGTCGGGCGAAACCACGGTCGCCAGCGGCTGCCCCTGCTTCACCGATTCGCCCAGGCTGACCAGCACCTTGGTCACCGGGCCGGAGAATGGCGCCAGCACCGCCGTGGAGCGGTTCTGGTCGTAGTCGACCACGCCGGTGGTGCTGGTCACGGTCTGGTAGGACGAGGACGCGACCGTGTAGAGCTGGATGCTCTGTTGTTGCACTTGGGTCAGGGTGACGTTGTGCGGCTTCGCGGCCGGGGATGCCGGCGCGCCCGTATCGGACGAGCAGGCCGCAAGCGCCATCGTCGCAAGCAGGGCCAGTAGCGCGACGCCATGGCGGACGGAGGCGGGAAAGGGCGGGGCAGGCTTGTTCATCGTCACTGCTTGCTCAGATCGGGGTGGTGCCACCAGCCGCCGCCCAGTGCCTGGTACAGCGCAGCCGTGTCGGCGAAGCGGTTGGCCTGGGCTTGCACGAGGGCAAGCTTTGCCTGCTGGTAGGACTGTTCGGCGTTCAGCAGCTGCAGGTTGCTGGTATAGCCATCCTTGAACTGGCGCTGCGCGAGATCGAGTGTCAGCCTGGCGGCCTGCTCGGTTTTCGCCGTGGCCTGCAAGGCCTTCGCATCCTGGTCCAGGGCGGTCAAGGTGTCGGCCACGTTCTGGAAGGCCGCCAGCACCGTGCTGCGGTACTGCTCGGAGGCTTCGACGTACGCTGCTTTCGCCGCGCGCTGCTGGTGCAGCAAGGTGCCGCCCTCGAAGATCGGCGCGGTGATGCCTGCCGCCACATCCCAGAAGCCGGTGCCGCCGGTGAACAGCTTGGAGAACTCCAGCGCCGTGCTGCCCGTGTCTGCGCTGAGGGTGATGTTCGGCAGCCGCGCCGCGGTGGCGACGCCGATCTCGGCGCTGGCAGCGTGCAGGTTGGCCTGTGCCTGGCGCACGTCCGGCCGTTGCTGCACCAGGGCCGAGGGCAGCGAGAGCGGCAGCGCTTCAGGCAAGTGCAAGCTGTCCAGCTTGATCGGGTCGCCACCTGCCTGCGACGGGAAACGGCCTGTCAGCACTGCCAGCTGGTCGCGTTGCTGGGCCAGCTGTTTCTCCAGCGGCGGCAGCGTGGCCTGGGTCTGCGCCAGCTGCGATTCCTGCGCCGCCAGGTCGACCCGGCTCGCATAACCCTTCTCATATTGGTAGCGCAGGATGTCCAGCATCTTGGTGTTTGCGTCCACCAGTTGCCGGGTGGCGTCGACCTGCGCCTGCAGCGAGGCCAGCTGGATCGCCGCCACCGCCACGTTGGAGGCCAGCGTGTTCCAGGTCGCGATCATCTGGAAGCGCGCGGCCTGCTCTTGCGCCGCGAGCGACTCGGCCGCGCGCCGGGTTCCGCCGAACACGTCGGGCGTGTAGGAAATCGTGAGCTGCGGGGTGTACAGGTTGTACATGAAGGCGTTGGAGTTCGGCACCGGCGCCAGCGAGCCGGCCTGGCGCTGGCGGCTGGCCGACAGGTTCGCCGACACGCTGGGCAGGAACGCGCCGCGCTGGGCCAGCATGGTCTCGTGGGCTACGCGCAGGGCGGCTTGCGCCGCCTTCAGGTCATGGTTTTGCTTGAGCGCCGCGTCGATCAAGGCATCGAGCGGTGCGCTGTGGAACAGCGTCCACCAGTCGCCAGGGATGTCCGCGCCGCTCTCGAAATGCTGGGCCGGGCCACCGGCCACGTCCGGCGTGGCTGCCGTCGTTGCGGCGGGTTGGGGCACATAGCCGCTGACGGCAGGCGGGGCAGGTGCCTTGAAGTCAGGCCCCACCGCGCAAGCAGCGAGCAGCACCGACGCGGCCACCAGCAGGGGCGCGCGCACGGACAACGGGGCGGATAAGCGGACAAGCGGCGAAACAGGCATTGCGGAATCGATTTCCTCGCGGTGTTTCGGCAAGCGGCCCAGGTCGCCCAACCCACGGCGAGTGATTCCCCTGCATCGCCGGCCAAGGTCCGTTCCGGCTGTGTTGCCGCCGCACGTACATCGCGATCGATGCAAGGCGGCAACCCTGCAGGTGTGTTGCGGCCATTTCCCGGTGCCTCGGATGGGCACCAGCTGCCGAAGATATCTCCATGCGGATGGGACCGGCAAGGACGGTTTTCTTGCGCCAAGGACGTGCGAACCAGGCGTCGAGGCAGTCGACAGGCGGGGTCGCGAAACTCCGCGGGCGGCCGATCGGGCGAGGCGCAGCCTCGGGGCGGCGATCCCGGTTTCCACATCCGGGCCGGCGATGTCCGGATTTCGCCGCCGAAACGTCTATAGGATGGAAGCGGTGGAATAACGGGGCGGCGGAATGGCGTGAGCAGTCTTTCGATCATGTTGCGCAAGGTGCGGGCCGTGCTCCTGCGCAGTGGTGTGGCTGCCCAGGATGCCGACGACCTGGTGCACGAGGCGTTCGTGCGCCTGGAGTCGTACGCGCGCAAGCAGGAGATACGCTCGCAGGAGGCCTTTCTGGTGACGACCGCGATGAACCTGGGGCGCGACCAGGCGCGGCACCGGGCACGCGTGCCGGTCGACAGCGAGGAGTTTGACATCCTCAGCCTCGCCGACGCGGCGCCGTTGCCCGAGGAGCAGTTGCTTTCGCAGGAACGCCTGCGCCGCGTGGGTACGGGCCTGGACCGGCTCGATCCGCAGACGCGCCGCTGCCTGCTGGCCAAGCGGCTCGATGGCTTGACCGCCGTACAGATCGCGGAACGCGAAGGGCTGAGCGTGGCCGCCGTGGAAAAGCGCGTGGCCCGCGCGCTGTTGTTTTTGGCCCAATGGATGGGGGAATCATGAAACCGACGACATCCGACCTCATCAATGAATTGACCCTGGCCGAGGCCTCTGCCTGGCTCACGCGCCTGCAGGAATCCGAGCGGACCGCGGCGACCGAGGCGGCGTTCAAGGAATGGCTGGCCGCGAGTCCGGCGCATGCGCGTGCCTTCACGCGGGTCAACGATATCTGGGAACTGCTCCCCGGGGCGGTCGCACCGGCGCGGCCGCTGCAACCGGTGCACTCGCGCCGCCGCCAGCGTGCGCGCAAACGGCGCACCCCGTGGCTGGCCGTGGCGGCCTGCGCCCTGCTGCTGCTCGTGGCGGCAGGCACCGTCCGTGTGCTGCTTCCGACCGAGCAGGTGTATCAGACCGCCATCGGCGAGCAGCGCACTATCGTGCTTGGCGACCAGACCCGCGTCACGCTCAACACCGACACCCGGGTCGCCGTCGAATACCGCCGTAGCGAGCGCCGCATCTTGCTCGAACGCGGCGAGGCCTTGTTCCATGTGGCAAAGAATCCGCGTCGGCCCTTCGTGGTGCAGACCGGGGACGAGCAGGTGGTCGCCCTAGGCACCGTGTTCGACGTGCGGCGGGATCCGCAGCGCGTGGATGTGACCTTGCTCGAAGGCAAGGTATGGGTGGGCGTGCAACCCGCATCGCCGGGCCAGGCTGCGCTCTCGACCGTGCTGGCGCCCGGCGAACGGCTCATCGCGCGTGCCGACGGCTCGCATATGCTGGACCGGCCGGACGCAAATGCGACCCTGGCCTGGCAGCGCGGCCAGGTGTATTTCGACGACGCCACGCTGGCGGACGCGGTGGCCGAACTCAACCGTTACGGCGGCACGCGCATCCGCATCGCGGATCCGGCCTTGGCATCACTGCGTGTCTCTGGCGTGTTCTCGGTGCACGACCCGATCAAGTTCGCCACGGCCGTGGCGAGCCTGCACGACTTGCGGACCGCCCGCGACGACGGAAGCATCGTGCTGGCACGCTGAAGAAAGCCGGCCCGGGTTTTCCGCACAGCCCACGCTACCTCTGCATCGCCGCCAGACCCTCGTCTGGCGGCGATGCTTGCCGGTCAAGAAATCAAAGCCCGCATCTACCGAGCCGCTGGTGCCGGCTTGGCGGTATGTCATGTGCGCTCTCAGTCGAAGCGGGCAGGTGACATCTGCCCGGCATCGATGCGCGAGACGACGGACGTCACGCGCGACGGTCTTCGCGGCTCGGGTTTTCTCCGGTTCTGGAAATGATGACATTTCGATGTCCGGATCGGTCGCACCGTTCGTCTATTCGGAAGGGGCAACGTTGCCGATGGGCGATCTTGAAGGGGAGAGTGTGTATGGCATCAATCAAGCCGATCTACGCCGGGCTGTTGTTGGCCGCGCTTGCCGCACCGGTCGCGGTGCACGCGCAGGTCACGCATGCGTTTGACCTGCCTGCACAGGCCTTGTCGAGCGCGTTGCGGGAGTTGGGCAGCCAGGCGCAGGTCAACGTGATTTTCGATCCCGCCGTGATCGGCGCGCGCCGGGCGCCGGCGCTCAAGGGACATTACGAACTGAAGCAGGCGTTGGCGAAGCTGCTTGACGGCAGCGGTTTCAAGGCGGAATTCACCGATGCGAGCACGGTGGTGATCAAGCCGCAGCCGCTGCCGCCGGGATCCTCACGCAGTCAGCCCGGCAAACCCGTCGGCAAATCCGCGCAGGCGGTGCAGCAACCCGGCACGGTTACGCTCAAGGCGGTCACCGTGCTCGGTTCGCTGATCCCGCGATCGCAGATCGAAACCGCCAGTCCGCTGATCGTGATCACCTCGGACGACATCAAGAGCCGCGGCTTTTCCAGCGTCGCGGACGCGTTGCAGAACGCCAGCGTCAACACCGGCTCGGTCAACAACACCGCGATCAATACCGGCGACATCTGGGCCGCCAAGACCGTCAGCCTGTTCGGCCTCGATCCCAGCTACACCAAGTTCCTGATCGACGGCCGGCCGATGCCGGTATTCTCGCAAGTGGCGTCGGGCAAGAATGTCGATCAGCTCTACACCAACCTGGCCGGCATTCCGATCGACCTGGTCGACCGCATCGAGATCCTGCCGGGCGGGCAATCTTCGCTGTATGGCTCCGACGCCATCGCGGGTGTCGTCAACATCGTGCTGAAGAAGCACGTCAACGTCGGCACGCTCGACGCGCGCATCGGCTGGTATTCGGATGGCGGCGGCCGCGAGCGATCGGTGAGCGCCTCGGATAGCTTCAGCATCGGCAAGCTGAGCCTGATGCTGGGCGCCCAGGTAAACGACCAGCAGCCGATGTGGGCATTCCAGCGCAGCGTCACCGCGCAGAACTTCGCGGGCGGCATCAACCCGCAGCAGGCGTCCGTCAACGCCGTGGTGAACAGCATCCTGTACGGCAACTCGTATTTCCCGGCACAACCGTCGGATTGCAACAAGCTGGGCGGATTGTGGGGCGGCAGCGAGGGGTATCAGGTGGGCAGCCTCGGCGCGTTCTGCGGCTCGACCCGATCCGGCGGCTACAGCACCCTGATGAACAAGAGCCGGTCCGGCACCTTGAGTGCGCATGCCACCTATGCGCTCACCGACAGCGTGCAGTTGTACGGCGATTTCTTCGATGTCTACCAGGAGCAGGCGCACCGGGTGGACGATATCTACGCCAGCGTGGTCGGCGACGCCAACCTGATGGACGACGTGGTGATCATCCGCGAGTTCGCGCCGGAAGAGATGGCCAACAGCCTCAATGGCCTGCTGAGCCAGAAGAACTACGAGAACACCTATACGGTCACCCTCGGCGGCAAGGTCGATTTCGGTTCGGGGTGGAACCTCGACACCGCCCTGACGCACAGCCAGGAGAACTCCAACGACCGCCAGATCGCAATGTGGGGGAACAACGTCCCAGGCTCGTACGGCAATACATTGCTCGGGCCCCAGCTGGGCACCGACTGGCTGGGCTTTCCCGTCTATGCGCCGAACTACAACTTGCTGACCACGCCGATCACGCCGGCGCAGTTCGCCAGTTACCTCGGTGCCGCCTCGATCGCGAGTTCGAACCGTACCGACCAGCTGCGCACGCAGTTGACGCAGACCTCGCTGTTCGCGCTGCCCGGCGGCGACGCGGGCCTGGCCGTGGTCGCCGAGCAAGGCTACGAATCGTGGAGTTACCAGCCCTCGCCCTTGCTGTCGTCGGGCCAGTTGCTGGCTGCCAGCTGGAATCCCAGCGGCGGCCACCGCGACCGCTATGCCGTCGCCACGGAATTGAACCTGCCGTTGCTCAAGATGCTCACCGCCGACCTGTCGGCCCGCTACGACAGCTACGACGCCCAGGGCGCCCGCTTCAGCCATCCCACCTACAGCGTGGGCCTGGAATTCCGCCCGGTCGACAGCGTGCTGCTACGCGCCAAGTACAGCACCTCGTTCAAGGCGCCGTCGCTGATCGACGAGTTCGAGGGGGGCAGCAGCGGGCTGGGTTCCGTCACCGACTGGGTGAATTGCGGCCGCCTCGGCTACACCGGCGGCAACATCCTGAGCTGCCCCTACCAGTACTACTCGGTGCCGGCCACGGTCGTGGAAACCAGCAATCCGGACCTGCAGCCACTGACCGCCAGGAACTTCTCCTACGGCGTGGTCTGGTCGCCGACCGCCGGCCTGTCGGTGAGCCTGGACTACCAGCACATCTCAATCCGCAACGAGGTGCTGAAGGAAAGCTCGGATTACGTCATGCAGACCCAGCTGTACTGCACGAACGGCACGCTGGATCCGCAGTCGCCGACCTGCCAGGCGATCGACGCGCAGATCACGCGCGCACCGGCCGCGCCGGGCTCGCCACTGCTGGGTCAGATCCTGCAGGTGGTGACCAAGAAGATCAATGTCGCGCGCGAGGTGAATAACGCCCTCAACGCCAGCCTCAAGTACCGCACCAATCCCCACGCCTGGGGCTGGCTCGACTTCGACCTGGGCTACACGCGCGTGCTGGCGCATCGCCAGGAAACCTTCCCGGGCGATCCCACGATCGATTACCTCCGGAATCCGGGGTTCAGCACCGAATTCCAGACCAAGGCGAATGCCGCGCTGACCTGGACCTTCGACCAGGGCAAGTGGAGCGCGACGCTGTACGGGACGTACTACGGCCCCACGCCGAACTATATCGCCAACCTCAACGACAGCTACGACGTGCCCCATGCCGGCAAGGTCGCGCCATGGCGCATCTACAACGCCAGCATCAATTACGCGCCGACGCGCGCCTGGCGCCTCTCGTTGCGCGTCAACAACCTCAGGAATTCCATGCCGCCGATCGACGTCACCTACCGCAGCGACGTCAACGAGCCGTTCGCCGCAGGCAACTACAACCCCTACGGCCGGGAAATCTTTCTCGAGGCGCAATACCAGTTCGGCGGCGGCAGGCGCTGACACCTTTTCTCCATTGAGGCAGGCACCGACATGAAACGCGATTTCTTCCGCACCGCACTGGCCTGCGGGCTGCTGGCGCTTGGAAGCACCACGCAGGCGCAAACGGCACTGACCGACATCGACCAGGCGGTCAAGGCCGCACAGGCGAAACAGCTGCCGGTATTCATCGATTTCTCGGCGATCTGGTGCCACTCCTGCCACGAGATGGACGCCAAGGTGCTGAATGGCACCGACTGGGACCAGCGGCAGAGCCGTTTCGTGCTGGTGCGCAGCGATGCCGATTCGGTGAACGGCAGTACCTGGATGAAGAAACTCAGCGTGCCGGCATTGCCGACCTATGTGGTGCTCAATCCGGACGGCAGCGAACGCGGCCGCCTGACCGGCGAGTTCACGCGGGCGAAGTTCTATCCCGCGCTGGACCGCCTGCTCAGCGGCGCGGACTCGCTGTCCAAGCTCAAGGCGGATGCGCTGCACGGTTCCACCGAGGCGGTCGCCAAGGTGCTGCGCGCGTACCGGGATCGCAACCAGCAGCAAGAGGGCCTGCGCTGGTATGCGAGCCTGCCGGTGGCGACGCGCAACGCCGTCAAGGCCGATCCGGACGCATCGACGCGACTCGCGGCCATCGAAGCCCACGCCGAGATGACCGCGATGATCGAAGGCGGAAGGCGCGACATGATCGATGCGGAGCTGCGCAAGGAAACCGACCCGGCGAAGCGCAAAGCGATGCGCGAGCTGATCGGCCCGCTGCCGGCGTCGATGCCCGTGAGCCGGCGTGCCGCCCTGGCGAAGGATTGCCGTGTCCATGCCCAGCAGGCTTTGAATGGCCCGATGGAGCTCGAACAGCATTTCGATATCGCCGGCACGCTGCTCGAATGCACCGGCACGTTGCCGAAGCCCGAGCAGAAAGCCCTGGTCTCGGCGCAGCTGCCGGCGCTGAAGGCGCTTTACGACACGAAGATTCCCACGGCGGGTTCGGGAGCGTTGCGCGGGGCGACGTACACGCTGGCGAGTTACTACCGGGCGCTGGGCGACAGTGCCGGCGAGCAGGCGACCTACCAGCGCGCCATCGCCATCGGCCGCAAGGCGCTGGGCGACGGCCACGGTGGCTTCGACGTCAAGCGCGACCAGGCGATGGCCGAAGTGTTTGGCGAGTTCCTGAGCCGCTATGGCTCTCCCAGCGACAAGAACGAGGATCTCGCCTTGCAGAAGGCGATGGTCGAGGCCTATCCCGACAATGCCTTCTATCAGACGGAGTATGGCGGCAGCCTGCTCAGGCAAGGCCATGCGGCCGCGGCGCTGCCTTATCTGCAGCGCGCTGCGGATAACGCCAGCGCGCAGAACAAGCTCGGATACACCCATTCGCTGGCCAAGGCGCTGATCGCACTGAACCGCCGTCCCGAAGCGGAGAAGCTGTTCAACGCGGCGTTGCAGACGGCCGAGAAACAGTTTCCGACGGAAACCAAGATGGAAATGACCGTGTGGAAACAATCCGGGGGCGTGCTTTGAACGTCACGCGCTTTACCGGGCGTGCGCATTTGTCCGCACCGATCCATTCGCGCCCGGCCATCGGGCGCGCTCCGAAATCCGATGCCATTCACGGGAAATGCTTTCCGATGCACACGCTGCGTTCCAGCCTGTTCGCGCTGCTGTTCACCTGCACGCCACTGTTCGCCGTTGCGGCGCCCGCGACCGACACGGTCGACCTGAAATACGAGAAATTCCAGCTCCCCAACGGCCTCACCGTGGTGGTGCACGAAGACCACAAGGCGCCGGTGGTGGCGGTGAGCATCTGGTACCACATAGGTTCGGCCGACGAGCCGCAGGGCAAGACCGGCTTCGCCCACCTGTTCGAGCACCTGATGTTCTCGGGTTCGGAGCATCACAAGGGCTCGTACCTGGAGGCGTTCGACCCTATCGGCGCGACCGACATGAACGGTACCACCTGGTTCGACCGCACCAACTACTTTGAGACCGTGCCGACCACCGCCGTCGACCTTGCGCTGTGGATGGAATCCGACCGCATGGGCCACCTGCTCGGCGCGATCGGCCAGAAGGAGCTCGACACCCAGCGTGGCGTGGTGCAGAACGAAAAGCGCCAGGGCGAGAACCGGCCCTACGGTCGCGTCAGCGAGCTCTACCTGAAGAACATCTTCCCGACGAACCACCCCTACCAGCACGACACCATCGGCTCGATGGCGGATCTCGACGCGGCTTCGCTGGCGGACGTGAAAGCCTGGTTCCGCTGCAATTACGGCGCGGCCAACACCACCCTGGTGCTGGCCGGCGACATCACGCCGGCGATCGCCCGCGCGAAGGTGATGAAGTACTTCGGCGATATCCCCGCCGGTCCGGCGGTGGCGCACCAGCAGCCGTGGATCACCCCGCTCGGCCATCGCGTCGACGGCGTGCAGCACGACCATGTGGCGCAGACGCGCATCTATCGCACCTGGGTGGTGCCGCAGGACGGCAGCGACGACGCGCTGAATCTCGACCTCGCCACCACCATACTCGGCGGCGGCAAGAGCTCGCGCCTGTACCAGCGGCTGGTCTACCGCGACAAGCTTGTCGACGACGTGTCGGTCAGCCTGTCACCGTTCGCGCTGGCGAGCATGCTGGAAATCCAGGCCGACCTGAAGGACGGCGTCGACCTGGCCAAGGTCGACGCGGCGATCGACGAGGAGCTCAAGCGCTTCCGTGCCGAAGGCCCCAGCGCGGATGAGCTGGCGCGCGCCCAGGTGCGCTATCGCGGCGAGTTCGTGCGCAACGTCGAAAGCGTCAGCGACCAGGCTCGCGTGCTGGCGGAAGGCCAGGTCTATCGCGACGATCCGGGCGCGTTCCGCAAGGATCTGTCGCGCATCGCCGCTGCGACCGTGGCAGGTGTAAGGAAAGCCGCCGACACCTGGCTGTCCAGGGGCGACTACCACCTGAAGGTGCTTCCTGCAGGCAAGGATTTCGATCCGGCGGCCGAGGATGCGAAGGTCGCAAGCCGCGCCGCCATGCCGGGTCGGCCGGCGACCGTGCTGCCGCCGGCGCGCCGCTACAGCGTCGCTCAAAGCGGAGTCGACCGCAGCGAAGGCGTGCCCAAGGTCGCCAGCTTCCCCACGCTGCAGTTCCCCGCGCTGCAACGGGCACGACTGAAGAATGGCATCGAAGTCGTGCTGGCCGAGCGCCATGCGGTTCCGGTCACCCAGGTCGAGCTGATGTTCGATGCCGGTTATGCCGCCGACCACGGCCGTCGGCCGGGTACCGCCGCCTTCGCCACCAGCCTGCTCGAGGAAAGCACCAAGACGCTGGATTCGACCGAGGTCGCCATCCGCAAGGAGCGCCTGGGCGCGAGGATCGGCGCCGCATGCGGGCTGGACAGCTGTATCGCCTCACTCAATGCGCTGGAAGATCGGCTGGTGCCGTCGCTCGCGTTGTTCGCCGACACGGTGCGCAACCCCGCGTTCAAGGCGTCGGACATTGCGCGGCTGCGCGAGCAGCACCTGGCCGAGATTGCGCAGAGCAAGTCCAGCCCGATGGGCGTGGCGCAGCGCATCCTGCCGCCGCTGCTTTACGGCAAGGAGCATGCCTACGGCATTCCGTTCGACGGCCTCGGCAGTGTCGCCGACGTCAAGGCGATGACGGCCGCGGACTTCACGGCGTTCCAGCGCGACTATCTGCGTCCGGACAACCTGAAGATCCTCGTCGTCGGCGACACGACGCTGGCCGGCATTCTGCCGCAGCTCGATGCAGCCTTCGGCGACTGGCAGGCGCCGGCGACGCCGCGGCCACGGAAGAACCTGGCCAGCGTGGCCGTACCGGCCAAGCCGAGGCTGTTCCTGATCGACCGCCCGGACGCCCCGCAGTCGTTGATCCTCGCCGGCCTGCTCGTGCCATCGGCCAAGGCGCCGGACTACCTGACGCTGCGGCTCGCCAACGACGCGCTCGGCGGCAGCTTCAGCTCGCGCCTCAACATGAACCTGCGCGAGGACAAGCATTGGGCTTACGGCGCGCACACCATGATGAGCGACACGAGCGGCCAGGGCCCGATGTTCTTCTACGCGCCGGTGCAGACCGACAAGACGGCGCCGTCCATCGCCGAGACGCTGAAGGAGGCCCGTGCCATCGTCGGCGACAAGCCAGTGACCGAAGCCGAGATCGGGAATATCCGCGACATGCGCGTACGCGCCTTGCCGGGTGCCTACGAAACCAGCGACGCGGTGCTCGGCACGGTGACGAAGATCGTCAAGTTCGGCTGGCCGGACGACTACGTGCAGACGCTGAAGACCCGCATCGAAGGTGTGACGCCCGCCACCGCCGAAACCGCGCTGAAGGAAGTGGTGAAGCCGGAGGCGATGACCTGGGTGATCGTCGGCGACCTGCGCAAGATCGAGCAGCCGGTGCGCGCGCTCGGCATCGGCGACGTCGAAGTGCTCGATGCCGACGGCCACACCGTGCATTGATGCCGCCCCGGAACGGCAAGTCCAAGACCGAAACAGCGACAAGGCTCGAACGGAGTAAAGAAGTGGACAAGGTGAAGGCGACAAGAAAAATCCTGTTCTGCGTGCTTGTGTGCGCGCTGCTGCCATGCGCCGCCCATGCGGCACACGTCCCGCCCGCCACGGCCAAGACTGCGTTCGAGCATGCAACGGCGCTGGACAAGAAGCAGAAATTCGCCGATGCCGTCACGGCCCTGGTGCAGGCGATCGATATCGATCCGGAATTCATGGTCGCGCATCAGCGGCTGCAGTTCGTGTCGTGGGAGTTGAAAGGCGCCGCTTACGACGACAAGAAGCTGGAGCCGCAATCCAAGGCGGTCGAAAAGCTCATCGACGACAAGTATGCCGCGTGGCAGAAACGCTACCCGGATTCCGTGGGAATCACGTTTGGCCTGGGCAATCGGCTGGCTTCGCAAGAGAGCCCCAAGGCCAGAGACTACCTGCTGAAAGTGACCCGGCTGGACCCCGGCAATGCCGAGGCCTACTCGCTGCTGTCGCAGGATGCCCAGCGTCGGGGCGACCAGAAGGCCGCGCTGGCCTACCTGCAAAAAGCAGCATCCGTGGAGCCGCATAACTCGGATTACGCCTTTTACTACGCCAGCGAGCTCAAGAACGTCGATCGCGCCCGATGGGAGGCGGCCTCCCTCGATGTCGCCAAGCGCTTTCCCACCAGCGAGCGCGGCGCACAGGCCTTGTACTGGCTGGGCATGGGCAGCGAGAGCGTCGCCAAGCGCATCGCCCTGTGGGAGCAGTTGCGGGCGACATTTCCGCCAGAGAAGTTCCAGTGGTCGGCCAATGCGATGGGCCCGTTGTTCGAAGCCTATCTTGGAACCCATCCCGCGAAGGCGGCGGCTTTTGCCAGGCAGATGAAAGCCGGAGCCGCCAAGGGAGCGAAAGATCAGGCCGAGCGATCCGTCAAGGAGTGGGACAAGCGCATCGCACTGGCGGATACCGTGGTGACCGTGAACCGGGATCTTTCCCAGGGCAAGCCGGACCAGGCGATGGCGATGCTGGACAAACTCGCCACCGAGCGGATGTCGTCGAACGCCGCGATGATCGTCCGGCTGAAAGCCAAGGTCATGGCATCGGCCGGGAAAAAGAAGGAGGCCTATGAAAGCCTGCTCAAGCAACAGGCGAAAGCGCCGGACGGCGATACGCACGCAGCGTTGCAGCAGTACGGCAAGCAGATCGGCAAGACGAACACGCAGACCGAAGCGGACCTGAACGCTCTGCTGGACGCGGGATCGAAGCCGGCCACTCCGTTTAACTTGCACACGTATACGTCGAACGAAACGGTTTCGCTGGACAAGCTGCGAGGGAAGGTGGTCTTCATATCCTTCTGGTTTCCCGGCTGCGGCCCTTGCCGCGCGGAATTCCCGCATCTCGAAGAAGCGGTGGCGCCGTTCCGGAACAGCAAGGATTTCGTGTATCTGGGGATCAACATCGATCGCGACCAGGATGACTACGTCGACTCCTTCATGCAGCAGACGAAGTACAGCTTTACGCCGCTGAAAGGCGAGAAGCCGGTCATCGATGCGTACGACAAGATGGGGCTTGCTCCCTACAACCTGCTGATCGACCGCAGCGGCCGCATCGTCTACAGCAGCTTCATGGCTACCGATGCGGATGCAGGGCAGATGGTGCAACGCATGATCGGCTCGCTGATGGCCAGGAAGGCATCGGTCGCCGCTTCAGGCGAGGTGAAGCCATGAAGGCATGCACGCGAATCGCCTGGGTGTTGTTGCTGTGCTTCGTCGCCACCCTGATCCACGCGCAAGACCTGGAAGGCCTGCTGCCGATCGGCGAGGCCTACAAGCTCAGCGCGGACACCGGCACCCCCGGCGTGGTGAAGCTGCACTGGAAGATCGCGCCCGACTACTACCTCTACCGCGGGCAGATGAAGTTCACCGGCGGCGACGGCGTCACGCTTGGCGAGGCGACGCTGCCGGACGGCAAGAAGTACCACGACGAATACCTGGGCGACGTCGAGACCTACCACGACCACATCGACGCCAGCATTCCCTACACGCTGGCACCGGGCGCGCAGCGCATCAAACTCGCGGTGCGCTACCAGGGTTGCCACGAGGTCGACCCGAAGATCTGCTATCCGCCGTATGTCGAGAACCTCGACCTGCCGCTGCCAGGCACGGCGAATGCGGCGGCTGGTCAGGGCGATACGAGGGTAGCCGGCGCCGCGGCCTCGGTAGCGGCTGCGACGCCTGTCGATGCCGCATCTGCCAATCCGGCCTCCACCGGATGGCTGGGCGCGCTGCTGCTCGCCTTCGCGGGCGGCCTGGTCCTGAACCTGATGCCGTGCGTGTTGCCGGTGCTGTCGATCAAGGCGGTCGGCCTGCTGGAAAGCGGCGAAGACGCGGCGAAGGCGCGCCGGCACGCGCTCACCTACACGGCCGGCGTGCTGTGCGCGTTCGCCGCGATCGGTCTCGCCATCGCGGCGCTGCGTTCGGCCGGGCATGCGCTGGGCTGGGGCGCGCAGCTGCAGCAGCCGCTGGTGGTGGGCGCGCTGGTCTGCGTGATGGTCGCGGTGGGCTTGTCGATGTCGGGCGTGGTGCAGTTCGGCACCTCGTTCGGCAACCTGGGGCAGGGCGTGGCATCGCGTTCCGGCTGGGCCGGCGACTTCTTCACCGGCGTACTCGCGGTAGCGGTGGCGAGCCCCTGCGTGGCGCCGTTCATGGGCACGGCGCTGGCCTATGCGTTCGTCGCGCCGACGTTCGCGGCGCTGCTGGTTTTCCTCGCGCTTGGCCTCGGCCTGGCGTCTCCATTCCTGCTGGTCGGTTTCGTGCCGGCGCTCGGCCGCCTGCTGCCGCGGCCCGGCGCGTGGATGGAAACGTTGAAACAGGTGCTGGCGTTTCCTATGTACCTCACCGCGGTGTGGCTGATCTGGGTGCTGGCGCACCAGCGCGGCGCCGATGCGGTGGGACTGGTCCTTTCGGCGGCGGTGCTGCTGGCGATGACGCTGTGGTGGTTCGAGCGCAGTCGTCACCGCCGCATGCCGGCGCGCCTGCTCGCGGTGCTGCTCGCCTTGCTCGCGGTCGCGCCGCTGTACCTTCTGGCGCGCTTGCCGCCGGTATCCGTGGCGGGTGGGGAAGAGCAGGGCGTCGTCGCCTTCTCGCCGGCGAAACTGGCCGAACTGCGCAAAGCCGGCACGCCCGTGCTCGTCGACATGACGGCGGACTGGTGCATCACCTGCAAGGCGAACGAACACGCCGTGCTCGACACACCCGCGTTCCACGACCTGCTCGCGCGCACCGGCGCCGTCTACATGAAGGGCGACTGGACTAATGTCGATCCGACGATCAGCGCCTTCCTGCAGGAATACCACTCGCCCGGCGTGCCGCTGTACGTCGTCTTTCCCAAGGGCGGCGGTTCCGGCAAGGTGTTGCCGTCCGTGCTCACGCTCTCGTTGATGCAGCGTACGCTGACCCAGGCAGCGGCCGGCGGCCAGGAACGCTGACCGCGGCGATGGCAGCGCAGCCGGAACCCGCATTTACACAATAGGTATCTGGCTGGCGTTGTTCTTCGGGTCCATCCAGAACGCTTCGTTGACGAAGCGGCCGAAGATTTCGCGCGGCAGGATGGAGGTGCGCTCGATGGGCTCGACCCTCGGGCGCACGGTGTGCAGGCCGGGCATGCCGACGCGGGCGTCGAATTCGTCCGCGTGGTAGGCGATGTGGTCGAAGTCGTGCTCGAACCAGGGTTCGCCGATGAACTGGTAGACCGCGCGCAGGGCCGCCGCGGGATTGCGCACCAGGCTTTCGTAGGTCAGCAGCAGCAGATGGCCCGGCGCATATTGGCCGTAGAACGCATCCTTGGTGGCCTGGAACGCGAAACCCACCATGCCGCGCGGATCGGTCAATGCCTCGACGCGCGAGTACACCGTGGTGTTGGTGTCGAAGCGGAACACCTTGCTGACGCCGACCGGCTGCCGGCGTACCAGCCGCTCCATGCTGTCCAGCACCCAGGACAACTGGCGCACGCAGGCGATGACCTTCGCCTCCGGGAACAACATGTCGAGCAACGGCATGCGGCTGCACCACAGTCGGCTGGTGTCGAACACCACGCCGGCATCGCCGCCCGCGTGCCCCGCGTAGAAGTTCTCGACCAGGCCGCGCAGCATGGCGACGCGTTGTTCGTCGGAGACATCGAACGAAAAGTCGTTCTTGCTGCTCGCTTCGGCGATCACCACGCCCATGATGTCGGCGAGCGGGCTGGTCATGCCGGCGCGGAAGCGCGGGTTCTGGTTGAGGATGGCGGCAAGCAGCGTGCTGCCCGCGCGCGGCAGCCCGGAGATGAAGTGGAATTTCCGGGTCGGCTTCGCGGCAGCGGGCGAGGCGGGCATGTGGCGCTCTCCTGGGGTCGGTGCGATGGATGTAGTGTCCGGCGAAATATACGCGGCTTGCTAGGCCGGGGCCGCGGTCGAGGCGCGGATACACATTTCGTAGCCGACCTCGACCATCCTGGCGTCCCCCTTGCCGAGCACGCGCAGCAACAGTTCTTCGGTGGCACGCCGGCCCATCTCGCGCACGGGCTGGTGGATGGTGGTCAAGGGCGGCCACACCTGCGTCGCGATCGTGGTGTCGTCGAATCCGCAGATCGACACCTCACCGGGCACCGACACCCCGGCCTCGGCGGCTGCCCAGATGGCGCCAACGGCCATGTCATCGTCGGCGGCGAAGACGGCCGTCGGCCGCTGTGGCAACGCCAGCAACTGGCGCATGGCCGCCACACCCGACTCGAAGGAAAACCGGCCCGGGACCATGTACGTCGGTTCCTCGGTCAGTCCGGCGCGCTTGAGGCCATCGCGAAAACCCGCCAGGCGCCAGATGCCCGCGCCATGCTTAGGATCGCCGAGGATATGGGCGATGTGGCGGTGACCGAGCGATACCAGGTGTTCCACCATCGCCGCCGCGGCTTCGCGTTCGCGCAGCATCACGCCGATGCATTCTTCGGGATGGCGTGGCGCGATCGAGGCAAACGGCAGGCCACTCTGCTGCAGGTGTTCCAGCAGCTGCGGATGGTCGGTGATCGGCGGGGTGAGGATCAGGCCGTCGGGCCGGTGCCGCGACAAGATGTCGTCGACCCGCTCGACGAAGTCCGGCGCCGCCGAGACCAGCGGCTGCACCATCATGCTGTAGTGCTGCGCCTCGCATGCCTCGAGCACGCCGGCCTGCACTTCCATGATGTAGCTGGGCGAAAGGTTGTCGTACAGCAGGCCGATCATGAAGGAGCGGTTGGTCGCCAGGCTGCGCGCCGAGGTGAGCGGCCGGTAATTGAGCGCCGCGACGGCGGACAGCACGCGCTGGCGCATGGATTCGCGCACGTTCGGCTCGTTGTTGAGCACCCGCGAAACAGTCTTGGTCGAGGTGCCCGCGGTGCGGGCGACGTCGTCGATGGTCACGCGCGTCATGAAAGCCTGGCCAGATTCAATGATTCGTTCCTTGGGCAGCGCCTGCCGGAGGTTCGGCGGCGGCGGGAATGCTCCGGGCGGGAACGTTCCATCCGCGCACTTCGATGACCGGCGCCTCCGTCTCTTGTGCAGCGTAGCGCGCGGTCAAGGTGAGCGATTCGCCGGGCCACAGCGTGACGTCATTGTCGCTCCACAGGATGGGTAGTGCGAGCGGGCCATCGGCGGATCGCCGGATCGACACATGCTGGAACAGCGCGACGGCCTTGGCGGCGGCGGGCACGGACAAGGTGACGGTGGCGACATCCTCGGCGCCATCGTGCCGCACTGTCGCCTGCACTTCGCTCGTCGCAGCCGGCAGGGACTGCAGTGCAGTCAGGTCGGCGTATTGTGTCAGCGGAGTGAGGTACCAGTTCGAGTGTGGCCAGTCGAGCTGGTCGGGCAGGGTGGAAAGCCAATAGACGTTGCGGCTGACCGGTTTGCCGTCGGCGTCGGCGAGCGTGAGCTCGACGAAATACGTGCGCGACAGGCCGGCGATCGCCGGTAGCGTCAGCAGCGTTTTCGTATGGTTGCCGGCGAGGTCGATGCCTTGCTCGCGCCGCTCGTAACGCAGGCTGCCGTCCAGGTTGCGCACACGGATACCGGCCTGCAATCCGTGGCCGTCGGCCGAGCTGTGGTTGACCAGCACGATCGCACCGGTGTCATAGGCATATTGGATGTGCAGCGGCTCGTTGGCCTTCTTGGCGCCGAAGTACGCGCCGGCCGGGTTCATGTAGTAGTCGTACAGGTGCCAGTGCAGCGAAGGCCAGGCGTTGTTGAGCATCCAGTAGATCACGCCGGTGGACGGTTTGGCCGCGTCCATGTGCGCGTTGAATGCTTCGAACTGCGCACGCACGTTGTCGTAGTTGTCGAGCTGGGCCTTGGCGACATAGTCGGCAAGGCTGGTAGGTGCGCCGTAGCGACGGGCGAGCGCCTGGTCGAACGGTGTCAGTACCGCGAATGGCGACCACGCGGCGGAGGCGTGGTATTGGCGCAGTTCCGGGTATTTCCACAGCGCCTCCTGTTCCTGCGGCGACAGCATGCGCTGCAGATCCTCCAGCCGCGGAATGTCGGCGCCCGCGCTGACTTCGGAATCGAAGCCGAAGGCGCCGCCCAGCTTGTCGGCGTACCAGTACGCGGGCGGAATCCAGTCGTAGGGACCGGCCATCTTCATGCCGGAAGGGCCGGTTTCGGCGGTCGCCTGGTCCGAGGCTGCCGAGATGACCGGCAGCGGCCAGTCCGCCGCGCGCAAGGTATCGGTGTAGCTTTTCGCCAGGGCAGGCGGCGGCGCATTGTCGCTGCCGATCAGGAAGCCGATCACCGACGGATGGTTGCGCAGCAGCCTCGCTTCGCTGGCCATGGAGTCTTCGGCCACCTTTTCGTCCGCGGCATTCCACGGTTCGCCGCCGGTCTTGGCGGCCGACTCCCATTTGTCGCAGCACTCCCAGCCGGCCAGGATCATGATGCCGTCGCGGTCGGCGAGTTCGTAGAAGCGCGTGTCCTCCAGCTTGCCTTCGCTGCGGATGGTGTTGAGGCCGAGGTTGCGGATGTAGCTGAACTCGGCCTCCATGCGCGCCGGGTCGTCGCGCAGGAACATGTCTGGCGCCCAGCCCGCGCCTCGGATCAGGATCGGCTTGCCGTTGACGAGGAACTGGCGATAACCCTGCGCGGTGAGCCTGGAGTCGACGCTCCGCACGCCGAATGCTGCGGCGGTGCGGTCGGAGGTCTTGCCATCGACGGTGGCGGCCATTCGCAGGGCATACAGCGGATGCGCACCCATGCCGACCGGCCACCAGACCTTGGGATGATCGAGGTCGAGGCCGGGATCGGTTTTCGGCGAGAACGATACGTTCTGCGTTTGTCCCGGGGCGAGGCGAATCGTCTGCCGCAGCGGGACGCCGGCTACCTCGCCGGTGATCGTCGTTTCGTGCGCCACCGTGTCGAGGTTGCGTGCTTCGACATTCACGGTCAGCGCGGCGTGCGCGAGATCAGGCAGCGACAGCGCCGGCGTCACCTGCGGGAAGCGCAGCTCGACCGGCCCGGTCTGCACGATGTCCACGCCGCGCCACGGCCCCATGTTGTTGTCCGGCGGTGTGGGGTTCCAGTCGACCCAGCCCATCGAGAGGCTCTTTCGCGGGTCGCCCGGATGTACGCGCAGGGCGAGGATGTTGGTGCCTGCATGCACCCAGCGCGTCACGTCGAACTCATGCACGGGGTAAGCGCCGGCAACGGCGGCGTGGTCGGCGACCAGATGTCCGTTCACCCACACGTCGGCGCTGGCGATCATGCCGTTGGTACGCAGCAGCGTGCGCAGCCCCGGCGCGCCCTTGGCAAGGGTGAACTCGGTGCGATACCACCAGGGGATCACGAACAGGTTGCCGCTGGCGTCGGGCTCCTCCACCGCGCGCAGGTTGTCGCTGTGGAACACGTCCTTGTAGATGCCGTTTTCCAGCAATCCCGCCATCACCGTGGCGCGGCCGCTGACCGGATACCAGCCCTGGGTCGGGAAGCCGGGCGAGGAGATCTCGGCGCCGCCTTGCTGTGCCTTGGCGCTGGACTGGATCTGCCAATGGGCGATAGCGGTGGTGGCGCCGTTGCTGCCGTCCACCGGTGTAGGCGCGTAGGCGGATTCGGCGCGTGCTGGCGACGCGGCCATTGGCAGGGCCAGCGCCAGCAGCATCCGTAACAAAGGTCGGATCGTGATACGCATGGCGTCATTCGCTCCCCAGATAGGCTTCGCGGATTTCCACTGGCGCGAATGGCCAGGAGCGGTTGAGCCTGGCCCAGATCGCGAACACCACCAGGCCGGCGACGATCCATGCGCCCGACAGGATCAGCGACAAGGCGGACGCCGAAACGTAGACGTAGACCCAGCCCAGCAGCGCAATCACGCACGGCACCGGATACAGCCACTGTTTGTACGGCCGGTCGAGCGTCGGCTGGCGTTTGCGCAGCACCACCAGCGCGGCGATCTGCGCAATGGACTGCACGATGATGGTCGCCGCCAGCAGCATGTTGATGACTTCGGTCAGGTCGAAGAACGTGCCGATGGCGGTCACCACGCCCATCGTGAGCAAGGCCACATGGGGAAAGCCGTGCTTCGCGTGCAGCTTGCCGAACACCGACAGGAACACTTTCTCGTGCGCTGCCTGGAAGGGCACGCGCGAGCCGCCCAGCAGGCCGGCGAACACCGAGGCGAACGCGGTCACGATGATGAGGACGGTCATGCCCGCCGCGGCCAGATGCCCCCAGCCGCGTTCCACCACCAGCGAGGCTACGGATTGGGAGCGGGCGATCTCCTGCCACGGCGCCACGCCGAGCACGCTGATGTTGAGGGTGAGGTAGACGACCATCATCGCGATCACCGAGATGATGATGGAGCCGGGCATCGTGCGGCCCGGGTTGCGCAGTTCGTCGCCCATGTAGGCGGTGGTGAAGTAGCCGAGGTAGTCGTAGATGCCGAGGATCAGCCCCGCGCCCAGGCCCACGAAGAAGTGGCCGCCGAACACGCCGGCCGGGTAGCTGAAGGCGTAGTCGGCGTGGAAGGCCGAGAAGCCGGCCGCCGACACACCGATGACGGAGACCAGCATGATCACCCACAGTGCGATGGTGATCGCGCGGATCGACTCGATGCGCCGATACAGCAGCCAGGTGACCAGGCCGGTCGCCGCGAGGCTGACTAGGTGCACCGGCCACCAACCCAGGTGCGGGAAGAAATACTCCAGGTACTCGACCATGCCGATGATGCCGGTCGACATCAGCAGCGGAATCGTCAGCAATACCGTCCAGATGAACAGGAACGGCATCAACTTGCCGGTGCGGTACTGGAAGGCTTCGCGAAGATAGACATAGGTGCCGCCGGAGCCGGGCATGGCGGCGCCGAGTTCCGCCCAGACCATGCCGTCGGCCACTGCCAGGATCGCGCCGGCGATCCAGCCGATCACCGCCTGCGGCCCGCCCATGGTGGCGACCATGATCGGGATGGTGATGAACGGCCCGATGCCGCACATCTGCGTCATGTTGATGGCCGTTCCCGAAAACAGGCCGATGGAGCGATGGAAGCCGTCGTCGCGGGCGGGTCGGGCGATGCTGGAATCCTGCATATCTTCCTTGCCGTTGTCGGGTGCGGGCATGGCGCCGCGGGGCGCTGCCTGGTCGGGGAACATGGCCGGGATGCCGGGAGCGCGCATCGCGCCCCCGGCATCCGTTCCGTTGCCGCGGCTCACCACTGGCCGCGGATGCCGAACATGAACATGCGCTCGGAGAAATTCGAGTGCGCCGGTTGGTCGGGCCACACCAGGTAGTAGTGCTGATACTCGTTGGTCAGGTTGGTGCCGTCCACGAACAGCTCGGCGTATTTGTTGAGTTTGTACGAGATCGACGCGTCGAGATACTTCTGCGGCGCCTCGTACATCTCCATGCCGGTGATGCCGCCCACACTGTCCTGCACAGCGCGCCGCGAGCGGTAGTTGTACGCGACGCGTGCCTGGAAGCGGTCGTCCTGATACCACAGGATGAAGTTGCCGGACTTGGTGGAGTTGTCCTGGAACGGAATCTTGGCGCCGGAGAGGTCTCTTTCGCCCGAGTTGCTCGGCGCGTATGTGGCGTTCACTTCCATGCCGGTCTTGGACAGGATGCCGGGCAGGAAGGTGAAGCCCTGGCGGTAATCGAACTCCGCACCGTGGATGCTGTTGCCGGTGCCCTGCACGGGTTCGGTGATCACGATGCAATGGTCGCGCACCACGCCATCTTCGTCCGGCAAGGTGCAGTTGGTCACGCTGCCGTTCTTGATGAAGCTCTGCATGTTGATGCGGAACAAGGCGAGGCTGATCATGCTGGTGGGGTTGATGTAGTACTCCAGCGAGGCACCGTAGTTGGTGGAGCGCCACGGGTTGAGGTCCGGGTTGCCCGTCGAGGTGCCGTTCGAGACGCGGAAGATCGGCCCCTGCGGGGTTTCCATCAGCGAGTAGTTCAGCTGTAGGCCGCCGCCCCAGGTGCTGAGGTCGAGCGGCATCATGTTCTTGGAATAGGCCAGGCGGAACTTCAGGCTGTCGGTCAGATCCAGTGCGAAGTTGGCCGACGGCAGCACATCCTGGTAACTGCGCTTGGTGATGGAGGTGCCGGCGTCGACGGGTTCGTCGCCGTACGAGCCGGGGGCGCCGCTCAGGTGCTGGGTGACGTCCAGGTGGGTGCGGATCACGCGCACGCCGACGTTGCCGCTGTACGGCATGCTGCCGAGGGTGCCGCTGAAATCGCCCTGCAGGTAGCCCGACAATTCCTTCAGCCCCACGCCCCAGGTGGTTCCCGGTTCACCCACTTCGACAGTATCGGGATAGAGCGATTTCCAGTAGCCGACGGGATCGATCAAGGCGGAGGGATTGACCGCCCAGAAATTGATGCCCGAGCCGAGCAGGTTGGTGTACTGCTTCCAGTTGCCCGACAGCGGCGCGGCGGTGTTCGGCATCGATATCGCGGACAGCGGTCCCGCGCGGTAGTAGCCCTGCGCGTTGCCGGCGGTGCACGAGCCGCTGTCCATGACCACGTCGGCGCCGACGTAGCGCACCAGGCATCCATTCGGGTCGCTCGCTCCCATGCCGGCGTACACCGGTGTTTCCAGCGTCCAGCCGACGTTGTCGGCGCTGCGGATGCTGTTGCGCAGGCCGAATTCGAGCTTGAAACCGTCCTGGAAGTCGTACTTCCCGTCGAAACGCAAAGCGTTGAGGTCCACCTGGCGGTCGTAGTCGCCGGAGGATTCCAGCGTCTTCATCGTCCAGCCGGCGGGGTTGGCGAAATCGGCGGCCAGCGACGCGGGCATGCTGACCGTGAGGTAGCGGCCGCCGAAGTTCGCGATGATCGGAATCGTGTTCTGCGCCACGCCGTTGGCGTTGAACACGCGGTTGCCGCCCAGTTGCGAGGGGTAGATGAAGGTGCCGGGCGGCACGTTCACGCCAGGATTCAGCACGTTGGGCCACAGCGCGCCGTCGGAGTCGGAAATGTTGAGGTCGGTTTCCACGTTCGACTGGAACGCCGTGTCGTGGATGCCGCGCAGGCTGGCCGTGAAGGAGCCGCCATTGTCGTAGTCCAGTTGCACGTTGAAGTTCTTCGCGACGGAACTCTTCTGGATGATCTGCGAGAACGACTCCACGTCGCCGGGCCACTTCTCGTACACCTGCGTGGTGAACAGCTGCGAGCCTTCCCAGCCCGGCTCCGGCGTGCCGTAGCCGCCGAGGGCTGGGCTGCCGGTATTGCGCGATTGCAGCGGCACGTAGGTGGCGCCCTGCCAGTTGGTAGAGTTGAACTGGATGCCGACGTTGCGATCGTATTCGCGCTGCTGCGAGTAAAAGTAATCGCTGGTCAGGCTGAAGCCGTTGCCGAGGTCCATCTGGAACGAGGCGTTGCCCGATTTGCGCTTGCGCTGGGTGGTGACGTCGTACAGACCGAAGTTTTGGCTGCCCATGAATACACCGTTGGATTTGCCGTCGCCATTGACGTCCACGCTGCCGTCGGCGTTCTGCACGATCTGCGGCGGGATGGGCGCGCCGTTCCATGCGGTCAGGAAGCCGTTGTAGCTGGCGGCGCTGGTTGCGTTCTCGCCGTTCAGCACTACGCCGTACTGGTCTAGGCCTTCGGTGGCATTCATGCGCGTGGTGTTGGAGAAATCGGCCGACACCAGCAGGCCCCAGTGGCCGTCGTCGTTGAACGAGATGAGGCCATTGGCCTCGGGTCCCCAGCGGTTGGTGGTGGTGCCGCGCTCGCCGTTGGCGGAATAGCTATAGGTGAATCCGCTGGGGAGATCCCAGGGGCGGTAGGTATGCAGGTCGATGGCGCCGCTGATGCCGCCGTCGGTTTCGTTGGCGGTGGACGACTTGACCACGTCCACGCCGTGAAAGAGGGTGGACGGCAGCATGGTGAAGTCGGGCTGCTGCGAGTCGATCTGGTCCGCCGTGATGAACACCTCGCCGTTCAGCATGGTGCCGACCTGGGGCAGGCCGCGCACGTCCACCGAAGTGCCGACGCCGGCGTCGCGGTTGATCTGCACGCCGGTGACGCGCTGCAAGGAGTCGGTGATGGTCACGTCGGGCAGGGCGCCGATGTTTTCCGCCGTGATGCTGTCCTGGATGTTCGGGGCCTCGCGCTTCAGGTCGATCGCGCGCATCTGCGACGCGCGTACGCCGACGACGTTGACGGCCGACAAGGTGACCGCCTCTTTTTCTTTCTGCTTCTGCGCGTCGCTGGCCGTGGACTTGGCTTTCTTGGCGTCGGCGGGCGATTTCGCCGTCGTGTCCTGCGGCGTGCCGGCCTGCGACCCCTGGTTGTCCGCCTGGGCACCCGTGCGCGGCGACGCCACGGCCGATGTCGCTACCGCGGCGAGCAGCGACATGGATATGGCAAATGACAAGGGGTGCCTGCGATGTACGGTGGACATGAGCTTTCCCTCTTGGTTGATGTCTGTCGGATCTCTGGTGCCCCGCGGCGCTTCGATGCGTGCGTATCCGGATGCCGCCTCCCGGTGCGTCCGGCCATGGCCTTGCGTGCCATGGCTGCTTCCCTTCGGTGCTTCCCCCTGCGGAGCGCGTGCTCCGGTACTACCTGTTTCAGCGTGTCGTTCGAACCAGCGCCCATCGGCCGTCGCGCGGATTGCCTCCGGCCGTCGGGAATCTTTTGCTCGGCGATGCCGTCGCTCGGTTCATCGGCTCAACCCCCGGCCACGGCTTGGCGCGATATCGCGCTGCCGGGCGCGCCGTGCCGGAGGTACCACCTGGCTGCTCCCAGCACGCCGTGGCGGCCGTGTTCCGCCACCCACACCGGGACGCGCGACAGGAACGCGCGCGCGCTGCGCCCGTGCAGGAATCGTTCTTCGAAGGCGCTGCGTTCCAGCGAGGCGAACATCGAATAAAGGAATCCGCCCGCCAGATACACGCCACCTACGGCCATGAATGCCAAGGCAAGGCTGCCGACGAAACTTCCCAGCGCCGCGCAGAAGATCTCCACGGCTTCCACGGCCTGGGCATCGCTGCACTCGGCGGCAGCGGCGCTGACGGCTTCAGGCGTGGCAAGCTTCGGCGCTTCCCCGCGCAGACTGCACAGGGCGGCATACACGACCAGCAGGCCGGGGCCCGACACGATGCGTTCGTACGCCACGTAGCCGCCCGCGGGGGCCAGGTGCGCCAGGATCTCGCGTTCGCGTAGCGAATACGGCGCAAAGTCCATCTGGCCGACTTCCGTCGTCAGCACGCTGCCGCCTGCTGCGTCAGGCAGGCGCACCGCAGCGCCAAGGCCGGTGCCTGGTCCGATCACCAGTGCCGGGCCATCGACGTGGATGGCCGGTCCGCACAGGAGGCGGGCGCTGTGGGCGAGGGGTTTGTCGAGTGCGTACCCCAGCGCCTCGAAATCGTTGAGGATGGCAAGATCGTCCAGCGCGAGCGCCCGCCGCAACGGCGGCAGATGGACCGGCCACGCCGAGTTGTCGTTCAGAACCTCATCGCCCATCCGCTGGCCCGCGCAGGCAAGCACACAGTGCCGCACTGGCATCTGCACCTCGTCTTTGACGAATGCTTGCAACAGCTCCGGCAGCCCCGGGAAATCGGCGCACGCAAATTCGCGATAGGCAAGCAGCTCGGCCTCGCCGCCCTGCTCCTGGGGGGGCTGCATCAAGGCGACACGGGCATGCGTCCCGCCGACGTCGGCCGCCAGGAATGGCGGCGCCGGGATACGTGTCTGTCGATCCGGATGGCCGATTGCCAGGTTCATCGCGCTCCCCCGCAATGGAACTGTCATCAGCTTGCGAGCCATTGACACCGCTGTCAATTTGCGGGGCAGCACAGTCTGGACAGCGCGGCTCTATCCGTTCATATCATTGTTTTATCTGACATATTTTATGGTGAGACGGCATCGGTCCGCTCGATGTGTAATGCAATGCACCATTTTCGGCGCGCGCCGTGATTGATCCTGGCGACGGCTGGACGGCTGCGCCCGCAAAGTGTTCCCCACAGGTTCATCGCTCGCCGTGCCGATGGCGCCGGTCAGGTCCGATAGGGGAGCCCGACGAACCGCGCATGTCCGCCGTATCGCAAACGGTGATCGCAGGGAGCGGTGCTCCCTTGCTCATGGGCAAGGGCAGGGCAGTGAATGGGTCTGGACCGCCGCGACACCTGCGGCAGGCGCACACGCCGTGGCCTGGTCGGCAGACGCAGTGCGTCCCGCGGCCAGGGACTGGGCCAGGGCGTGCGCGGCGGCACGTATCTCCGGCATCGCGGTGCATTCCCACAGGTTGCCGCGAAGCAGCGAGCCGATGGCATACAGGTTCGGTTGCACATTGCCGTGCGCGTCGAGCAGCCGGCCATCCGGTTGTGCGGCCACGCCGAGTTGCAAGGGATCGGCCACCGCCAGCCCGTCGCGCAGCAAATGCGAAAGCAGCGGATGTGCGGAGTAGGCGGCCGCCGTGTCGAGGCCGGTCGCCTGTACGACCAGGTCGGCTTGCAGCGTTGACTGGATCTGGCTGGCGCGGGCGCGCACCGCGACGTCGAGCGGCCCGTGCCCGGCTACGGCCAGCACGCGTGCCGCGTGGACCTGCAAGCGCCCCTCGTCGAGCAATTGCTGGATGGTCTGCGCGGTTTGTGGCGCCGTCCGATGACGCGCGGCCTCCCACAACCAACGCAGGTGACGCAGGAACTGCTTGCGCCGGGCCAGCGTCAGCCCATCCCAGAGCCGGGCATTGATCGGGCGCATGCCGTCGATGATGCTGCGCCAGGCAACCTGCGGCGAGGCCCGCATCGCGTTGCGCAGCAGGCCTAGCATCGGTGCCGCGCCGGTACAGGCCAACAGCGCGGCGTTGAGATCCTGCTGCAGCGCATAAGGCTCGAGCGGCGACGGCAGGTGCACGAAGGGCAGCAAGCCATGGCGTGAGACGGCGACCAGTTCGGCCTGCGGCCAAAGACGGGCGGCCGACAGCAAGGTGTCGACGGCGGTGAGGCCGGTCCCGATGACCAGCAGCCGGCGTGGTACCTGCACGCGCTGCGGCAGGGACCAGGGGTCGAGTTCGTAGGCGCCGCTGGCGAGCGCGTCGCTGCTTACCGTTCGCAACGGACGCGCAGCCAGGGAACCCAACGCAAGCACCACGACCTCGGCCTCTCGCGCTGTACCGTCGGCAAGTACGATGCGGTAGCCGCCCACGTGGGGCGCGATACGCGTGGCTTCCTGCGCGTGCACCAGAAAATTTTGCCCTCGCCGGCGGGCCGAAGCGACCCGTTCCTGCAGTTGGCTCTCGATGAAATCGCCGAACAGATGGCGTGGCAGGAAGTCCGTGCCGGCGGTATTGGGCAGGCGCTTCGCGGCGAACGTCAGGAAGTCTTCGTCCGCGTCGGGATATAGCCCCATGCCGGCGGCGCGCACATTCAGCAGATGGCGGGGGTCGGGGGTGGCATAGGCCACGCCGCGGCCGTTCGCCCCGGCGCCGGCGATCCACTCGACGTCGAGCATCCGGCCATGGCGCAGCAAGCTGCCGAATAGGGCGGCACCTGCTGCGCCGCCACCGATGATCGCGATTTTGGTCATGCAAAATTCCTCCGCGAGGCGGGCACTACGTAGCCGATCCGCTCGAGCCGGATGCGGGTTGGCTGTTCGAAACGCGCGGCGCTTTCAGGCGAACGCGGGAGTCCTGTGGGTCCGGTGCACGGTGCTGGTCCAGCGACCGGCTTCCTCCTGGCGGAAGCTGCGATAGGTATCCAGTGCCCCGCCGTAGACGTGCAAGGTCAGCGCCGGCTTCTGCGAGGAAAAGTTGCGGCAGCGATGCGCATGGTTCGCACCCGAGAACGAGGCGCGGTCGCCCACGCCGAGCACGGCGGACCCCTCGGATGTCAGCTGCGGATGGGGTTGCGGCGACAGCGCGTAGGTTTCGACCTCAAGCACGCCATCCAGCACCAGTTCGAGTCCCCACAATCCCGCATGGTCGTGGATGGGCGTGGCGTGCCCCGGTGGCCACAGGATGAGCAAGGCCTCGTAATCGGTCGATCCGCGATGCGCGATCGGCATCCGCAGGTAAATCAGGGCTTCGCCAGCGGCGATGCTGGATAGGTGCGGGCATGCCGGCCACTGCGTCGCGGCGGCCAGCGCCTCGGCAAGCATCCGGACGTCCACTTCGGCGCGGCGTCCGAGATGGTCGTCGATCAGGGCCTGCACGCGGCGCGACCAATCCTCGAGGGTGGGCTTGCCGGCAGATTGCGAGTGCGGGAGTGCGTCGTGCATGGGTGCTCCTGTCGTGTGTCGGCGTACTCGGCACCGAAGGGATCATGGCGACGGTTAAGAACTCGCTAGTGAGGCATCAGCTTTTGATCGGTGCGGTGCGGGCCGATGCACGCGCATGGCGCAAGGCCGATCCGACGAAGGCCTTGGTGATTGATTTCTATGCGTTCGCTGCCGATTTCGTGCACTCGCCTTAGAGTTTTTCGATCTAAGTTGAAACGAAAAAGATTAAGGCGCACGCGTGATTTCTTTCGCCTGCCGACTTGCGCATTCACTGATCCATGGTGGTGCCTGAGCGGAAACAGTGCCGGTATAGCGAGTGCGGCATCCCTGGTTCTTCACATAGCCTTGATTGACCTACGCTGCTTACGTCGTTACAAAAAAAAGGAACAGGGGAAATTGCGGAAACAGGGGCATCACGGGAAACAGGGGCATCACGTGAGTGATACCTGCATTCAGCAGGTGTCCCGCAGCACGTTGGCTAAGGTTTGACGACTTTGGAGAACTGCCATGACGCGCAGCCTGTCCGTAAGTGTTTTTGTGTTTTTTCTATTGGCGACGGCCTCTGCGCCGATCGCAGCCGCGATCTATTCCAACGGCAGCAACACTGCCACATTCGACGTGACGCTGACGCTGCAGGCGAACTGCGGCATCACCGCCAATCCGCTGAACTTCGGTACGGCCGGCGTGCTGACGACAGCCATCAACCAGCAATCGACGCTGAGCGTTACCTGCACGAACACCACGCCGTACAACGTCGGCCTCGATGCGGGTACGGTAACGGGCTCCACGGTGGCGGGCCGCCTGATGGCGGGCACCACGACCGGCAACACGGGAACCACCGTCGGTTTTCAGCTTTACCAGGATTCGGGCCACACGACGGTGTGGGGTAATACGCAGGGCACGAATACGGTGGGTGGAACAGGGACGGGCGCCGCGCAGACCATCAACGTGTACGGCCAAGTGCCGCCCCAGGGCACGACGCCGAAACCAGACACTTACCAGACCACGATCACCGCGACGGTTTACTTCTGAGCCGTGTCGCCCGTGAGGATATTGCGCCTCGTTTTCGCGGCGACGGTCGTGCTCGCGTGTGCGGCGACGCAGGCCGCATCGCTGCAGATTTCGCCAGTGACGGTGGACATGCCGTCCAACGCGAACGCCGTCGGGATCACCTTGAGCAATCCGGGCGACCGGCCGCTGTACGGCCAGGTGCGTGTGTTCCGTTGGGGGCAAAACGATAAGGGAGACACGCTGGACGCCACCGGAGACATGGCCGCCAGCCCGCCGTTGATCCAGGTGGCGCCACGCGGCGACCAACTGGTAAGGCTGGTGCGGCAATCCGTCGGGGCGGTGACGACGGAGCAGTGCTATCGCGTGCTGATCGACGAGATTCCGCGCCCTGATGCCGAGGCCGCCAACGGTGTGACGATCCGCTTGCGCTATTCGGTGCCCATCTTCATCCATCCCGCCGGAGCGATCGGCCAACCCGTTCTGTCGTGGCAACTGCTGCGCGCCCCGCAGGGTTGGCTGTTGCGTGTGGCCAATGCAGGAAACCGGCATGGGCAGATCGGGAAAGTGGAACTTGTCGCCGCTGGCAAGACGCTGACGCTCAACAAGGGCCTGCTCGGCTATGTGTTGGCTGGCCGTACGCAACAGTGGAAGGTCGATCTCGACCCCGACGCCACGCTGCAGGGACCGCTGACGATACGCGCCAGCATCAACGGGCGGCCCAGCGAGGCAGCCGTGGCGGTGTCCACGCCGCACTGAATGTGATCGTCATGGGACCCCGGCAACGATATGCGGTCAACAGCGTCGCCAGGGGTGTGGATCGCAGTGATCGACGCTTGTCCCTGGCCTTGTGCACGGCCACTGCGATGGCGGTGATGTCGCCCGCGTGCCTGGCGAGCACGGACTCCACCGAGGCCATGACGCCGGCCGCTTTTCTGGGCAAGGCCAACCAGCCGCAAGAGGTGTATCTCGAAGTGATATTGAATGGCGAACGCCAGGGATCGCTACAGCATCTCACCTTGCGTGGCGGCAAGCTCTTCGCGACGAGCCAGACGCTCGACGCCATCGGGCTTTCCAGCGGCAAGCTTGGCGTGGCGGGAACCGACGAAGTGCCGCTGGATGCAGTGACGGGGTTGCGTTATCGCTATGACGCTTCCACGCAGACAGTGACGCTGACGGCGGAGGATCGTCTGCGCAGACCCTATGCGCTGGACGCGCGGCAGCTGCAGAAGACGCCCGGCGCGGACTCCGGGCGCGGCCTGGTCGTGAACTACGACGCCATCGTGCAGAGCGATGCGCGGTCGCGCCTGGCGTCGTGGTCGGAGGAGCGTTACTTCGATTCCCATGGCGTATTCAGCAATACCGGCGTGGCGTACCTGTATCCGGGCATGCACCGCTATGTCCGTTACGACACCTCGTGGAGCGAGTCCGATCCCGATACGTTGAGCACGGTCCAGTGGGGCGACGCCATTTCCTCGTCGCTGGCATGGTCGCGTTCGATCCGCCTGGCCGGATGGCAGTGGCGCAGCAACTTCGCGCTCAGGCCCGACCTGGTGACTTTCCCGTTGCCGATGCTGTCGGGTTCGGCGGCCGTGCCCTCGGCGCTGGATTTGTACATCAACAACATGCACCAGCTGCATACCGACGTTCCGTCCGGCCCGTTCGAGCTGACCAACGCGCCGGGAATCACTGGCGCGGGGCAGGCGACGCTGGTGACGCGCGACGCGCTTGGCCGCTTGCTGACGACATCGTTGCCGCTGTATGTCGATCCCCGATTGCTCGCGACGGGGCTTTCGAGCTATTCCGTCGAGATGGGCTTTGTGCGCCGGAACTACGGTGTGGCGTCGGACGACTATGACCCGCACCCTGCAGGCAGTGGCACGCTGCGCTATGGCGTCAACGATGCACTGACCGTCGAAGGGCATGCCGAGGCCGGCGACGGACTGCTCGATGCCGGCGGTGGCGCACTCGTCCGCCTGGGCATGGCAGGCGTCGTCAACGGTTCGCTGTCGGCCAGCGGCGGCCGGATGCAAGGCACGCAACTCAGTCTCGGCTATCAACTGATCGAACCGCGCTTTTCCATCAGCGCGCAGACGACACGGACCTTCGGCGACTACGGCGACCTGGCGGCACGCCAAGGCACGCCGGTGCCCACCGCCATCGACCAGTTGACGCTATCGCTGCCGCTCTTCGACCAGCAGACCCTCGCTTTCAGCTATATCGGTTACCGGGTGCGCGGCGGAATCGCATCGCGCCTGGGTTCCGTGTCGTACAACGTGAACTTCGGCAATTTGCTGTCGCTGTTCTTCAGCGGCTATCAGGATTTCTCGCAGCACCGCGATCGCGGATTTTTCCTCGGCGTGAACATCGGCCTAGGCAATCGTGTCTCGCTCGATGCCACGGCCGGGCAGCAGAACGGCAAGCTCTACTACAACGCCAACGCGGCTCGCGCTCCGGACTATGGCGGTGGCTGGGGTTGGGGGTTGCAGGCAGGTGGCAGCGGCGGTATCGCCTATCGCCAGGCGCAATTGCAGTATCTGGGCGGCGCGGGGCAGGTGACCGGTACGCTGGATACCATCGCCGGGCATGCGACGGGGTCGCTGGAAGCACTGGGATCGGTCGTGCTGATGGATGACAGCATCCGCGCGGCGCGGCGTATCTACGATGGTTTCGCGCTGGTGTCGACCGATGGCGTGGCCGACATACCGGTGCTGCACGACAATCGGATCATCGGTGTTACCGACGCACAGGGGCACTTGCTGATCCCCGATTTGAACGCCTACCAGGACAACCATATCGCCATCGACAGCATGCGTTTGCCGGCCGACATGCGCATCGACAGGACTTCCATCGACGCGGTGCCGCAGTCGCAATCCGGGGTGCTGGCGCATTTCCCGCTGCTGCATGACGATGCCGCTTCGGTGATCCTGCACGACGGCGAGGGCAGGGTGCTTCCGCCCGGTTTGCGCGTGCGCTACCTGGAAGGCGGAACCGAAACCGTGGTGGGTTACGACGGCCTGACCTATATCAATGGGCTGCGCAAGGAGAACCATCTGCAGGTCGATACCCCCGCCGGGACTTGCACGGCCCGTTTTGTCTATCAACGCGCGAAGAACTCCGGCGTACCCACCATTGGTCCGGTGGCGTGCCGCGTGACACCGGAGCGTGAGCCATGAAACGCCTGGGATATGCGTTGCTGCTTTGTCTGCTGTTGCTGGTCGGCGGCCGGGCTCATGCGCAGAGCTGCACGGCTACCGCATCGCCGGTCAGCTTCGGCAATGTCAGTCCGATTACCGGCGCGTCGGTGGCGGCGACTGGAACGGTAGGCATCACGTGCACCTGGCCGGCAGTCACGCTTACGCCATTCGTACAGGTGTGCCTGAATCTAAGCGTCGCCAGCCCGCGCTTCATGAGCGACGGCAGCAATACGATGCAATACGACCTTTACCAGGACAACGCACACTCATTGGCCTGGGGATCGGTCTCCAATGGCACCACGCCCATCTCCGCGCAACTCGGCAAACCCGCGCTGGGCACCAGCGCAAGCACGACGGTGACGTATTACGGACTCATCGCCGCGAACCAGCCCACCGTCCCCTCGGTGAACAACGGCAGCACCGTCTACAGCCAGAGTTTCAGCGGCAGCCAGGTGTCGCTCAACTATGGCTTCTACACGCTGGTCGCACCCTCATGCGCATCGTTGACCACATCGAACGGCAGCTTTCCGTTCACTGCCAGCGCCACGGTGGTGAACAACTGCCTGATCAGCGCAAGCGACGTCAGCTTCGGCACCGCCGGCGTGCTGCGCAGCAGCCTCACGGCGACCGGTTCCATTTCCGCCACCTGCACGAATGGCGATGCGTTCCGCATCTCGCTGAACAGCGGTTCCAGCGGCAATGTGGCGGCGCGGGCGTTGCAGCGCCAGGGCGGAGGGGGAGCCGTCAACTACCAGCTATACACAGATAGCGCACGCAGCATTCCCTGGGGCGACGGTACCGCGGGCACCAGCATGGTGACCGGCACCGGCAGCGGCAATGCCCAGGCCATCAGCGTCTATGGCATGGTGCCCGCGCAGGCGACCCCGGCGCCCGGCAACTACAGCGACACCATCACCGCCACCATAGTCTTCTGAGCGGCGCGAGCTTCCTCAAAACATGACCAGCCAGGCCGTTTCCGCCGGCGTCGCCTTCGACGGCGCGGTGTCTTGCATGGGCAGAGGCGCCGCCATCAAGCGCGTCAGGTAGGGCGCGCCATGCAGGCACGAGACCCGCGGGTGACGCGTCCAGGCGGTGATCTGGACGAGGCAGCTTTCGCGAATGGTCAAGCTGGTCTGAATGGCGGCGGTGGCAGTCGATTGAGCGTTCCAGGGTGTGGCACACAAGGCAAGGCACAGCCCGAGTATCTTGGCGGTTCGTAGCATGAAGGACACGACGTTGACGGACATTCCCTGATCCGGTTATCGGCGGCGTGGCGGCATACTTGAGGGGAGGGAGTCGAGCGTGTGGCGAAGTCAGGTGAGCGGTATCGCCTCGCTACGCGGGGAACTCCGACCGATATGCAGGGCTGCGTCCGCGCTCCATGCAAAAGCGCCGGAAATTTTCGGGCAGGCTGTCGAAATCCGGCCTTACCGTTCGTCGTCAATGCGAAGTTGAAGCAACCGGCCCGACTGAAGACCATTCCAGGAGACGACCATGCCGCAGTATCTGATCTCTACCTATCTTCCCGACGACTTCGACCCATCCGTCGTCACCGAGGCGACGGTCGAAGCCATCCACGCGCTCAACCGGGAAATGGTCGCCGCAGGTGTCAGGAAGTTCGCTTGCGGCCTGAGTCCGAAGGCCGTGACGGTCCGGTCGCACTCCAACGGCCAGGTGGTCATCACCGACGGCCCGTACCTGGAGTCGAAGGAGTTCGTGGGCGGCCTTTCGATACTGGAAACCGACAGCCTGGACGAGGCGATGGCATGGGTGCGCAAAGGCGCCGGGGTGTTTCCGGGCGTGGTCGAGGTGCGGGAGATTTTCTTCAACCCCGCCCCTGCGGAGAACTGAGCCGTTCGGCGATAGGCGACGGCATAGGACACCGCGCCGAACTATCCGAGGATGGCCCTGGCCGACGTCGGACAGCATGCCTGAGGAATGCGTGGTCGCTGAAAGCACTTTCAGCCATACCTTCAGGCGTGTCACTGGCTATACACCCAAACGCGGTTCAATATCGGCTCACTCACGACAACTGCCAGGAGCGAGCGATGAAAATCAACCGTACCGGTTCTGCTGCATGGGCAGGCAACCTCAAGGAAGGGAAGGGGGCCATCTCCACGCAAAGCGGTGCGCTCAAGGCTTACCCGTATGGATTCGGTAGCCGTTTCGAAGGTGTTACGGGGACCAATCCGGAAGAGCTGATCGCCGCGGCGCATGCGGGGTGCTTCACCATGGCCTTGTCGCTCGCGCTCGGGGAGGCCGGTTATACGGCCGATCAGATGAGCACGAACGCAACCGTCGCGCTGGAACAGGTGCCCGAGGGATTCTCGATCACCTCCTCGCATCTGGTGCTGCGCGCAAAGATACCGAACATCGACGATCCGACCTTCCAGGCGATCGCCGCAAAGGCGAAAGCCGGCTGCCCTGTGTCGAAGGTTCTGAATGCAAAAGTCACGCTGGATGCCGCACTCGAATAGATCTGCGTTCGCGCCATCCACGGCCCGGTGGCGTCGAAAACGTCCGCTCTGACTTTGTATCGCAAGCGGCATGCGTCGTCGCTGGATGGATGGTGACAAGCCGCCGCGCGCGAACGAGTTCGCGGGCCAACCCGGTTATGGGGTTGGCCCGGAACCATGATGCACGCATCGCCTCCTGTCAGTTGGAGTCGTCGTCGCCACGCACGATCGCGATGCCGTTGGTGGAGCCGCTGTTGATGGTGACGCTGCTCTTCAGATCGAAGTTGCCATCGCCATCCACGTTGAAGATGGAGACGTGGGATGCGATCCCGGTGCCATCGACCACGGCAGCGAAATTGTCGCGGTAGGTGATATCGGTCGGCGCGCCGTTGAACGACGCCACGACCGCCGCGTCCTGGACGATCTTGCGTCCGTAGACCAGGTAGCGGGACACCGAGTGGCTGGGTGAGTTGGCCGAGAACAGGAACGGCCCATCGAGGGTGACCCAGCATGGGGCCATCTGCGTGCCGGAACCCGTGACCGTGAGCACCGCGTCGTTGCGCACCAGGCTGATTTCGTTGGCGTGCGCAATGGTGACGTACGCATCGTTGCCACGCGTGGCGAGCCCGAACGGCGCATTGACGTTGGCCGGGATGTTGGCGACCAGCTTGGCCGAACCCGAAACAGCCCCTTGGCCTGCCAGGTCGACCGTTTCGATGGCATTGCTCTTCTCGGTGATGACCAGCTGCCCACCGATGACGCCCACCTGGGCGGCAGAGCCGTCGGCGTGGGCCAACCGGGCTTTACCGTCGGCCGTGTCGCTCACGCCATACCGGTCGATCCGATGCGACTCGATATAGGTGGTGGTGAGGATGTACAGATGGTGGCGGCCGAAGGCGACGCTGACCGGGTTGGCGAGAGCCGGCACGAGCTTCGCCAGTTGCAGCGGAACGCCACCTTCGTTCTTCCGGAAGACCGAAACATTGCCGGATCCGAAGTTGACGACGGCGAGAAGATCGTGATTTTGCGCGATGCCGCCGGCATTGCCGGCAACCCCGCCTGAGCCGCCGGTTTGGGGCTGTCCGACTAGTTCACCGCGGGTGTTGTAGACCAGCAATGCGTTGTTGGCCGTATTCGTTGCGGTAACAACGAGATCGCCATCGTCCCAGCCAGACCCGGTTTGCGCATGGACGGCTCCCGCCACCATCAATCCGAGCAGCGCTGACCCATAGATTGCCTTTTTCATGATTGTTCCCCGATTTGCGAGCATGAGTGGCTACGGCAACACGCGTTGCCGCGACAGACCGCCATCAACGGCCGTATGAGTCGGTCACTGGTCATTCGAAGGACAGGCTTTCCTGGTTACATCCCTGGCTTGAAAAGGCCGGGGATGCAGTCGCGATGTCCCCGCTGTGTCCCGGTGGCGTCCTGTCGGGTTTTTGCTTTTAGCCTGCAGTGGAGGTGGTCGACACCTTGGCTACGCGCTGGGCCAGAACAGTCATTGCCTCGTGGAATTTGTTGCGTGAACCAAAATATCTCGTAGGCTAGGGCTGTCGACCCCACCAAGAGGACCACCATGGCTATCAATCTCGACTCGCTCTCTCCCTCTGAACTCCAGGCACTTATCAAGAGTGCCGAAGCGCAGATGGATTCTGCGCGGAAGAACCACATCAAGGAGGCGCGCGCCAAGATCGATGCCGTCCTGGCCAGTGCCGGACTGACCTTGTCGGAGGTCTATCCGACTCGCGGCGGCGGCAAGGGTGTGAAGGGCCCCAAGGGGACGGTCGCCCCCAAGTACCGCAACCCGGAGAACCCGGCCCAGACCTGGTCCGGCCGTGGCAAACACCCGGTTTGGTTCAACGAGGCCTTGAAGAAGAAAGGCGTGACGGCGGAGAGCCTGCTGATTGCCGGCGCCACGCCGAAAGCTGCACCCGCAAAGAAGGCGGTGAAGGCGGCAAAGAAGGCCCCCGCGAAGAAGGCTCCTGCGAAGAAGGCAGCCAAGAAGTAAAAACGGGAAATCAGGTACGAAAGAAAAGCCCCGCCGGAATTCCCGGCGGGGCTTTTTTAATGGCGCTCTATCCGGATCCCGATAATCAGACGCACATCAGTGGAATAAGTCCTTCGGCCGCCTCGTGTTCGGCCGTGGCGATTGCCGCACAGCAGGATTCCGGCTCAAGCGTTGCCGACAGATCCGTCACCGGTGACCTGGCGTTGCATGTGATCGAGATACCGGTCCAGCTCCTGCGTATTGGCGAAGACTTCCTGCAGCGGCACGGCTTTCACGATGTCGAACACCTTGCGCACTTGCGGCTGGGGATCGAGCAGCAAGGTGTGGCCGCCGCGGGCGCGCATGCTCTTGCGGATCATGGCGATGCTGCGCAGACCGGCGCTGCTTATGTACTCCAGCGCGGACAGGTCCAGCACGACCGTGCCGCCGTCGGGAATGCGCGGCAGCACGTCCAGCATGGCCCGGTCGAAGTCGTTGAAGGTCTGCGCGTCGAGCCGGCCGTGCAGATGCAAGGTGGTGCGTTCGGGCGACTCGCTTTCAGTTTTCAGGTTGAACGTCATGGTCGTGCTCCGTACGTGCCGGGTGAAGGAAGCGCAGTTGCAGGTGATTGCCCTGGTCGTCGTAGCTGTAACTGAGCTCGCTGGCCATGGCGCGCACCAGATGGATGCCCAGGCCGCCAACACCATCGGCATCGGCAAGGTCGCCGGTGAGGCTCGGCAGGGGGGCCTGCAGCGGGTCGAAGGGCTGGCCGTCGTGGTGCAGTTCGATCAGTACGGCGTCATTGCCCAGGCGCATGTGCAGGTCGATCGCGCGGTTCGCATCGCCGGCATGCCCGTGCTGCACCATGTTGACCATGAGTTCTTCCAGCACCAGGCGGATGTCGTCCCGCACGGCGGCGGACACGCCTTGGGCGCGCAGCGACTCGTCGCAGCGCGCCAGCATATCGAAGACATCGTCCATCGATGCTTTGATGCTCATGTCCAGCATGGGGGCATTCCTGTCGACGTGGGCATGATGCCAGTTCAAGGCGAGGACGGTGATGTCGTCGGCTTGCCCCGCGCCCTCGGCGAAGCGATCCACCTCGGCAAGCAAGCCGTCTGCAAGGTCGGTGGCCGAGCGTGACGGCGATCGTTCGAGGCAGGCCAGCAGACGCTCGGCGCCGAACAGCTGCCGGGAAGTATCGGCGGCCTCGGTAATCCCGTCCGTGTAGAGCATCAAGGTCTGCCCGGGCTGCAACCGCAGCGTGCGGGCGGGGTAGCTGGCCTCTTCGTCCAGTCCGATCGCGGCTCCGGTATCCAACGCGATCAGCCGGGCGCCATCCGCGTCGCAGAGCACGGGCGGTTCGTGTCCGGCGCTGGCCATCACCAACTCACCCGTGAGCGTGTCGAGCATGCCGCACAGCACGCTCACGAACATGCAGTTGTCGTTGTTGCGGCACAACTCGACGTTGAGCATCGACAACAGGTGCTGGGGCGACCGCGCCCGGGGCGCCAGCGCCTTCGCGAGGGTGATGGTGCGTGCCATGAACAAGGCGGCGGGGATGCCCTTGTCGGACACGTCGCCGACCATCACGCAGAAGCGGCGCTCGTTGAGCATGAAGTAACTGTAGAAATCGCCGCCCACGGCGCGCGCGGGCCGAAGCAAGGCGTGCAGCTCGAAGTTTGCGCAGTGCGCATCCAGGTAATGCTCGCCCGGAAGCAGCGCGGTCTGGATCTGGTGCGCAATGCCCAGTTCGCTGGCGAGGCGTTGCTGCTCCTTGGCGTTGCGGGTCAGCTCCGCGATATGCAACGCCAGTTCCGTGCGCATGCGGTCGAAGGCGTGCGTCAGCCGGCCGATTTCGTCGGGAAAGCGGGCAGGCGGCAGCTCGAAGCTGAGTTCGCCGCGTGCCACGTGTTCGGCGCGCGAAGCCAGGGTGCCCAGCGGGGCGAGCGTGCGCCGCGTCACTGCAAGCGTGACCACCGCCAACGCCAACAAGGCGAGTAATCCCAGTAACAGCACGTGGACGAACGCCTGCCGCACCCCGGCGTAGATCATCGCCTCGGGCATGGCCAGGCCGAAGCTCCAGTGCGTGCCTTCCACCGGGACGAGGTAGATCCACACCGGCTTGCCGCCGGCCTGCGGGTTCTGTGCGACCGCTAGCCGCACACGGACAGCCCCGTGCAAGGCCTGCGCCTGCAGCAGGTCGGCCAGGCCGCGCCGGCCGATCATGGCGGCGTTGTCGTGGGCGAGATAGGCGCCGCTGCCGTCCAGCACGAACGCGTAAGCCCCCGCGGGCTTGTGGAGTTCTTTAAGTATGTGGCTGAGCCAGTCGAGCGAGACATCGGCGTTGATCAGGCCGATGGGGCGGCCATCCTTGTTGATCGCGACCGAGTAGTTGACCAGTTCGCGTTTGCGCGACTGCGAGTAAAAGTGCCGTTGCCAGCAACCTTGCGAACAGCGCAGCCCGGTCAGGAACCAGGGCTTGTCCCAGTAGTGGTTGCCGTCCTTGCGCAGGTCGCGCCAGTCCAGCGAACCGTCGTCCCGGCGGCTGATGAAGGGCGACGCCGGCGGGTTGTCCGGCGCGGGCACGAAGGCCGCGGCGAGCCCGGAAAGGTCGGTGTTCCGCGCGAGGGCGTCGCGCAGCACGATCTCGGTACCCTCGGGGCGCGACGCCATGACGGCGGCCAGGGTCTGGGACATGTCGGCCACGCGGGCCAGTCGCTGCTCGATCCGGTTGCCTGCCTCGTTCGCGAGCGCCGAGGCTTCGCCATGGGCCTGCTCCAGGACTTGTCCGCTCACCCGGTAGAACAGTGCGCCGGCGGCCGCGGCCAGCACGGCCACGGAGCCGGCGAGGACCCATAGAGACAGCCGCGAAGCGATGCTTCGGAAAAGCATGACGAGTCCCCCTGCAGGCGCGACTGTTCAGCCATGCATGGTCCCGTTTCTACAGGGAAGCCGGACGGCCATTTGTGCGTTGCGTCGCGGTTGGATTCGCGGCCAGGCCAGTGCCGTCAGGAGTAAGGCAGGGGAAGGGGCGGAAAATTTCCGCTCGCGCATCTTGATACCGCCTAGGGGCGATCCGATTGACGGCGCCGTGATCGCACGAGTGCGTCCGCGGGGTGGGCATCGGGGCAGGGCGATGCAAGTGTCCGCTTTACCCCTAGCAAGTCCCGCTTGCCACATAGAGAGCTTCTGCCGCTGCAGGCGCGGCTACACTCCTGCATGATGAACATGCCATCCCATTCGCCGACGGCAGGCATCCACGTCGACTACGGCGCGACGTTTCCTGCGAAGATCATGGCCACGTTCTGGGTGCTGTGGGCGGCATTCTGGCTGCTGATGATCAGCGTTTCCATCGAGAACGAGCTGCATAGCCCGCTCGTCCGGTGGTGGGAGCCGATCCTGTGGGAGGGGAGTTCGGCGCTGGTCTCGACCGGATGGATGGCGCTTGCAGTCCGGGTTCGCGGGCGCCATGCGCTGTATCTGGACCGGCCCTTGATCTGGTTCGGCAGCTACCTGCGGTGGTTGCCGTTGGTTTTCGTGACGTGGATTACGCTGGTCTACGCGATACGGCATGGCGTCTACGCCGTCGTGGATCGTACCTACGAGCACCCGGGCTGGGGCTTCGTCTTCGTATACGAGAGCATCAAGCTGACGATTTATGCGGGGCTGTGGCTCGGGATACTGTTCGGTATCGATTCCTATGGACAGTGGCAACGCCAGCGGCACCGTCTGTTGCAAACGCAGAAGGCGCTGGCCGAAGCGCAGCTTGCGCAGCTTCAGGGCCAACTGCGGCCACACTTCCTGTTCAACGCGCTCAACACCGTCTCGGCCCTGATGCAGACGGACGTGGCGGGTGCCGATCGATTGGTGGCAACGCTAGGGGACTTGCTGCGTATCAGTCTGCGGTCCATCGACAACGAGATGACGCCGCTCGCCGAAGAACTACGCACGCTCAAGTTGTACGCGGACATCATGCGCGAGCGGTTTCGGGATCGCGTCACGCTGAGCTGGCAAGCCGATCAGGCGCTGCTCGACACCCCCGTTCCGGTACTCATGCTGCAGCCCTTGCTTGAAAATGCGTTCAAGCACGGCGTCGAGCTCGCCGCGACGCCCGTGCATATCCATATCCGTGCCCGGCGCGAGGGCGGATGGCTGGAAATCATCGTCAGCAATTCGGGTTCCAGGCTGGCGCCGGAGCACCGCGACGGGGTCGGACTGCGCAACTGCCGCGAGCGGCTGGGCATCCTCTACGGCGATGCAGCGTCCTTGTCGGTCCGCAACGAGGGTGATGGCGTTGCTGCCTGCGTCTCGATACCGCTGACGGATGCCGCTCGATGATCCGCGTCGTGATCGCCGACGACGAGGCGCCGGCCCGCGAGAAACTCGAGCGCTGGCTGTCGGAGCAGGCTGGCATCGCGGTGGTCGGGTCGGCGGAAAACGGATTGTCCGCCGCGCAGTGCATTGAGCAACTCCGCCCGGAGGTGGTTTTTCTCGACGTGCAGATGCCGACGCTGTCGGGACTCCAGGTCGCGGCGCAGCTCGAGCCGGCTAGCGCGCCGCTGATCGTGTTCGTGACCGCGTTCGACGAGCACGCAGTGAAGGCGTTCGACCTCAATGCGGTCGACTATCTGCTCAAACCTTACGACCGGGAGCGTCTGGCGCGCACCGTGCAGCGGGTCAGGGAGCGGTTGCTAGCGCATCAGTCCGGCGCTGCAGCCGTGGCGATCGGGCGCGCACGGGCGCCCTCCTGCGAGCGCTTGCTGGTGCCGGATGGGGAGCGCTTGCAGCTGATCGATGCGGCATCCGTCGAATGGCTGGAAGCCGACGACAACTACGTTCACGTGCACACGGCGACGCGCAGCTACCTGTTGCGCAGGACATTGCACGACTTGTTGTCCCAGCTCGGCGAACAACGCTTCATGCGTATCCACAAGTCGACGGCGGTGAACCTCGGCGCCATCGGTTCGCTCACGCCGCTGTTCAAGGGCGACTACGAAATCCACCTGCACAACGGCCGCGCGCTCCGCCTCAGCCGGCGGTACCGCGAGGCGCTATTCGCCCGCATGGGCCAGTAACGCCCGTCTCGCCACGCCGACGTCTCCTTTCACCCCCGATCAGCTGCCGGCTTGCCGGCGCTGGATCAGGCTGCTGCTTGTAACAGCGGACGTGAATGGAGGAAGGAATGTTCGGCTATTACTTCGACCTTGCCCTGCGCAGCCTGGGGCGCAACAAAACGCTTACTGCGCTGATGGTGCTGGCGGTTGCGCTGGGCATCGGCGCCAGCATGACCACGTTGACCGTGTTGCACGTGCTGTCGGGCGATCCGTTGCCGGGGCGCAGCAGCACCTTGTACGCGCCGCAGCTCGATCCGCGTGACATGGGGGGGTATCAAGCGCATGGCGAACCGCCGGATCGAGTCACCTGGATCGACGGCATGAACCTGTTGCAGGCGAAACGGGCCGATCGCCAGGCGCTGATGACCGGTGGTTCGGTGGCCATCCAGCCGGCGCAATCCGCACTCGATCCGTTTTACGAGCCCGCGCGCTACACCACGGCCGACTTCTTTCCCATGTTCGGCGTGCCGTTCCAGTATGGCCATGCCTGGGGCGCCTCCGAAGACGCGGCCAGCGCGGCCGTGGTGGTGATCAGCAGCAAACTCAACGACAAGTTGTTCGGCGGGCGTGACAGCAGCGGACGCATGCTGCGCGTGGACGGCCGCGCACTGCGCATCGTCGGCGTGCTGGGGGACTGGCGGCCGAACCCGCATTTCTATGACCTCAACGTGAAGAACTACGGTGGGAGCGAAGGCGTCTACGTGCCCTTGTCCACCTCGCAGGATCTGCATCTGGCGCACCTCGGCGGCGGCGATTGCTGGGGCAATGGCGGCGCCGACGCCACGCCTACGGCACCTTGCGTCTGGCTGCAGTTCTGGGTGCAACTGGACACGCCGACCCAGGCCGACGCGTACCGGCAGTACCTGATCCATTACTCGCAGGAGCAAAAGTCGCTGGGCCGCTTTCAGCGTCCACCCAACGTGCGCCTGCGCAATCTGATGCAGTGGCTGGACTACGAGCAGGTCGTGCCTGGCGACGTGCAGCTGCAGACCTGGCTGGCCTTGGGTTTCCTGCTCGTGTGCCTGGTCAATACCGTGGGCTTGATGCTGGCCAAGTTCCTGCGCCGCACCGCCGAGCTGGGCGTGCGCCGCGCGCTGGGCGCATCGCGGCGGGCCTTGTTCATGCAGTTGCTGGTGGAGTCCGGCGTGATCGGGCTTGCCGGCGGTCTGGGCGGCTTGCTGCTGGCGTACCTGGGCTTGTGGCAGGTGCGCCGGCAGCCGGCGGACTACGCATCGCTGGCGCACCTGGATGGCGCGATGTTGCTGGCGACATTCCTGCTGGCGGTGGGCTCAAGCCTGCTGGCCGGCGCACTGCCGGCCTGGCGCGCCTGTTGTGTCGCCCCTGGCCTGCAACTGAAGGGCAATTGACATGGATATCCGACCGATTCTTTCCACCCTGCGCCGGCACAAGATCACGGCGTGGCTGTTGATCCTGCAGATTGCGCTGACCTGCGCCATCGTGTGCAACGCGGTTTTCCTGATCCATCAACGCCTGCAGCGCATGGATATTCCCAGCGGCATCGCCGAGCACGAATTGCTGCAGATCCAGTTTGCCTATATCGGCGATCGGCCGGATGCCTATGCGCAGGCGCAAACCGATCTCGCGACATTGCGGCAGATCGCCGGCGTGCAGGCGGTGGCCCTGGCAAACCAGCTGCCGCTCAGTGGCTACGCCATGTCCAACAGCGGCATCAAGCTGCGCCCCCTGCAGAAAGACAACTCGCTCGAAGTGGCGAGCTATTACGGAGAGAACCTGCTGCCCACGCTAGGTGTAAGGCTGATCGCCGGGCGCGATTTCCAGTCTGGCGAGTTGATCGATCTGAAGACCGCCATGCCTGCGCTGCACAGCGGCGACATGAAGAACCTGCCGCACACCGTGATCGTCGCCCAGGCGGTCGCCGCACGCCTGTGGCCGGGCCAGAACGCGCTGGGCAAGACGATCTACGTCGGCAACGACATACCGCTGCAAGTGGTCGGCGTAAGCGCGCCGCTGGCGCGGCCGGACGCGCTGCAGATGGGGGCGCAGTACAGCATCGTGTATCCGATACGCCTGGCCGCGACGGAGGGTGGAAGCTACGTGATCCGCACCGCCGCGGAAGACCGCCAGCGGGTGCTGAAATCCGCCCTGGCTGCGCTCAAGCGTCTCGACCCCAATCGCATCGTGCTGGAGCAGCGCAGCTATGACGACCTGCGCCAGGGGTTTTTCGAGAACGACCGCGCCATGGCAGGCATGCTGGCGGCGGTCATCGTGGCGCTGCTTATCGTCACGGCATTGGGCATCGCCGGATTGGCCAGCTTCTGGGTCGGCCAGCGCCGTCGCACCATCGGCGTGCGCCGCGCCCTGGGCGCCACGCGCGCCCATATCCTGCATTACTTCCAGGCCGAGAACTTCGTGCTGGCGACGATAGGAATCGCACTGGGCATGGTGCTGGCCTACGGCATCAACCTGCTCCTGATGCTGCATTACGAATTGCCCCGGCTGCCGTCGGCCTACTTCCCGGTGGGCGCGCTCGCGTTATGGATGATCGGCCAGCTCGCCGTACTGGGACCGGCGCTTCGCGCCGCTGCGGTGCCACCGGTAGTGGCGACGAGGAGCGATTGAATCCGGTGAAGGATTCGGTGGCGGGATGCCGATGATGGGGGAGAGGGCGGGGTCGGCTTGCGCGGCGCGACATCACAGGCTCAGTTGCCCGGCCATGCACCACGTTCCGCTGCACTCAGCTCCGGCACGATGGCCTTTCCTTCCGAGGCCGAGGCCATCGCCGCTTCGATCACTGCCATCACGGCGATGGCTTGTCGTGGCGTGACCGGGTTGCTGCCGTGCCCATGCACCGCGTCGCGGAAGGCCGCGTAGTATCGGCTCTGGTCGCCGCGTGGCGGTGCGATCGGCTCGGCGTTGCCGTTGCCGTCGTACAGCAACAAGTCGTCCGTGTCCTCGCCCCAGCCCGCATCGCCCGGACGCATGCCCGCGAGCAATTGGGCCTCCTGCGGGTCGATCTTCGGCTTCACCACGCTGCCTTGCGTACCGTGCACGATGAAACGGGGACTGCCGCCGGCCACCAGCATGCCGGCGTGCAAGATCACCCGTCGTTCGCCGTACTCGAGCACCACATGCGCCCAGTCGGTGACTTCGCCGCTGCCGCGCTGGGTGGCGAGGCTGGCCCAGACGCGATCGGGCACACCAAACAGGCACAACGCCTGGTCCACCAGATGCGGCCCCAGGTCATACCAGAGCCCGCTCCCCGCGCCGGCCTGTTCGCGCCAGCGGGCGCGTACCTGTGGGCGGAAGCGGTCGATATGCGATTCAAGGTGCGTGACCTTGCCCAGCCGGCCGGTTTCCATCACTTGCCGCACGCCGAGGAAATCGCTATCCCAGCGGCGATTCTGGAACACCGATAGCACGCGTCGTTCGCGTTCCGCGATGTCGGCGAGTTCGCGCGCCTGGGCAAGATCGAGTGCGAAGGGTTTGTCGACCACCACGTGCTTGCCAGCTTCCAGCGCGGCGCGCGCCAGTGGCGCATGCGTATCGTTGGGCGAGGCGATCACCACCACATCCAGCCGCGGGTCGGCCAAGGCAACGGCCGCATCGGCGACCACGTCGATATCGGGCAGGTCAGCATGGACTTTGCCGGCATCGCGCGAGACCACCGTGGCCAGCACCAGGCCGGGCACGCTGCGGATCAATGGCGCGTGGAAAGTCTTGCCGGCGTAGCCGTAACCGACCAGTGCCACGCGCAACGGGGTGGCGGAGTCATGCATGGCGGGATTCGGGAGCGAATGAAGGGTCGCCATGATAGGCCATGCTCGGCGGTGAGCTTTGGGGTGCGGTTTTTGGTGGCGTCCGCCGACTGAAGGTGCGGATTGGCAGTGTCTGCTATCGAGGCGAGCCTTGTGGCAGGTGATTAGGGTGCGTTGTTGGGGATAGAACTGACGACCCTGCATCCATCGTCAGTAGGTGGAATCGACGAATTTCTGTGCATGAACAGGGCCACTCGCTCAATTATCGCCACAGGGCGCCTCTGCGCAGACAGTTGGCTCGTCACTCACATCGCCACGAAGCGAAAGGCCGCCCCCGATGCCGTGATCGCCTTCTCAGCGCGGGCTTTGTCGCTCGCGTCACCTATGTAGAGCACGGTGAGGCCTTGCAACGAGTTCGGTTTGGCAGCATCGAACGCGGTAGCCAGAACATCGGCAGTGGCGCTTGGATCAGGTCCCGCCACGGCGATGGCGTTGCCTGGAAACTGGTGGTTCCTGGCCATCACCGTGAGCGCTTGCTGGATATTTGGATTGCGTTGGGGCGCCTTCGGATCGTCCTTGGCTAGAACCTCGAATAGAAACGGCTTCGCGGAAACGCCCTTCAAGTCGGCGTGACTGACGGTCACCATGTAAGACTCCCACGCTTGGGAGTCCGTGCTGCTGCTGGGTGGGGCTACGTGGGTTTGTGCGTTGTCCGCGGTGGCTGTCGGATGCGAATGGCACGCGGCGATCATGAGTGCGGTCAGGGCAGGCGTGGCAAGACGAATGACACGATGCTTCACAGTGGACCTCGCGGCTATCAATGATGGAAGGGCAGGGGCGTGAACGTAGCACGTTGGTATCGATGGTTCATCGACTCAATCCCCGGAAGCAGCCCGTGGCGTGAGGTCTGATCGACCATCTGCCGCCGGGTGGGCGTTGGCTTCTGGTGCTGACGTCAGGCTGCGCAGAAATGCCAGGAGCTCGTCGCGCTCGTTCGCGGTCAAAGTGATCGGCCGCCCGGTGGCAAGACCGCGATAATAAAGTTCCTCATCAATGGCGGCGGTCAGTGTTGTGATGCTGCCATCATGCATGTAAGGCGGCGTCTGCTCTACGTTGCGCAGCGACGGCGTGCGGAACGCGCCAACATCTGTGGCCAGGTGAGTGACGAGAAACCGCCCCAATGCCGCCAACTGCGCGTTGCTGCCGATGGCGCTTCCCAGCGTCGCTCCCTGCTGATTGTCTCGTAATGCCTGTGTCGTCAACGTTGCCAGTTGTCCCTCGGCAGGTCCCAAGCCGATTCCGGAAGAATGGAACCGGCCATCGGTGAAACGTCCGTGCTTGGGGTCATGGCAACTGGCGCATTCGGCTTTGCCCATGAAGAGCTGTAATCCCGCCTTGGCCTGTGGCGTGAGCGCGCTCACATCGCCGGCCTCGTACCGATCGTAGGCATTGGGTGATCGTGGCAGGGAACGGATATACGTTGCCAGCGCTGTACCCAGATGGGTCTCTGAAATCGACTGGTCGCCTTCGTGAAAGGCTTCATCGAAGGCTTGGCGATACCCGGTATTGGCGCTGAGTCGGTCGACGACCTCGGACAAAGTGTGATTACCCATTTCCACCCTGTTGACCAAGGGGTCAAGAACAGCCAGGTCTAGCCGATCCCGTCGGCCATCCCAGAAATTGGGCTCATCCGATAACACGTTGAGCAGACTAGGTGTGTTGCGCGTGCCGGCGCGGCGTTCGAAGCCGATTGATACCGCACGGCCATCACTGAAGGCGTCGCTGGGAAGGTGGCAACTGGCGCACTGGATCGAGTCGTCCGGGCTGAGCTGTGGATCGAAAAACAGTCGACGTCCCAACGCCACCAATGCGGTGTCAGCGATCGGAGTCCTCGCTATCGGTTGCGTGGCAACAAGTATCGCTGTGCAGAGTGTGAGGCCGATCAAGCATCCGACTACTACGCCGAGAACCCGCATCTTGCCCCCTTGCCGGCATCCGTCCATTCGTGTTTACGATAGTAGCATCGGGTCGGGCGATGCACTGATCTCAGGCTCGACGGGGAAAACGGAATAAACCGCTGCGGTACGTCGTTCAAGGAGAACGGTCGTATGCGATCGCGCTTGAGCAAGCTGCTGGACGCAGGCATGCCCGGTCACACTGACCGGCCGCGACGCCGCGCATCTACCTCACCCCGCCGTTCGTTTCGACAGCATGTGCTCAAGGCGAGCTGGGCGGCTCTCAGCCTCTTCGCACTGGCCGTTGGCTTGGCCCACGCCACCGCCACCTATGTCTACGACGCCAACGGCCGTTTGCGTGCGGTCACCAACTCGACCGGTGCCAGCGCCGAGTACGTCTACGACGCGATGGGCAACTTGCTGCAGGTCCAGAGCGTTCCTGCAAACCAGTTGGCGATCTTTGCATTCACTCCCAATCATGGTTCCACTGGCACGACGGTCACGATTTCTGGTCAGGGTTTCAGCGCCACCGTCGCGAACGACACGGTGGCGTTCAACGGCACCGTGGCGACAGTCACCGCAGCTACTTCAACGACGCTGACGACCAGCGTTCCGGCCGGAGCGACCACCGGCGCCATTACGGTGAGCGTGGGCACCAGCACCGCTACCAGCAGCGACCTTTTCACCGTTGACGCCACCGGCCAGCCGCCGGTGGTGACCAGTTTCAGCCCGTCCATCGGAGGTGCCGGGACGGCAGTGACCGTGATTGGGCAAAACCTCGATCCTGTCTCGAACCAGAGCTACCCCGCCATCAACGGCACGAAGGCGAATCCGACGTCGGCCAGCCAGACCCAGGTCGTCTTTCCGGTGGGCGCCGGCATGGGCAGCGGCAAGGTCTCGGTTACGACACTGTTCGGGATGGGTGCGAGCAGCGCGGATTTCTTTGTCACGCCTCCCGGCATCAACGCGGCCAATGTCGCAGTCACCACGCGGGTAGCCGTGGGTGCCTCTGTGCCGCTCAGTATTCCAGCTGGGAAGTATGCGGCGGTTCTGTTTGATGCATCCGCCGGAAGCTATCTCAGCTTCCAGGCGAACAATATCGTCAGCAGCAGCTCGGTCAACTACACCGTCTACGACAGCCACAACCAGCTGATTGCGAGCGGGGTGTTGTCGACAACCGACGCCTCGATCCATCTGCCGCAGGCTCCAATTACGGGAACCTATGCGATTTGGCTGACTTCCACATCAGCTGCCAATCTGACGCTGGGTCTTGAAGCTGATCCGACCTTGGCACTCAGCACGGTGCTGACCACCAGTACTACTGGTCCAGGACAAAGTCAGCGGCTTTTCTTCAATGCTGCGGTCAATCAAACGCTCGGATTGGTCATCGCGAGCCAGGCCACGTCACCGTCCGGTGCCAGCGTGCAGTACACAGTTGCGGCGCCGAATGGTGCTCAGGTGGCATCGATCACGACGGCCGCGGCAACATTTTTCAATCTTCCTAATTTGCCGGCATCCAGTACATACACCATCGTCGTAGCACCCAATGCGTCCGCAGCGGTCACCAGCCAACTCGAGTTGGTCAGCGGCGTCACCGGGAATGGGAATGTCAACGGCGCATCGTTGAATGCCACCACCCAATGGGGTGGCCAGGGCGCCTACCTGACCTTCACGGCGACAGCAGGCGAGAACATAGGACTTGGGATCAGCAATCTGAGCGAGTCTCCAGATAACGCCATTCTGGTGAATGTCTACGCCCCAAGTGGCGCGAACGTGGCTAGTACCTGGTGTTACGTCAACAATGGCGGTTGCGGGCTGGATCTGCAGAACCTGGCGGCAGGAACCTACCAGGTGCAAATTACCCCGAACTCCAACAACGACACCATGAGTTTCACGGCAACAGTATCGGATGACGCGACAGGCACGTTGCCGTTGAACACCGTGCAGTCGGTAGGTTTGGCACGACGCGGTCAAACCGCCACGTATACCTTCAGTGCGAGTGCTGGTCAAAGCTTGGCACTGGAAGCCAGCGGTGTGGCTACTGTGCCAAGCAGCAACATCGTGAGTTATGTGCTGTATACGCCGGATGGCAAGCAGTACACAACAGGTGGCAGCCGCGGTGAAGAGTTTATTGATCTGACGAACCTGCCACAGAGCGGAACATACAAGGTCTACTTGCAACCAAGCAGCGGCGCCACATTGAGTGAGTCTCTGGAATTGGAATCGGGAATCACACTGGCAGTGAATGGTCCCGCGCAAAACTTCACTTCGCGCACATCAGGTCAATACGCTTTCATGACCTTCACAGCAACGGCAGGCGAGAACGTGGGGATCGGGATCAACAACCTGAGCGAGTCCCCGGATAACGTCGTCATGGTTTATGCCTACGCCCCCAACGGTGCGTACGTGTCCGGGGGAGCGTGTTACGTCAATGACGGCGGTTGTGGATTGGATCTGCAAAATTTGGTGGCCGGGCTTTATCAGATACAAGTTGTGCCGGACGGTAGTGGCGACACCATGAGTTTCGCGGCGACGGCGATGGATGATGCGAAGGGCACGTTGCCGTTGAACACGCCAGTGTCTGTGAGCCTGGCGCAGCGAGGCCAGACTGGGACCTACACTTTCAGTGCGAGTGCGGGCCAAACCTTGGCGCTTGAAGCCAGCAGCGTGGCCACCGTACCGAGCGGCAACATCATGAGTTATGTGCTTTACACGCCGGACGGTAACCAATACAAGACGGGCAATGGCAAAGGCGATGTGCTGTTGGATCTGGCGGGCCTGCCGCAGAGCGGAACGTACAAGCTGTACGTGCAGCCGAACGTCGGTGCCACGTTGAGCGAGTCCCTGGTGCTGGAATCCGGCGCCGCGCTGACAGTGAATGGACCATCGCAGAACTTCACTTCAAGCGTTCCCGGTCAACAAGCTTTTATGATCTTTACGGCGACTACTGGCGAGAATGTGAGCCTTGGGATCAGCAGCCTGAGTGAGTCTCCAGACAACGCTATTTTGGTGAATGTCTACGCTCCGGGCGGCGCGAATGTGGCCGGGGCTTGGTGTTACATCGGTAGTAGCTGCGTATTGAGCCTGCAGAACCTGACGAGTGGCGCGTACCAGGTGCAAGTTACGCCGAACTCCAACAACGACACCATGAGCTTCACGGCGGCGGTGACTCAGCAGTAGATGGCGCGGGTGGGATCGGGTCAATCGTTTGATGCGCGATAGGAATGCCAGCCATGACGGACACAATGCGCCAATCGAGTTACCGCTTGCTCTGCACGATGCTGGTGTTTGTTGCGACTTTGGTTTGCCTTTCTAGTTCGCGAGCCCAACAAGGTGCGTCCACGCTGTCGCTTTCATCTGTGTTGGCGGCGGATCTGCAAAGCATGCCATCCCCATCGATACTGCTACCAGATGGGCGGCAACTAACAGTGCAAGGCGCCGAACTAGTTCTTACTTCCACTTCGCTCGCTGGGTTCTTGTCGTCTTCTCAACGTGTGCTACTGCCACAAGCGCAACGATTTGCATTGACAACGGTATTGCCGGATGGGCGGGTGTTGATCTGGGGGGGATGGATGCGCAGGGTAGGGCGCTTACCCATGGCTGGTGGTTCGATCCGGCCACTCGTTCTCTGTCGCCGGCAACGGATTTGCCCTTGTCGCCGCGGGTTGCCGGCAGCGCCACCGTTTTGTCCGATGGCCGGGTATTCTTTGCTGGTGGTTGGTCCACGTTGTCAAACGGCATGCCACCCGCGGAGATCTGGAACCCGCGCACCAACGCCTACGAAATCGTAACCAATCCTTTGACGCCGGCTCGTCTTGGCCAGAGCGCAGTCCTGCTTCCAAACGGAACAGTTCGACTGAACGGCGGCTTCGATCTGATGGGTCACCCTGTTGCCGCGGCGACGGTGTTCGATCCCCGCACGCAGCAATTCCGCTCTGTGACTGCAGTGGCGGCAGTAGCCTCTGACGGTGGCCTCGCCAATCCGAAATTGATGGCATCCTCGCCGAATGCGAATGCCGTCGATTTTCCGGCTGACGGAATTCTATCGCTCCGATTCTCCGAGCCGATGGATCCGCATACGCTCAATGCACAAACGATTACGTTGCTCGGTCCTGGGGGGCAAACGCCTATTAAGGTAGTGGGTGTGGAAGGTGGTCGCCTGGCCTTTATTGCACCAGCACGTGACTTGTTTCCCGGCGCGCATTACACGCTATTCATGCAAGGAGTCATGTCGCAACGTCGGTCTACGATGATGTTCGTTGCGATAGATTTTTTGGTCGCCTCCGTGCAAGCCTCAGGAAAAGCCGCGCTATCCGTTCAACCGAAGGGCGGCGTAGCAGTCCCTACGAGTGCCGCAAGCCTTGCAGCGGGCATGGTTGGCCTGCTGAGCCCCTCTTCGGGCACCTTGGTTTCATCGCCCCTGCGTGTGATGACCGGTGCGGGCATCTCGAATGCTGTTGCAACTGGTCCCTGTACCGCGCGGATAACCACTCAAGTCATGCTCTGTCGGCCGCACAGCTATTTTGAGGATGGCGCTTGGTATCCGGGGCAGGACGTAGCCGGTGCCGCCGGACATGCGCACTGGCGTGCCAACATGCCGGAAATGACGCCGCAAGAGATCGCACATATCGCGTTGTTGCGTCGGCGACATTCGGGTCGTGGTCTTGCTGGCGTGAGCGGCCGCATCGCGTTGGTGGATGGCACTCCCGTTGCCAATGTGGATGTCAGCATCGGATCTGCGCACGTACGCACCGATATCCATGGTGATTTCGTTCTGCAGGGCGTGTCTTCCGGTCGCCAAGTGCTGTACGTGGACGGTTCCACTGCGGATTCCGCTGGTCACGAGTACGGCCAATTTCTCGCTGGTGTGGATTTAAAAACTGGACTTGTGACGCCGCTGCCTTATCGAATGTATCTGCCGCGGATTTTGGCGCGTGACAAGATCGAGTTGCCGTCACCTACGACACGCGACATGATCGTGATGCAGCCGGACATGCCGGGCCTCGAGATATTCATCCCTGCCGGCACCGTGATTCATGACCGTAAAGGCAAAGTGGTCACTGAACTGGCCATTGTGCCGACACCGACAGACCGATCGCCCGTCCTGACTCCGCTCAACTTTCCGGTGTATTTCAGCCTGCAACCTGGTGGGGCTACGGTCCAGAACATTGATCCGCACCAGACCCAAGGCATCACGCTTACCTATCCAAATTACGATCACGTTCCCGCCGGCACGCCAGGCGATTTCATTGCCTACAGTCCGGAGGTTGGTTGGCAACACTACGGCAAGGGTAAGATCACCCCCGACGGAGCTCAGTTGAAACCAGCCGTTGGCGTTCATCTGGAAACCCTGACATCGGCCAGTTGGGCCGAAGGTGATGCCAATCCTGGGGATGCAAAGCCGGCCAAGCCGAATGGTCCTTGCTGCGCTGATCCTGTAGATCTTGGATCAGGGACGCTGACAGAAGCGCAGGTCGACGTCACCATCAACGATGTCATTCCGCTTCAGCTGGTGCGCTATTGGCATGCTATCAATTCACAGGTGTTGCTCAACGCCGCAGCTACGTCCGAAACACGTATGTTTGGCGGCTGGCGCTCTAACTTCGACAGCTTCGTCTACAGTCCATCCAGATCCTGGACTGATCCAGGACAAGGTGTGCGCTTGCCCAACGGCTATTTGCTGGCGCCGTTCTCCTCCATAACGCCACGGCTCGGCGTCGCGCAATCCTGGGTTTACAGCGGGTCCGAGACACAGTATATCGGCGCCGTCCTTAATGCGCCGTACAGTCCTTCGGACTGCAACAATCCCGATGGATCAGAGTGCTACTACCTGCAGACACGTGATGGTACGCAATATTGGTACGACGATTTCAATGGTCTCTACCTGATTCGCGACCGCTTCGGAAATGAAGTATCGCTAGCCAAGAATGGTGGCCTTGTGCAACAGGTAACGTCGCCCAGCGGGCGGTACCTGAGCTTTACCTACAATGCCAACAACAATGTGCAGTCCGTTGTAGACAACAGTGGGCGTACTTGGGCTTACAACTACCATACTGACACGGTGCCAGTGGCAGGTTGGGCAGCAGATGGATCTTCACCGCCTCCAGCCTCCGGAAATTCAGCCACTATCGCGTTCCTTGACAAAGTGACGTACCCGGATAGCACCACGGGGCAATTTACTTACAACGAGAATTTTTCCGCGCCCGTCGCCACCTCTGGTACTAAGGGGCAGGTGAGCGTCAGTTCGTGCCCTTACTACCCGGTGCCGGGCACTTTGAGCACCATGGTCGACCGCGATGGGCATACGACCGCCTCGAACACCTATTGCAGTCTGGAGGTCGTTAAACAGACGCTAGCAGATGGCAGCAATTTTACGTTTGCATATCAGCAGGACAGCAACGACAACACAACGTCGACTACCGTCACCGACCCCGTTGGCAACGCCACCGTCACTAACTTCGATCCGGTCAGTGGCTATCCCGCTTCGGTTGCCCGTGCCTCCGGTACCCCTCTTGCGCAGACGACGACCTATACACGAGAGAGCTCTGGCCTGGTCGATTCGGTAACCGATGCGTTGGGCCGAACCAATAGCTATACCTACGATAGCCGTGGCAACGTGCTCACTCACAACCTGACTGGCTTGGCCGGTACGCCGAGCAGCGTGACCGAGCAATTCACCTGGACGCCCGACTACAACCAGATCGCCACCTATCAGGATGGCTTGGGCCACACCACCACGTTCACCTATACCAATGGCTGCCTGACCCAGGTCGCAGATCCGCTTGGAAACACCACCACCATCACCTGCAGCCCCAGCGGCCAGCCGCTGACCGTCACCGATGCGCTGAATCACGCAACGACCTTCAGCTACCAGGCGTATGACCTGCAGGCGGTCACCGACGCACTCGGTCGCGTCACCACCTTCACCACGGATCCACTGGGTCGACAGGTGGCCGTAGCCGACCCGGCCGGCAACATCTCGCGCCGGACCTACGACCCCAACAACGATTGGGTGAATACGTTCGTCGATCCGATGGGCAACACCACGGCCATCCAGCACGACGCCATGGGCAATGTGCAATCCGTGACACTGCCGCCTACCGCGGGCTCGCTTACGGGCGGCACCATCAGCTACCAGTACAACGCCCGCAACTGGCTGAAACAGCGTACCGATGCACTGAATCAGTCCGAGTCCTGGACCTACGACGGCACGGGGGATGTCCTGACCCGCACCGATCGCAAGAGCCAGCTGACGCAGTACAGCTACGACGCGCTCGGCCGCCTGAGCCAGACCACCTACGCCGATGGATCGAACGTGATCACTACGTACGACGTGGGCAACCGAATCATCGAGCTCAACGACTCGATCAACGGCATCCAACAGTTCGCCTGGAACGGTCTGAATGAACTGACCCAGCAGGTCAGTCCGCAGGGCACAGTGAGCTACCAGTACGATGCCGCGGGCCGGCGGCAGTCTATGGTTGCGGGTGTGCAGGCCCAGGTGAACTACACTTACGACAACGCGAATCGCCTGACCGCACTCGCCCAGGGCAGCACCGGCCTGACGCGTACCTTTGACAACGCCAATCGGCTGCAGCAGCTGACCTTGCCTAACGGCGTCACGGAAACCTACGGCTACGACAACGCCAACGAGGTCACGGGCATTGCCTATGCCCAGGGCAACGGTACCAGTCTGGGTAACCTCGCCTATACCTACGACACCGTCGGCCGGCGCGTCAGCCAGATCGGGACTTTCGCTTCGGATACCTTGCCCACTGCGACCAGCCAGGCGGGCACTTTCGATCTCAACAACCGGCAGACGAGCTACAACGGCACCACGCTCCAATATGACGCGAACGGCAATGTGACATCCGATGGCGTACGCACTTACGCGTGGAACGCGAGAAACCAGCTGACCCAGATCCAGCAGGGCAGTACCGTAGTCGCCAGTTTCACCTACGATGCCATGGGGCGTCGGCAGTCCAAGAGCCTCAATGGCGGCACCGTCACCACCTATCTGTACGACGGCGCCACCCCTGTACTGGAGACTCAGGGCGGTACGGTGACACCGATCCTGACTGGGCTTGGCGTGGATCAGTACTTTGCTCGGCCGGAGGCTACGGGCGCTGCGTATTTCTTGACCGATGCGCAGGGCAGCACCATCGGCCTCACCGACGGCGGCGGCAACCTGGTCCAGCAGTATCAGTACAGCCCCTATGGCAAGGTGACTGCTAGCAACACTGGGACCAGTAATCCCTACCAGTACACTGGCCGCGAGAACGATGGAGGTGGCCTCTATTACTATCGTGCTCGTTACTACAGTACGACGATGAAGCGGTTCCTCTCGGAGGATCCTATGGGGTTTGCAGGTGGTCAGAACGATTTCTATGCCTATGTTGGGGGGAATCCGCTGAGCTATATCGATCCATTTGGCCTGCAAGATTCTATCGGCAAGCAGGAGAGGGATAATGCAATTCAGTTCGCCGTAAATGAAGCATCTGCAGTCGTACTAACAGATGCTGAAGGAGCGGTATCGGATGTTGGAGTGCCGGCAGCAGCGCTGCCGGGAGCCGTTGGATCTGTAATTCGATCGATGGCTCAATCAGATTGCAAAGAATATATGCAAGATGGGACACATGAATATCCACGTTTTAATGATATGAATTGGTCTGATTACCCTAATTTCTCCGTGGCATGGGGGGCTTACTTAAAAAAACACTTGTAATAATGCCCATGAATTCACGAAATAATTTAGTCCTGAAGCGTCCTCGTTGATTCGAGCCAGTCGGAAGTAGAGTTCCCCACCGAAGGAGCTCTGCATGAAGAAGTCGAAGTTCAGCGAGGAACAGATCGTCCGGATCCTCAAGGAGGTCGAGGCCGGCGAGAAGGTCGCTGAGACGTGCCGCAAGCACGGCATCAGCGAGCCGACGTACTACGTCTGGAAGAACAAGTACGCCGGCATGGAGGTGTCGCAGTTGCACCACCTGAAGGACGTCGAGAGCGAGCTGGCCCGGCTCAAGCGCGTGTATGCCGATCTGGCGCTGGAACATCACGAGCTAAAGGACGTCCTGTCGCGAAAAGGCTGAGCCAGACGCGGCGACTGGAGCTGAGTCTGGCGATGCAGACCGATCACGGCCTGAGTGTCTGTCGTGCCGACCGCACACTGGGCCTGTCGCGCTCGGCACGGCACTACGTCCCGCACCGGCGGGACGACACGGCACTGATCGAGGCGATCGAAGCCCACCGGAAGGACAACCCCGGTCACGGCTTTGGCCTGCTGTCCGACCAGGCGCTGCAACCCCGCGGCTTCGGTGACCTGAGCCGAAACGTGTAGCCACTTGGAAGGTGAGTTCTCTACCCTAATCAGGCAAGGAGAACTCATGAAGAAGCGATTCACCGAAGAGCAGATCATCGCGGTCCTGCGCGAGAGCGAGGCTGGCGATGTGCCGATCAAGGTGCTCTGCAAGCACCACAACATCAGCGAGCAGACGTTCTTCCGCTGGCGCAACAAATATGGCGGCATGGATGTGCCCGATGCCCGCCGACTGAAGGATCTGGAGGCGGAGAACGCTCGCCTGAAACGGTTGCTGGCTGAGCAGGTCTTGGTGATCGACGGGCTGAAGGAGTTCAGCCGAAAAAAATGACATCCCCGTCGGGACGCCGCGCCGCACTGGAGGCGCTGACCTGCCGGGGTATCTCCCAGCGCAAAGCCTGCGGCTACCTCGGGCTGAGCCGTCGCGTCGCCAGCTACACCTTGAAGCAACCGGCCAAGGATCAAGCCTTGGGCGAAAACTGGTGACGGCGTCGACGCAGATGCCGCGGTTCGGCTACCGCCGCATGGCGGTATGGCTGGGACTGGGCCAGTCCCGAGTGCGGCGCCGGTGGCGCGATCTGGGCTTGAACATCCCACGTCGCCGTCCCCGACGCCGGCGCAGCGGCCATGACATCCGATTGCCCGGCGCGGTCACGCCCAACCAAGTATGGAGCTACGACTTTGTGCACGATCAGATGGTGGATGGGCGCAGCCTGAAGATGTTGTGCGTGATCGACGAGCACACCCGCGAATGCCTGGCCATCGAGGTGGCGGCCCGGTTGCGTGCCCAAGATGTCATCCTGGTCCTGTCACGGTTGATGCGCCTGTACGGCAAGCCGGCCTACGTGCGCTCGGACAACGGCGCCGAGTTCACCGCAGCGGCGGTCATGCGCTGGCTACGCGATGCCGCCATCGGTCCGGCCTTCATCGCGCCGGGCAGTCCATGGCAGAACGGCTTCGTCGAGAGCTTCAACAGCAAGTTGCGCGACGAGCTGCTCAACCGCGAGTGGTTCCGAAGCCGCGCGGAGGCCAAGGTGCTCATCGAGCGATGGCGGCAGTTTTACAACGAGCAACGACCACACAGTGCACTGGGTTACCAGCCACCGGCATCCGTCCGGCGCGCATGGGACCAGGCTAATATCCCAGCCGAACTCACTGCCTGATTGGCTACATTTTTCCGGCGCAGGTCATGCTGCCTAACATCTCGTTCAAGGTGAACGCCTTCGCCGCCGCTTAACTCCAGCGTTAGGCAGCAGATGCGGCTCTCCGTAATCTTGACAGTTCTATTTTCGGCCTTTGCGTCACCCGCAATGTGGGCGACACCGGACCATGATCGATGGGTTCTACTGATCAACTTCATCGGTGTGCGCACTCAAGCGCCGCCGGCCAACTCGCTGGCTGAACACCGGTCCCGCTGGACCTTCCCGGACATCGACTTGCTTACCTGCGCCACGGCGTCATGCGGGTGCAGGCTTTCCTGATGCTCGAGACGGACGTGAAAGTCCACGATGGTGTCATCGTCATCCAGTACACGCTGGATGCGGCGCGCAGCGTCTTCGCAGAACATGGGGTTGGCACCGTTGGCGCGTGCGAAAGCCTGTTCGTCTTCGCGCTTCACAGCCGTCTGCACTGGCGTGCCGAGCGCGTGTTCGACACGGTCTATCAGGGAGATAAGGTTCAGTGGCGCAGCTTCGGCGAAGCGCACTGCAAGTCGCGCCACGCTACGTTGCGCGTGCGGTGTGGCGACGATGCCACGCTCGGTGCCCAGCCAGGCCAGTACGGCTGCATGCTCCAGTGGTTGGGTTGCGTCGAAATCGTGCGCGAACTGTTGCTGTATCAGCTGGCGCGATAGCGCCGCAGAGGCGGGGCAGGTAGAGGAATACGTCACTTCGGTGCCCAACTCCAGGTGGAAGCCGTCGCTATCCAGACGGGCGTCGATGGACACCGGGTAGGCGCGCCAGCCCGCATGGCCACTGCGCAGCGCCGCACGACGCACGAGCAGGTCGAAGCACAAGCTGGTTCGTGCGCGCTGGGCCAGGCCGCGCTGCGAGACGAGAAGGGCGCACAGCAGGGATTCGAGCAGTGCTGCATCCAGCGGCCGTACGGCCAGATATTCGTCCGCCAGCAGATACAGGCGGGACATGTGGATGCCACGCCGGTCCGGCTGCGCCAGGTCGACGAACAGGCCCACCCGGGCGCTGGCGCGCTGCAGGTCGCCGTTGCCGGCATCGAAATGTACCGGCATCTCGATACCGTTCATGCCTACCCAGTCCAGAACGCCACCCGGGTGCGAATGGGCGTGGACGGCGACGTCGGGCAGCGGGCTTTCACGGTCGCCCGTGGTCCCGGGGTGGTGCCGGTTGCCGGCCTCAGGGTGTGTTTCGCCGCGCGCCACGCAAGTGCTCCACTGCTTCGGCGGCATTCACCTGCAGTACGCCGCCAGTGACTTTACTGCTGTCCAGCAGCAGGTCATGGGCGCTGCGCGCATCAAGTTTCGGAGCAAGTGCCAGCAGCAAGGCGATGATGCCGCTCACATGGGCGGCGGCCATGGATGAACCGGTAGTGAAGTCGTAGCCGTTGCCGGGCTGGGTGGTGAGGATGTCCACCCCGGGGGCGCTCAACACACCGGGTGGGGCTGCCGCCGTATCCGCCATCCGTACGACGATGACGCCCGGCACGCTGCCGGGAAAGCCGCCGGGCGCTCCCTCTGGAGGCATGGCGGCTACCACGATGCGCCCCTCCTCGAGCAGATGCGTCAGCAGCATGCGCAGCAATGGATCGACCGGGCCGCCAAGGCTCAGATTGACGATGCGTACCCGGGTGTCGACGATCGCCGCCAGCGCCTTGGCCAGGGTGAAGGAATTGCAGCGCGCGCCGCCGCCTGGTGTCGGCGGATACCAGCACGCTTTGTAGATGCTCAGCGTGGCTTCGGGAGCGATGCCGACGATCCCCTGGTGGTTGTTGCCGTTGGCGGCGATGATGCCGGCCACTTCGGTGCCGTGAGGATCGGTGTCGGAGGTGCGATCGCCGTCGTCCACCAGATTGTGCACGTCGTGGATGCGCCCCCGTAGTTCGGGATGGTGCACATCCACACCGGTGTCGATGATCGCGACGTCCACCCCGCTGCCTTGGCTGACGGTATGGGCACGGGCTGCGGCGGTGTCGACGAAGCCGTGCTGGAGATCCACGTAGGGGTCGTTGTATTGGCGCGGCGGCGCGTCCTGCTGCGCGTAGACGGCGAAATCCTGCAGCGGCTGTGCCAGCCGCACCCGCGCGTCCGCGGCGAGCATCTTGAGCAGCTCGTCCCGGGACATGCCGGGCGGAGGTTCAAACACGGCGCAGTACAGGCCGAGCGGCTTGATTGGCCAGCCGGCAATCTCACGCAGGCCATAGCGCTGTTTCAGCGTGTCCATCACGGATAAGGCACGCTGTCCGGCGCCGTAGCGCGCAGGTGGGGTGTAGCCCAGCAGGCTGGAACCCGAGCGCGTCGATGGTGGCTCCAACAAGTTGTCGACCGCTAGCACGATGTCGCGTTGTGCATCCATCGACGCCGCCGCCGTGGCCGGTACGTTCCTACTGTCGCGGTGCGCGTCGCTGGCCACCGCCCGGTGCGCGAATGCACCCATGGCGATGATGAGTACTGCGAGGACTAGCGTACGGCCGCTCATGGCGGGGCGCTGATGGCTTCGGCCAGGCGGATGCCAGGGGTGGCGCGGAGCTTCGGCAGAATCTGCCCGACCGTCGATGCGGCATCTGTCGGTGCCACCGTATAGGCGCCGACGCTGTTGGGGCCGCGCACCACCTGCAGATGAAGTGCGTGCAGCAAGGCGTCCCAGTCAGCCAGTGTCATGCTCGCATCAGGCACCACGCGGATCGCGCCGGGCGGCGCAGGCGGCGGTGTCTCGCTGAACGTGCGGTACGGCGGGTTTCCGACGGACACCAGCTTGAGGCCAAGCACGCCGAGTCCGATCGCCTGGACCAGCACGGCGGCGGCCAACACCCGCACCAACCAGGTGCGCGATCGTGGCTGCCTGGGGGTTTTCTGGGGGTCGGACACATCGAGTCGGTCCAGCAGGCGCTGCAACCCGGCCTCCGCGTCCAGCGGCTGCTCCGACGGCAGCGACAGCGCGAGCCGCAGCCGGCTCTGCTGCGCAAACTCGGCGCGGCACGACGCACAGCCAGCCAGGTGATTCTCCAGCCGGGCAGCTTGTTCCTTCGAGGCACTGTCCTGCAGCACCCAGGGCATCAATGCCCAGGCGTGCGGGCAATCCATTCCGGAGTCCATGGCGGTCGTCATGGCGCCCCCTCTTTGCGGGCGGTCGAATGGCCGGCCAGGATGGGCAGCACGTTGCGAAGCTTGACCCGGGCATAAAACAGGCGCGCCTTCACCGTGCCCAAGGGGCACTGCATGATGGCCGCGACATCGTCCAGCGAATGCCCCACGCCGTAGACCAGTTCGATCACCACGCGCTGGTCCGCCGACAGGTGCTCAAGCCCCTTGCCCAGCCAGTCGCGCAATTCGCGGTCTTCATCCGGATCGCTGGAGACGAGGCGTTCGTCCGTCGGCATTTCGTATTCGACAGGCTCGTCGCCGTGTTGCCGCAACGCCTTGAGTCCGCAGCGATAGGCAATGCCCATGATCCAGGTGGAAACGCGCGAGTCGCCGCGGAATTCACCCGCTTTCTGCCAGGTGATCCAGAAGCAATCATTGATGACCTCTTCGATGATATCGCTGCGTCGGGTGAGACGGGACATGAAGCGGCACAACCGGCCGTGGTAACTGCGGTACAGCGTCGCCAATGCGGCGCGGTCGCCCGTCGCCATGCGCTGGAGCAGCATGCGGTCGATGACATCAGCGTCAGTATCGGCTTCGTTCATGGGCTATCAGTCGGTGCCCTCATGAGTATCCGTCGGACGCGAAAAGGTTGCCTCTCGATCAAAAGGACCACGAAACCGTCGCAACCCACGGCGCGACGGCGGGGATACCCCGCTGCCTGCGTATACGAGGGTCGGTCACGATACGCTCGAGCTCCGCATGCCAGTCGCCCATGGCCCATATCATGCCCACATGCCCATAGCGATAGGAATTCGGGGCTTTGTACTCGTACTCGTAGTTGTCGCTGTTGTCGTTGGCGCTTGTGTACTCGTCGGTACGGTAGGACGCGGCGTAGGCGTGGTAGGGCACGGCGGGGGTTTGGGCAATGCCCGCCCCGACGGAAAGATAGAAATGCCTTGGCAACGGCCAGTGGAAATCAAGGTCGGCGACCCCCCGCAACCGGCGATCCTCCGCGCCCAGAACACGCACGGCCGACAAACCGAAAGTCAGTACATCGCGGTACATCCAGTGAACGCCTGCCTCGGCGCGATCGAAGCTGCGCATGCGGGCCGAACCGGCGTAGCGGTAATACAGTAGATCCATTTGCATCTGCCAGGCACTGGACAGGGACCAGAAGCGCGAGGCTTGGGCGGAAGCTTCGGCGAGATGGCCTGGCGTGCGCAGCTCGGTGCCTGCCGACAGGCCAAGCGACCAGCCGCCAGGGGAGGTCCAGGAGGCGGCTCCCTGCAGGATCGGCGTATTGGCGGTGATCGCCTGGCCGCGGTCGACGAGTTGCGAACTGAGCCCCACGGCACCGCGGAAACCCGTCGATTGGGCGTGCAATCCCCATGAAAAGCAGCTGCCAAATGCCAGCGATGCCAAACCGAATACGGATCGATTCATGGCTTGAATGGTCCGCGCCACGCCATCCGGGCGGTTCCCGGCCTTGTGGAGCCTAGTGCGAATCGCGGGCGGCGGCTTCGCTGCAGGTGGCACCCATCGTCCCTCATGCCTGCCTCGATGGGGCGCTGGAGCAGAGGTGTCGGATCATTGCGTCGCAATGTAGCTCGACAGCGCTTGTATGTCCGCATCGTCGAGTGTCTGTGCCACGCCGTGCATGATCTGCGCATTGCTGGTGTCGCCGCGTGCACCGCTCCTGAAATCATTCAGCGCCTTGGTCACGTAGATGGTGGACAGGCCGTGCAGGCGAGGGAAGGTCGCCCAGGGCGGCTGTGGCGCATCGCCGGGATACGCCAGCGGACCGTGCCCGGTCGGGCCGTGGCAAGCCTGGCAAGGGGGGATGCCGCGGGCCGGATCGCCATCGAGAAAGAGCCGTCCGCCGCGGGAGGCCGGTTCGGCCTGGCCGGCCGGCTTGGCCGGGAGCGAAGCGTAGTAAGCAGCCAGATTGCGCATGTCCGTGTCGCCCAGCGTGGCAGCCTGGCCGCTCATGACAGGGTCGTTGCGCTGGCCGCCCTTGAAGGTTTTCAGCTGCACGTAGAGATAGGTCGCCGACTGCCCGGCCAGGTTTGGGAAATTCGGTGCGATGGCCAGGCCTTGCGGCCCGTGACAGGCCGCGCAGACGGTCGACTTGGCCTGGCCGGCGCGGATGTCGCCGGCAATCGGCGGCTGCCGGCGGAGATCTGCCCACGCCGCCGGCTTGTGCGCCGCCGTGCCGTCGGCCGCGGCCGTCAGGAGCGTGGCGGCCCCTAGCGCGGCGGCTGCCAGCAAGTGAAGAAAACGATGCATGGAAGACATCGCGGCGTTCCCCTCAGAGCTTCACGGTCACAAAGGCGCCCACCAGCAGGACATGCCAGTGCGGTTGCGGCCCGAGCTCGGTGAAGACGCGATTGCCGACGATCAGGTTGGCGGGTGTGTCGAAGCCGGCGTAATGCCAGTCGGCGTAGTTGCCGAATTCGTATTTCCCATAGAGGGCCAGGCCCAGCTTCCGGGTCAGCGCCAGGTTCAGGCGTGCCGTGAGCGTCTGCATGCGATAGACGTTGGCCGGAAAGCTGTTGCCGACATCTGCCGCGGTCAGGATCGACCGGTACACCGTGGAGATCGCCGCCAGACTGGCATAGTTGTAGCTGTCGACGCCGCGCGAATAGGTGTAATCGTAGTCGAGATCCAGCCTGACCCGCGGCGAGAAGCTGTGCTTGAAATGCGCACCGGCGTCGACATCGCGCTCGTTGTCCGTCGCCGTCCAGAAATTGGCATACGGGAAAAACGGGCCGCCGAATTGCGGGTCGGCCTGCCCCGGCGATGAAAAGGTCAGCGCCTCGTTGTCGTTGACGTTGCCTTGCTTGAGCCGGCTCGACTCGATGCCCGCATAGGCGCTCATCGAGGTCGCCGCGTCCGGCGCCCAGTCCCAGGACAGGTCGGCGCCGGTGGTATCGAAGGATTGCCGCCCGATATCGGCACCGTAGCGGCTGCGATTGCCGTACAACGTGGCGCTGAGGGTTGCCGTGGTCCCCAGCGGCATGGTCAGGATCGCCTTGAGCTTGTTCGCCTCGAGGTTGCTCATGTCGTACTTGTACATCTGGGCGACGGTGAACGCGGTATAGCCGATCGCAAGCTGCACGTACCCGGGCATGGATGGCGAATACGCGGCGAGGTACGGATCGGGGTTGTAAGGCCCTCCCGTGCGCTTCTGGTACTCATAGCTCAGGCGCAAGGTCGCGTTGCCCATGGCCTTGGTATCCCAGCTCAGCTTGATGTGCTGGTCGTTGATGTAGGTGCGTTCGCGCGGGCGCGGCGTCTGGTAGTCGAGCAGGTAGCTCGCGCCCAGCGTGTTGTCCTGGTTTATCCGGTAACTGCCGCCCAGCTCGGTTTTGCGGTCGTTGTAGCTGAAGGGGATGCTGGCGATCTGCGCATAGTTCGATTGGTAAAGCGGGCTGCCGGGCTGGAACAGTTCGCTCCCTCCGGTGACGATCGGCTCCGCGCCGTTCTCCGGGACGTAGCCGTACTGTCCCGTCAACGGGTTGTACATGGAGTAGCGCGTCATGTTGTCCTCGTCGCGCTGGCGCAGGTTGAGGTGCCAGCTGAGCTTCGCGGTGGGACGGAAATCCAGGCGCAGGTTGAACAGGCCGGCGTCGATGCGCGCATCGCCATCCTGCCGCGACAGTGCGGCGGTGGTGTTCCAATCCGCACAGGCGATGCCGGTCGTGCCGAGGTACTGTCCGCTCGGGCAATACATGGGGTTGAGCGGTGCCTGCAGCGTGTCGTTCTGGCGCATGCTGCTGTAGGCCGCCGAGACAGACAACTCGCCGTGCCAGAGCTTCAGCGGATGCGACGCCTCGATCCTTACGTTGTAGTAGTTGTTGTCCGGTTCCAGTGACCAGGTGCCTCCGGTGATGACCGAGGTGAAACCCGGCGATACGGCGAATGGCACGGCATAGTTGAGGCTGCGTTTGTGGTCGCGGAAGAAGGAGCCGGTCATGGTGAAGTTGACCAGCCAGCCCGAGGCGCCGCCCTTGTTGCGCAGGCCAAGGTTGACGTCAGTCGTGGTGAAGTCGACCGGGCGCACGGTTTCGTACTGCCCGCCGAACGTGCCCGGCAGGCTCGCCGTTCCTGGGCCGCCCGGTCCCGGGGCAACGAAGAAGTAGGTCAGGTACATCGGGCCGCCCCAGTCGCGGTCGCCCGTGCGGTTTTCGCTGGTGACGCCGGCGTAGCCGATCCAGTCGCGGGTCAGCGCACCCTCCCAGCTGATGCCGGTGCTCTGGCGCGTTACCGACAGGGTGCGGCGTGGCCGGTTCGCTTCCACGGCCTGCACCTGTGCCGGCGTGCTGCCGGTGGCGAGGCCGCTGGGCAGGGTCAGATCGGTGGAACCCACGCCATTCCACAGCGGATAGGCCGTCGTGCTCAAGGTGTGCGGGATGTCCCGGTAGAACGCCTCGATGTGGTAGTCGCCGTAGCGGCCGCTGCGCAGGCGGTAGTACTGGTCCTGGCTACTGATCCGGCTGCCGCGGAAGTCGACGTACTGGCCGGTCCGGTGGTTCAGTGCGGAGAAGGCGAGCATGCCCAGGGCGGCGCCGTTCCGCCAGCCCGAATACATCCGGAAGAATTCGTCGTTGCGGTCGCCGCTGGCATGGAGGTAGCCGAATTCGGCCAGCCACGAATAGGTCCAGTCGCCGCTGCCCAGCCTGGCCTCGTCGGGTACCTGGCGGGGCCAGGGGTAGAGCACGCCGGTCGGCGTGCGCAGCTGGCCGGCATGCAGGTAGGACATGCCGGTCGGATCCGGCGTGTCGAATGCCGCCCAGCCGGTGGGATCGAAGCTGTTGCCGAACTGGGTATTGCCTACACGCTGGCTGTCGCTGGAGTCGCTCTGCGCCAGCGCCGAAGCGGGACCTGCGATGCCGAATGCCAATCCAAGCAACGCAGCCAGGGGTTTGTGCTTGAGCATCGCTCTCCGCCCTTCGCCGGATGGCGGGTCACTGGTGGAACTTGGCGCCGTTGGGATCGTTGGAGCCGTGGATGTTGCTATGGCAGTTCAGACAGCCGCGTTCCATCACGCGCTCGTCCGGGACCAGCCCGCTGCGCAGGCTCTGGCGCGTCAGCAAGTCGTTGGGGTGATCGGTGTTCGTATGGCATTGCTGGCACAGCATCGGCACCGGCAAGGCCAGCAGGTTTTCCTGGTTCGAGCCGTGCGGGGCGTGGCAGTTGAGGCAGTTCTCGGCCACCGGCGCGTGCTCGAACAGGAACGGGCCGCGCTTCTCTGCATGGCAGGTTTCGCAGGTCTCGTTGACGGTGTCGGTTTTCAGCAGCGGCTGGGTGAGGGTGCCGTGCGGGTTGTGGCAGTCGACGCAGGAGATTTGCCCTTCCGGCAGCGGCATGTGCGAGCGGCGGTTGAACTGGGCGCGGATGTCCTGGTGACAGGTCGAACACACTTGATTGACGGAATCGTTCGCCAGTACGCCCTCGGCTGACAGTCGCGTCATCGGGTTGTGGCAGTCGGTGCACGACAGGCCGCGTTCCTGGTGCACCGAGCCGATCCAGTGCTGGCGTGCGCCGCCGACGTGGCAGCTCAGGCAGGTGCGCGTCTGGGTGTCGATCGGTGTCTTGGCGTCGTGCGTAAAGGCAATGATCAGGCCGGGCGCCGAGGGATGCTTTGCATGCTCCGAGCCTGGACCGTGGCAGGCTTCGCATGCAGCCTGCGGTCCGCTGCTGGCGCTGCCGGCGCGGAACGATGCGACGTGCAGGCTGTGCGCGGCCTGCATGTTTTCCAGTGCATGGCAGCTTGCGCAGCTTTTCGAGCCGATCGCGTCCGCGCCTGGCGCCAACGGATTGCTCGGGATCGGGGCCGCATCGAACGGCGTGGCGGGGCCGTCGTCGGACGTGTCCAGGCGGGCGCCATGGTGCATCCCCACGCCGGCACCCATGTCGGTGGCCGGCAGCATGCGCGCGATGTCGCTGTCGCTAAGACGGCTGGACGGCTGGTGCGCGGTGGTCTGGTCGGTGTTCGTGTCGCCACGCTGCTGCGCCTGCGCCACGGACGACCACAGCAGCACGTTGCCGAGGCCGGCGATCATGACGAGCAGCGCCGCCAGCGACAGCCTCAGGCGCATGGCCCGCCGTTCCCTTTCCAGACCCTGGATATCTCTGCGCGTCGTCGTCATCCAGCCGATCCCTTGCATGTCCCCACGAATGCTTCATGCCGAAGCGAGGCTCATGCGCGTGATGCTTCAGGGAGCCCTGTGATACGGAGTGCCGGTTGGGCGGCGAAAGGTTGCATCGGGCAACCGGCGGTCCCGGAGATCGTCGACGACCCGTAGGTTCGCCAGGCCATGCCTTTCCCGTTCGCGGCACAACCTTTCGCCAACCAGACGACACTCAGGTGTCGTGGGCCATATCCATGAACTTCAAGGGCTGGTTCGGCATATGGAAATCGAACGCATCCGGTTACAGAAGCATGGCGACGATCGCGGCATGCTGATCGCCTTGGAACAGGATCGGGACGTGCCCTTCGAGATCCGGCGCGTGTACTACCTGTATGCCACCAACGACGGTGTGCACCGCGGGCGACACGCGCATCGCCACCTCAATCAACTGGCCGTGGCGGTGCGTGGCTCCGTCACCTTCCTGCTGGACGACGGCACCGGCTCGGTGGAGGTACGGCTCGATGACCCCGCCTATGGCCTGCACCTCGGCAGCATGGTGTGGCGTGAGCTGTACGACTTCAGCGAGGACTGCGTGCTGATGGTGCTGGCCGATCACCTGTACGACCCGGCCGACTACATCACCGATTACGACGCTTTCCTGCGCGAGGTTCGCAGCCCCGTGTACCAGGAGGGCCTGGTGGCATGCCAAAGCCTCTAGTCCTGGTCGGCGCGGGCGAGTTCGCGCAGATCGCCTGCGAGTACTTCGAACACGACAACGGGCGTCACGTGGCCGCCTTCAGCGTCGAGCGCGACTATCTCGCGCAGACGATGCTGGCCGGCCGGCCGGTGGTGGCGTACGAGACGCTGGAGACGAGCTATCCGCCGACGGAATTCGACGTGTTCGTCGCCATACCGGCCAGCCAGCTCAACCGCTTGCGCACGCGCCTCTATCGCGACGCGAAGGATCGCGGTTACCAGCTCGCCACGTACGTCAGTTCCCGCGCGTTCGTATGGCGCAACGCCGAGGTGGGCGAGAACAGTTTCATCTTCGAGGGCAACGTGGTGCAGCCGTTCGTACGCATCGGCAACAACTGCGTGCTGTGGAGCGGCAACCATGTGGGGCATCGCACGGTCGTGCGCGACCACGTGTTCGTCGCCTCGCATGCGGTCATCTCCGGCTATTGCGAGATCGGCGAGAGCAGTTTTATCGGCGTGAACAGCACCTTCAACGACCACGTGAAGGTCGCCGCCGACAACGTGATCGGCGCCGGGGCGCTGGTTACCCGCGATACCGAGCCGGGGCGGGTCTACGTCGGCTCGCCGGCGCATGCGGTGCCCAATCGGTCGAGTCTTGATGTGAGGCTTTGACGGGCGCATGACCACATGGACCAAGAAAGGGCTGATCTTCGACACCGCGCGGCAAGGTGTGGGCGGCTGGATGCGCCATTCGGCGCTCACGCCGACGCCGTACCGGATCGACGACGGGCTGATCCGCGTCTACGCGGGATTTCGCGATGCCGATGGTGTCAGCCGTATCGGTTACGTGGACGTACGGGCGGACGATCCCGCGACGATCGTGCGGGTAAGCGCCGAGCCGGTGCTGGACCTTGGTCGGGCGGGCTGTTTCGACGACAACGGCATGATCCTGGGCGATCTTGTCGATGCGCCTGGCGGCCTGCACTTGTTCTATGTCGGCTTCCAGCGCGTGGCCAGGGCCAAGTTCCTGGCCTTTAGCGGCCTGGCCATCTCCGGCGATGGCGGCAACAGCTTCCAGCGTACCCAGGACACCCCCATCCTGGATCGTGCGCCGGGCCGCAGCACCATAGCCGCGGTGCATTCGGTCATGTATGAGAACGGCCGCTGGCGCTTGTGGTACGCGGTGGGCGACGACTGGGAAAGCATCGGCGGGCAGCCGTTTCCGCGCTATCACATCCGTCATGCGGAGACGGTCGATCTCGCCGCGATCCCCCGTGCGGACCAGGTCTGCCTGCGTCCACAAGGAAGCGAGTACCGCATCGGGCGGCCGCGCGTGTACCGCTTCGGCAGCCGTTACGTCATGTATTTCACGCGCGGCAACGTCACCGGTGAATACTTCCCCGGTATCGCCACCAGCGACGATGGCATTGCCTGGGAGCGCCATGACAAGGCGCTGGGCATCGCGCTGTCCGCCGATGGCTGGGATTCGCGCACGCTTTGCTATCCCGCGCTGATCCGCCAGCGCGACAAGCTGCTGATGTTCTACAACGGCAACGACATGGGCGTGGACGGTTTCGGCGTGGCCGAAGCCGACGCAACCCGGTTCGACGGTGGCGCGCATGTTCTCGGTTAGGCCTTATGCCGCGGCCGACGCGCGCGCCTGGGATGCGCTGGTCGACCGGTCCCGCAACGGCAATTTTCTGCATCGGCGTGGCTATATGGACTACCACGCCGATCGTTTCGTCGACCAGTCGTTGATCGTCGAGCGCCAAGGCGAGGCGGTGGCGGTATTCCCGGCGAACATCCACGGGAAGGTGGTGACCAGCCACGGTGGCCTCAGCTATGCCGGGTTGATCGCCACCCATGACCTGCGCGCCGAATCGACGCTGGCCGTGTTCGGGCAGATCGCCGGGCACTACCGTGCGCTGGGGGTGGAGCGCGTGGTCTACAAGGCGGTGCCGCGCATCTTCCATGCGTATCCGTGCGAGGAGGATTTGTATGCCTTGCATCGGTTGGGCGCGCAGCTGCGGCGCCGCGACCTGTCCTCGGTCATTGCGCTGCGCGAGCCATTCCACTTCACGCCGGGTCGCCGGCGTGCGGTCAACAAGGCGCGCAAGTCCGGCATCAGCTTGCAGACCGGCGCCGATCCGGAGGACTTCCACACACTGCTGACCGACGTGCTTCGCCAGCACGACGCCCGGCCGACCCACAGCCTCGCGGAGCTGCGCCTGCTGCAGGCGCGCTTCCCGCAGCACATCGTGCTGCATGAGGCGCGGCGCGATGGGGTTCTGCTTGCCGGCGCGCTCGTGTACGACTTCGGCCGCACCGTCCACACCCAGTACCTGGCCGCCTCGGAGGAAGGGCGGCACGTGAATGCGCTCAGCCTGCTGCTGGCGGAGCTGATCGGCGGCGTCTACGCGAATCACGGCTTTTTCAGCTTCGGCATCTCGACCGAGCATGAGGGCAGGGTGCTCAACGGCGGCCTGGTCACGCAGAAGGAATACTTCGGCGCGCGCGCCATCGTGCACGACTTCTACGAGTGGACGCTGTGATGGACGCCCGGCGGATGGAGGTGCCGTTCCTCGACCTCAAGGAGGTCCATGCGGACTATGCCGACGAGCTGAAGGCGGCAGCGGCGCGGGTGATCGATTCGGGGCGTTATGTACTTGGCGAGGAACTGGCTGCCTTCGAGCGCGAGTTCGCAGCCTACTGCGGCGTGCGCCATGCGGTGGGCGTAGGCAGCGGGCTCGATGCGCTGGCGTTGATCCTGCGCGGCTACATGGGACTGGGCGCCCTGGCCGAGGGCGATGAGGTCATCGTCCCCGGCAACACCTTCATTGCCAGCTTTCTCGCCATCAGCGGGAGCCGGCTGGTGCCGGTTCCGGTGGAGCCCGATCCGGCGACCTTCAACCTCGATCCGGCCTGCGTGGCGGCGGCAATCGGGCCGCGCACCCGCGCGATCATGGCCGTGCATCTGTACGGCCAGCTGGCCGATATGCCGGCGCTGGCCGGCCTGGCGCGGCGGCACGGCCTGTTGCTGATCGAGGATGCCGCGCAGGCGCACGGTGCGGCTAGCGAGGGGCGCCGGGCCGGCGCGTTCGGAGATGCGGCGGCCTTCAGCTTCTTCCCCGCCAAGAACCTCGGCGCCTTGGGCGACGGTGGCGCCGTCGTCACCGGTGATGCGCGGTTGGCACGGCGTGTCGCGGCTTTGCGCAACTACGGCTCCGAGGTGAAGTACCACCACCTTTTCCAGGGGGTCAATTCCCGACTGGACGAAATTCAAGCTGCATTGCTGCGCGTGAAACTGCGCCACCTCGACGACGACATTGCGTTGCGCCGGCGTGTGGCGCAGCGCTATCGCGAAGGTATCCGTCATCCGCAAATCGTCTTGCCGAAGGTGGTGCATGAAGAGCAGCACGCCTGGCATCTGTTCGTGGTGCGCTGTCGCAGTCGCGACGCACTGAAGCAGCACTTGCAGGCGCGAGGCGTGCAAACCCAGGTGCATTACCCGGTGCCGCCGCACCACCAGCCGGCTTATGCCGAGCTGCGCGATGTACGGCTGCCAGTCACCGAACGTTTGCACGAGGAGGTACTGAGTCTGCCACTTGGGCCCAGCCTAGGCGAGGTCGCGGTGGAGTGCGTGGTCGATGCCTGCAATGCCTTTGAGTGCCAGCCATGAACATCGTGCGCGCCGGCTTCTACTCCTCGATCGCCACCGCGGCGCGGTTGCTGGCGGCGCTGGTGGTGGTCAAGCTCGTGGCATGGTTCGCCGGCCCTGCAGGCGTGGGCAAGCTGGGTCAGTTCATGAGCCTGATGTCGTTGCTGGCCGTACTGGCCGGCGGCGGCATCAGCGCCGGCATCGTGAAGTACGTTGCCGAATACCGGCACGACCCGCCGCGCCTGGCGCGCCTGCTGGCTGCCGCGCTCTGGTATGCGCTGTGCGCCTCCGTGCTGATGGGTTGCCTGGCGCTGTTGTTCAGTCGGCAACTGGCGCAATGGCTGCTGGACGATCCTGCCTACGCGGGCCTGATCCGGGTGCTTGCCGTGGCCCAGTTCGGCATTGCGCTGGTCAACTACATCCTGGCCGTGATCAACGGCTTCATGGACGTGCGCAGGCTGGCGCTGATCCAGGTGCTGGGCTCGCTGCTCAGCATCATGACGGTGATCTGGCTGGCGCGCTGGCTGCAGCTTTATGGCGCGCTGCTTGCGCTGATCGTGGGGCAGCTGCTGTGGCTTGTTGTCGGATTGCCGGCGTGGTGGCGCAGTTCGTATTTCCGGCGCAGCATGCTGCGGCTGCGCTTCGATCGCGAAATGACCCTGCGGCTGGCGGCCTTTTCCGTGATGACGCTCACCGCCGCGCTGGTCTCGCCGCTGGTGAACATCGCGGTGCGCGACCATCTCGCTCTGCAGCTCGGCTGGCAGCAGGTCGGCTACTGGCAGGCCGTGAGCAAGGTGTCGGATGCCTATCTGCTGTTCCTCACCGCGGCGATCAACATCTACTACCTGCCGAAGCTGGCTTCGATCCAGGATCGCACAGAGCTGGTGCACGAGTTGCGCCGCGCCTATCGCTACGTCTTGCCGGCGGTGATAACCCTGGCGGCGGTTGTGTACCTGCTGCGGGGCTGGGTGACGCAACTGCTGTTCAGCACGGACTTCGTGCCTGCCAACGCGTTGTACGCGCCGCAGCTGGCGGGCGACGTAGTCAAGATCGCCTCTTTCATCCTTTCCTACGTGATGCTGGCCAAGGCCATGACCAGGCTGTTCGTGATCTCGGAGTGCGTGTTCGCGGCCAGCTACCTCGTGCTGGTCTACCTGTTCACCGCGCGCTTCGGCGTGGTCGGCGCGATGTATGCGTTCCTGGCCAACTATCTCGGCTACCTCGCTTTCAACGTGCTGGTGGTGCGGCGCTACCTGGGGACAGTGTGATGGCGGCCCTCGACGTGACGCCGGGTCTGATGCCGCCGCTGGTCTCGGTGCTCATCCCTGCGTTCAATCACGAACGTTACGTGTTGCGCTGCCTCGACAGCGTCCTGGAAGACTCCTATCCGGCCAAGGAACTCATCATCATCGACGATGGTTCGACCGACCGCACCGGCGCGCGCATCGCCGACTGGGTCGCCGCGCATTGCATGGATATCCCGATCGAGTACGTACGGCGGGAGCATCGCGGCATCGCCGCGACCCTGAACGAGCTGGCGGCGCGCGCGAATGGCGAATTCCTGCGTCCGGGTGCCAGCGACGACTACTTGCTTCCCGGCGGTATCGGCGCGCAGGTTCGCTACCTGCAGGAGCATCCGCACAAGGTGGCGGTGATCGGCGACTCCATGGTCGTGGACGGCAACGGGCACAAGCTGCACGACAGTGGCATGTGCGACTTGCACGGCGCCGACAAGAGTCTCTATCTCACCGACGATGGCATCCGCCGTGCGGTGATCCGGCAGTGGGCCATTGGCGGGCCGGTCGTCCTTATCCGCAAGTGCGCGCTGGATACCGCCGACCGCTGGAGCGAAGGCCTTCGCATCGAAGACTGGGATCTGTTTCTGCGACTGGCGGCGCGCAATGGGCTCGGTTTCATCGACGTCCACGTATGCGCCTATCGGTTGCACGCATCGAACGTGAGCAGAACGCGCCACAAGGGAGCCCGCATCGCCAACCTGGCCGAATCGCGGCAGGTGGCGAGGTTCAGGGCCGGCTTGTTCAAAGAGCCGTACCGGACCTTGCTGCGGGCACAGTCGCATTACATCGACGCCAAGATCTCGTTCCTGGAGCGGCGGCCCTGGCCGCTGCTGCGTCACCTGGCGGCGTATCTGGCATTGGCCCTCAGGGCCAGGTTGCCGTCCGTGCGACAGCACGCGGAGGGAACATGAACCCGGTGCTGCGATTACCCTCCACCTGGCTGGGGCTGCCCATCCTGTTCGCCTGCGGCTTGACCTGGTTCACCTACGAACTGCCGGCCGATTACCTCGAGGGTCTGCTCCTGCTGGCGGTGACCGCGTCGGCCATCGTGCTCCTGGACGTGCTGGCCGGCGTGCGCATCCCGGCGGCTGCGCAGTTCCGCGCGCGCCACTACGTCGGCACCCGCGACTCCTTTGTGGCGCTGGGTCTGGCCGGCCTGATCCTGCTGTTCTGCCTGCTCGACCTTGCGCTGTATCCGATTCCCTTGTTCGACAAACCTTCGGCGTACGCCTCGATGGCGGGCGGTCGCGAGCACATCCGGCACGTCTCCGACATGTGTTGGGTCTTGCCTCCGATCGGTCTGCTCTGTGCCCGGCGCCGCTGGCTGCGCAATTTCCTGATAGTTGCCGGCTTCGTGTTCCCGGTACTGGTGATCGACCGAAATCGCCTGTTCGCTTCGGTGTTCTCGTTCGCACTGCTGATCCTGCTGCGACGGGACCCGGAGAGACCGCCACCCTGGAAGGCTGTCGGCGCACTGGCGTTGGCGGGCGTCAGCGTGTTCTCGATCCTCGGCATCGTGCGTTCCGGCACGCTGGACTACGTCACGCTGCCGTTCGGCGCGATGTACCGCGCCGCGCCGCAGGGCATCAAGTGGTTGCTGCTGTACGGCAGCGCGGGCCCCTACAACTTCAGCGCGATGCTGGCCAAGCATTACGTCAATGCCGACTTCCTGATCAACCAGCTCGTTCCCCTGCATGGCTCGGTCGTGACTGCCGGCACAGACATTCCGCTGGATGCGCCGAACATCAACGTGGGCACGGAGTTCTTTCCGTTCCTGCTTGCACTGGGTCCCTACGGCGCCGTGATTTCGGCGTTCGTGTTGTACGCCATGCTGCTGTGGAGCGTGCGGCGGCTGCGACCGACGGTGCCGCTGTTCTCCCTGTTGATCTTTCTGCGCATGTCCTACGTGTGCGTGATGTCGCCGTTCGCGCCGCAGGCTTTCACGTGGACGAATGCAGGTTTCATCGCCGTCTGCCTTTTCCTGCAGCTGTTCGCGGCGTGGCTGCCGAACCGAAAGGCAGGGGATGGCGCCATGACTACACAAGCCGTGTCTTCGTTGTCTCTCCAGCGAGTACAGAATCATGGAACAAGATGAAATCTATCTGGTCGATCTGTGGCGGATCTTCGCGCGCGGGTGGAAGTGGTTCGTACTCGTGCTGGTGCTGACCCTGGCCTGCACCTATGCGTTCGCGCATCTGGTGAAACGCCAGTGGGAGGCGACTGTCTGGATCCAGATAGGGCAGGTCGGAGCGGTGCCGCCAGGGCAGGATCCCAAGGTCGAACCGCTGCAGCGCGTACTGGAGCGGCTGCAACTGGTGCCGTTCCAGAACGAGGTTCTTCAAGATGCCGGCTACGCGCCGAATTCGGCAGTGGCCGGCCTCTACCGCAAGAGCCTGAAGCTGGATCCGCTGCCATACGCAGGTCCGCTGATCAGGCTGAGCGTACGGTCTTATTCCCGGCAGCAGGCAGACGCACTCGCTACCGCGACGGCGCTACGGCTACACACGATCCACCAGCCTCTCGAAGCGGTACAGCTGACGTCGGCACGCGGGCGCCTCGCCGGGATCGAGAGCGACTTGCAGACTGCACAGGCCGACGAAGCCCGGTACCGGAAAGCGAGCCAACCAGAAAGCCTGGGGGGGCCGGGAAGCAAGGATGTCGCCAATCCGATGCTCGCGAGCTTGCTGCTATCCAACAAGGAGGGTGAGATCCGTGGCCTGCAGCAGGCCAAGAATGATCTCGTCGAACGGCTCGGGCCTACCTACACCTACGAGACCTCGACGGTCTGGCCGGTCTACGTCCCGGAGCAGCAAGCATTTCCGAACCCCGCGCTGACGTGGGGCATCGGCCTTCTGCTGGGGATTTTCCTTGGCTCGTCGGCGGCGCTGGCCAGGAGCGTGGCACGACGTTCGGCGTAGCCGCCGCATGCGCTGACTGCCAATCGTATTCAACCAAAGCGAATCGCATCGGCACCCATGGGGCAGGCACATGAAGATGCGTTTGCCTTGGATCGGCGGGGGCCGATGCCGTATGTCGTGGCGCATGGTGAAGGATGTTCCGCCGGAGCAGAGATCGAGATGAAAAGGGAGCACGAATTCGGGCGGCAGACTCTGGAAACCGCGATTCCTCCGCGGCCCGCGCCCCCTGCATGGGACGTCGGCGGTTCCCTGGATGAGGCGAAGCTGCTCGATACGCAGCGTGCCTTCGACAGCGTGGCGGCCGACTACGACGGCCCACGCGGCAACAACGAGCTGATCCAGCGCATGCGCTCGACCGTTTGGGACAGCGTGTGCCGTGAACTTCCCTCCGGCGGAAGCCTGCTCGATCTGGGTTGCGGTACCGGTCTGGATGCGCTCGAATTCGCGCGGCGCGGCTATCAGGTTGTCGCCACCGACTGGTCGCCACAGATGGTCGCGCGCACGCAGGTGCGTGCCGCCGCCGCAGGCATGGAGGCTCGCGTTGCCACCGAGCACCTCGGCATCCAGCAGCTCGACCGGCTCGACGACTCCTTCGACGGCATCTACTCGAATTTCGGTCCGCTGAATTGCGCGCCCGACCTGCATGTGGTCGCAGCCGAATGCGCGCGCCTGCTGCGGCCGGGCGGTCGGCTGATGTTCTCGGTGATCGGACGGATCTGCCCATGGGAACTGGTGCACTATGTGCTGCGCGGACGCTGGCGGCGGGCCGGCGTGCGCGCCGCGCGCGGTGCCACCGCGGTGGGCATGAACCGCCACACGATCTGGACCTTCTACTACACGCCACGCGAGTTCTACCGCGCCTTTGCCGCGCATTTCGAGCTGACGAGCTACCGTGCGCTCGGCCTGTTCCTGCCGCCGCCCTACCTGGTGGACTACTACCGCCGCCACCGTCGCTACTGCGCCGGCCTGGGCTGGCTCGACGATCGCCTCGGGGCATTGCCGCTGCTGCGTGGCATGGGCGACCACTTCCTGATCGTGATGCGGCGACGCTGACGCCATGGGCTTCTTGCAGGCCATGCTGGACATCAGTCTGTGCCGCGCGGTCACGGTCACTCCGTCCGGCGCCTCGCACGCTCCGCTGCCGATCCGGGCTACGCGGATCGGTGCTTCGCTGGCCGCGCGGGCCTGGCGCATCGACCTGCGCGATCACCTGATCTTTCCCGGACTGATCAACGCGCACGAGCATCTGCACGTCAACGCCGTGCCGCCATTGCATGCGGGTGCACCATTCGCCAACAGCTACGCGTGGATACGGGCGTTCCAGGCGCATTTCACCGAACCCGCCGTCGCCGCCGCACTGCGCTTGCCGAAAGCGCTGCGGCTCCGCCATGGCGCACTGAAGAACCTGCTTGCCGGTGTGAGCTGCGTGGCGCACCACGACCCTTGGCATCCTGCGCTGGACGCACTGGATTTTCCGATAGCGCTGTTGCGGGACTACGGCTGGAGCTACGCGCTGGGCTGGCCCGGTTACGGGCCACCGGTGCGGGCGAGCTTTGCCGCCACGCCTGCCGGGCGACCCTGGATGATCCATCTGGCCGAGGGTACGGACGCCATCGCGCAGGCGGAGCTGGCACAACTGGATCGGCTCGGCTGTCTGGCGGCGAACAGCGTGCTGGTGCACGGCGTGGGCATGCGCGCGGCGGACATCGATCGCGTCATCGCCACCGGCGCCGCGGTGGTCTGGTGCCCGACCAGCAACCGCAACCTGCTCGGGCGCACACTCGACCCGCGACGCCTGTGCGCAGCCGATCGCCTTGCGCTGGGCAGCGACTCGCGACTCAGCGGTGCACGCGACCTGCTCGAGGAGATGCGCGGCATCGCCGCCCGTGGCGAGCTCACGCCCGCGCAGGTCGTGGCGCTGGCCACGGCGGCGGCGGCGCGCATCCTGCGCCTGCCGGGACGCGGCAACCTCGCGCCGGGCGCGCAGGCCGACCTGGTCATCGTCGAGGACCGGGGCGGTGCGGCACGCAGCCTGACGGACCTTGAGCGCAGCGAGATCCGCGCGGTCGTGCGCGACGGTGTGCCGTGCATCGCCGACCCCGACTTCGCCGAGTGGTTCGCGGTCGCCGGCGTCGATGCCGTATCCGTACTGCTGGACGGCCGGCCGAAGCTGCTGGCCGCGTTCCTGGCCGAGCCGGACCTGCTCGCGCTCGAGCCAGGGCTCGAACTCGCCACTGCGTGCAACGCGCCCGGGCGCGAGCGCGCCGTGGAAGCGTGGTGCCCATGATGGCGCACGAGCCGCTGCTGGAGCCGGCCGAGGCCTACGCGCTGTGGGCGTCCGCATATCCGGCATACGCCCACAACCCGGTGATGCGCGCCGAGGAGCGCGCGATGCTCGGGTTGATGCCGGCCTCGCTACGCGATCAGGCGGTAGTCGATGCCGGCTGCGGCAGCGGGCGCTACCTGCTGCATGCTTTGCGGCGCGGCGCGGCGCGCGCGGTTGGCGTGGACTTGTCGCCGCAGATGCTGGAGCGCGCCGATGCGGAGCTGGCCAGCTTGCGTACCGCTGCGCAGGTCACCTTGTTGCAGGGAAACCTGGAGGCCTTGCCGGTGCCGGATGCCCAGGCGGACCTGACGATCTGCGGCCTGGTCGTCGGACACGTCGAGCACCTCGGGCAGGCACTGGCAGAACTGCGCCGGGTGACCCGGCCCGGTGGCATCCTGCTGTGCAGCGATGTGCATCCGATCGGGCATGCCCTGGGCTGGCAGCGCGACTTCAAGTCCGGCGGCAGCCATTACGCCGTGCGGCACACGCCGCACCTGTATGGCCATTGGCATGCCGCCTGCACCATGCTCGGGCTGCGCATCGAGCAGGTGCTGGAACCCATGCTCGACCCGGCCGAGATCCCCGCCGGTGCCCATTTCGATCCTCGGGCGCTGGAAGTACCCGTCGCGCTGGTGCTGCGGTTGCGGCGCACCCCCGACGTTGCCGGCATCGATCCCGCTTGCACGCAGGCCTGCCCATGACCGCTCCGCGTACCTTGCTGATCAATCCGACGGTCACCTCGCGCTCTAGCGCGCGATTCCCGCTCGGCCTGCTGCACTTGGCGGCGGCGCTGGACCGCGGCGGCAGCAGCCGCATCATCGACGGCAACGTGGACCGCGACTTCGTCAACGACAGCGTGCGTGCGATGGAGCAAGAGCATTTCGACGCCGTCGGCGTGGGCGTAATGGGCGGTCCACAGGTAGCCACGGCGATCGCGGTGTCCAAGGCGATACGCGCGCGTTTTCCGGCGGTGCCGATCATCTGGGGCGGCTATTTCCCGACCCTGCACACGGACGCCACCCTGGCCGCACCTTACGTGGACTACGCGATCCGCGCGCAGGGCGAGGAAACCCTGCCGGCACTGGTTGCCGCCCTCGTCGGCGACAGGTCCGGGCTGGACCGTATCGCCGGCCTGTCCTGGAAACGCGCCGGCACGGTGGTGCATAACCCGGCCCGGCCCATCGTGCGTCGCGACCCCGCAGGGCTGCTGCCTTACGACAAGCTCGGCGATCCGCGCCGCTATCTGGCGCGCACCTATCTCGGCCAGCGCACGGTGGCCCACCAGGCCGCGATCGGCTGCCGCTACCACTGCACGTTCTGCGGTGTGGCCGCGATGTTCAATGGCGTGACCCGGCTTCCGGCCGCCGAACGGCTGGAGCGCGAGCTTGGCTATTTCAAGCACGTGCTCGGCGCCGATGCGGTGCAGTACTTCGACCACAACTTCTTCGATCGCGAGGCGGACATGGTGCCGCTGCTCGAGGTGATGGCCAGGTTCGAGCTGCCGTGGTGGTGTTTCGCCCGTTCCGATGCGCTGCTCAAGCTCTCGGAGCCCGCCTGGAAACTGGTGCGCAAGAGCCGGCTGCGCATGGCCTACATCGGTGCCGAATCGCCCAGCGGCCAGATGCTGCACGACATCCGCAAGGGCACGCGGCCGGACCAGACCCGGGAGGTGGTCGAGCTGTGCCGCCGCCACGGCGTGATCCCCGAGCTGTCATTCATGGTCGCTCCGCCGGAAAACACGGAGGAGGAAACCGAGCGCACGTTCGAGTTCATCCGCGAGATGAAGCGGATCAATCCGCAGACGGAGATTGTCATCTACGTCTACACGCCGCTGCCGGAGCACAGCCGCCACGAGAAGGACCGCGCCAGGCGGCCGGGTGCGCCGCTGCTGGACGTCGACGGCGAACCGGTGGTGTTTCCCACCACGCCGGACGAGTGGGCGCAGCCACACTGGGTCGACTACGCCTGCCACATGGATGCCCCATGGCTCACCGATCGGCTGCGTCGCCGCATCAATGATTTCGTCACCGTGCTGCGCTGTCGCTACCCGACGGTGCAGGACTTGCGCGCACCGCCATGGGCCAAACGCAGGCTCAGCGCGATGGCCGGCTGGCGCTACCGCTTCCGCAAGTACGACAGGCCGTGGGAGCTGACCCTGGCGAACCGGTTGGTACGCCTGCGCATGCCGCAGGTGTCTGGCCTGTAGACGGGGGCCGGCCATGCACGTGGTGCAGATCAATTTCCTGCCCGCGCCCCGCGGCCTGGATCTCGCGGCGGTGCTTGAGCGCTGGCCGTCGCTGGCGGACATCGCGGAGCTGGTGGCGAGCGCCGGCGTCAGGGTCACCGTGCTGCAGGCGGCCGCTCGGGCCGAGCAGCTGACGCGTGCCGGCGTGGACTATCGCCTCGTCGACATGCGTGGAACCTGCACGGTGAATGGTCGGGGCCGCCGTTTCGCCGATGCCTTGGACGGCAGCGGCGTCGATGTGCTGCATGCGCACAGTCTGGCCTACGCCGACGACGCTTTCGCGGTGGCCGGAAAACTCGCGCCGGGAGTGCCGGTGGTGTTCCAGGATCATGCCGACCGGCTGCCGCGCTGGTGGCGGCGACCGCGCCATCGCCGCCGTTTCGCGGCAGCCGCAGGCGTGGCGTTCACTTCGCTCGATCTCGCGCGCTCCTTCGTCGCCGCCGGCCTGTTCGGTGCGGCGACACGTCTCTTCGCCATACCCGAATCCAGCAGCCGTTTCACACCGGGGGATCGCGCGCGAGCACGCGCGGCGACCGGCGTGCATGGTGAACCTTGCGCGCTGTGGGTGGGTCGTTTGAATCGCGGCAAGGATCCTTTGACGGTGCTCGACGGCATCGCGCTGGCGGCGGAGCGCATGCCCGGCTTGCGCCTGTGGTGCGCCTTTGGCGAGGAGCCGATGCTGGCCGAGGTGCGGGCGCGCATAGATGCCGATCGTCGGCTGGCCGACCGCGTGCACCTGCTTGGCCGGGTAGCGCACGCGCAGGTCGAGGCGCTGATGCGCGCCGCCGACCTGTTCGTCTCCGCCAGCCGCGCCGAAAGCAACGGCTACGCGGCGATGGAGGCCATCGCTTGCGGCCTCACGCCCGTACTCACGGACATCCCTGCATTCCGCACGTTGACCGGCAACGGCCGCATCGGCCGGTTGTGGCCGTGCGGCGATGCGCCGGCGCTGGCCGAGGCGCTGGTCGATGCCGCAGCGAACCGGGCTTCGCCGCAGGAGGTGCGTGCGCATTTCGATGAGACGCTCTCGTTCAATGCCGTGGGGCGGCTCTGGGCCGAGGCTTACGCGCGGGTCCTCGGCGATCGCCGCGGTGACGCGCCATGAAGATCGCACTGGTGGTTCCCGGCGGGGTAGATCGCAGCGGCGAGTTCCGCGTGATCCCGGCGCTGCTGGCGCTGATAGGACGGCTTGCGCGCACACACGAGGTGCATGTCTTTGCCTTGCACCAGGAGGCCACGCCGGGCCGCTGGGAACTGGCCGGCGCGCAGATCCACAATATCGGCGAAGGCCGGACGCGGCTGCGTGCGATTTCGGCGATCCGGACCGAGCATCGCCGCGCGCCGTTCGACGCCATCCACGCGATCTTCTCCGGTTCCTGCAGTCTGGTCGCCGTGGTTGCGGCAAAGCTGTTGAGACGACCGAGCCTGGTGCACATCGCCGGTGGCGAGCTGATCGCGCTGCCCGGGATAGCCTACGGCGGCCGGCGCACGTGGAAGGCGCGGCTGCGCGAGGCGCTGGTGCTGCGCGGCGCCGATGCGATCACCGCCGCCAGCACGCCGATCCTCGATTCCTTGCGTGCGTTGGGGCTGGAGGCCAGGCGCGTACCGCTGGGTGTCGACCTGATGGTCTGGCCGCCACGCGCGCCGCGCGGGCGCGATGCGGGGCCGGCCCGGCTGATCCATGTGGCCAGCCTCAACCGCGTCAAAGACCAGCCGACCCTGCTGCACGCACTGGCACTCCTGGCAGAAGCAGGCCTGGAATTCGAAATGGACATCGTCGGCGTGGACACCTTGCAGGGCGAGATGCAGCGGCTCGCCTGCCAGCTCAGTCTGGACGGGCACGTGCGCTTTCTCGGCTTCAAGACCCAGCGCGAACTGCGCCCGCTGATGGAGTCGGTCGACCTGCTGGTGATGTCATCGCTGCATGAGGCCGGACCGCTAGTGACGCTCGAGGCCGCCGCCGTAGGCGTGCCCACGGTAGGCACGGCGGTCGGGCACATCGCGGAGTGGGCGCCGACGGCGGCGCTGGCCGTGCCGGTCGGCGACGCGGCGGCGCTGGCGGATGCCATCGGCCGCCTGCTGGGCGACGAGGAACTGCGGCTTCGCCTGGCCGCCGGCGCCCAGTGCCGCGCGTTGCGCGAGGACGCCGACCACACCGCTCGCACCTTCGAGGCGCTCTACCGGCGCCTGCACTCCGCATGCGCATGAAGGGCGCCACGGCGTCGCCGCTCGCCGGGCCGACGGGTCCGGCGCCGAATGCGACCGCCAACCGCATGCCGTCGCTGGACGGATTGCGGGCGATCTCGATCCTGATGGTGTGCTACGGGCATCTGTGCGGGACGCGGCATTTTCCGATTTCCATCGCGCAATACGGCCGCTGGTGCGGCGATGTCGCGCATCTCGGCGTGCTGGTGTTTTTCGTGATTTCCGGCTTTCTCATTACCTCGCTGCTGATGAGTGAGCGCGAGGCGACGGGCGGGGTCTCGCTGAAGCGCTTCTACCTGCGCAGGATCGTGCGCATCTTTCCCGCGTTCTACGCGTTCGTCCTGGTCATGGCGATCGCGACGGCGGCGGGTATGACGCAACTGAGCGGCCGCGACTTTGCCTACGCGCTGACCTACACGGTCAACTTCGAGCCGGACCGTTCCATGCAGATCGGGCATCTCTGGTCGTTGTCGGTCGAGGAGCAGTTCTACCTGCTGTGGCCACTGACCCTGCGGGTCTTGCGCGGGCGTCGTGCCTTGCTCGCCGCCGTTGCGGCAATCTGCGTCGGCCCGCTGGTGCGTTTCGCCATGCATGAGTGGATAGCCAACGTCGATCCGCATTTTCCGGCCAGCATGTTGACGAGCTTCCCGGCGATGTTCGATTACCTGGCCGCAGGTTGTGCCCTGGCGTTGCTGCGGCCATGGCTGCTGACCCGGGCGTGGTATCTGTGCCTGACCGGAAGTCGCTGGCTACTGCTCGCGGTGCCGCTGGTGCTGCTGGTCAACCGCATGGGCAGCCAGCCCATGGCGATACTGCTGGGGTCGCCGGTGATGAATCTGTGCCTCGCGCTGCTGATCGAGGCCAGCACGCGTCATGCGCGCAACCTGGTGGGTCGCTTCCTGAACTGGAGGCCGGTGATGTTTCTAGGCGTGCTGAGTTACTCGCTGTATCTGTGGCAAATGCCTTTTCTCGACCACCGATCCAACGCGTGGATGAACGCATTTCCGCAGAACCTGATGCTGGTTTTCCTCGCGGCGCTGGCATCGTATTTCCTGGTCGAACGCCCGTTCGTCCGCCTGCGCAGAAGGTTGAGGAGCGGCACAGACCAAGGCTGCAACCACGACGCGGGCGGCATATGCATCCCCAACTGACCAAGCAGGTGCGAGCGGTTCTGCGATGAAACTCCATGGCCATCTCCCTTCGTGGCGTGGTTCACCGCGGATGCCGGGCCCGACAGGTGCGCGCATGCCATCGTTGGACGGCATCAGGGCGGTTTCGATCCTGATGGTGCTCTATGGACACCTCAGTGGTACGCGGAATTTCCCGGTCTCGAACCCCGGTGGGTATGGGCAATGGTTTGGCGATGTCGCCCATCTGGGCGTGCTGGTGTTTTTCGTGATTTCGGGATTCCTGATCACTTCGCTGCTGCTGAGCGAGCGCGAGGAGACCGGCACCATCTCGCTGAAGCGGTTCTACCTGCGTCGGGTTTTGCGCATCTTTCCCGCGTTCTACGCGTACATCTTTGTCGTGGCGGTCGCAACGTTATTGGGCATGGCACACCTGGCCGGCAGGGATTTTGCCTTTGCGCTTGCCTTCGCGTTCAATTATTCCCCTAGCCATCCGTGGCTGTTGGGCCATCTATGGTCGTTGTCGATCGAAGAGCAGTTTTATCTGCTCTGGCCGTTGCTGCTGGCAAGCATGCGCGAGCGCCGTGCGCTGATGGTCGCGATTGTGGCGATCTTCGCGAGTGCGTTGTTGCGTGCCGCCATGCGCGCGTGGGTGCTCCACGTGGGTCCCAATGTGCTGAGCAACATGGCGACTTTCCCTACCATGTGCGACTACCTGGCCGCTGGTTGTGCCCTGGCTCTGCTGCGGCCTTGGTTGCTCACTCAGACGTGGTATCTGCGGCTGACTGCGAGTCGCTGGCTGGGGCTGACGATACCTTTGGTTCTGCTGCTCAATCGGGTGGGCGGCGAGCCGGTAGTGATACTGCTCGGAACACCGGTGACGAACGTATGCCTCGCACTGCTGATTGAATCGAGTACCCGCCATGCGGGTTCGATGGTCGGGCGGCTCCTCAATTGGAAACCCGTCGTGTTTCTCGGCGCGCTGAGCTACTCGCTGTATCTGTGGCAGGAGGTCTTCCTTGCTCGAGGATCCGAGCGATGGATGAATGCGTTTCCGCAGAACCTGATGCTGGTTTTCCTCGCGGCGCTGGCATCGTACTTCCTGATAGAGCGCTCGTTTGTTCGTCTGCGCGGGCGGTTGCGATACAACGCCGGTCTGCATGCACCCGCGCCGGGCATCGCAGATGGGGAGAACGCGGTACTTGAATCGTCGATACCGAACGCGCGCTGTGGGCAGGGGTGAATGGTGGACGGAGAGAAACAAACCATGGCCGGGTTGCTTGGCGATACCTCGCAACGCGATTACGCGCAGAAACTGGCGCTGTTCAACGCCTTCGCGCGGCCGGAACTGCGCGAGGCGATAGCCGCGCTGGCAGTGCAGGCAGGGCAGCGCGTGCTGGACGCTGGCTGCGGCACCGGCGAGGCGGTCGGCTGGTTCCACGAATCCGCGGAGGATCGCGCGTTGGTGGTGGGGATGGACCTTGCAACCGCGCACGTTCGCGCCGCCCGTCGCGGCGCGCCAGTGCACACGACTATCCTGCAGGCCGACATGCTGCGGCCGCCGTTGGCGGACGGCAGCTTCGACCTGGTCTGGGCCGTCAACGCCATCAATCATCTGCACGATCCGATCGCCGGGGTGCGGACGCTGGCGACGCTGCTGCGGCCGGGTGGCCGCCTGGTGGTGGGGCAGAGCTCGCTGGTGCCGGACATGTACTTTGCGTGGGATGCCCGCCTCGAACAACGTGTCAATGACGCGGTGCGCGCGTACTACCGCGAGCGCTACGGCCGCAGCGAGCACGAATTCACCGCCGTACGTGCGCTGGTCGGCTGGCTGCAGGCGGCGGGGTTGCCGTTGGTGACGGTGCGCACGCGGATGATCGAGCGCACTCAGCCACTCGTCGAAGCGGACGAGCGCTACCTGCACGAGGCGATCTTCTGCGATACCTGGGGCGAGCGCTTGCGGCCCTACCTGCCACCGGAGGATTTCGACGCACTGGCGCGGCTGTGCGATCCGGACGACGAGCGCTACGCGCTGCGGCGGCCGGACTTCCATTTCCTGCAGAGCCTCACGCTGGCGGTGGCGACGAAGGCCTGAACCACGGCGTGCTCAGGCGGTCCGCGGCTCCGTGAAAGGCTGGCCGTGCCGGCGGCGCCAAGCCTGATGGAAGCCTGCCGTGTGGTGCAGCTGGGTGGCCTGGGCCAAGGCTTCCTCGGAGACGACGCGGCCGAGGAAGAGCGTGTGCGAGCCGACCTCTTCGCTGTGCACGATCTCCAGCTCGCGGATGCGCAGCGCCGCCGCCACTGCGGGTATGCCGAAGGTACGCGAGCGTCGTACCGGGAACGGCAGCGCCTCCCAGTCCGTGAGTGGCTGCTTATGGTGCACGCTGAGTGCGTAGACGGCGTCCTTCATCGCCGCAGGCATGCAGGAGAGGGCGACCCGGCGCGATTCGCGCATCGTAGGCACGGAAACGTTGGTGCTGCGCAACGCCAGCGCAAACAGCCCGCTGCGCCCCAGCGGCCCGATCAAGTCCATCGGGAAGATGTTGTGGTGACCCGGCGCGTCGACGGAGACGAGGATGACCGGCCGCGGGCTCAGGTAGGCGATCATCAATTGCTGGGTCGCGGCAGGCGCCATCAGGGAGTGCGGCGATGGAGCGGTTCGCTGCATGAGGCGGTTCTGCAACCAGGTATTCCATGGGCGCAGCGGCCAGGCCAGGCAGCGATGCCCACCGGCCGCGACGTGATAAAGGGTAAGCGTACTGCCTTCGCTGCTGACCGCCGCCGCGCGCGCCAGCTGCAGCACCCCGAGCCGCCGGCCGCTGGCGCGGTCGCGATACTCGAGTGTCGGGTGCGGCCCGGCATCCAGGCTGGTCGCGATGGTGAGCGGCCGCAGCGAGGCCACGGTGTGGTCACTGGTCACGTCTGCCGTGGCACCGTTCCAGCACAGGTTGGCAGCGACTGCCTGTTGCGGCGACGCGACGGCGACCACCGACCATTGCGGCAGCGGGCGGACGAACGGCCTGATCCAGTCCTTCCACATCTTCAGACCCTCCGGAACAACAGGAACATGTAGAGCTCGGAAGCCAACCCGAGGCCGCGGGGAGCGAGGCGCTCCAGCCGGAAATACGGCATCGCCGCCCGCGCCACGATCCGTGGTGCGAACCGGTGGATGCGGCTTTCGCTCGGGATGGCGTAGTGGCCGCGGCGCACGAGATTCAACAGGTTCGCCCGCCACCAGCGATAGCGTGCGTCGCCGAGGCAGTAGGGATTGAGCAGGCTGGCCAGCACGAAACCACCTTGCTGGACCACCCGCGACAGCTGCTCGAACAGCACGGCGTGGTCCACGAAATGGTTGAGGACCGCGAAGTTCGCCGTGACCGCCTGCACCGTACAGGCGAGCGGCGAAGCGACCGCGACGATCGACTTGCTGGCGATCTCGTCGTGGCAGTGCCGCATCAGGCAATCGTGCATTGCCTCTGCCGGTTCGAACACGAACGTCGGGTGGCCGTTGGCGGCATAGGCTTTTGCATCGATGCCTGTGCCGGCGCCGAAATCGAGCACGGCTGCGCCCGCGGGCAGCAGGTCCAGCGCCAACTGCTGGAACCTAGCCCGTACCGCGCGATCCCGCGGCGAGGCCAGCATGAATTCGTGGTACTGCTCGCCAGTGTGCATGCCGTCAGTGCCCCGGGGGCAAATCCGCTACTTGTTCGTCGATAGGGCGCGAGGTTCCAGCGCCGCGCGCACCACATACAAGGTGTCCATGCGCGGCACCGGCCGGACCAGCCAGGTCAGCACGCGCCGATGCCTGGACGAGGTGATCCAGTCCTGCCCCTGCAACCAGAGCTGGGTGCGCGCCATGTCGGCGCGCTCCTTCCGGGCTTCCTCGGTAGGCCGGACATGGCGCGCAAGATGGCGCACGGCCTCGCCAAAAGAGCGCGACCATTCGACGCCGGCGAGTGCGTGCAGCCACAGCTCGGAGCACGACACCCGGGTCAGGGTCTGCCGTCGCGATACCGTGCGCAGCAGGGGAGGGCAGTCGCGCTCGATCCGTGCGAGCACCGTTTCGGGAACGGCATGCCGGTAGTAGCGCGCCACCAGCCGCAACGGCGGCAACGCCCACCAGGGCGCATCGTCACCGTGGGGACCCCACAGCTCGTTCCAGTCGCGCGCGACCATGCGCGTGGCCAACAGCGAGATGTCGTTGAGGTGCATCAGGCGCAGGCTGCGACCACAGATGTTGCCCGCTGCGTGCAGCAGCAAGTGACTCATCAAGGCGCCGGTCGACGGATAGGGATTCAAGCCGGGCCGGGGCTCGCGGGGATAGATCCGTTCGGTGATGTCGACGGCGGCTACGGGCAGCCGTTCCTGGATGCGCGTATGCAGTTCGATGTTCACCGGCGCATCGCGGTGTTCGCCCAGTCCAGCGTACGGCTGGCCGTTGGCGGGTTTGAACACCCGATGTTTCCATTGCGCGAACGAGGCTTCGTAGCCGAGCTTCTGCAGCAATGCGCCCGCGGCCGCGACATCGGCTTCACGCACCAGCAGGTCGATGTCGGCCATCGGTCGTTCGCCCGGCGCATAAATGCCCTCGGCATGCAGCGCCGAACCCTTCAGTGCGACGACGGGAAAGCCCGCGGTGCGGGCTCCCGCATCGATGCGCATGAGCAGTTCGATGATGCGGTGATGGCGCTGCTCGACATGCGCATGCTGGCTGGCGAGGAAGTGCCGCCACGCGGGATGGTCCCAGGTCGAGTATTCGTCGAGCAGCGGCGCTACGCCGTGCGCGACGGCGGCGGCGGCGGCCAATTCCCATTCCAGCTCGCTCCAGGCAGGCGTCTCGCCGCCCGGCCGCGCCAGAGCCAGCTCGGCAGCCAGTGCCTCGGTGGTGCGACGCAGACCGTCCTTGATGGTGGCGAGGGGCGGCAACATGGCAAGGATTCAGTTCGCTTGCGAGACGATGCGTTGTGGCGCCAACGGCGGTGTCGCATCCTTGTTGCGGTGTGCCTCCTCGGAGGAAATCAACACTTCCCAGCGTGCGGCGAGCGCGGCGCTGGCCGCACGGTAGCGTTTCGGTGGCGCGCCGACTTTCGTCTGTTGCAGCAGGACTTGCTCGTGCAACAGGTCGCGCACACGGCGGTAGAACTCCGAGTCGTAGGCGCCCCGGAACATCATGGCCAGGTCGCCGCTGTCCCGCCAATGCGTCTTCCGGCCGAGCTGGGCTTTCACCAGTTCGTAGAACCGCGTCCCGGGCAGCGGGTAGGACACGCTCACACCAATGTCGTCCGGCGCAGCCTGGGCAACCAGTTCGCGGGTGGCCAACAGGTCGGGCAGCTGCTCGCCCAGATAACCGAGCTGGATGAAAAAGCCCACGCGAATGCCGTGCCGGCCCAACCGTTCCCGCGCCACGATCAGCTCGGCAACCCTGGTGCCTTTGTTCATGGCGTCGAGCACGCGCTGGCTGCCGCTTTCGGCACCGAGCCACGCCTCGGCGCAACCGGCCTGCGCCAGCGCTTCGGCCATGCGCTCGCTGATCAGGTCGGCCCGGGTCTGGATGGTGAACGGCACCGCGCCGTCGCTGGCACGCAGGTGTTCAGCGAACTCCGTCACCCAGTCGACGCGGAAGCCGAAGATGTCGTCCGCCATCCAGATGTGGTCGGGCTGGAAGGCGTGCTTCAGATGGCTCATCTCCGCCGCGACATCCGCCGGGGTGCGCTGCATGTAATGGTTGCCCCAGATCGGCTTGGCGCACCAGTTGCAGCGGAACGGGCAGCCGCGCGACGCGGCCATGTTGAGACTGAAGTAGCTGTGCCGTTGGTACCAGGCGGCACGATAACGCTCGATGTCGATCAGGTCCCAGGCCGGGTGCCCGGCTAGACGCGGATCGGGTGGCAGCGCACCGACGCGCGTCTGCTGCAACTGGCCGCCCGCCTGCGCAGCGACGCCGGCGAGACCGGCCACCCAGGCCGGCGCGGCGATGCCGGGTTGGTGCTCCAACCGGTCGACCAATGCAGCCAGGGCCGCGATGCCCTCGCCGACCAGGACGGCTTCCGCGCCTGCCGCGAGAAAGGCCTCCGGATGATCGGAAGCGTCCGAGCCTGCCACGATCACGCGGGCGCCGGCGGTGCGCGCGCCGGCGATCATGCGACAGGCTGCCTCGCGCATGCAGTCCAGGCACATCTTGGTCAGGAAGTTGAAATTGTCCTCATAGAGCACGACCAGATCCGGGCGCACGTCGTGCAGGGATACCTCGAAATCCTCGACTCCCTCGGCGAGCATCGCGTCGAACAGCGCGACCTCGTGGCCGAGCTGACGCAACAGGGCGGCCACCTGGAGGGTGGCGAGCGGGGGATAAGGCTTGCCGCGCTCCCACTGCTTCCGGTCGTACTTCAGGTAGTAGGCGTGGCCGACCAGGATCTTCAGCATCGCTATGGCCTCCGATGGCCGATGGGACGGGCTGTGGTGGCGCCATGACGGGCGATGGTTGCGTTCGAGCCCGCTGTTTTCCGAAGTGAGTGCCCTGTCGCGGGGCTTCGGTTGCCTCGTGGCAACGCGCCGTTGCGCCTCGACACGGCGGCCGTGACGGCGGAGATGGCTGCGTGCGCGCAACCTTTTCCCGCCGCACCCGTACTCACGGGCTATCTGCCGCGAGCTGCGCGACGAGGTTGGCCTTGACGATCCCCCACGGCATGCCAGACACGGATGCCGACCCTTTCCGTGAGCGCAGCGCCCCTGCGTTCTCCGTACGCAAGGCGATCCTGGGTGCCGACTTCCGGTTCGACAGTGCCAGCGCGGCCTTGCTGCAGGTGGTCGAGACCGCTTATGCCGGCCTGCCGCCCCATCGCCTGCCAGTGACTGCACCGGAATTGCACATCGAGCTGCGGCTGTTGCCGCGCAGAGCCGCGCCACCGGGAGCCGAACCATTGCCGGTGCGGACGCAATCCGGCGCCGGTTTGCTGTGCGGCGTGATGGACGCGTCGAACTACGTGGTGCTGGCGCCCGCGCAGCGACAGGCGCTGGTAGTGACCTCGGAAGACATGCTCGACCAGCCCTACCACTTGCGCTACGAGCTCGTGGAATTCGCCGTATTCACCCTGGCGACGCGCGTGCTGGGACTTGTCCCGCTGCACGGTGCCTGCGTGGGTCGGCAGGGGCGGGGCGTGTTGCTGCTGGGCGAGAGCGGCGCGGGCAAGTCGACACTGGCATTGCACAGCCTGCTGCACGGCCTGGATTTTCTCGCCGAGGATGCCGTCTTCGTGCAGCCGGATACCTTGCTCGCCACTGGCGTAGCCAACTACCTGCACGTGCAGGCCGACACGCTGCATCACGTGGGCGACCAAGTAGCCCGGCACTGGCTCGACTGCTCGCCACGCATCCACCGGCGCAGCGGCGTGGAGAAATGCGAGGCGGATCTGCGACAAGGGCCCGGGAAGCTTGCAGCAGCTCCCCTGGATCTGGTGGGGGCGGTGTTCGTGTCCGCCGAGGAGGCCGGCGACGCGGACGTGCTGCTGGGCCCGGTCCGCCTCGGCGACGCGGTAGCGCGCCTGCGCGCCAACCAGTCGTACGCGGCGACGCAACCGGGTTGGGACCGCTTCGAACAGCAGCTGATCCGGCGCGGCGTCCACGAGCTGCGTCGCGGCCACCATCCGCGCGACGCCGTCGCTGCGCTGCACGGGCTGCTCGACGGGGTGCATTGATCGTCCAGCGGTTATGGCCACCACCCGACCAGCACGTGGCGCGGTCGTTGGACATCGTGCAGGGCATGCAAGCGGGCAAGATGCCTGTGACGGGCGGTCACTGAACAGGCCTACCCGCTGAACCGGAGTGAGCGACGGGTGGTCCTGGCGGACTTCGTGATGCGAAGCGTACCGGCGGCGCACAACTTCTTGCCTGGCGACCCGCACTCACCGGCATGCGAAATTCGACGAGGGAGCAACGTTGCACCGAATCGTCGGGCAACGCCTCTGGAACCGTGGCTGCCGACCGGCCGCGCGATCCGGCGACGGGGCCCGACGAACCTTTGATGACGCACGTCCGGTCGCTGGACCTGCTGCGCGCGCTGCTGCGTTCCCTGGCGCACAGAGATCTACTGGAAACCGCGGTGTACGTCGTGTTGTCGCTGGGCGCGGCCATCGCCGGCAGCCTGGCGGCGCTGCTGCTGGTGCCATTGGTCCAGCCGGGCCACGTGTTGCCGTTCGGCGGGGGCCTGCTCGATGCGCGCCGCAGCGTCGGCGCGCAAGCGGCGAGCTTTGCAGTGGCCAGCGGTGCGTTTGCACTATTGCGCTGGCAGGCGGCGCGGCTGGGTGCGCGGCTGGTCGGCCGCTACGGCGTGAATCTGCGCCGCGAGGTGCATGCGCGGTTGATCGACGCGCCGCTGGCGGCACTGGCCGATGCGACGTCCGCGGAAATCGCCAACGTGCTCACCCACAACGTCGAAATCCTGGTGCAAGGCTTCAGCGCCCTGCAGCAGCTCCTGGTGGTCGGCATCACCGCGGCGGTCAGTCTGGGTTTCGCGTTCTGGGTCGCGCCGCCGCTGTTGCTGGCCGTGCCGCTGCTGGCGGGCCTCGGGCTGGCCGCTTCACGCGCCTATGGCCGCGAGCAGGCATGGGTCGCACGTCGCTACGTGGCCGACATGACGCAGCTGTTCTGGCACAGCGAGGACTTTCCGCGACGCCTGCGCCACGTGCGCTCGTTCGAACGCGAGGCTGCGGAGAAGGCGAGCTGCGGCGCGATCGCCGCCCGGCTCGGCCACGGCTATCGCCGCCAGCTGGAGCTGGTGGCCTCCGGAAGGCTGGTGCTCGAACTGCTGGCGATGCTTGGCATCACGTCGCTGTTCCTGCTTGCCGATCGCTGGCGAGGCGTGGACCGGGCCTCGCTGATCGCCGTATGCCTGTTGCTCGGGCGCCTGCTGCCCTACCTGGTGGCAACGCGGCAGAGCTTCCAGCAACTGCGTTCGGCTGCCCCGGCCTTCGAGCTGTGGCATCGCTACATGCGCCTGGACGCCGACCGCCCGCCTGCGCCTGCGGTACCACCGCAGCCAGCGGCGGGTGAGGGGATCCTGCACATCGAGCGGATGCGGCTGACACCACCACTGATGGGTCTCGAAGTGGGCGAACTGGTGCTGGTGCCCGGCGAGCTCACGCTGATTTCCGGCGATTCCGGGATCGGCAAGAGCAGCCTGGTCGACGTACTGGCCGGCATGGCTACGCCCGACGTATTCGTGGCGCGCCTCGATCACCGGCCCATCGCCTTCGACGCCTATCGCGAGCTGGTGCGCCATGGCGCCTACGTCAGCCAGAACGTGCGGCCGTGGCAGCGTTCGGTGCGCGAGTGCCTGCGTTGGGCGGCGCCCGAAGCCACCGATGCACAGCTGCGCAGCGCACTGGCTGACGTCGGTCTCGACCGGCGGCTGGCCGACTCGCCGCATGGGCTGGACACCGCGCTGCACAGTGCCTCCAGTCGCTTGTCCGGCGGCGAATTGCAGCGGCTGCTGCTGGCCCAGGTAATCCTGCGGCGACCGCGCCTGGCCGTGTTGGACGAGGCCACCAGCGCGCTGGATGCTGCCGCAGAGCTGGCTGTCCTCGCCATGCTGAAACGTCGCTTGCCGCGAACCACCCTGGTTGTCGTATCGCACCGGCCCGGCGTTGCAGTGCTGGCAGATCAATGCCTGACGATTGAAAGCGGCTTCCCGGTGTCGGCGACCGGGAACGCCGCGCTGCGCTGCACGGCGCGGCGGCAGGCCTGCAGCGCCTGAACCCGGTGGACTGGCGCTTCCACCGGGCCGGGGGAAGTCCGAAGCCTTGCTATCGGGGGGCCGGTCGTCGGGGCAGATTAGAGGCAACGCAAAGCTGGCACGCCCGAGCCTCGGTAACAGGTGATGACATGCCCGCTATGCATCGAGGGCAGGCATGCCAACCCACGGACGAAGCTGCCGCTACGTAGAACCGATTTACGAAGCGGTGGCTGCTGCCGCGTCGTTGATCAACGACGCCACTTCGCGTGGTTGCGAAGCAAGCGATGCATGGCTCGCATCAAGGTGGATGATCTTGCGGGCCTGCATCCGCGCGGACATCTTCTTCTGGTTCTCGGGGTTGATCATACGGTCGTGATTGGAAACCTGATACCACGACGGCTTGTGCCGCCATGCCGGATCGGTCACCGAGTCGCCGAACGTGGTCGCCAACGGCGCCTTCTGCGTTACGGCCATCACCAGGCCTTCGTCAGCCGTCAGGTCCTGGCAGAAACTCTCATGGAACTTGTCCGGCTTCAGCCAGAGGTATCCGTCGCTGTCCGGCGCGAGGTTCGCCGCGGCTTCCGGCAGATTCTGCTGCGTGATACCACCCGGGCTTTCGCCGGCGTCCGGGGCAAACGCAGCGATGAAAACCAGTGCCCGGACGTTGGGCTGGTTGCCAGCCTCGCTGATCACCGCGCCGCCGTACGAATGCCCCACGAGCACTACGGGACCGTCGATCTGGGCGAGCATCTTGCGCGTACGATCGGCGTCGTCGCCAAGCGAGGTCAGCGGCATCTCGACGGCATGCAGGTTGTCGTAGCCCAAGCGCTTGAGTTCGACGATGACCTTGGCCCAATGGGCGGCGCCACCCCAGAATCCATGTACCAGCACGACAGCAGGCTTGTTGCTCATGACCTTCTCCGCGTCTCGATAAGGTGGAAAGGAAGGCGATCGCGTCTCTGCCTGGCGCTTTGCTGCGCGACACTTGTTCAGTTCATCGAAAGACCGCCCCAGTCGGAATACTCTCCGCCTGGACGCGTAAATGGGCAGTGACAGTCAGCCCCATCTGTGACCGGCAGGCCACGCTGAATCAAGACGGGCCTGCCTGGCGGGCGGGCGCGGGGAGGGCCGTTTGACTGGCCTGAATTCTGGAGCGATAAGCGAGGGCCGCCGATGGCCGGAACCCCCAGGCCGCGCTTTCGATAGTGCCCATGTTCTATCTGCGCCAGGGTGGCGACAGCGGACCGTTCCAAGGTGGCATGCTGTCGGCACTCGAGGTGAGGATTCCGGTCGAGTTGGACATGGATTCCGGTAGGCGCTGAGCACCCCGCTGGTGCTGACCATGAGCGCGTGAGGCGGTTGTGGCTATGATTCTGAAAAGGTCCGCTTTCGACCCATAGCGGACATTACCCAAGGAAGTGCGCAGGGATCTAGGAGAAGTAAGATGGGAGCGAAGACGATTGACTTGATAGAGCTGAGGCGAGCGATCGAGGTGCTGTTTGACCACATCATGATCACTCGCGGCATCCGCGAGGTGGAGATCGAGCATCCGTTTTACTGGGCTGTTTTGCCGGGTGAATCTCGGGCGATGGACGAAAGACCATCTGATCTAGGAGTGGGCGATTTAAACGACGACCTAGACTTTGTCCTCGGCGTCTTACGTCCCGACGCCTCACCGGTTGCACTTACGCTAACGGAGGCCGCTCCATTGCTGGCTTATGTTGGAGAGGCAGTTTCCAACAAGGTCGCAAATCAAGGTGGCTGAACGTCTGCTTCCGACAGTGCGGATATTCCATCGTGGCTGCCAAGGAGCAGAAATGTCGAAGAACTCGGCGAGGCAAATTCTCTACGCCAAGCCCCTGACAGGGCAGGCCATCCGTCGGATCATGTCGCGGCTCTTTCCTAAGAGAAATGACTACGGCGAAGCCTCGCTCGATGAGTTGGTTCCCGAGTTGGCACAGCTTGGCATCATTTCTTTAGGCCAATTCAAGAGGCTGATGACGCGGCATCGGCGGGCCTTGCTTCGGCTAGATCGCAGTCGCCTGTCCAAGGGCGAACTAAGGAACGCAATTGCAGAGTACGGGGAGTCTTTCGTGACCGATGCTCTGCGGCGCCAGTACTGGTTTGCCTACCCGGCATTGGTCCGGACGGCAGCGGAATTTCAGTTCGGCGAAGTCGCAGTAATCTACGAGTGAAGGTGTCCGTTTTCGACCCATAGCGGACCTAAATGCGACTCGGGGAAAATCAAGGACACGTCTTCATGCGTCTGATCAGTCCGTTCTTTATCGCTCTATCAATTTTGTCACTTGGCCAGGCCCATGCGTGCGAACGCAACCTCTTGGGGACTTGGAAATCCGATAGCAAAAGGTCTATGGAGTTCATCGCACGTAATGCGAATCTCCAGCCAAAGACTGAGGCTTTCCTCGGCGTGATGCTTGGTCATATGACATTGACGTTTACAAAGGATGGACTTCATTCGGTAATGCCGAGCGTTGATGTCACTGTTAATGGTCAACCTAGGCATCTGACTGGCTTTGAGGAGAGCAAGCCTTACAAAGTTCTCTTCTGTAATGAATTTGAGATCGTCTGGTCTGCAAAGCGCTCCTTCGGTAAGAAGGATGACGTCACCACTTTTCAATTCGTAGGCCCGGATACGATCTGGGTGTACATGGGTAGCACAGATCCAGTAATGCCCGATCTAAACGCGCGAGAATACTTCCAGCGTGTCCAGTGAGGCCAAGTAGTTGGCCATGGTGGGGGCTGGGCTCAACCGCTTATATGCACAACAGCCAGCAGGTTCGCTTTCGACCCATAGCGGACACATCAAACAACCCAAAAAAGGAAAGCCGGATGATAGGAAACGATGACGTCGCGAAAGCGGTCAGCGGTCTGATGATTGAGTACTCTGAAAAACTGAATGACTCGATCGTACTTGTCATGGAAAATTGCCCTGAGGATGAGTTCAAGCGATATCGTTTGGCGGCCGCAAAGGTCTTGGGCGAGATGCTCCTAGAGGTCATGAATCCTCTTTACGCACGGCACCCTGAGCTCAAGCCCGCCGGGTTGCGTTGATCGGATGAAGTCACAACCTAGAGCGGACATAATAGGGTGACGATCAGGTGATGCGATCAGAGGATGAAATAGGAATAGGAATGCTTAGCCTGGACGATCCGCATTGGAACGAACTGACGCATGCCTTCGGGGAAGCTGCGGACATCTCTGCACTTCTTCTTCAACTGGAGCACCTCCCGGCAGCGAAAGAAGATGCCGAACCTTGGTTTTCGTTGTGGAGTGCTTTGGCTCATCAGGGGGATGTCTATTCAGCGTCCTTCGCAGCCGTCCCGCACATCGTCGAAGCCCTCGCTCGCGATCCCGTTAAGGCGGATGCCACCTACTTTCAATTTCCTGCATGGGTGGAGTGCTGCCGTGTCCGTCGGAGGATGGAAGTCCCCACCGAACTGGTGCAGGCCTATGAATCAGCGCTAGCGCGGCTGCCATTCCTGGTAGCCGAAGCCAGCCGGCGTTCCTGGGAGGATGATGGATTCATGCAGTGTGCATTGGCAGCCATTGCCGCTGCGAAGGGCCAGACTCTGGTGGCCGAGGCTGTGCTGGAGCTTGATCAAAACGTGGCCCAACCGTTTTTGGATTGGTTCCGCGAAAGTTGGGATGGTTAAGGTCCGCTTTCGACCCATAGCGGACGTGTGCAGATTTGGAGCGCGAGGAGATTGGCGGTATGTCTCGCGACATTTCCATGGAAACCGAGGTGACGCTGAGGCAGGTGTTCCTCGTCATGCATGCCTACCTGAGCCTCCAGTACGAATGGAGGGGCAAGCCCGGTAAGGTCGGCGCCATACTTAGTGATATGTCGCTTTGGGATACCGAAAGCGGTGTCAAAGAGCCGATGGACGGAGCCGTGTTTCCGGCTTGGCTGAACTGCGCCAAGGAAGTCCTCGCCGCTGAAGCAATTCCAGAAGGTTTTCGGGATGCCGACATCCTTCTCGACGGCAAACCGCCTACCATTAAGGTGAAACGCTAAGGTCCGCTTCCGACCCGCAGCGGACCTTTCGGATTCGCCGGCTTTGGGCAGCAGCACCAAGGTGATCGATACCAGCGGATTGTTCAGACCGTGCCGGAACGCTGTTCAGCCATTAGCAGCGCTCGCACTCGAGGCCGCGTACGAGAAAGAGCAACCGCCGGACCTGGAAAGCGGCGTCTTGGCTTGCACGATGTCGTGACACCAATCTGAGATGCCCGCTTTCGATTCGAATCGAGCAGCAGCGCAGCACGCGACTACGGTCTGTCCTGAACGGCATATCGGATGGCTGCGTGCGGCAACATGAGCCAGGGGGCGGGCTTGCCTGCAGTGACCAGCACCTGGTCGATGGGAATGGTGTCGTCCCCATCGGCGGCCAGGAATGCCTGAACCAGACGGGTGCCGGTGGCCGGCAGCAACTTTTGCGGAACGGGGCTTGGCGTCCGCCCCAGGCTACGCAGCCAGGTGGGCCGTCCATGATCCAGCACGACGGGTGGGTGGACGACCTGGAGATCGACGGACCCTGCCAGCAAACCTACGGTAAGTGGCTTGCCGTGAAGTAACAGCACCATCGACTGCCGGGGCGCCTTTGGGGCAGCGACAGCATAAAGGTCGACATTCGGCCTGTTCATCGGCAGCGCAGAGAGGCCGGCCTGGTCGATGGTGAGCGGGTCGATTCCAGAAGCTTCCTTCAAGTAATCCGCCATCATGCGCACGTGGCCGCCTTCGATGGCGATCGGTCGTTCTGCCGCGTGGTGTTCGCCCACGTAGATCAGGATCTTTGCCTTCGGAAACGAAGTCACTGTGCGCCGCATCAGCGCATCCGCCTGATCCTTCTCCCGTTGCCCTTGCGCCACTTTGGGATCGGCGGAGTAGTTGGTTCGCGTTGTCTCGTAATTCACCGGCTGGTAGCCCAGGGCCAGCGACTGGCGGAGAAAATCGGCGAATACGGGGTCGTCGAAGTAGTACCCGGTCGAGGGCCGTGCATGCTTGTCGGCTGCAAGCGAAGCCATTCTCGCCCGCGCCTCGCCATCGTCGGCAACGCCTCTCAAGGCTTCGATCGCCAATACTGAGTAACCCAGGGGACGCAACGCGCGGGCCACGTCGAGCGCAAAAGCGCGGCCGCGCGGATCCAGATGGTTCTCGTCGAGGATGACAATCCGCGTGTGTCTGGCCCGTCTGACGATTTCTTCGATCGCGGGAACGGCCGTGGCGTCCCGCAAATCGGTCAGCTGGGACGGTGGGACGTTGAAGTCCACACCCGCGGCCGGGTTGATGGAGGGGCGATTGGTCATGCATGACATGACCTGTGCCCACTGATCGAAGACGTCCGCGTCAGGGATCTGCGACGCCTCGGTGAGGTGCAGCTGGTCCAGCAGGCCGAACGATGCCGCCAAATAGCGGCCTGCGCGCGCCTCTGCTATCGATTGCTTATACGCGGCCACCAGCGTTTTCTGATCCAGCTGATCCGCGGTTTGGCGCTGGGCAGCGGGAGCCTGTGTTGCGGAAACTGCAAAGACGGTCAACGCAAGCGCCAGGCTTGCCGAGGTTTGTAGCGTGCGCATCGTTTCCTCCAATGATACGATTCGGACTATTGACGAGCGGAGTCTACCCATGGCTAAAGTCGAGCGCAACCTGACCAATCTGGAAGCCGCGATCCTCGCGGAGATCGAGCACTTCGGGCCGCAAACCGCGTTTCAGGTCCGCAGTTCCTTTGCGGCCTCGCTGTCACTTGAATGGAAAGGAAGCGCGGGCGCGGTTTACCCAGCCGTCGCCAGGCTCAGCAAGGACGGGTTGATCCTGAGCTCGGAACCGATGGGAGGGCGCAAGGCCCGCACGCTGTCTCTCACCCGCTCGGGCAGGGCAATCCTGACGAAGTGGGCGATGGATGCCGGTGCTGCCATCAGCGTCGGCGTCGATCCTTTTCGCATGCGCGCAAGCCTGTGGGCCAAGTTGCCCCGGAGCGAGCAACGGTTGTTGTTGCTCGATCTGGAACGCGAACTGCAGCGCAGCGTGGCCGAGCTGGAGGCATGCCTGGCCTCGGTTGATTCCGTGGAAGCCGTCCGGATCAACTTGTCGCTTCATGTGCAGCTGACCCGGCTTGCCCAGGTTCGGTTGTGGAAGCAGCAGGGCGTCGTCTAATGGGGCATGGGTGCCAACCAAACAATCTACGGCACTCGACGCGGCGTGCTAGGGAGCCTTGACCTTCGATCCGCCGAGCCTGGCCACCAAGGTGCCCAATTCCTTCATGGCCCGGTCCAGTCGCTGATCCCACAACAGGCCGCAACTGAGCCTCACGTAATCGACGTAGTCGCCACGGCTGGAAAACAACACGCCAGGCGAGATGCGGATCCCCTTCGACAAGGCCGCCTCGAACAACGCACGGCTGTCGCTGCGCTCGGGCAGCTGCACCCACAGCGACATGCCTCCTTGTGGCTCGCATACGCGCGTATCGGCGGGCCAGTAGCGCGCGATCGCCTCCAACAGGCGCTGCCCGTTATCTGCCAGCGTCCGGCGAAGGCGGCGAAGATGCCGCTCCAGATCGTGGCGCTGCAGATAATCCGCCATGGCCAGCTGGGTAAGGCTGGTGCCTCCCATGGTGGAAAAGAACTTGGCGCGCACCAAAGCATCTGTCCATGGGTTACCTGCCAGCCAGCCGACGCGCAGACCTGGCGCCAGCATCTTGGAAAACGAGCCGCAGCTGATCACGATGCCCTGGGTGTCCCACCGGCGAAGCAGTGACGGGCGCTGTCCGGACCAGGCCAACTCGCCATAAATATCGTCCTCGATGAGGATGACGCCGTGCCGGGCGCAGCTGCGCACCAAGGCTTGCTTGTCGGCGTCGCTGGTCAGGCTGCCCAATGGGTTGTTGAAGTTCGGCACCAGAACGGCCGCGCGCACCTTGTTCTGCTGCAACAGAGGGTTCAGGCGCGCTACATCGATGCCGCGACCCGGCAGGTTGGGAATTTCCAGCACCTTCAGATGCAATGCGGCGACCGTCTGAAGAATGCCGTGGTAAGTCGGCGTTTCCACCAGCACCACGTCGCCCGGAGAAGTCGTCACGCGCAACGCCAGGTTGATGGCTTCCATCGCGCCGGCGGTGATCACGATTTCCTCGGGCGATACCGGCGCACCTACCTGGGCATAACGCTGGGCGATCAGGCGTCGCAACGCCAGGTGGCCTTGGGCCGGTGCGTAATCGAACGCCGCCGCGGGCGCACGGCGCAGGCAGCGCGACACCGATGCAATAAGCGCGCCTTGCGGCAGCAGTTCGAAGGCCGGCGTCGCACTGTGCAGCGGCAGCAAGGCACCGTGCGCACCTACTTCCGTGGCGTCTAGCAGCGCAGGGTTCTTGATTTCGCCCGGTGCGCGGTTCCTTGCGGGCCGCGCTGCCGGCAGCGGCGTCGTCGATGCGCGAACGAAATACCCCGAGCGCGGCCGGGCAACAACCACGCCTTCGCGTTCCAGTTGCAGATAGGCCTGGACCGCCGTGGCGACACCGACACCGTGCCCCTGCGCCAGGTGCCGGATCGACGGCAGGCGCTCGCCTGCCCGCAGCGTGCCTCGTGCGATTTGCGTGCGTAGAGCCGCCGCAACGCGTTCATAGAGAAGCATGCGGATACCCCATCTGTACTTGTCTATTTCTATTCTATCTGAATCTGTATCTGTCGCATCGAAGGCCGTACGCTGCTTTTCATCGCCCCGGAAGACCCAGCCGACCATGGTTCCCTCATCCCGGTCCAACGAAACGCGCAGCGTCGTCCTGCAACTGGTGCTCGCCGAGTGCCTGATCGGCTCGGTGGGCGTGTTCGTGCATGAAAGCCACCAGGACGCGGTTACTGCTGTGTTCTACCGCTGCCTGTTTGGCGGCTTGTTCTTGCTCGGCTGGGGGCTGGCCAAGGGCTATTTGCGGGGACTGTGGCGCGAGCGCGCGCTACTCCGTGGCGCGGTGCTGAGCGGGGTGCTGCTGGTACTCAACTGGGTGGCATTCTTCGGCGGCATGGCGCGCTCGTCGATCGGTGTCGCCACATTGATCTATCAGTGCTACCCGTTCGTGATGCTGGTCCTGGCCGCGCTGGTGCAGGGCGAACGTACGCCGCCGGCCGAGCTGGCGTGGACCGCGCTCGCCTTCGTTGGCGTGGTCTGCACCAGCGATCCTGTCCACTTGCTCCGCGGTGCCGGATCGTCCTATCTCATCGGTGTCGGGTTGGCATTCCTGGCAGCGCTGTTATGTGGTGCATCGCTACTGATGTCGCGCCAAGTCGGCAAGGAGCGACCGTTCGCGCTGGTCATGATCCAGTGCTGGGTCGGCGTTGCCATGCTCGCCGGATTCAGCAGCAGCAGCGTGTTCCACCTGGGACTTCACTGGGTGTGGTTGCTGGGCCTTGGGGTGATCCATAGCGGCATCGTATACGTGCTGTTCTATTCCACTTACCCGCGCCTGCCGGTGGCGACCATCGCCGTGGTGTCGTTCATCTATCCGCTGGTGGCGCTGCTGCTGGATTACCTGCTGTACGGGCATCGCCTTGCAGTGGTCCAGGTGACGGGTGTCCTGTTGATCGTGCTGGGCACGCTGGGCGTGAACCTCAAGTGGCGGCCTGGCTTCGCCTGGAAAGCGACATGACCGGATCGTGGCCGCGCCCATTCGCGCGCTTTCAAATATCAACGCTGAAAGAGAGCTATCTGATGATGCATCGCACGCTTGGCTTCGCCACCACCCTGTCGCTGTTGCTGTCCGCAACGAACGCGATGGCGGACAGGTTACCCATGGATATTCCGCAGCTCGACCGGAACCAGGAAATCACCATGGCACTCAGCGCAGCACCGCAGGAGTTGCAAGCGGACGCCGGTGTCTATGTGCTGGAGCGTTCCGGATTCGTCCTGGTCCGAGCCAGCCACAACGGGTTCAACTGCCTCGTCGAACGCGATACTCACGTGACCGCGCCGGTCTGTTATGACGCCGAAGGTTCGCGCACCACGCTCCAGGCAAGCCTCGAACGCGCGCGAATCATGGCGAGCGGCACGGCCGGCCCGGATGCCGATCGCATGATCGACGCCGAATATCACGCCGGACGGCTGCAGCCACCTGCAAAGCCCGGTATCGCCTATATGCTCTCCCGCGACTTCGTGCGGCTGGACCCGAAAACGGGGAAGGCGACGGTGCTGTATCCACCTCACGTGATGGTGTATGCGCCGTTCTTGCGAAACGAAGACATCGGCGTCCCGAAGCAGTTCGTTCGCAGCACCACCCACGTATGGGTGGAGGCTTCCGGCAAACCGGACGCGTGCCTGGTCTTTGCGAGTGCTCACTAAGCCTCATTGAGCATGGACTGATCTGGCAGCGGGGACGGCTGCTGGATCAAGGCAAAGCGATCAGGGTGGGTTGTCGGGGTAGGGCGGGCGTCTGTTTTCGGCCAGAATCGGCCAGGTCGACCGAGGCCTGCTGCAAGCTCCCCCGGGGCATTGTCGATTTCTGGTGCCCAGCTTCGTCGTCAGTGCATCCCCGCCCCTAAGGATCTTCCATGAAATATCTCGGCCTGGCCTATTTCACCCCTGAAAAATTCGCCGCGATGGCGCCAGACGACGTCAAGGCATTGGTGAGCCAATGTCCGGCGTTGGACGAGAAGATGCGCGCTACCGGCAAGGTTCTGGTTTCCGCGTCGCTGGGCGATCTGGACCGCTGGCGGACGCTTCGCCCGCGTGGCGGCAAGACGCACGTCAGCGATGGGCCTTACACCGAGTCGAAGGAAGTGGTGGGTGGCCTGTTTATCATCGAGGCGGACAGCCATGACGAGGCGCTGCGCCTCGCCTCCATGCACCCGGCCGCCATGCTGGGCGAAGAATGCGGATGGGCCGTCGAGCTTGTCCCCATGGATTTCTACCTGGCCCGATGAAGGCTGGGGTGCTCGCCGCAGGAATGCCTGGCGTCCCTACATGGCGCGAAAGCGATGGCGGAACGCGTCGCTCACGCGAAGCGGCTCGGCAATCCCGTGCAGCCATACCAGCAAGCGGCCATCCCCATCCGGCTTGACCTGCCGGATCGCCGACACGCGAACGATGGCATTGCGGTGAACCCGCCAGAAGACTTCAGGATCGAGCTTGGACGTCAAGTCCTTCAGCGGCGTGCGGATGTATGCGCAGTCGGTGGCGGTGGTGACACGGGTGTACTTTTCCTCGGACTGGAAAAGAATCACGTCGCCGATGTGGATCATGCGGAGGGTGTCACCGATGCTGGCGGTAATCCAGCTGATCGTCTCCACGGGTTTCAAGCGGCCGGCGAGGCTGTCGATCAATGCCGTCAGATCGACCTGCGTTGCAGGCTGACGATTGCGCAGGCGCGCCACCGTTTCGGTGAGGCGATCGGTGCGGATCGGTTTCAGCAGGTAGTCGATGGCGCCGGCATCGAAGGCCTTCACCGCGAATTCGTCATGCGCGGTGATGAAGACGACCTGGGCGGGACTTGCGGCCTGCCGTGCCACCTCGAGGCCGCCCAGTCCCGGCATGCGGATGTCGAGAAAGGCGATGTCCGGTTTCTTCGATGCCCACGCATCGAGCGCGCTGATGCCATCGTCGCATTCGGCGACGACGACCAGCTCCGGCCACAGCCGCGCCAACATGCCGCGCAGCTCTGTTCGCTGCGGTTCTTCGTCTTCGGCGATAAGGGCCGTGATGGGCGTGGTCATGGGAACGCCAACGGAACATGGATGCAGGCGCTCACCCCACCGCCGGTACGCGAGGCGATCTCGAAGCGCGCACGCGTTCCGAAACGATCGTGGAGCTGGGCGCGAACATTCGAGAGACCCAGACCGGGCGTGGTGCCGGGCTGCAATCCCTGGCCATCGTCCTCGATGCGCACGCTCAGCAGTCCATCCGCGGTGCTCGCGATGATCCCGATCACGCCAGGGCCGGGTTTCGGCTCGATGCCGTGGGTCATCGCGTTCTCCACCAGCGTCAGCAGGATCAATGGGGGGAAGGGCAGGGCCCGGACCTCGTCGCTCGCATCGACGTGAACTTTGACGCGGCCGGCCGTACGCACCTTCATGATCTCAAGATAGCCCAGGCAAAGATCGATCTGGCGACCGAGCGTGGCTTCTTCGATGCCCGTCGTGCGGATGCGCGGCAACGCGATGCGCAGATACGCCGCAAGCGCGTCGATGGTTGTCGCCGCGCGCCCGGGTTCGCTGGCGATCAGTGAGCGTACCGACGCCAGCGTATTAAAGAGGAAATGCGGCTCGACCTGCGCCTGCAGAAGGGCCAGCCGCATGTCGGCCGCGTTCCGTTCCTCGCGCAGGTTTTCGATCTGGCGAGCGGCTGCGAACTGGGCGATGCGGCGCTGCTCGCCGAGATAGTAGATGGTTGCGTAACCTCCGCCGGCGAGTACCAGGGCAAACACGGATGCATTGACGGTGGAGCCGAGAAAATTCGAAACGGCCAGGCCGAACCAGCTGGTTCGCATGTGATGCCCGGAAAAGGCCTGCATGAGATAGGCGTGATAAGCCCCCACCCAGTTCAGGGCGATGGCCCCGAGCCAGAGCCCCAGCAGGATCGCCAGAACCACCAGCACGCGCTCCACGATGACCGGAAAACGCCGATACCGGATCAACGTGGCAAGCAGGGGGCCGGCCGACACCACGATCAGCGATGCGATGCAAGCCCGCAGTGCCAGCCCGGGCCAATCACCCCAGGCACCCGTGCCTGACGTATGCCAGATGGCATACGTGCAACCGGCGAGGATCGCCAGCGGCCACAACAAGGTTCCGCGGCGCAGCAGCCAGGGCCAGGTGAAGGTGCGGAAGCTCTGGTAGAGCGTCCAGCCACCCAGGTCCGACAGCACGCTTTGCGGCAGTCGGGCATGCAAGTCGTCGTTGGGGAAATCCATGCGTGACACGTTAGCAAAGCGTGCGGTGGCACGCACACGAACCATCGGCGCCATGGCCGTTTCATCGCATGACTGACCGGTTCCGTCGCATGCCCATCCCGCTGCGCTTCTGCGTGCCCTATACCAGTGGCACACACGACCTCGGGAGGAACCATGCAGATCAACATTCTGGCGAAGGCTGCCATGACGTTTGCGATCCTTGTCGGATCAGCGGCCCTGCCGTACTGCGCGCATGCAAAAACCGCCGCGCAGGACGCCACGCAAACCGAACCGTGGGTGTCCACGGCATGGCTGGCCAGTCACCTGCACGACTCGAACCTCGTGCTGCTGCAAGTCGGCGAAGCGTCGCAGGACAAGGCTGCGCACATCCCCAGCGCGCGCTTCGTCCATCTTGAAGACGTCGCCGCCACATCGGGGAAGCTTTCGCTGGAATTGCCGACAGCGCCGGAATTGCGCCAGCGACTGCAAGGCCTGGGTATCTCCGATGGCTCCCGCGTCGTGGTGTACTTCGGAAACGACCAAGTCTCCCAGGCGACGCGGGTGTGGTTCACGCTGCAATCGGCCGGGCTGGGAACGCACGCCGATCTGCTCGACGGCGGCATGCCGAAGTGGCGCCGCGAAGGCCGCCCGCTGACGGATAAGAGCACCGCAGCCGCGCCGCAGGGAACGCTGAAGCCCTTCAGCCTTCAGCCAACCGTCGTCGATGCCGCGTTTGTGCAAGCGCACGTCCGGCAGCCGGATTATGTGCTTATCGACGCGCGTGCCGCGGTGTACTACGACGGTGTCGAGGAGAGTGGTGCGGATGGGCATCTCCGCCACGGCCACATTCCCGGCGCGCACAACCTGCCGTTCACCGACATCACCAACGACGATCTCACCTTGAAGACGCCGGCCGAGCTGCTGGCCTTGTTCCGCAAAGCCGGCGTGAAGCCGGGCGACCGGGTGATTGCCTATTGCCACATCGGCCAGCAGGGAACGGCGGTGCTGTTCGCAGCGCGTGCCGCGGGTATCGATGCGGTGCTGTACGACGGCTCATTCGAAGACTGGACGATGCGCGATCTGCCGGTCGAGCGCTGACGATGCGCCCGCTCCGTCCTTATGCCGAACCCCATCTGACGGGCGTATGCCTGGGCCTGGTGCTGCTTGCCTGCTTCGCGCTGACCGGGCAGGGGCTGGGAGCCTCCGGTGCCTTCGCGAGCGTGGCGAGCGGTGTCGTCGGCACCGTCTCGCCGGGAACGGCGGCGCATAGCGCCTACTTCCACAGCTACCTCCAGGACGGGTCGCCATGGACTGCCTGGATCGTCGTCGAAATCATCGGTGTGCTGGTCGGGGCCGCCGCGTCGGCGGCTCTGGCAGGGCGGATGCGGCTGAGGTCCGTCCACGCCGCCCGCCCGTCCGCCGGCAAGTTGTCCGCCTGCGTCGCCGGCGGCACGTTGATGGGCATCGGGGCAGCGTTGGCGAGAGGATGCACCAGCGGCCTCGCATTGAGTGGTGGTGCGATGTTGAGTGTCGGTGCGTGGATCTTCATGGCGGCACTGTTCCTCGCCGGCTTCGTCGCTGCGCCGCTTATGCGCAGGCTCTGGCCATGAACGATCTGCTGATCGCGGGCGGCATCGGCGTGGCGTTCGGCTGGGCACTCGAATCCGCCGGCCTGGGCGATCCGCCGAAGCTCGCCGGCCAGTTCTACCTGCGGGATTTCACCGTACTCAAGGTGATGCTGAGTGCGATGCTGACCGCGATGCTGGGTGCCTTCTGGGGCGGCCAGCTGGGCTGGTTCGATGCCGGTGCGTTCTACGTGCCCGAAACGTACCTGCTTCCGCAACTTATCGGCGGCCTGGTCTTTGGGCTCGGCTTCGTGCTGAGCGGCCTGTGTCCCGGCACCTCCTGTGTGGCGCTGGCCAGCGGTCGCATCGAAGGCGTCGCGACGATGCTGGGGTTGTTCGCGGGCGTGCTGCTGGTCGGCCTGGCCTTCCCTGCGATCGAAGCTTTCTACCGCTCGACGCCGTACGGCCCATTGACACTCCAACGTCTCACGGGGCTGCCTTACGGCGTCATGGTCGCGCTGGTCACGGTGGTCGCCGTTTCGACGTTGGCATGGATTGCGAAGCGGGAGACAAGACCATGAAATTCGTACGGCAGCTGGGCATCAGCGCACTTGCATTGGGCCTCGGGGCGCCTTTCGCAGGAAGTCTCTTCCGCACCCCGTCGCGAGGCCTGGATCTGGATTCGATCGCCCGGGCGATCGACGACGGCTCCGACCACGTCAGTGCGCGCCAGCTCGCGGAGTGGATACGCGATCGCCGGCCCGGACTCCGCGTCATCGACGTGCGTTCGCCGGCCGAGTTCCGCGACGACGCGATCCCGACGGCAGAGAACGTGCCGGTCGATCAGCTGGCGAAGTCGCACTTTGCGCCTGACCAGACCATCGTTCTTTACTCGCAGGAAGGGGCGCATGCGGGCCAGGCATGGGTCATGCTGCGCTCGCTCGGCGTGACCCAGGCGGTATTCGTGCCGGGTGGCCTTGCCGACTGGCGCGACGAGGTCATGAGCCCGCTGCTGCCGGCAAACGCCTCGCCCGCCGAGCGTGCACAGATCGCGGCATTGAGCCATTACTTCGGCGGCACTCCCCGGATCGGGGTAGAGCAGGGCGGCGACGTTGCGAGTGTGGCGCAGACCGGACAACGCTCGCGGAGGCGCGGATGCTAACGCGTGCCACGGAGCCCATGGATGCGGGCGATGCGTTCGACTTTGCCGCCCTCCGCGCCAGCGAATTCGCGCGCCTGGATATCGCCGGCATCGCCTACCTCGATTACGCAGCGAGCGGTCTGTATGGCGCTTCGCAGGCGCGCGCGCATGGTGATCGGCTGGCACACGGGATTTTCGGCAATCCCCACTCGGAGCATATGGCCTCCCGCAACAGCGCCGCCGCGCAGGCGGCCGCCCGTGCCGCGACGCTCGCCTTCTTCGATGCCGATCCGGACATCTACGATGTCTGCTTTACCGCCAACGCCACGGCAGCCATCAAGCTCGTCGCCGAAAGCTATCGATTTTCGTTGCGCCGCGGTCTGATTCTCGCGGCCGACAACCACAATTCCGTCAACGGCATGCGGGAGTTCGCCCGGCGCGCACAGGCGCCCATCAGCGTGTTGCCGCTGGACACGGAACTCCGGCTCGATCGCGGATCTGCGAACCTGCGTGCCTGCGTCGATCGACAGGGCGGGGGCTTGTTCGCATTCCCGCAGCAGTCCAATTTTTCCGGGGTGCTCCACGATCTGTCGTTGGTCGAAGAGGCGCAGGCACTCGGATGCGATGTCCTGGTCGATGCGGCCGCCGCCGGCCCATCCGGCGCACTCAGCCTGAGGGAGCATTCCGCAGACTTCGTCGTGTGTTCGTTCTACAAGCTATTCGGCCTGCCGACCGGTGTCGGCGCATTGATAGCGAAAAGGTCGGCCCTGCGCCATCTCCAGCGACCTTGGTTTTCGGGCGGAACGGTGGAGTTCGTGTCCGTGGCACACGGGCGGCATGCGCTCAAGCCGGGCCACGAGGGATTCGAGGACGGAACCCCCAATTTTCTCGACCTCGCCGCCATCGAGTCTGGATTCGCCTTTCTCGCCCGTATGCCGCGCTCCTGCCTGCGCGCCCACCTTCAATCCCACGTGCGGCATTTCCTGGGCATGGCAACGGCGCTGCGGCACCGTAACGGTGCTCCGCTAGTACGTCTGTATGGTCCTCATAACGTGGAACGGCGGGGCGGCATCGTTGCGTTCAATGTGCTGCAGGACGACGGCTGCGTGTTGCCCTATGAACATGTGGAGCGGCTGGCGCGGGAGCATGGCGTCGCCATTCGGGGTGGCTGCTTCTGCAATCCCGGAGCGGCCGAAAAAGCATTCGGATTCGACGCCATAGGCGTGGAGCACTGCTTCGACAAACTCGAAGGCAACTTCAGTATGGAAGCGTTCCGGCATTGCGCTGGAGCTGCCGCCACCGTAGGGGCACTACGTTTATCCGTCGGCGCGCCCACCACGCGCGAGGACATCGAGCGTGCCGTGGCATTGATCGCGGCGTGTGGTGAATAGGTCCGGCGCCTGTTTTCGACCCTGAGAAGTCATCCAGCGTCTTGATCTGGCTGCCACAAGTCCGTCGGACAGAGCCACCGGCTGGCGCTTTATCCACCCCCGACATGCGTAGTTTCGGCTCGGATCGGCAGAGGAACTGCGTGCGATTTGCGCCCCTAGGGTCTCCGCTTGCAAATCATCCATGCGCGGCTTACAGTGAACCATATGGTTCACTTTCAAGCCCGCCTCGACGCAACGTTCGCCGCGCTCTCCGATGTCACCCGACGCGGCGTACTGGAGCAGCTCGGGGGTTCAGATGCCTCGATCTCCGACCTTGCCCAAAGGTTTCACATGACCCTCACGGGCATGAAGAAACATGTCAGTGTCCTGGAGCAAGCGGGGCTGGTGATCACGGAGAAGGTCGGGCGCGTACGAACCTGCAGGCTCGGGTTGCGCCGGCTGGAAGAAGAGGCCGCCTGGATCGAGCGGCACCGCCAACTCTGGAACGCGCGCTTCGACGCGCTGGACGAGCTTGTCGAGCAATTGAAAAGCAAGGAGAGGGCAGATGCACAACGCAAAAGAAAGTAGTCCGGCCGCCATGAACCGCACCGTCGTTGAACGCAAGTCCGACCACGAACTTGTCGTGAAGCGAACGTTCGATGCCCCAGCGCACATCGTCTTCGAAGCGTGGAGCAAACCCGAATTGTTCAAGCTCTGGTGGGTTCCGAAGTCGGTGGGCATGACGCTGGTTTCCTGCGACATGGATATTCGCACCGGAGGTATGTATCGCCTCGTGTTTAGCCATCCGGACTTCGATCAACCGATGACATTCTTTGGCACGTACAAAGAAGTAACGCCGCATAAGCGCATCGTTTGGTCGAACGAAGAAAGCGGCCAGGGCGCGGTGACCACGGTGACGTTCGAGGAAAATGCCGGCAAGACGCTGGTCATCTTCCACGAACGCTATCCCACGACAGAGGCCCTAGACGAAGCCCTCGCCGGTTCGGCGGAAGGCTTGCCCGAGCAGTTCGCGCAGCTGGATGAATTGCTCGCGGACAGATCGTGACGACACCGAGGCCGTCGGCGTAGCGAAGGGGCGGCGGCGAAACACACGATCGGCACTGCGCTGGCCAGTTCGGCGCTACGTGAGGACGGTATGCTCAGACGCGATTTCCTGAAGACTGCCATAGCGGCCGCAGTGCTGACTGCGGTCCGTCCCGCTCTAGCCAAGAAGGCGCTCACCATGCCGAACGAGCATTTCGCTGACGTCAATGGCCAGCATCTCTTTTACCGCGTGCATGGCGTCGGCAAGCCACTCATTCTTCTCCACGGTGGCATCGACCCAGACTGCTTCGGGGGCAATCTGGCCGAACTGGCCAAGAGCCGGCAGGTGATCGCTGTCCATCTCCAGGCACATGGGCGCACGCCAGACACGGACAGGCCACTGCGCAGTGAAACGATGGGCGATGACATTGCCGCTCTGATCGGCCATCTGAACCTCAGCAAGGCCGACGTGATGGGCTACTCGCTGGGATCCAGCGTCGCGCTGCAGACGGCTATCCGTCATCCGGATGCGGTCGACCGGCTCGTGCTTGTGTCGGCGGCGATGAGGCAGGACGGCTTTTATCCGGAGGTGGTGACCGCCTTCAAACAGCTGGAGGCCAACGCTGTCACGTTCGGTCCTGGGGTCAAGGCATCGCCGTTAGGGAAGGCCTATCCCGATGTCGATTGGACCAACCTCTTCAGGAAGGTCGGCGACCTGACCAAACGCCCCTTCGACCGTAGCGCCGATGTCGCCAAGCTTCGGGTGCGCACACTGCTGGTCTTTGCCGACGCCGACGCCATCCGGCCCGAACATATGGTCGAGTTCTGGAAGGCGTTGGGAGGCGGCCAGCGCGATGCCGGAATCGATGGCTCCCTGCGGTCCGCAAACGAGCTCGCCATCTTGCCGGGCACCACGCACTACACGCTCGCCGTTGAGCCGATGTTGTCGGAGGTCGTGGAACGCTTCCTCCGAACGGCATCGAAGGCGGTGGGTTAGGGGCCTGTGAAGCGCTCATGGAGCTAGCTTGATCGGCAGAGGGGTAGCCAAACCCTGTGCTGGCGCGAAAGGGCTGTCCTGCGGGTCATGCCATGCCGTGGATTGCCCGGCGTTCCACTCGGTGTTCGCGTCCCTGGCCGATTGAACTTCGTCTGAGGCTGCGAGTTGTAGGTGGTACGCCCCGCCCCGATGAAGTCGTAGAAGAGAAATGGTGCGAAGGGCCGGCGCAAGGCGCCGGCCCTTCCATTGACCACTTCCGGCTCATCACCGCGACTGAATTCGGTGTCTGTGGGGCCGACAGTTGCTCAGCAGCTCATCCTGACGCCGGAAGATGTGCTTTCCGAAGTTCATTCATAAATTCTGCGCGCAGTTCAGGCCCACCTTCTTTCAAGGTGCGAGCCAGACCCTGCAACTTGGACGTGGGCAAATACTCGTCTCCCCATGCAGCCATTTCCAGCAGTAGAGGGACCAGCGCGATGCCTTTCTCCGTAAGGCTATAAATCGCTTTCTGTTTATGAGTCGGGTCATCGGATTTGGTAATGATCCCTTGCTGGACAAGTTTTCGAAGTCGGTCGGCGAGGATATTCGATGCGATACCCTCCAAAGATTTGGTCAAGAGTTCGCGGAAGTGCCTTCGATCAACGAAAACGATGTCGCGAATGACGAGCAAAGTCCATTGATCGCCAAGCACTTCGAGCGTTTGGTTGATGACGCATTCGGATCTATGACTCGTGCGCACGCTGCTTCCAACTCGAATGGATATCCCGGCGCCATTCTACGACAACACGACTAGTTGCATATCGCAACCGGTTGTGATATGAAATTGCCTGTCCCAATGCGAGCTCCGTCCAGCAGGCGCTCGCGTGGGAGGCTGCGTTGTCAGGAACCTGGGGAATGGGACTGAAACCACGTGGGAGGCAAAAACATGAACATGTTCAAGTGGCTGCGCCACCTCTGGATACCTTGCGCGACGGTGTGTGCTCTGACTTGCTTTGGCGATGCCTTCGCTCAGGTGAGCTACCAAGTGACCGATCTAGGCGTTCCGAAGAATGACAATTATTCGATGATCATGTCCGTCAACAATGAGGGCTGGTCGGAGATCATGGCTGGCAACTTTCTACCGGGGCAGGGCGATTCGTTATCCGGGATACCTTTGAACGGACGCGCGCTGATAAACATCGACGGACACTATGCCGATCTCGGAACGCTCGGGGGACCGAACAGTTGGATGAATTTTGGCGAGATCAACGACCTCGGGCAGGTAGTCGGTGATTCCGAAACGGCTGTCCCAGACCCGAACGGCGAAGACATCTGCGGATTCGGTACCCATCTGACGTGTCTTCCGTTTCTTTGGCAGCCGTTCCAGATGATCGCCCTCCCGACACTCGGCGGAAATAACGGGGAGGCGAGCGCGGTCAATAATCGTGGACAAATCGTTGGCATGGCAGAAAACGGTGCCGTGGACTCTTCATGCCAACCAGGCACTATGAATAACCGGGTTCAACTGCCGGTGTTGTGGGAAAACGGAAGGGCTCACGCGCTTCCTACGGTGGATAAAGACCCAGATGGGTTCGCATTCTGGATCAACGATCTTGGTCAGGCCGTCGGCTACTCGGGAAACTGTAGCGGCCCCATTCACGGCATAGTGTGGGAGAACCGCAGTGCGTCTGCGCTTCCTGACCTCGGAACCGGCGGCTTCGGTGAGAACATCAACAACCGGGGCCAAATTGTTGGAACAGTCGGTAGCGCTGACGGATCGACCCAGACCGGCGCGATTTGGCAGATTGTCAAAGGCACAGGCACCGCCAAACTCACCGCCGTGCTCGGACTGCTGCCGGGAGATGCGGCGGGCATAGCTTTCGGCAACAACGACAGGGGCCAGGTCGTGGGAGGGGAGTGGGACTCCAACTTCTACTGGTCTCATGCTTTCATCTGGCAGAACGGCGTGATGACCGACCTCAACACGCTGCTCCCTGCCAGTTCCAGCCTATTCGCGACCTTCGCCGCCAAGATCAACAGCCGCGGACAGATCGGAGGCATGGCAATCGTATGCAGTGGGCCGCATCAGGGCGAGATGCACGCCTTTCTAGCAACCCCTGTGAAGCAAAGCAGGGGTGAATCGATTGCAGAGGCCGCACCTATGTGCCTGGAATCCAATTTTCCCGGAGCGGACGCTGTCAAACGACTTTTGAAGAAATCCGGACCTGGCGGCCATCTCGTGCGTTAGCGATCGCTCTCGAAGCGTAATTGAACCACTTCGGGAATCTCGTAGGCTGCTTGGTGTGAGTCACGCCGAGATAGGCAGCATGGTGTGGTGCGGATGGTAGGCCGCTTCGGCTTCGGCAGGCGGGACATACCCGATCGGCACCAGCAGCCTTCGATGGTTGAACCAGTTCACTCAGGTCAACGTGGCCAGTTCCACCGCTTTCGGAGTTTTCCGCGATTCGCGATGGTGTTGGAACTGTGCCGCGTTCTTTAACGATTCGCGTCCAGAAATGAGGCGCCTCCTTGTCAGGGACCGTCGGACGCCAACAACCCGATGGTCCGCAGCCAGCAGCCAACGAATAGGCCTCGCTCGCATGCCGCAGGGCCAATTTGCGCACAGGCCAGCACCTCCCCCACGGTGACCGCAGGGCCGTTCCCCAACGACTTCCACCTTGCTTCTGGCCTGTGCGCAAATTGGCTCATTGCGAATTGCTTTCCGTGGCTCGCCGTCGCTATGAAAAGCGTGAAGGTCGAACCTTGTGCTGGAGATGAGCTGACCTGGTCATTGGGCCTTCGACTTTGCGCGACTACGAAGCACCCTTGTGTCGCTTCCGTCGGCTCGGCGGCTTCGGCGCCGCGATGCTGTCTGCCTTCCATTCCGCTGCAGCGAGCTTGGAGATAAAGAAATCGGCCAGTGCGCTCACCTTTGCCGGTCGTGCGCGAGCCGTCGGTGTCACGAAGTACAGGCCGCCTTCGGGCAGGCGCCAATCGGCCAGGACGGGCTCAAGCTGCTTGTCCCGGAAGTACTGCGCTGCGATGAACTCGGGTATTTCGGTGATGGCGAGCCCCGCGAGGACGGAGGGCAGCAAGGCTTCCACGCTTGTCGCCCGCAACATGCCGGTGGGTGAAACGGTGCATTCCTCGCCGCTCTTGGTGTGGGTAAAGCGCCACACATCGTGCCGGTTCCGGTTGACGTAGCTCAGGCATTGATGAATGCCGAGATCGTGCGGGTGTTGGGGGCGGCCATAGCGAGACAGATAGCCGGGGGATGCCACCACGAACCGGCGCACCGGCGCAATGAGGCGGGCGACGAGCGACGAATCCTCCATGACGGCAATGCGCAAGGCGGCATCGAAGCCCTCGCCGATCAGGTCGACCTGGGCATCGCCGGCATAGAGGTCGACCGCGATGTCCGGATAGGTTCGAAAGAACTCCGGCAACAGCGGTGCGACCCAGCGGGCTCCGAACGACAAGGGCACGGCGAGCTTGATGAGGCCGCGTGGCCTGCTCGAAGTCTCGCGGGCGAAATCTTCCGTCTCTTCGGCGTCGACATAGATTTTCGCCGCCCGCTCCGCGAGCGAGCGGCCATAGTCCGTCAGCGCAAGGCGCCGTGAGGTGCGGTTGAACAACCGCCCGCCCAGTCGCTCCTCAAGGCGAGTGACGGCCCGGGAAACAGTGGCCACCGAGACGCCCATGGCCGTCGCGGCCGCGGCGAACGAGCCTTCCTCGGCGACCTTTCCGAACATCGCCAGCCCTTCGAAATCCGGCAGTTTCGACATAGACAATCCTGCAACGATGATTTGCATTCATTTCTATTTAGAAAATTAGCACGGCGCCATAGATTTGTCCCGCCAACCCACCGGAGACCCACCATGGCTCGCAAACTCGAAGGAAAAATAGCCGTCGTCACTGGCGGCACCACGGGCATCGGCCTTGCCACCGCCAAGCGATTCGCCGCCGAAGGCGCGCAGGTATTCGTGACCGGCCGTCGCCAGGTGGAACTGGATGCCGCCGTCGCGGCGATTGGCCCGAAGGCCACCGGCGTCCAAGCGGATTCCTCCAGTCTCGGCGACCTCAACCGCCTCTATGAGCGGGTGAAGAAGGAGGTGGGCCGTATCGATGTCCTGTTCGTCAACGCGGGTGGCGGTTCGATGCTGCCCCTGGGGGCCATCACCGAAGAGCAGTACGACGACACCTTCGGTCGTAACGTGAAGGGCGTGCTCTTCACGGTACAGAAGGCGCTGCCGCTCCTCGTCGATGGTGCTGCGGTGATCCTGACTTCGTCCAACGTCAGCATCAAGGGCACGCCGGCCTTCAGCGTCTACGGTGCCTCGAAGGCCGCCGTACGCAACTTCGCCCGAAGCTGGACGCTCGACCTCAAGCCCCGCGGCATACGCGTCAACGTCATCAGCCCGGGCCCGATCAGGACGCCTGGCCTCGTTGATCTTGCGGGTCCGAATCCTGCCGATCAACAAGGCTTGCTCGACTACATGGCCACCACGGTGCCGCTCGGCCGCGTAGGCGATCCGGAGGATGTCGCAGGTGCCGCGGTCTTTCTCGCGTCCTCGGACGCCGCCTACATCGCCGGTATCGAGCTCTTCGTCGACGGTGGCCAGGCCCAGGTCTAGCCATCGCTGCTAAGCGCCTGGCGTGAACCCACGCCAGTCATTCACCCACGAAGCAACCGCAACTCCTTCCCAACTCAATCGCAGAGGAATCTCCCATGAACGCTCAAGTCTTCTCGGCCACCAACGTCGCCTCGTCGCCCGCATCGGGCGCGCTCAGCTCGGTTGTGCCGGCCATCGGCCGCGTACTGATCAGCACGCTCTTCCTCCTTGCCGGCTTTTCGAAAATCGCTGCTCCCGCCATGACGATCGGCTACATCCAGTCCGTCGGTTTGCCGCTGCCGGCGGTGGCATTCGCGCTCGCCGCGTTCACGGAGATCGTCGGCGGCATCCTGCTTGTGCTCGGTTACCGCACGCGCATCGTCGCAGGCGTTCTGTTCGTCTTCTCGTTGGCGACGGCGGCGTTCTTCCACAACCACCTCGCCGACCAGAACCAGTTCATCCATTTCTTCAAGAACGTCGCCATCGCAGGCGGTCTGTTGAATGTGATGGCCTTCGGTGGCGGACGTTTGAGCCTCGACGGCCGCCGCGCCTGAAACCCCTGGCCGGAGCGCTCGGGCGCTCCGGCCGCGAGTCCTCGAAAAGGAAAGTGCCATGTTGGAAGTTCTCGCTTTCACAACCCCCAACAGTCTCAAGGTGCCCATCGCACTGGAAGAGATGGGGCTGGACTACCGACTGATCCCGGTCAATCTGCGACAAGGCGAGCAGAAGACCGAGGATTTCCGGGGCCTGAATCCCAACGCGAAGGTACCGGTTCTCATCGATCGCCATGCGGGACCCGGCGCACAAGATGTCGTGCTTGGCGAGTCGGCCGCCATTCTGGTCTACCTCGCGGAGAAATCGGGCAAGCTGCTCCCGAAGGAGGGCATTCAGCGCGGGAAGGTCTTCGAGCAACTCTTCTTCCACGCCTCCGGCCTCAGCCCCGCCTTTCTGCAGGCTTTCTATCTGACATTGCAGTCATCGCCGGATCCCGAGGCCAAAGCGCGCGCACTCGGCGAGGTCGATCGCGTCCTCGGTGTGCTCAATCACTACCTGGAGCTCCACCCTTACGTCGCTGGCGATGCCTTCAGCATCGCGGACATCGCGCATTTCGGATGGATATGGCGCCATCAGGCGATCGGGGCGTCTCTCGACAAGTTTCCGTTCGTCGCCCGTTGGTACGAGGAAGTGTCGACTCGACCCGCCGTCGTTACCGCCATCAAGAAGACCGTGGCGCTTGCCCAGTAACGACGAGCCCATCGGTAATCCCCCCGTAAATTAGCAGACGCTGAAAGTGGAATTTTCTCGTAATCTTTCCCGAGGAGGTTCCATGAAGAAGTCCCGATTCAGCGATAGCCAGATCATCGCCGTGCTCAAGCAAGCCGAGGACGGTACGC
>NZ_JADIKL010000008.1:0-250006 GCF_044904705.1 Dyella agri
CTGGAAGGCCCGATCGGCCACGGTGCGGACAACCCGATCGGCGACAACGCCACCGACGCGGGTCGTGCGCAGAACCGTCGCGTGGAGCTGCAGGTCCAGCAGTAATCGGACTTGTCGCAGTGTCACGAAAAAGCCCGGCACATGCCGGGCTTTTTCTTTGGGTACCGAGAGCCGGATGGTTGCCCGTTTGATCCGCGCGATCGGCGATGATGGCAACAGGAATGGCTCAGCAGTCCAGGCTCGCCCGATGGCCCCTTCGAAACAATCCGCAGCACAGGCCGGCAAGCGCCATGGCGTCGCCCGCGTACTGAGCAAACTGGGCGTGTGCTCGCGCAGCCAGGCCGAGGCCGCGGTGCGCGCCGGGCGCGTGGGCGTGGACGGCCGCGTGGTGCGCGACCCCGAATATCCGGTCGAGGCGGAGCGCCAGCAGCTCAGCCTGGATGGCGTGGCCGTAGCGGCGGTGCAACGCGTCTACCTCGCGCTGAACAAGCCGCGCGGCATCGTGGTGAGCGCGGCCGACGAGCGCGGCCGCGACACGGTCTACGACCTGCTGCGCGACGCCGGCTTGCCGTGGCTGGGGCCGGTGGGGCGGCTGGACAAGGCCAGCGAAGGCCTGTTGCTGCTCAGCAACGACAGCGTTTGGGCTGCGGGTATCACCGAGCCGAACACGCATCTGGACAAGACCTACCACGTGCAGGTGGCCGGCCAGCCGGATGCGGCGGCGCTGGCGACGATGCAGGCCGGTGTCCGCGAGGGGAGCGACCTGCTCAAGGCGCGGCGGGCCACCCTGCTGCGCGAGGGCGAGAAGAACGCCTGGCTGGAGGTGGTACTGGACGAAGGGCGCAACCGGCACATACGCCGCCTGCTGGCGGCATTGGGTATCGACGTACTGCGCCTGATCCGGGTGGCGATCGGGCCGCTGGCGTTGGGCAACCTCGCCAAGGGGCAGTGGCGCCACCTCGGTGCGAACGAGGTGGCGCAGCTCCGCCGGCGCTGAGTTTCAGCCGCCGATGACGCCCAACTGCCTGCCCACCTTGGTGAACGCCGCGATGGCGCGGTCCAGGTGCTCGCGGGTATGCGCCGCGCTCATCTGCGTGCGGATGCGTGCCTGGCCCTGCGGTACCACCGGGTAGAAGAAGCCGGTGACGTAGATGCCTTCATCCAGCAAGGCCGTGGCCATCGCCTGCGCCTTGGGCGCGTCGTAGATCATCACTGGCACGATGGGGTGCACGCCGGGCTTGATGTCGAAACCGGCCTTGCCCATCTGCTCGCGGAAATAGCGGGTGTTCTCCTGCACTTTGGCGCGCAGGTCGCCGGCGGCCTCCAGCATGTCGAACACCTTGATCGCCGCGGCCACCACGTGCGGCGGCAGCGAGTTGGAGAACAGGTACGGCCGCGAACGCTGGCGCAGCATCTCGATCATCTCGGCGCGGCCGGTGGTGAAGCCACCCAGCGCGCCGCCCAATGCCTTGCCCAGCGTACCGGTGAACAGGTCGATCTTGTCCATCACGCCGTTGACTTCGGCCGAGCCGCGACCGGTATCGCCGAGGAAGCCGGTGCAATGGCATTCGTCGATGTGCACCAGCGCGTTGTACTTCGCGGCCAGTGCAGTGATCTGGTCGAGCTTGGCGATGAAGCCGTCCATCGAGAACGCGCCGTCGGTCGAGATCAGCTTGGTGCGCGCACCGGCGGCGTCGGCGGCCTGCAGCTGCTTCTCCAGGTCGGCCATGTCGCTGTTGGCGTAGCGGAAGCGCTTGGCCTTGCACAGGCGGATGCCGTCGATGATCGAGGCATGGTTGAGCGCGTCGGAGATCACCGCGTCCTCCTCGCCCAGCAGCGGCTCGTACAGGCCGCCGTTGGCGTCGAAGCAGGCGGCGTAGAGGATGGTGTCCTCGGTGCCGAAGAAGTCGGCGATCTTCTTTTCCAGCTGCTTGTGCAAGTCCTGCGTGCCGCAGATGAAGCGCACCGAGGCCATGCCGAAGCCGTGCGTATCCAGCGCGTCCTTGGCGGCCTGGATGACCTCCGGGTGGTCGGCGAGGCCCAGGTAGTTGTTGGCGCAGAAGTTAAGCACCTTGCGGCCACCCTCCAGCTCGATCTCGGCCGATTGCGGCGAGACGATCACGCGCTCGGCCTTGAACAGGCCCTGTTCGCGGATGGAGTTCAGTTCGCTGGCGTAGCGCGCCTGGCCGGGGTAGCTCATGGTGGGATTCCGCTCGTGGTGAAAGGTTTATTGTCTGCTTTTTTGCGACAGCCATCCATGGCAGTCGCCCTCCGCGCCATCGCCGATGCGATGATCCGGGCGATTTTTGCCCCCGGCAGAAAGCCGCTCAGTGCAAGCCGAAATCGGCGCGCGTGGTCTTGCCCTGGTCGTCGATGCCCTTGGCGTCGAGCTTCGGTGCCAGTACGAAGACGCGGTTGTCGTCGAGCTTGCCGTGCATCCAGGCGCGCACCGCGTCCGCGCGGCGTTCGGCAAGGTGGCGCAGTGCGTCCGCATCCACCGGCGCGTTGGTTTCCAGCAGCTTGCGCATCACGTCCGGCGGCTGCGACTTGGTGAGGCCGATCGCGTCGCGCGGCTTGGTGAATTTCGCGTGCTTATAGGCTTTTTTCAGGTACTTGTCGTAGTCGTCGGCACTGAGCTTCGATAGATCGGCGCCTTGGCCGGCTTCCTGTTGTACCAGGTCGTCCACCATCACCTTGCGCAGGCCGCTTTCGTCGAACTTCGGGTCGATGCGGCCGGTGATGTCGAGTTTCAGCGCGGTCTTCTGCTGCAGGATCTTCACGATCTGCGCGAGCTTGTCCTGTGCCTTCGCGTCGAGCACGGCCGAGCCGGGGGCGAATTCCACGTAGCCCAGATCCTGTTGCTTGCCGCCCCCGCCCATCGCCGAGGCGATCAGCCGGAACGGCGAGGTCACGGCGCGGCCGATGAGGTTGACGAAGGCATGCCAGATCAGACTGCCCACGCTGAACTTCGGGTCGTCCAGCGAGCCGGATACCGGCACGTTCACGTCGATGTTGCCGTCGGCGTCCTTCAACAGCGCCACCGCCAGCTTCACCGGCAGGTGACTGATGCCGGGGCCCTGGATGGCGTCGCCGAAGGTCAGCTGCGTGATGAAGATGTGGTTGTTGGCGTCGAGCTTGCCGTTGTCGAGCTGATAGTGGACGTCCATGGTCAGCCGGCCCTTGGTGATCGGGTAGCCGGTGTACTTGCCCGAGTAGGGCGACAGGTGGGTGAGCTCCACGCCGTCGGCCTTGCCCTTCACGTCCAGGAAAGCTACCGGGGCCAGCGGGTTGATCGTGCCGGTGATGTCCACCGGCGCGTTGTCGTCGAGCTGGCCTTGCAGGTTCAGCGCGGCGGGCGGGCCGCCGGCGGTGCCAAACGCGCCCACCTGGCCGGCGAGCTCGGTGATGTTGGCGGTGTAGTTCGGCTTGATGAAGTCGTCGGTGTAGTTGAGGTGGCCGCGGGCCAGAGTGATCTGGCCGATCCGGATGTCGGCGGCCGGGGCGGCTGCCGTACCGGCCGGGGCCGGCGCTGCCTGCGGCTTTGGTGCGGGCACAGGCGTAGTCGGCGTCTGCTGTGCCTGGGTCACCGAGACAGGCGCGGCGGCCGGGTTGGCCACCACGTCCTGCAGGTTCGTCCGGCCATTCGCATTGATGATCACGCGGGCGTAGAAGTCGTCGAGCGCCAGCCCGGCCACGGTCACGTGCGGCACGTCCTCGCCCATGCGCATGTCGAGACCGCTGGCGTTGAGCGAGCTCCAGCGAAGGAAGTCGTCGCCGGTGAGCTTGTCTTGCACGCGCACGTTGCCCAGGGTGACGCGGCCGCGCCAGTTCAGCAGCGCCTCTGGCCGGTGGTCGCGGTAGCGCACGCGGCCGTCCGCGCTGAGCAGGGCGCTGCTCAGCGTGACGTTCAGCGGCACCGTGGCCAGCGACTGCAGCGGGGCGATGTCGAGGCGGGTGGCGCGTACACGCAGGTCGGCATCCAGCGGCTGCGGCCGCAGCTTGCCGTCGAGGCGCAGGTTGCCGCGGCCGATGCCGCCATCCAGCACGAGCTTCAGCGGCTTGCGCATGTCGTCGGACAGGTCGTCGATACTGGCGTGGCCGAGTTTGAACTCGGTGCGGCCGCGCCGGCCGGCGATGCGCGGGTCGGTAAGCGCCAGGCTGCCGTCGACGCCGACGTGGGCGATGCTCCAGTGCCAGCTTGGCGATGGCGGCGACGCCTTGCGCGGGCCGTGCGACGGTTGGGACTTCGCCAGATCGGTCAGGTCGACGCCGCCATCCGGCAGTCGCCGTGCTTCCACCTGCAGGCCGTGCAAGGTCACGTGGTCGAGTTGCGCCGTACTGCTGGCGAGGTCGAAGCGCGTGATGCCGGCTTCCAGCGACTGCCAGGCCAGTGGCGTGCGGCTGCCCTGGCGCAAGGCGAGATCGTCGATCGTCGCGGTGGCCGGCTGCAGGCTCATGTTGAAGGCCTTGCCCCAGTTCGCCTGCAGCTGGCCGTCGGCGGTCATCGTCCCCTTGGCGAGTTCGGCGTTCAGCATTGGTGGCGCCAGCGGCAGCAACGGAGCCAGTTCCACGCTCTTGAGGCTGAGCTTGCCGTCGTAGCGGGTGTTCGCCAGGTCGAGTTTGCCGTTCACCGCGAGGCTGCCGCCATTGAGCGAGGCGGCCAGGTCGATCGCGGCTGCTGGCGCGGCCAGTATAGACAGACCGCGCAGCGTGCCGTGGATGTTTTCCAGCACCAGCGTGGCCGGTTTGCGGCCACTGGCGTCGGTGTAGTCGAAACGCCCGCCTTGCAAGGCGAGCGAGGCGATGCGCACCTCGGTAGCGGGTGCGGCAGGTGTCGCGGGCGTGGTTGCCGGAGCGGGAGCGCCACCGGTCAGCGCATCGAAATTGCTGTGGCCGCCGGCCTGGCGGGTGTAGTGCAGGTCGAGCTTGTCCAGTTGCACCGCGCCGAGGCGATAGCGCGACAGCAGCGGTTCCATATCGTCCAGCGCCGCGCCGGCATGGCCGAGTTCGAGGATGGGGGCGCTGTCCGGCGTTGCCAGTGCGAAGTCGTCCAGTTGCAGCTGGCCACCGAGCCGCACCTGCGGGCCGGACTTCGCCTGCACGAAGTGCAGTTCGAGCTGGCCGGACAGCTGGCCGCGCGGGATCGCCACCGGCAGCTTGGTCGGCACGTAGCCGAGGTAGCGGGGCAGGTCGAGGTGGTCCAGGGTGAAGTTCACCACCGATTCGAGGCTGTCCGCGAACGGCTTGGTCTGCCCGGCGATGCGCAGCGGGCTACCGTCGACGTTCATTGCCAGCAGGGGTTGCACGAACACGTCGGTGTCGCGCGGCAGGTTGGCGATGAACGGGATGCCGAGTTCCAGATGGTCGACGCGGTGCGAAGCCTGCGTTACCGCATCGTCGAACGCGATATCGCCGTCATGCACGCTGATGTTGGACAGCGCGAAGCGCGCCGGTTTGCTGTCCGGCTTCGGCGGGCCGCCGGTGAACTTGGTGATCAGGTCGGAGAAGTTGAACTGCTGCGGCGCGCTGCGCGCGATATGCAGCTGCGGGTGCTGCAGCGAGAGTTCGTCCAGCACCGGCGCCATGCGGAACAGCGAGGTCCACGAGGCGTTGACCACCGCGCGGTCGACATCGACGAAGGGCGAACGGCCATCGCGGTCGCCGATGTGCAGCTTGTCCAGCTGCAGCCGCAGGGTGAACGGATTCAAGTGCACCGCTTCCACGCTGACCGGGCGGTCGAGCAGGGCGGTGAGCCGTGTTTGCAACTGGCTGCGGATGATCGGCGGGGCAGCGAAGAAGCCGAGCAGGCCGAACACGATCAACACGATGGCGACGATCAACGCGAACTTGCGCGTGCGCCGCGAGCGGTACAACCGTTCCGCGTGGCCGCGGGCCGTCGCCAGACGGGAGGCGGTCGAGGGGCGAGGAGCGTTCATGCTGGCGGTATCCCGTTGCGTCGTGAACCGGCGATGGCCGCCGGGTGCTTCCCCTGGCCGGCAGCCTTGCCGGGCCGGGGAAGTTTACGCAGATACCGCGTCGAGGTGTCGCGACGGCCGTGGCGTCAGCCGTCGCGACGGGCGCTCAGTTCCAGGAACAGACGACCTTGCCGCACTTGCCGGCGTCCATCAGGTCGAAGCCCTTCTGGAAGTCGTCGATGTGGATCTGGTGGGTGAGCACCTTCTGCAGCGGGAAGCCGGTGAGCACCATCTGGGTCATCTTGTACCAGGTCTCGTACATGCGGCGGCCGTAGATGCCCTGCAGGGTGAGGCCCTTGAAGATCACGCGGTCCCAGTCGATGCCGGCGCCCTTGGGCAGGATGCCGAGCAGGGCGATCTTGCCGCCGTGGTACATGCAGTCGAGCATGTCGTTGAAGGCGCGCGGGTTGCCGCTCATTTCCAGGCCCACGTCGAAGCCCTCCATGTGCAAGTCCTTCATCACGTCCTTGAGCGACTGGTTGGCCACGTTGACCACGCGGGTGGCGCCCATGTCGGCGGCCAGCTTCAGGCGGTAGTCGTTGACGTCGGTGACCACCACGTTGCGCGCACCCACGTGCTTGGCGATGCCGGCGGCGATGATGCCGATCGGGCCGGCGCCGGTGATCAGCACGTCCTCGCCGATCAGGTCGAACTCCAGCGCGCAGTGCGCGGCGTTGCCGTAGGGGTCGAAGAAGGCGGCCAGCTCGGACGGGATCTGGTCGGGGATCGGCCACAGGTTCGAGGCCGGCATGGTCATGTATTCGGCGAAGGCGCCGTTGCGGTTCACGCCGATGCCGATGGTGTTCGGGCACAGATGCTGGCGGCCGGCGCGGCAGTTGCGGCAGTGGCCGCAGACGATGTGGCCCTCGGCGGAGACGCGATCGCCGACCTTGTAGCCGGTGACGCCCGGGCCGATTTCCACGATGCGGCCGACGAACTCGTGGCCGATGGTCAGGCCCGGCTTGATCGTGCGCTGGCTCCATTCGTCCCACTTGTAGATGTGCAGGTCGGTGCCGCAGATCGCGGTCTTCTCCAGCTTGATCAGCACCTCGTTGGGGCCGACCTCCGGCACCGGCACCTCTTCCATCCAGATGCCCTGCTCGGGCTTGCGCTTGACCAGGGCTTTCATCATCTGCGGCATGGGGAATCCAATAGCTGGCCCGGACGGGCGGGGAAAACGCCGATTATAGATCCTCGCCGCGGCGCCCGGCCCCGTGCTCAGTCGACGCGCTGGTAGTTCCGGTGGAATACCACGGGACGTTGCAGGAAGCCGGGCTGCCACTGTTCGGTGACTTGCATCGTGCGGCCGTCGGCGGAGCGCGACCAGATTTCGTCGATCCGGCTGCCGTCGTTGAAGTGCAGGCTGAATTGCAGGCCGGCGTCGGCAGCCTGCCGGTGTGCGACGGCGGCGCCGTTGAGCGTCTGCTGGTTGCCGCCGTCGAGGCGCACGGTCAGCTGCTCGCCGTTCTCGAGCCGGGTCTGTACGCTCACGGCGTCCTGCTGCACGACCAGGACGGCGTCGTTGTCGAGCATCGGCGGTGGCTTGAGCATGTTGTCGTCGCCGGACGCGTCGTCCGATGAGGTGCTGGCGCGCCTGCCGCCACGGCCATGTCCGCCGCCCATGCCGCCGCCGCCCATATGGCCCCCGCCCATGCCGCCGCCCATGCCGCCGCCATGCCTGCCGCCGCCATCGCCGTTGCCCGGCCGGGGCGCATTGCCGCTCGACGAGGCGGCGGCCGGGACCACGGTGGGCGATTGTTCGCGCTGGATCTCCGCGCGCAGCTTGGCGGTGACCTGCGCTGGGCCGTCGCTGCCCTGGTCGCTGATGCGCCACAGCCCGTTGAAGTCGGGCGGTGTGGCGGCCTTCTGGGCAGAGGCACGGGAGCCGGCGGCCAGCAAGGCTGTGGCAACGAGTGTCGCGATGAGGCTATGAGATCTGGGCATGGCGGGCTAAACGCACGAAACGGCAGGACGACTACGCACGGCCTTGCGCACAGGCTCTCGCGTCTGTCGTGGCGGAGCCTCGGGCCTCGCCATGCATGCCGTGCAAGGTCTCCCCAGACGCCTCGGCGCGCCTGGCCGCCGATCCCCGAATCTGTCCACAGGCGGTGTGGATACACGCTGGACAAGCGTGTGGACAACTCCGATCCGTGCAGTCGCAACAGGCACTTGCCTTGGATTGGCGAGGTTTTGCGCAAACCTGCGTGAGTTACCCTTGCGCCCGGTTCCCTGCCGTCTGCCTGCATGAGCTTCGACACCCGACCCCTGGCGATTTTTCTGATGGGCCCCACGGCCTCGGGCAAGACCGCGCTCGCCTGCGAGCTGGCGGATCGCTTTGCGCTGGACCTGGTCAGCGTGGACTCGGCGCTGGTCTACCGCGGCCTCGACATCGGCGCGGCGAAACCGGATGCGGCCACGCTGGCGCGCTATCCGCATGCGCTGATCGATATCTGCGATCCGGCGCAGCCGTATTCCGCCGCGGAATTTCGCGACGACGCACTGGCGGCGATGCGCGAGGTCACGGCGCGGGGCAGGGTGCCACTGCTGGTCGGCGGCACGGGGTTGTATTTTCGCGCCTTGCAGCGCGGCCTGTCGGAGTTGCCCGAGGCCGATCCGGCGATCCGCACGCGGTTGGCTGGCGAGGCGGCGCGCATCGGTTGGCCGGCCATGCATACGCGGCTGGCGCAAGCCGACCCCGCCGCCGCCGCGCGGATCGGGCCCAACGATGCCCAGCGCTTGCAGCGGGCGCTGGAGGTGATCGAGCTCAGCGGGCGTCCGCTGTCTGAGCTGCAGCGCGGCGGCCGCGGCGAAGTGTTCCCGTGGCGCGTGCTCAAGCTGGCCTTGCTGCCGGGCGATCGGCAACCCTTGCACGCACGCATCGCGCAGCGTTTCGACGCGATGCTGGGCGCCGGTTTTCTGGACGAGCTGCATGCCTTGCGTGCCCGCGGCGACCTGCATGCGGACCTGCCGGCGATCCGCGCGGTGGGCTATCGGCAGGGCTGGGAATACCTGGACGGGGCGACCGATGCCGCCGGCTTCCGCGACCGTGCGATCTTCGCCACCCGCCAACTGGCCAAGCGGCAGATCACCTGGTTGCGCGCCGAGCTGGACGCGCGCGTGCTCGACCCCGAGGCCGCGGCGCTTCCCGCGCGGGCGGCCGGGGCCGTGCGGCTGTTCCTCGGCACGCCGGCGTGAGGCGGTTGCGGCAACCCTTCGTTTTCGTGCGCGGATTCCCCGAAAAACCACTTCCTTCAAGCCCTTGAACCCGGTTAACATCGTCGCAGTTGGGCCGGGGCGCCACTGGCGTTTTTTCCCCGGTCGTTTCGCCGCACGGGGGAGAACAAGAAATGTCCAAGGGACAATCGTTGCAGGATCCTTTCCTGAATGCCTTGCGCCGCGAGCGTGTGCCGGTGGCCATCTATCTGGTCAACGGCATCAAGCTGCAGGGCACGGTCGAGTCGTTCGACCAGTTCGTGGTGCTGTTGCGCAACCAGGTCAGCCAGATGGTCTACAAGCACGCCATCTCGACCGTGGTGCCCAGTCGCAACGTGCGACTCGGCAACGGCCACGACAGCCCGGAAGCGCATGCCGATGCCGTGCCTGCCGTCGACGCGCCGGATGCTTGATTGATCGTCGCACGGCCCACATGAAGACGGAATCCGACCGATTCCGTCCAGCCCGAGAGGCCGTCATCCAACGTGTTTGATCGTCAGAAGAAAGGCGAGCGCGCCGTTATCGTGCTGCCGCACGCGCGCAACAGCGGCGACGCCGAGCGCCGCGGTGCCGAGTTCGCGGAACTGGTGAAATCGGCCGGCGCCGAGATCCTTGGCAGCGTCACGGCCCGTGTCGACGCCCCCAATCCGCGTTTCTACATTGGCAGCGGCAAGGCCGACGAAGTGGCCGAGATGGTGCGCGCGCTGGACGCCGACCTGGTGCTGGTGGACCACCTGCTCAGCCCGGTGCAGGAGCGCAACCTCGAGAAGCACCTCAGCACGCGCGTGGTCGATCGCGCCGGCCTGATCCTGGACATCTTCGCCCAGCGCGCCCGCTCGCACGAAGGCAAGCTGGAAGTGGAGCTGGCCCAGCTCAAGCACCTTGCCACCCGGCTGGTGCGCGGCTGGACCCATCTCGATGCGCAGCGCGGTGGCGCGATCGGCAACCGCGGCCCCGGCGAAACCCAGCTGGAAACCGACCGCCGCTTGCTCGCCGAGCGGGTGAAGCAGCTCACCAAGCGCCTCGAAAAAGTACAGACCCAGCGCGGCCAGCAGCGTCGCGCGCGCCTGCGCAACACGGTGCCGCGGGTGGCGCTGGTCGGCTATACCAATGCCGGCAAGTCCACCTTGTTCAACACGCTCACCGCGGGTGGCGTGTATGCCGCCGACCAGCTGTTCGCCACGCTCGATCCCACCGTGCGCCGGCTCGACGACCTCGCCTGCGGCCCGGCGGTGATCGCCGACACCGTGGGCTTCATCCGCGAGCTGCCGCACGACCTGGTCGCGGCCTTCCGCGGCACCTTGGCCGAGGCGCGCGACGCCGACCTGCTGCTGCACGTCAGCGACGCCGCCGACGAGGAGCGCGAGCCGCTGCGCCGCGTGGTCGACCAGGTGCTGGAAGAGATCGGCGCCGGCGAGGTGCCGCAGCTGCGCGTGTTCAACAAGATTGATCTGGTGGGCCGTGCGGATGCCGGCATCCCTGCCGGCGAAGATCAGGAAGCGGCCGTCCCCGGCAGCACTTCTCAGCAAGAGTCCGTTTCCGGCCACACTGCAACGATGGAGCCGCGCATCGACCGCGACGCGGATGGCCGGCCGCAGGCCGTATGGCTGTCGGCCGCCACCGGCGCGGGCATCGAGTTGCTGCGCCAGGCGTTGGGCGAACTGCTCGGCGGCGAGCGGGTGCAGTCCGAACTGCGTCTGCCGCTCACGGCGGGGCGCCTGCACGCAAGGCTGAAGGCGGCGGGGGCGATTGCCGGCGAGCAGGTGGACGAACACGGCTGGTGCCTGCGCATCGATGCGCCGCGCAGCGTGATCGCGCCGCTCAATGGCGGCAGCGCGGCGGAGACCGAGCTACTGCGCGAGCTGCTGGCCGCTCCCGCCCCGGATTCCGCCTCGCTCTGCTAGAATGCCAGCCGTTTGCGCGGCCGAAAACCTTCGGCACCATCCCCGACAGGCAGCCTGGTTCCGCTACATGCTCGTTGCGTCCAAACCGACTCGCTCCGGCGCACATAGCCGGCCTTCCCAGCCAAGAGCCTGTTCGATGCCTTCGCATAGCCCGCGTTGCCTTGCCGTGGCCGTCAGGTGGGCGCAGCGCCTGCCTGGCTGGCAGGCCAAGCCGCGTGCTGCCGGATGGCGGCTACGACAAAGCAACCCCTGCACCTATAAATTCCGGGGCCGGGTCTGTTTGCCCGCATCCCTGCGTCATCACTCCGTCGTGGACGGACGTCCACTCCTTCGTTCTTCCCTGGCATGCGCGCAAAAAGCTTCCGGCGCGGGCTATGCGAAGGCATCGAACAGGCTCTACAAGGAAACCGACCATGGCCTGGAATGAACCTGGTGGCGGGCAGAAGGATCCCTGGAACCGGCAACGCCCGGGTAGCAACAAGTTCTCGCCGGACCAGGTGCTGAAGAACATCGGCAGCCATTTCGGCCGGCTGGGGCGTGGCCCCAGCGGGATTCTCACCGCCGTCATCGTGCTGGTCGTGGTGGGCTTGCTGATGAGCAGCTACACCATCGTCGATGCGCGCCAGGTCGGCGTAGTGCTGCGTTTCGGCGAGTACGCGCGCGCGCTGCCGCCGGGCTTCCACTTCAAGCTGCCGAGCCCGATCGAGACGGTGGACAAGGTCGAGGCCACGCGCATCCGCTCGGTCAACGATCGCGTCTCCATGCTGACCCGCGACGAGAACATCATCACCATCGATTTCACCGTGCAGTACCAGGTGGACGACGCGCGCAAGTACCTGTTCTCGGTGAGCGATCCCGACGGCAGCGTGAGCGCGGCGGCCGAAGCCGCGGTGCGCTCGGTGGTCGGCGGCAGCGACATGGACCAGATCCTTTCCGCCAGCGGCGCGAACCTGGTGAGCGAGGCGCAGCAGGCGCTGCAGAAGACGCTGGACGGTTACGACAGCGGCCTGCGCGTTACCGAGGTGAGCTTCCAGAACGTGGCGCCGCCGGCCGAGGTGAAGGACGCCTTCGACGACGTCAACAACGCCCGCGAGGACAAGCAAAGTATCGAGAACAACGCGCTGGCCTATGCGAACAAGGTGGTGCCGGTAGCGCGCGGCGACGCAGCGCGCATCGCTGCCGAGGCCGAGGGCTACAAGGCCGAGCGCATCGCCCGCGCGCAGGGCGACGTCGCGCGCTTCGACCTGCTGCTGAAGGAATACAAGGCCGCGCCCGCGGTGACCCGCAAGCGCCTGTGGCTGGAGACGATGGAACAGGTGATGGCCGACAACCCCAAGGTGATCGACGGTTCCGGCGGACGCAACATCATCAACCTGCCGGCAGGCCACCACGCGGGCCGTGCGGATGGCGCGACGGCGATCGCACCCGCGGCGGCCAGCTCCACCGACGATGCGGCTGCGGGCAAGGAGAAGCAGCCATGAAGCGGATTGTTACCATCGTCGTCGTCGTGCTGTTGGTCCTGCTCGGCCTCAACAGCATGTTCGTGGTGAGCGAAGGACAGAGCGCTTTGCTGCTGCAGTTCGGCCGCATCGTGCGCGCCGATTATCCGCCCGGCCTGCACCTCAAGCTGCCGGTGATCCAGCAGGTGCTGCATTTCGACAAGCGCATCCTGTCGCTGGATGCGCAGCCGGAGCGTTACTTCACCTCCGAGAAGAAGAGCGTCAACGTCGACTTCTACGTGAAGTGGCGCATCGCCGACAATGCGGCTTACTACCGCGCCACCGGCGGCGACCAGCTGCAGGCGGAGCAGCGGCTCACCCCGATCATCAAGGATGCGTTGCGCTTCGAGTTCAACGCGCGCACGCTGCAGGACCTGATCTCCAGCGGCCGCAAGGACATCACCGAGCGGGTGCGCCAGCTGACCGACGCCTCGGCGCGCAAGAACCTCGGCATCGCCGTGGTCGACGTGCGGATCAAGCGCATCGACCTGCCCGACGAAGTGAGCGAATCGGTATACAAGCGCATGCGCGCCGAGCGCCTGCAGCTGGCCAACGAACTACGCTTCACCGGCAAGGAAGTGGCGGAGAAGATCGAAGCCGACGCCGACCGTCAGGGCCAGGTGCTGCGCGCCGACGCCGGGCGCGATGCCGCCAAGGTGCGCGGCGAGGGCGATGCCCAGGCTGCGGCGGTCTACGCGCAGGCCTACAGCCAGGATCCGGAGTTCTTCGCCTTCTATCGCAGCCTCGCCGCCTACAAGAAGTCGTTCGAGGACGGCAACGGCGTGCTGATCCTCAAGCCTGATTCGGAATTCCTGCGCTATTTCGGCAATCCGGAGCCGGCCAAGCATTGAGCGCCGCGTCGCCGGGCAGGCGACGTGGCGCATGCGTCACCGAACGAGTTCACGGCAGCTAGGCGCCGACACGGTTACCTTTTCGCGTCCCCAAGGGGCGCTTCAATTCGAGCGAGAACATCATGGGCAAGTCAGTAGTCATCCTCGGTGCGCAATGGGGCGACGAAGGCAAGGGCAAGATCGTCGACCTGCTGACCGAGCGGGTCAGCGCCGTCGCGCGTTTCCAGGGCGGCCACAACGCGGGCCACACCCTGGTCATCAAGGGCAAGAAGACCGTGCTGCACCTGATCCCCTCGGGCATCCTGCGCGACGACGCGCAGTGCCTGATCGGCAACGGCGTGGTGTTGTCGCCCGAGGCGCTGATCAAGGAAGTCGCCGAGCTGGAGGAGCAGGGCGTGGACGTGCGCTCGCGCGTCAAGATCAGCCCGGCGACGCCGCTGATCATGCCGTACCACATCGCCGTGGATAAGGCGCGCGAGGCCGCCGCCGGCAAGAGCGCGATCGGCACCACCGGCCGCGGCATCGGCCCGGCCTACGAGGACAAGGTGGCGCGCCGCTCGATCCGCGTGGCCGACCTGATGTACCCGCACGAGCTGCCCGCGCTGCTGAAGACCGCCGTGGAGTACCACAACTTCATCCTCACCCAGTGGCTGAAGGCCGAGCCGGTGGATTACGACACCGTGCTGAAGGACGCGCTGGCCTGGGGCGAGTACATCAAGCCGCTGGTGGACGACGTGGCCACCATCCTGCACGACGTGCGCCGCGAAGGCGGCAACATCTTGTATGAAGGCGCGCAGGGCGCGCTGCTGGACATCGACCACGGCACCTATCCCTACGTCACCTCGTCCAACACCACGGTGGGCGGCGCGCTGGCCGGCACCGGCGTGGGCGCGCACGACATCGACTACGTGCTCGGCATCTGCAAGGCGTATGCGACGCGTGTGGGTGGCGGTCCGTTCCCGACCGAGCTGCACGACGAGATGGGCGAGCGCCTGCGCAAGGTAGGTAACGAGTTCGGCGCCAGCACCGGCCGCCCGCGCCGCTGCGGCTGGATCGACCTGGTGGCGCTGAAGCGCGCGGTGCAGATCAACGGCATCAACGGCCTGGCGATCACCAAGCTGGACGTGCTCGACGGCCTGGAGACGATCAAGGTCTGCATCGCCTACGAATACCGCGGCAAGCGCCGCGAGCTGGCGCCGCTGGATGCGGACGGCTGGGAGGAGTGCAAGCCGGTGTACCTGGAGTTCCCGGGCTGGCAGGAATCCACCGCCGGCATCCGCGACTGGAACAAGCTGCCCGCCGCTGCCCGCGCCTATCTGCGTGCGGTGGAAGAACTCTCCGGCTGCAAGCTCGCCATCGTCGCCACCGGCGCCGACCGCGACGACACCATCGTGCTGGACGATCCGTTCGCCTGATCGTTACGGCGGCCTGAAGTCGTGCAAGGAAGAAGGCCCCGCATGCGGGGCCTTCTTCATTTCGCGCGATGCCGTCCTGAGGCTCAGTGCCCCTGCGCGCTCGCACTGCCATTGGCCTGCGCCGAGGCGGACACGCCGTTGCCGAGCGAGCCGCCGGCGCCGGCGTGGCCGCTGGCCGAGCCGTTCGCACCGGCCCCGGCATTCGCGTTGCTGCTAGCGCTGCCCGAACCTGAAGCACCGATGGCCGAGCCGCCGTTGGCAGTGCCGGTGATCGAGCCCGACAGGCTGCCGGCACCGTTCGTGGCGGACGAGGCCGCATTGCTCGCCGTGCCGGCAGCCTGCGAACCCACCGAGCGGGCCGCAGACACGCCTCGGGTAGTGAGCTGCCGTGCCTTGTCGACGCCGGCCTGAGCAGCGTCCCCGGCGTCCGTGCGGGCGTTGTCAGCCGCATTCCGCGCATGACCCACGGCGCTTGCGGCGCCCTGTTTGGCCGTCGAAACGGCCGAACGTGCCTGGTCGGCGGCGGCGTTCGCAGTGTTGTTCGCAACGGCGCCATCGAGGCTGCCGGAGGCGGCGGCGTTGCCGCTCAGCGTAGCCTGGCCGGTGTTGGCAGCGCTCGCGCCGTTCGCCGCCGCCTGGCCGCCGGCCTGTGTCGCTGTCGTGGCAGTCGACACGGCACGATGGCGCAGGCGTTCGGCGCGCTGTTCGGAGGCGCGCGGGTTGATGCCGGGCATACCGAAGTTGGCCATGCCCTGCGCGGAGCCGTTGGCCTGGCCGTTCATCTGCCCCATCGCCTGGCCCATCGTTCCACGGACCTGGCCGGCCGCGCCGCCAACGAGGCCGCCGCCCAGGTGCTGGGCGTGGGCGTTGCCCATCGAGGCCAGGGCAAGCACACCGCTGCACACGGCGATGGCGAGGGTCTTGTTGCTGAGGGTTGTGCTGCGCATGTTGGGACCTCCTGCCGGCGGCGAATCCGCGGCTTCCGGAGACCACTACGTGCGTGGCTGGGGCATCCTTCCGTGCCGAGCGGCCGCTGTTGTTACGCGTTCAGCTTTGGAGCCTGGTGACGAACCCGGCGCGGTTCGCGAACAGGTTCTCAAGGCGACAGCAAGCCGTAACCGCAACGCGTGTCGCGGCCGCTGGCACCAAGAGGACGGGCTTCGCCGATCAGACGCTGCAGGGCTTGGGTCGCTGCCCCGGGCCGGGGGGTGTCCAGCAGCGGAATCGCCTTGCGCGCCACGATGGGTGCCGCGAACGAGGTGCCCCGCAGTATGTCGCGACCACTGCCGGCCACGCCCGGTGCGCAAAACGCCACCTGCTTGCCGCTCGCGGATTCGGGCAGCACGCGACCACGCGCATCGACGGCGCCGACGCCGATCACGTCCGGGTAGGCGGCCGGAAACAAGGGTGGCGCCGCGGGGCCGTCGTTGCCGGCCGCACTGACCAGCACGTGGCCGCGCGCGATCATCGCCTGCACCGCACCGGCCAGTACCGGGTTGTCGGGGCCGACCAGGCTGATGTTGACCACCGCCACGTGTTCGCGATCCATCCACGCGAGTGCGTCCACCAATCCGGAAGTGGCGCCGCCGACCTCATCGCCGCACCACAGGTCGGCGGCATACAAGGTATCCGTGTCGCCGGCGACGAGGCGCGCGGCCACCGCTGTGCCATGCCGCGAGGCGGCCGTCTTGCTGCAGCCATGCTTTTCAATGCGGGCATGCGCCAAGGCGGGATCGGCCGGGTCGACGCCGCCGTCGATCATCCCCACGCCGCGTGCCGGCACGGCGGGCATGGGGGCGGGCGAGCTCGCGGCCGGCGCCACACCCGCGTCGCCCGCCGGAAGATAGAGATGCTGATAGGTGAACGTCGCATCCGGCGCGGCTTGCTGCAGGACGCGCATGGCTTCCTGCGTGCCGCGTCCGCGGGTGTCGTGTAGCACGGCGAAATCCAGCCCTAGCGTCGCATCCGCCGAAGCTTGCCGATCCGCGGTGAAGCCAAGCGCCTGCAAGGCATCGAGTTGGGCATCCGGCAAACGCATGGCGAGATATTCGCCGCGCAGAATCGGCGCGCCTTTGGGGTCGACGGTGACGCGCCGCGGCTCCCTGCGCAGCAGCGTGCCGACCTGCACTTTCAGGCTGAGGGCCAGTGGCCGCCGCAGCAGGTCGTCGGCACCTTGCGGGTTCACGCCAGGTAGCGCGCCGGGCAGGGGCGATGCCGGAAGCGGCAGGTTCGGCAGGCTCCGTTGTACCGGGCCCAGTACCTGCGCTTGCACAGGAGCGACGCCGAGCAGCGCGAGCAGGATCGCCAGCACCGGAACGGACAGCGCGGAAGCACGACGCAGCGGCATCAGCGGACACCTCGGGAGCGACGGGGGCGGATGCTAGCATGGGCTTTCTTTACCCCCTCGAACCGCGCCGGTGCACCGGGGGAAGGAATCCTCCCCTCCAGACGTAATGGAAGGTGATGCGTGCATTCGAGCGACGCCGTGCGTGAAGGACTGGTTGCGTTGCTGCCGCGCCTGCGGCGCCTGGCGCGGGCGCTGGCAGGACAGGTGGCCGATGCCGACGACCTGGTGCAGGTGGTGCTGGAGCGTGCGCTGGCCCGGTCCGCGCAGTGGCGGCCGGACGCTACGCTGGACAAGTGGGTGTTCGCGATCGCGCGCAACGCCTGGCGGGACGAGTTGCGCGCGCGCGGCAGGGCGCAGCATCTGTTCGCGGCCGAGGAGGCCGGCGAGGCGGTGGCCGATGGCGCTGCCACCTTGCCCGCGCAGCAGCTGGAACTGACGCAGGCCTTGTCGGCGCTGCCGCCGGACCATCGCGAAGTGGTGGCACTGGTGCTGGTCGAAGGGTTGTCTTACGACGAGGCCGCCGTTTTGCTGGAGGTGCCGGTGGGAACCATCACCAGCCGCCTTGCCCGCGCACGCGCCGCCCTGCAGGCCCATCTCGGAAACGACGCATGAACCCGATCGACGACGACACCTTGCAGGCATACGTGGACGGCGCGCTAACGGCGGCGGACGCTGCGCGCATCGATGCGGCATTGGCGCAGGACGATGCGCTGGCTCGCCGCGTGCGGCAGATGCAGACCTTGAATGCCCAACTGCGGGCCGCGTTCGATCCGGTGCTGGACGAGCCGGTACCCGCGCGGCTGTCCGCCCTGTTGGAGCCGCAGGCCGCGCCGACCGCTCCCCTCACGGTGCTGGAGGGCGGACGCGACAGCCATGCCTCCCGCCGCCGCACGCCTCGTCGCTGGCTGATGCCGGGCGCCGCGCTGGCAGCCTCGGTGGCCTTGCTCGCGGCGGGCCTGTGGTGGTGGCATGCCGGCGACGCACTGGTACGCATGCATGACGGCGAGCCCTATGCCGCCGGCGTCCTCGGTCGCGCGCTGGACCAGTCGCTGGCGAGCGAGCCGGATGCGCATGCCCCGGTCGCGATCGGATTGAGCTTCCGCGCCGCCGACGGGCGCATCTGCCGCACCTTCACCGTGCGTACGCCACCGGCGCGCGCCGGACTGGCCTGCCGTGCCGCGACGGGCTGGGCCTTGCCGGTGCTGAGTCCTTCGGCTCCGGAAACAGGGGGCGAACTGCGCCAGGCGGCGAGCAGCCTGCCGCCTGCGGTGCAGGCCGCGGTCGATGCCCGCCTGCAAGGCAATGTCTTCGATGCGCAGCAGGAGCGCGCGGCGCGGGCGGCCGGCTGGCGCTGAGCGCATCGGCGGCATGCGATGGGGAAAGGTTTCGGTCGCGCCCCGGACGCCGGCGCCAAGTTCGGCGAAGCCAGCCTGCCTGGCGTCTGTTCCCGGGCGCCAGCCATGATGGCTGAGCCCCTGCATGCCTCGGGGGCGCGCCTTGGATCGGTTGCGCGCGCCCCCATCTCGGTTCGCGTCGATCAGCTGCGGAGACCTGCCATGTCCGTGTATCGCAAGACCCCCGAAGCCCTTGCGCGCCTGACACCCGAGCAATATCGCGTCACGCAGGAAAACGCCACCGAGTATCCCGGCACGGGTGAGTACCTGCATCAGCGCGCCGCCGGCATCTACGTCGATGTGGTGTCGGGCGAGCCGCTGTTCGCCTCCACCGACAAATTCGACTCCCATTGCGGATGGCCCAGCTTCACCAAGCCGCTGCAGCCGGCGAGCGTCCGCGAATTGCGCGATACCACCCACGGCATGATCCGCACCGAAGTCCGTTCCTCGCAGGGCGACAGCCATCTGGGGCATGTCTTCCCGGATGGCCCCGCCGAGCGCGGTGGCTTGCGCTACTGCATCAACTCCGCATCGCTGCGCTTCGTGCCGCGCGCCGAGATGGAGGCCGAGGGCTACGGCGCGTGGCTCGACCAAGTGGAGGGCGAGTGATGAACGCCGAACGCGCCGTGCTTGCCGGTGGTTGCTTCTGGGGCGTGCAAGAGTTGTTGCGCCAACAGCCCGGCGTGCTGTCCACGCGCACGGGCTATGCCGGCGGCGACGTAGCCAATGCCACTTATCGCCACCACGGCACGCATGCCGAGGCGGTGGAGATACTGTTCGATCCCGCGCGCATCAGTTACCGCGAACTGCTGGAGTTTTTCTTCCAGATCCACGACCCGAGCACGCCGAACCGGCAAGGCAACGATCGCGGCAGTTCCTACCGCTCGTTGATCCTGTACGCCAGCGAGGCGCAGAAGCGCATCGCCGAAGACACCATCGCTGACGTGGATGCCTCCGGCCTGTGGCCGGGCCGGGTGGTGACCGAGGTCCGGCCGTTGGGCGACTTCTGGGAAGCCGAGCCGGAGCATCAGGACTACCTGCAGCATTTTCCCGGCGGCTATACCTGTCATTTCGTGCGGCCGGGCTGGCGCCTGCCGCGTCGCACGGAGAACACGGGGCACTGAGCGCATCGGCAGCGCCGTCGTCGCTGCGGCAAGGGTAGCCGCGCGATGTGCCCTCACTGCGGTGCCTGCGCCGCTGCCGTGTTGCGCGGATGCAGGCACCCCGCCGTCATCGCGCCTGCCTCGCGCCGCATGCAGACACGCACGTCGCGGGGCAGGTTGGCGAGGGTCTGTTCGTCGCCGGCGGCCACCGCGAACTGGCGCAACGGCGGAGTGCTGCAAGCGGCATCGGCGCAGTCGTAGGCGAACAAGGCGTAGTGGCATTGGCCGCTGGCGCTGGTGCGGCACTCGAAGTGGGCGGACGGCCCGGTTATCACGACGCGGCTGTCGAAAGTGGTATGGCTGCCATCGCGGGACAGCGCGATGTCGACGCGTTCGCCGGAGCTGCAGCTGGCCAGCAGAGCGATGATGAGGCAACGAAGGAACATGGCTTAGCCCTCGCTCACGAAGCCGGCGGCGCGCATGCAGCGGTCGAACGCCACACTGCGAGTGCCGATGCCGGTGCTGTCCACGGCATAGACGGAGGAAACGGCAGCCCGTCCCCGGCAGTTTCGCTCGGCGTGTAGTCGCAGCGCGTCGCGATTGATGGGATGTGTGGCGCAGGCGGCGAGGCAAAGCAAGGCCAGGCCGGCAATCGTCGGCTTCAGCATGATCGGTTTTCCCAAAGTGGTTGGGTTCTTGCGCCGCTCGCGCATGGCGAGCCGCGCGCCGGGTCACATGTTGCGGAAAAGCACCATGAAGGGCTGGCTGACGACGAGGGTTTCGGGGCGCTGCCTGAGTCGCACGGTGCCCTTGCCGCTGTCGTCACGCACGATCGAGGCGATGGCTTTCAGGTTGACGATGGTGGAACGGTGGATCTGCTTGAACACGGCCGGATCGAGCTGCTCCAGCAGTTCGCGGATCGGTTTGCGCAGCAGCGCTTCGCCCTCGGCGGTCACCGCCACCGTGTACTTGTGGTCGGCGCGGAAATAGGCGACGTCGTCCACCATGATGAGCCGTGTTTCGCGGCCGGTGCCTGCGGTGATCCAGGTGAGCGGTGGTGCGGCGCCGGTTTGCGCCGCGCCTTGCGCCAGTTCGCGCAGCAGCAGGGCGAGGTCGCCGCGCGCGGACTGGCCGGCCGCGGCGCGGCGCTTCAGCCGCTCGACGGTGGCGGCCAGGCGTTCCAGGGCGATGGGTTTGAGCAGGTAGTCGATCGCGCCGCGTTCGAAGGCGTCGATGGCGTACTGGTCGTAGGCGGTGGTGAACACTACCTGCGTGGCCGGGCTGGCTTCGGCCGCCGCCGCGGCCACTTCCAGCCCATTGAGGCCGGGCATGCGGATGTCGAGGAAGGCCACGTCGGGTTGGTGCGTGGCGATGGCGTCGAGCGCGTCGGCGCCGTTTTCGCATTCGGCGATGACCTCCAGTTCCGGCCACGCCTGTCCCAGCAGGCGGCTCAGCGCGTCGCGTAGCAGCAGTTCGTCCTCGGCGATCACGGCGCGGGTCATGACTGCGATTCCGGCGCGGCCGGCGCAGCGTGTTGCACCGGCACGGTGAGCGTGGCGGCCACGCCTTCGGGTGCGTTGGCGACCACCGCCAGCGAGGCACGCGGGCCGTATACGAGTTGCAACCGCTCGCGCACGTTCTTCAGTCCGATGCCGGTGCCGCCGCCGGCCGCGCCGAAGCCCTGGCCGTCGTCGGCCACGGTGACCGCCACACTGTCGCCGTCGCGGCGGGCGAGCAGCCACACGGTGCCGCCGCCGGGCTTGGGCTCCAGGCCGTGCTTGATCGCGTTCTCCACCAGGGTTTGCAGCATCATCGGCGGCAGCGTGGTGGCGCGCAACGCATCGGGCACGTCGATCTTCATCTCCAGTCGCGCCCCCATGCGGATCTTCAGGATTTCGAGGTAGGCGCGGGCGCGTTCCAGTTCTTCGCCGAGGGTGGAGAGTGTTTCCTCCGCGCTGGGCAGCGAGTGGCGCAGGTACTGGATGAGATGGCCGAGCATGCGGTCGGCTTGTGCGGGTTCGCTGCGCGTGAGGTATTGCGCGCTGGCCAGTGTGTTGTAGAGGAAGTGCGGCTCCACCTGCGCGTACAGGAGATTGAGCTTGGCCTGCGCCAGCTCCTTGTCCGTGGCGGCCTGGGTCGCGGCCTGCTGTTCGCGGCGGCGGCGCTCGGCCACGCGGCGGGCGAGGGCGCGGGAGACTGCTTCGGCGTTGAGCAGGTTGCTGCCGTCGTCCACGCGGAACCAGTCGGTCCAGGCACCGCTTTCCGGTTCGCACACCAGGGTGACGCTGCCGACGTCGTCGCCCGGCGTCACCGTGGCGAAAATCTGGTTGCGCCGGCTGCCCAGCCAGCTGAAGGGGTTGAGCCAGCCGAGCACGGCGCGGCCGTAGGGATTCGGGCGGCGTACTTTGGCGCGCACTTGCAAGCTGTCGCGGGCGCTCTCGATTTCCTCGGTGTAGGGCAGTTCGCGGATCGTTGCATCCAGCATGTCGAACGCCTCGCCGGCTTCGAACGGCAGCTCGATCTGCCGGCGCTGGCGGTTGCCCAGCGTGTCGAGGTTCGCGTGCCCGGCGATCAGGCGCACGCGCCGCAGGTGGGAGAAGGCGCCGGTGATCACCAGTGCCAGCACGACGATGAAGATGATCACCGGCAGTGGCCCCGTACTGTGGAACGGGCCGCTGTTGAACATCAGCGTCAACACGAAGGCCAGCAGCAGAAGCCACGCCAGGACCAGCCGCGCCACGAAGAGAAAGCCCTTTATCACGGTGATGTCCCCGGTGGTGGAGCGATGGGGAGGGAGCATAGCGGCCGATTCCGCGTCTTTCGCCGTCCGTGCGACGAAGGCAGCTCCGGTGGGGCCGAAAGGGGTGAACTGCGGCCTGAAGCCTGGACGCTGCACGGGGTCCGGGCATGACTTCCGGCGCTACCGGAGTGCGGCTGCGGGCGCGACCATGCCCGCCGGGAGAGCGTTTGCCTCGTTTCACCTGTCGCCCGTTCGACGGCGCCGCCCGGCGCCGCGGGCCATGCCCTGACCCAAGGAGAGGTTTTCATGCGCAAGACATTGGTATCCGCGATCGCGTTGGCGCTCGCCGTTTCCGCCGGCGGCGTGCTGGCGATGCCGGCGCAGCCGGCTGCCGCCGCGTCGTCGCTGACCCCCACCCAGCTGCCGCGTAGCGTGCGGCCCACGCACTACGACGTGGCGATCGTGCCGCATGCCGACAAGCTGAGCTTCGATGGCAAGGTGACGGTGGACGTGGAGGTGCTCAAGCCCACCGCCAGCATCACGCTGAATGCGCTGGGCATGACGTTCTCCTCGGCGACGCTGGCGCCGGCCACGGGCCACGCCGAAACCGCCAAGGTGTCGGTGGACGAAAAGGCGCAGACCGCCACCTTCGCCTTCGCCAAGCCGGTCGCCCCGGGCCGCTACAAGCTGGCGATGGACTACGTCGGCACGATCGGCACCCAGGCCAACGGCTTGTTCGCCATCGACTACCCCACGGAGTCCGGCCAGAAGCGCGCGCTGTTCACCCAGTTCGAGAATTCCGACGCGCGCCGCTTCATTCCCTCGTGGGACGAGCCGGCCTACAAGGCGCGCTTCGACCTCTCGGTCACCGTGCCCTCGAACGAGATGGCGGTGAGCAACATGCCGGTGGCCTCGAAGGCCGACATCGGCAACGGCATGGCGAAGGTGACCTTCCAGACCACGCCGAAGATGTCCACCTACCTGCTGTTCTTCGGCCTGGGCGATTTCGACCGTGTCACCACGAGCTCGGACGGTACCGAGATCGGCGTGATCATGCAGAAGGGCAAGGGCGCACAGGCGGCCTTCACGCTGGAGTCGGCCAAGGCGGTGTTGCACGACTACAACGAATATTTCGGCATCAAGTACCCGCTGCCCAAGCTGGACAATATCGCCGCGCCGGGCAGCAGCCAGTTCTTCTCGGCGATGGAGAACTGGGGTGGGATATTCACCTTCGAATACGCGATGCTGCTGGATCCGTCGTACTCCACCCAGGGCGACAAGATGGAGGTGTTCAACACCGCCGCACACGAAATGGCGCACCAGTGGTTCGGCGACCTGGTGACCATGAACTGGTGGGACAACCTGTGGCTCAACGAGGGTTTCGCCTCGTGGATGGCTTCGCGCGAGACGGAAAAGCGGCATCCGGAATGGAATGCCTCGCTCGACGCCGTGGGTGTGCGCGAAGGCGCGATGTCGCGCGACGCGGTAGCCACCACCCACCCGATCGTGCAGAAGATCGATACCGTGGAAGAAGCCAGCCAGGCCTTCGACACCATCACCTACTCGAAGGGCGAGGCGGTGATCCGCATGCTGGAGGCCTATGTCGGCCCCGAAGCCTGGCGCCAGGGCGTGCACAACTACCTGAAGGCCCATGCCTACGGCAACACGGTGTCCGACGATCTGTGGCATGCGATGGACGGCGTGGCCGGCGGCAAGCCGATCACCCAGGTCGCGCACGACTTCACCCTGCAGCCGGGCGTGCCGCTGATCAAGGTGGACTCGGCGATGTGCAGCAACGGCGAGACCATGGTCAAGTTCACGCAGGGCGAATTCACCAAGGATCGCCCGGACAAGCAGCCGCTGCGCTGGCACGTGCCGGTGATTGCGCAGGTGGTGGGCAACGCCGCATCCAGCACCCTGGTGGACGGCTCGGCCACGCTGAAGCTGAAGGGCTGCGGCCCGGTGCTGGTGAACGCGGGGCAGAGCGGCTACTACCGCACCTTGTACGCGCCGGCCCAGCTTGCCGCGCTGAAGCAGGACTTCGGCAAGCTCGCCGAGATCGACCAGCTCGGCCTGATGAGCGACACCTGGGCCGAAGGCATGGCCGGGCTGGAGCCGGTGTCGGACTTCCTCGACATGGCCAAGGCCACGCCGGCCAACGCCTCGCCGGAGATCTGGGCCGAGGTGGCCGGCAGCCTGGTCGGGCTGGACCAGTACTACCGCGGCGACAAAGCGCGGCAGGACCGTTTCCGCAGCTACGCGGTGGCGCAGCTCAAGCCGGTGTTCGCGCGCGTGGGCTGGGATGCCAAGCCGGACGAGAGCACCTCGGTCACCTTGCTGCGCACGCAGCTGATCGGCGCGCTGGCCGAACTGGGCGACCAGGACATGCTCAACGAGGTGCATCGCCGCTACGAGGCGCAGGCCACCGATCCCAAGGCAGTGCCAGCGGCATTGCGCAAGACCATCCTCAGCATCGTCGCGCAGCATGCTGACGCGGCCACCTGGGACAAGCTGCACGCCGAGGCCAAGGCCGAGAAGTCGCCGATGATCAAGGACCGCCTGTACGGCCTGCTGTCCATCGCCGAAGACAAGGCGCTGGGCCAGCGTGCGCTGGATCTGGCGTTGACCGATGAACCGGGCGCCACCAACAGCGCCGGCATGATCGGCGGCGTGGCCTACCACCATCCGGAGCTGGCCTACGACTTCGCCATGGCGCACCGCGCGCAGGTGGACAAGCTGGTGGACTCCACCTCCAGCAGCCGTTTCTACCCGGCGCTGGGCGGCAGTTCGTTCGACCCGGCGATGATCGACAAGATCAAGGCCTACGAGGCCACCGTCGCTCCGGGCGCGCGCCGTCCTGCGGACACCGTCATCGCCAACATCCAGTACCGCATGATGATCCGCAAGGATCGCCTGCCGGCGGTGGATGCGTGGCTGGCGAAGAACGGCGGCTGAGCGTCTCGGCAGGCAGGTGACACTACAAGGCCCCGCATGCGGGGCCTTGCTTTTGGTTCGCGGACAATAAATTTCAGTATCGCCCGGCTAGTATAAAAGCGTATGCTAATTCGTTACTAACGATTACTCATCCGGTATTGAAGCTGTGCGTTCGCTTTCGGTTGGAAGTGGACGCACAATGTTTGAATTCACCGGGCTGTGCAGGTTTGGCTGAATGAAGGGTTAGAGCACTAGCAGCAAATCACCGACTTGGGCGCCGTTAAGTTCCTTCAGCTGTTCGTCGCCTGGCTTAATTGATTCCGTGACAGTGTCTTGCGGACCAAGGAATCCAATCACCCCTCCGCCCCGAGAAGTGACCTTTTTGATTTCCTTTACATCAGATGATCTCTCAAACTCACAAGAGCGTGCTGACGAAATCTTTTCTTGAACATGGAAGACGCTAACCTTTCCGCGAACAATTTCGAGGCGCTCAAGCTCTTCTTGGGTGTCGGGGTCAATAATGACAGGGCCGATGCCAACAATTAAGAATTTATCACCATTATTTACTCCATGTTCACTGCCGCGATTCATGACAATCGTGAATCTGTCAGTCGTTGCAACAACTTTTCCAAAATAGCGATTAGACATTTGTGCTCTCCAGCGAACCCATTTGCTGTAGCGCTGTCACAGGAACGACAGGGCGGATGATAATGTTTCGTAATTCTTCCTGAGTTGAAGGTATTTTTGAAAGTACAGAATAGTCATTTTGAATTTTGACCTGAATTACCCTGTCTTGAATTAGGTGTACGACACCCAAGTACGCGAGCCTGTCAATTTCGTTCATCTGAGCATAGCAGCCGACGACTATGTTGTTTAGAAAGTTATCGTTGCGTCGAATGACAAATACTTGCTCTTCAGCGACATAACGAATCGGATGCTCATACGGCGGCGGCGGTCGTATTTCTTGGGATAGGTCAAAGATCACTTTCAAGAGAATCAGGGTCAGCGAAATTCCGATAAGCAAGGCTAATAGAAGCCACTTGACAGATAGTTGCTGATTGACATTGATGAAGATCGTGACGATGCCTGACATGAAGCCGACGACACCGATCATTATCGATGCGCCTGAAAGACTAAACAGTCCCTTTGTGATTCTTTCTTTCATATGCGCATTCGTCGATGGGATGAATGGTGTAATGCTTTAACTATCAAATATACGAACTAGCCTGTCCGAATTTACATCTCAGAGGGCGTAAAGAGAGTACTGTACATCTCGTTGTTGATGCTGAAGCTTATCTTTGCCACGTCCAGCTAACAACCAGACGCAATAACCGCACGAAGAAGCCCAGCCTTGGAGTGACCGTACTGAGCCGGCTTACGTCCTTCGGGTCTTACCCCCGCTCCGCCGGGACCGCAAGATCCGCCAGGGGGAGGGCGGCGGTTTCGGGTCGAAACCAGTCATTGGTCTAGGTCTAGGTAAGCAACGTCACTCCAGAGCCGCCTCGATTGTCTCCAGAGCAGTCTCGACATTGCGCCGCGGCGTGCCGATATTCATGCGCATGAAGCCGCTGCCGCCGGGGCCGAAGTCGGCGCCGGGATTCAGGCCGAGCTTGCAGCGGTGGACGAAGAAATCGCGCAGTGTGTCGTCGTCCATGCCGAGCGCCCGGCAGTCCAGCCACAGCAGGTAGCCGGCTTCGGGGGGCGCCAGGCGGATCGACGGGATGCGTGTGCGCAGGCGCTCGGCGAAGAAGTCGCGGGTGTAGGCGAGGTAGGCCAGCAATGCATCGAGCCAGCGATCGCCACCGCGCCAGGCGGCTTCGCCGGCGGCGACGGCGAAGGGATTGGCGTCGCCCAGATGCAAAGCCGCGACGGCCCTATGCAGCGCGTCGCGCTGGTCGTGGCGGGGAGCCACCATGACGGACAATCCCAGGCCTTGCAGGTTGAAGGTCTTGCCGGGCGAAAGCACGGCGATAATGCGGTCGTCGGCCTGCGCCAGTGTGAGCAATGGGTGGTAGCTGGCGCCGGCCAGCGCGAGGTCGCCGTGCACTTCGTCGGTGATGACGGTGAGTCCGTGGCGGCGTGCGATGCGCAGCACCTCCCCGAGTTCGTCCGGTGTCCACGCCTGGCCTATCGGGTTGTGCGGATTGCACAGCAGCAGCGCGCGTGCGCCGTTGCGGACCTGCTGTTCGAGTTGCGCGAGATCCATCGCGTAGCGGCCATCCGCTTCGCGCAGCGGGTTGTACAGCAACCGGCGGCCGGCATCTTCCACCGCGCGGAAGAAGCCGGGGTACACCGGCGGCTGCACGATCACCGCGTCGCCCACCGCGGTGCTGGCCTGTATCGCCGCAGACATCGACGCCAGCACGCCGGGGGCCAACACCAGCCATTCGCGCTCGACCCGCCAGCGATGGCGCCGCTGGCACCAGTCGATCAGCGCCTGATACAGACTTTCTGGATATAGCGTGTAGCCGTAGACCGGATGCCGCGCGCGGGCGACCACGGCCTCGCTCACGCAGGTCGGTACCGCGAAATCCATGTCGGCGACCCACAACGGACGGACCTCGCCGTTGCCGAATTTCTGCCGGCGGCCGTCGAACTTCAGCGCATGGCTGCCGCTGCGATCGACGGGCTGGTCGAAGTCCGGCGTCACGGCGAGGTTGATTCCTGCATCCTGCGTGGGGCGGTGGAAGGCATCATGCGCGCCGCCGCCACAAGGTCACCTCGGACAAGGTGTGCTGGAACTTGCGCCGTGTCTCGCGTATCACGAACGGCACCGCGCGCGGTTCGCCCAGCCGCTGGAAATGCACGCCGAGCACCGCGTCGAGGCCGTCCAGCGTGGTGAAGCTCTCGCCGTCCTTCTTGAAGCCGCCCAGCCAGTCCGCGCGCGGCGTGTGCTCGACGAGCCAGGTGTAAGGCGAGGTGATCATCAGCAGGCCGCCCGGATTCAGCCGTTCGTGGATGGCTTCGAGGAATTGCGTGGGGTTGTACAGGCGGTCGATCAGGTTGGCGGCGAGGATGAAGTCGTAACCGCTGAATTGCGGCTTGAGATTGCAGGCGTCGCCCTGGAAAAACTCCACCTTCGCGGCCGTGTCCGCCAGGCCCAGTTCGGCGAGGCTGCGCGACTTGTATTCGACCAGCTCGCCCTCGTCCTGCAGCAGGTAGCGCAGGCTGTCGCCGCGCGCCAGCGCCACGCCCTGGCCGATGAAGCGTGCGGAGAAATCCACGCCGGTGACCTGGCCGAAGTGGCGGGCCAGCTCGAAGCTGGCGCGGCCGGAGGCGCAGCCTAGGTCGAGCGCCTTGCGTTTCGGCGAGCCGCCGAGCGTGTCTATGGCCAGATCGACCAGTGCCTTCGAGAAATTCGGCACGCCGAAGTAGCTGTCGCCGTAGTGGAACTCGGCGTATTCGCTGAGCAGCTTGTCGGTTTCGTAATGCGAGGCGGGTGCGGGTTTCATGTTCTTGGACACCACGTAACGGAAGCCCGCGTGCTGGAAGAAGTGGCGGCGGAAGGCGTAGCGCGAAGCAGCCTCGGCCTCGTTGCCGGTGGCGATCCAGGAGCCGCCCTTCATCAAGTTGTGGCGGCCATCGAAGGTAGGGGTGGTGAAGTCGTCGTAGATCGGATGTACCTGGAAGCCTTCGAACGGATAGACCGGGGTTTCCGTCCATTGCCATGCGTTGCCGGCCACGTCGAAGAATTCGCCCTGCGCGAAGCGGTTCACCGGGCACGACGAGGCCCAGTGTGCGAGGTTGAGGTTGGCGTCCGGCGTTTCGCCGTCCGGTGCGCCGCGCCGGCTTTCAGCGTGGAGCCGATACCACTCGTCTTCGGTGGGCAGGCGCACCGGCTGGCCGCCGTGCGCCGATTTCCAGCGGCAGAAGGCCTTGGCTTCGTGGTAGTTCACCTCCGCTGGCCAGTCCCACGGCATCGGCACTTCGCCGGTCATCAGGCGCAGTTGCCAGCCCTCGGCCGAACGCCGCCAGAAGGTGGGATGGGCGGCCTTGGCGAATTCGCGCCAGCCGTTGCCTTCCTCTTCCCAGTAACCGGATTGGGCGTAGCCGCCGGCCTCGACGAAAGCCAGGAATTCCCGGTTGCTGACCAGGTGGCGGCTGGCCTCGAACGCCGGCACCTCGGCCACATGGCGGCCGTATTCGTTGTCCCAGCCGTAGACGGCGCTACCGATGTCGCGACCCAGCGCCACGCTGCCGGCCGGCACTTTCACCAGCGTGTTCTCCGGCGCCTCGCCGGTCTGCGTGCACGGCTGCCATGCAGGATGCGGTTTCACATAGGCCAGCTTGTGCTGGCGGATCAGCACCGAGGAGGTTTCCAGGTGGATGCGCTCGTGCTCGACACCCATGACGATGGCCCACCACGGGTTGTCCCAGCCTAGGGGGAGTTCCAGCGGCGCCTCGTCGATCAGACGGGTGACCAGGGCGCGCACTTTGTCGCGATAGGCCTGCACTTCGGCGATGCCAGGCCAGTCGTAGTGCGCCTCGTTGAGGTCGTCCCAGCCCATCTCGTCCACGCCCACCGCAAACACGGATTCGAGGCGCGGATCGATGCGCTTGTCGATCATCCGCGTCAGCAGCAGCTTGTTGACGAAGAATGTCGCGGTGTGGCCGTAGTAGAAGATCAGCGGATGGCGCAGCGTGATCGAGGGTTCGTACCAGGCCGCGTCGACGGCCAGTGTCTCGAACAGCGACTCGTAGCGGTCGAAGGTGCTGGTGAAATACTCGCGCAGCGTCGCGCGCAGGCGCGCGGGGTCGGTTTCGTGCAGGTCCGGCGTGCGCGGCAAGGGCGTGGTGGCGGTGCGGCGCGCGGGTTCGGCGAGCGTGGAAGCGTTCAAGGCGATACCTCTCGATCCCGGGGAGTGGGGCAGGCGCGGCCAAGTCCACATTCTGACACGTGTGCCGGCATGCAGCCTCCCACCAAGGCTAACCAAGAAATCGGTGCATGGTTCGCTGCATCACTGACAAGGCCTCGGCACTGCGGCCGGCAACTACCCATCCTGCAAGCGAGTCGCTATCCCTGCCAAGCTGGCAGACCCGCGGTGCCGCAGCGAGCTCATCGAGTCCCATTTCCAGGACGGCATCAGTGAGTTCCGGCTCGGCTGTACGGAGTTCACGCCAAACCACCAAGCAATCGGCACAGTACGCTTCGCGCGAAGTATTGGCGGCGTCAAGGGCAACTCGGAGTTTCTCATGCATGCGAGTCTCCGCAGCGGTGTTTTGTGACCGAAGAAACTACCGTGCGCGGGTCGCATCGAATGAGATGGGAGCATGAACGAAACTGAGGGTAGTAGCATCGCACCACGAGTGGATGACGCTCGGGTCGAATGAAGCGCCCATGCCTCCTCCGAATCGGAGTTTCGTGACGCTTGCCCGTTGACTCTAGCCTGCAGGCGGGATGATAGTGTGACGGTCATCCACCGAAGGCCGGCTTGCGATGACGCCGTCGAATCAGGGATGGAGAGTCACTGATGTCAAGGACGACTGGGGAAACAAAGACGTGCCGTAGCTCGTTCGCGGCAATCGGTTTCATGCCCGGCCGGCGAGCTGCCTCTGCTGGCTTGGCGCTCACTCCCTTCATACCCAGCGCCGACGCCTGCGCGGCCGGTGGCATGCGTTCGCCCCTCCTTTGCGCCATCGACCATAGTGGATCGATGGGCAGCGGTGCTCGTCCTTATCTGGTCATCGGCCGACTCGCACATGTAGGTGCGCCAACGGATTTGAGCTGCCAACGACAGCGCTACCGACGATGTGTTTCGTTAGTCCGATGGGTGACAGGTCAGTGCCAACGCCAAGGGCATTACCGCAATCGTCAATGAAATCAGGGGGGGCGATGTATGGGCACGGTGCTCAACGCGAGTGCAATCCGTAATCAGGACGCGAGCGGCAACCTGGCGCAAGGCACGGACGAGCTAGGTATCCAGCGTCAACCGGGCTACGACGCGCTCAACTATCTGGTCCAGATGATCGACAACCGCAACGGCACGAACTGACAGAGGCGTGGGCATGGATGTCGGCAACACCTTGAACGTGGCGCGCCGCAAGATTCGGCGTACTCAACTTGTGCCAAAGGAGGAAGGCATGCAGCCGGTTCATTCGACAACTGGATTCGCCGTGCAACGGTTTGTGTTCCTACTTATCTGCGTGTGCACCGGCTTTTTTGTCTGGCGGTCATCCTATGCCTCCGGATGCCCAGAGCGCGACGTTTCTCTACGGCAATGTCAAGCAGTAATAGCTACCTGGCCGTATGGTCCAGCCTCTGCATGGGGTGCGACCTGGAGCCGCTGGGAGCCCTGTGTCGATCAGCCTCCAACTCCGACATTGGCCGGTTGGGTCAAATTGTATTATGACTATCAAGATGCAAACGGCAATTGGGTCAGCCTCCGTCCAGAGGACAATCCCGACGATGAATATGGCTACAACTGCCCATCAACTTATATCAAGCCAACATACAATCCGGTAAAAAATCTAGGCGACGGTGGCACCTGCGCCGGCACTTGCAGTGGTGGTGTCGGAGAACACGGAGCTTCGAGCGCCAGTGGTGTAGGCGGAGGCGTGGCCTCGCACTCATCTGCGCATTCGCCTTTAATGGTAGATGACCCCATTAATGTAGCCACCGGAGATACTTACTTACAGGATGATGATTACATCGATCCGGTAGGGTGGCTGACCTTTAGGCGGTTCTATAATAACGATGCATATACAGGGGTGTCGGCGGCGGGTATTCAATGGCGTCACAGCTTTGATCGCTTGCTAGGGTTTTCCGTTGTCAACGGACAGAACCAAATCACCCTTTTTCGCCCTGACGGCCGTCAAGAGTTTTTCACCCAGATCAATGGGCAGTGGACGGCGGATCCGGATAGCCCGGATCGCCTGACCGAGACCGACAATGCGCAGGGCAGCGCCACAAGCTATACGGTCTTCATCGCCGCACTACGCCAGTTCGAAACCTACAGCGCCAACTACGGCCAGTTGCAGAGCATCGTTGACGTAACGGGTCGCGGAGTTGGGCTTAGCTACAGCGGCTCGCAGACCCCCACCAGTGTCGCGCCCCATACCGGCTTATTGCTGAAGGTCACGGACTCGCAGGGACGCCAGCTAAATTTCACCTACGACAGCAACGGTTACCTGCGCCAGACGATCTTGCCCGATGGGCAGGCACTGACCTATAGCCACGACTCGAATGGAAACCTGACGTCAGTAGCGTACCCCGACACGACCACGCGTCAGTACGTATACAACGAGTCCTCCTTGAACGGAGGGACCAGCCAGCCTTACGCCATGACTGGTATCGTGGATGAGGCCAATGTTCGTTATGAAAGCACCGCCTTCAACAGCGCGGGCCAGGCCATCTCGGTAAGCGCTGCCGGTAACGCGGGAACCACGCAGGTTACCTACAACAGCGACGGCACATCCACGGTGAAGTATCCGCTGGGTGCCAGCATCACGATGGGGTTTGCCGTCGTCAACGGTGTGGTCAAGGCGGCCTCGATCAATCAGCCCTGCGGCGCACAATGCGGGCTGTACTGGACGAACCGAACCTTTGATGCGCAGGGCAATCCGGCCTCGTCGACCGATTTCAACGGCAACGTCACCAAGACTACCTACGACGCCAACGGCTTGCTCGATCAGCAGATCGACGCTTCCGGCACACCGAACCAGCGCACCACCAACACCACCTGGAACTCGACCCTGCGCGTGCCGCTGACGCGCACGGTGCTGGACGCCAATAACACCGCCGTCAGCTCCACCCAGTGGGTCTACAACGCCGCCGGCCAGACCCAGGCGCGCTGCGAGATCGATCCCGCCAACAGTGCTGCCTCGGGCTACGCCTGCAGCGCCAGCGGCACGGTACCTGCCGGTGTGCGCCGCTGGACCTACACCTACTGCACCGCCGTCGATACCACGCAATGCCCTCTCGTCGGCCTGCTGTTGACCGCCACCGGCCCGCGCACCGATCTGACGCAGACCACCAGCTACAGCTATTACATGAGCGCCAGCGCCGTGAGCTGCGGCACGCCCGGTGCAGCCTGCCACCAGCCCGGCGACCTCTATCAGGTCACCGATGCTCTGGGCCACGTCACCACCATCGCCTCCTACGACGCCGATGGCCGCACCACCCGGGAGACCGACGCCAACGGCATCAACACCGATCTGACCTACACGCCCCGCGGCTGGCTCGCCAGCCGTACGGTCGGTGGTGCGCAAACGTCCTTCAGCTACACGCCCTATGGCGCGGTGTCCTCGGTGACCGATCCGGATGGGATCACGACCAGCTACGGCTACGACGCCGCCCATCGCCTCACCAAGATCACCGATGCCCAAGGCAACTACCTGCAATACACGCTGGACGCGGCCGGCAACAAGACAGCCGAGCAGGTGTTCGACAGCAGCGGCACAGCGCACAAGAGCCTCAGTCGCACTTTCAACCCGCTGGGCCAGCTGACCACGGTGGTGGATGGCTTGAGCCACACGGTGTTCAACGCCAGTGCGGCCGGCAGCTACGACGCCAACGGCAATCTGGTGCAGAGCAGCGATGGGCTGGGCATCCAGCGGCAGTCGAGCTACGACGCGCTCGACCGCCTGGTACAGACGATCGACAACTACAACGGTACCAACTGATAGGAGGCAGGGACATGGATGCCGACAGCAATCAGAACATGATTAGCTACTACGACGAAGCGAATAGCGATCGCGGCACCCCCTTTTTCCTCGCAGGCCGCCACACTCGTATCGTCAAATTGATACGGCTCGTCATTATCTGCGTCGTAGGCGCTGCACGAATGTATCGAGGCAGCGCATCTAGTGCCGACAACCAAGGGGCGCTAAGGCGGTTGGCATCAATGTTTAAAAATGGCGCGAAAAAGCCCCTCGCTCTGAGAACAAATGCTGTCGACCGAGGCGGCGCACCCGTCTTCTGCACGGGCGCGCACCTGAGTTTACGGGCTTACGTGCTTCTACCCCTATTGATCGTAATCAATCTGCTGACAGGCATTGCGCAAGCACAACACGCTCCCATCGTTTTTTACAACGCGCCAAATTGGACACCTGATTACCTGAACACTAGATACGCTACGCCGCTCGAAGGTTTTTTGATTCCGTGGAACTCGAATGTGCCGCATTGCTATAACGGACAACTTGCTTGGGCTTTTGATGGGATGTTTGTCCAGCATGTATCAGGATATGAAGATGGTGATTTTTATGGTGCGAATTACCTTGACATGAATGAGTCTGACTGTTCGCTATACGGTGGGCCATATTTGCTTGGTTCCAGTGTGCGCAGATACGCTTACTGCCCAAATATCGATCAGTATGGAAACAATGCAGACCACTGGGGGTATGCGCCTGACCAATTCCAGAATGGTCTGTGCCCTCCAGGCATCGTTGATCCCGACAAAAATCGCGGATTACCGAGCTGCCCGTGCAAGTTGAAAGGTGATCCTATCAACCCTGGTACAGGTAATAAATTCGAGTTGGTCGACATTTATCGTGGATCAGGGGTATTTCCACTAGATTTTTCCATTGCGTACAACAGTCAAAACGGCAATAGCAGTATCCAGGCGCCCGCTGAGCTAGTCCTAGGCGCGCACCGAGTACACGGCTATCTACGCATCATTCGATTGTTTGACAATGGGGTCGCTGCGACCGCCTACGCGCTGCGCCCGGATGGGAAAGTCCTTGGGTTCAATCGAAATGGGACAAGTTGGATCGCTGATGCCGATGTCAGCGACACGCTTGCGGCAAGCTACGCCGCCGACGGGTCCATTGCCGGATGGACGTACACCACTGGAAATGGCGGCCAAGAGTCGTACAACAGCGCCGGGCAGCTCATTGCGCTGATCACCCGGGGTGGCCTCACCCAGACACTGGCCTACAACTCCAGCGGCACTTTGGCCTCGGTGACCGACCCGGAGGGCAGGTCACTGATCTTTTCGTACGACACCAGTGGGCGCATTGCCACCATGCAGGCCTCGGATGGGTTGAGCTACAGCTTCGCGTACGATGCGAACAACAATCTCAAAACCATCACTTACCCGGATTCAAGCGTTCTGACGCTGGTGTACGGAGAGAATAGCGCGGGCATCAATGACCTGACCGGGGTGATCGACGAAAGCGGCAATCGCGTTGATACAACGCAGTATGACGCCAATGACCGGGCGACCTCCGCCTCTGGACCCGGTGGCATCGGCCAAACCAGCTTGGTCTATGACATCTTGAGCGTCGGGGAACTCATTGAGTATGTCACGGATCCACTTGGCAAGTTGGAAAAGTCCTCGACGGAATATCTCCTGGGCACCGTGCGGCCATTGACCGTTATTGAATCCTGCACGGGCTGCACCACGGTGTCGAAGCAGTACAGCTACGACAGCCACGGCTATCTGGCCTCTTCTACTGACTTCAACGGCAACGTCACCAAGACTACCTACGACGCCAACGGCTTGCTCGATCAGCAGATCGACGCTTCCGGCACACCGAACCAGCGCACCACCAACACCACCTGGAACTCGACCCTGCGCGTACCGCTGACGCGCACGGTGCTGGACGCCAATAACACCACCGTCAGCTCCACCCAGTGGGTCTACAACGCCGCCGGCCAGACCCAGGCGCGCTGCGAGATCGACCCGACCAACAGTGCCGCCACGGGCTACGCCTGCAGCGCCACCGGTACGGTGCCTGCTGGTGTACGCCGCTGGACCTACACCTACTGCACCGCCGTCGATACCACGCAGTGTCCGCTGGTCGGCCTGCTGCTGACCGCCACCGGCCCACGCACTGACCTGACCCAGACCACCAGCTACAGCTACTACCTGGACAGCGCGACCAGCGGTTGCCCGACGCCGGGCGGCGCCTGCCACCAGCCCGGCGACCTGCACACCGTTACCGATCCTGCCGGCCACGTCACCACCATCGCTTCCTACGACGCCGATGGCCGCATCACCCGGGAGACCGACGCCAACGGCATAAACACCGATCTCACCTACACGCCCCGTGGCTGGCTCGCCAGCCGTACGGTCGGTGGCGCACAAACGTCCTTCGGCTACACGCCCTATGGCGCGGTGTCCTCGGTGACTGATCCGGATGGGGTGATCACCAGCTACGGTTACGACGCCGCCCACCGTCTGGTGAAGATCACCGATGCCCAAGGCAACTACCTGCAATACACGCTGGACGCGGCCGGCAACAAGACGGCCGAGCAGGTGTTCGACAGCGGCGGCACAGCGCACAAGAGTCTCAACCGTACCTTCAACCCGTTGGGCCAGCTGACCACGGTGGTCGATGGCCTCAGCCACACGGTGTTCAACGCCAGTGCGGCCGGCAGCTACGACGCCAACGGCAACCTGGTACAGAGCGGCGACGGGCTGGGTATCCAACGGCAGTCGAGCTACGACGCACTCGACCGCCTGGTACAGACGATCGACAACTACAACGGAACGAACTGACAGGGTGCATGGACATGGACCAAGGACACGTCGCAATGAATGCCTCAGCAGCCGTGAAAGAGATCCCGCCCCTGCGTCGCAGCAGGCCAATCGCTGCAAGGAAGCCGCTTGTCGGCGCGCTGCTGGGTCTGGCGATGCTCGCGAGCGCTGCACCCCTGCTCGCGCAGACCGCCAACACCACCACGAAATACACCTACGATGCCCTGGATCGCCCCACCCAGGTGACCGATCCCAGTGGCCTCAACACGACCTACCAATACGACGGCCTGTCCAACCCGACAGGGCTCACCAGCCCCGATACCGGGGTTACAGCACGGACCTACGATGCCGCCGGCAACGTACTCACCGCCACCGATGCCAAGGGCGTCCTCGTTACCTACACCTACGATGCGCAGGACCGCCGCCTGAGTGCGAGCTATGCCGACAATACCCAGAACATCGCGTACCACTACGACGAGGCCAACAGCGTCACCGGCTGCAGCAGCTCCTACCCGATCGGCCACCTGTCCCGTATCGTCGAGACCGCCGTCACTACGGTGTACTGCTACGACGCCCAGGGCCGGGTGATCGAGAAACAGCAGATCACCGGCGCCACCACCGACACCACCGGCTACGCCTACACCGCCGCCGGCCGGTTGAGCGGGATGGTGTACCCCAGCGGCACGCTGACCACCTATACCCGCGACAGCGACGGGCGCATCCAGGGCCTCAGCGTCACGCCGCCCAACGGCACCGCCAGCACCGCCGTCAGCAGCGTCACCTATCAGCCGTTCGGCCCGGTCAGCGGCTACACACTGGGCAACGGCCAGGCCGTCACCCGGGCCTACGACGCCAACTACCGGCTGACCGATCTCACGAGCCCAGCGTTCAACCTGCATTTTGCTCGCGATGCGATGGGCGATATCACGGCACTGGGTAATGCGCCGGGCGCCAACCCGGCGACGGAGACGTACAACTACGATCCGCTGTATCGACTCACCGGCATCACCGACACCGGCGCCGCGCTCGAAACCTACACTTACAACCCGACCGGCGATCGGCTGAGCAAGACAGCGCCGGGTCTGGCCACAGGCACTTATCTCTACACCACCGGCACACATCAGATCGCCAGCATCGGTAACGCTGCCCAAGCCAATGACGCCGACGGCAACACCACAGGTAGTGTCATCGGCGGTAATACGTACGGCTTCGGATACAACGAGCGCAATCGCCTGACAGTGGTGCAACTCAATGGCCAGACGGTCGGCAACTACACGTACAGCGCCCTGGGCGAGCGTATCGGCAAAGTAGCAAGCTTCCCGCAGGCCGTGACTGAGCGTTACGCCTACAACGAAGCTGGCCAGCTGATCGGCGAGTACGGCACCACCAACAGGGACTACATCTGGCTGGGTGGCCTGCCGGTGGCCGTGGTCGACAACACCATCAATGGCAGCGTTACGACCAGCACAGTCAACTATGTGACTGCTGATCAGCTGGGTACGCCGAGAGTAGTGGCAAACAGTGCCGGCACCGTGATCTGGCAGCTGCCTTATGTAGGGAATCCCTTCGGGGAGCACCAGCCGACGTCGACGACGGGTTACGTGCTCAATCTAAGATTCCCCGGCCAGTACTACGATGCGGAGTCGGGATTGGTACATAACGGTTTTCGGGACTACTGCCCGGCGTGTGGGCGGTACATCCAGAGTGATCCGGTTGGATTAGCGGCAGGCATGTCGACGTATGCCTACACTGGATCTAGTCCTTTGAATGCGAGTGACAGACTGGGGCTGTCCTGTAGTGCAGCTGGGGGTACCGTTACATGCGCGGCGCCAGGGGGGCCAACCGTTAGCTTCCCGCAGCCGGCAGGATGGCCAACTACGATCAATTCAAGCTCCGAAAACTATCATGCTTACGACGTTCCAGTGAGTACGGGCGGAGCAGATGCAGGCGCGATTACACAGCAAATTATCAATAACCCCACACCTGGCTCACCTAGCGCAGCCACGGCAGGCGGAACCTATAACGACGCAACTCCGACAGCCTTTCAAGACCTCTCTAATTTTCTGGACGGGATAGGGGACGGGGCTGGTGGTGGCTATAACAATAGCCCAGTGATGTCTTACGTTACCGTAGATCCTGCGACAGGAAATACTGTAGTTGTGAACGTCACCCTTCCAGGTCACCCTCTGTTTCCTGGATACGTAGCTCGGGAGGTTTGTGGTGGCGTTGTTCATAACTTCGGCGAGGGCACGAGTTCGTTGCAATCTCCGAGTAGTCCTTTTGCAAATGATATAAACAATGTCTGGATTCAACAGACGCAAAATCTAATCAATAATGTCAGTAAATGAACAGCCAGGCCAAAACCATGAAAAAGTTTCTTGCGACATTTACGGCATTCATTTGTGCGTCGATCACGCCAATTTTTATTGAGGAGGCCTTTTCCAGATCATCTGCAGGAATTTATTTCGTTGTTGTTGTTGTGCTCCTGCACATCCTCGTTCTTGCACTACCGTTATTTTTTCTTCTCTCATGGCTTGGTAAGGTCAACTTTTGGTCCGTACTGTTGTCGGGTTTTGCAATAGGGTTGATACCTTTTGCGACATTTTCCTGGCCTATGGGTAAGTCAACGACCGCTTCCTATACGCATTGGAACGGATCTGCCATGGTGACGTCTCTTTCCAATGGGCAGGTCACGTCAGAAGGATGGAGGGAATACGTCCTCAACGTCGTAGAAGTTGGGGCCATCGGGTTGATCGCGGCTTTGGTTTTTTGGCTAGTCTTCCGATCATTGCAAAAGACCAAGTGATCTGTGAACTTTTCAGAAGGATTGCCGATAGCCGAAAAAGGCCTTGCCGATCGCATCATCAAGGTCAACCACGCCGGAGAGCATGGCGCGGTTAATATCTATGCTGGGCAAATTCTCATGGCTCGGCTTACTGCGCGCGATATGCTCAGTGAGCTCGCTGAATTTCGGTCGCACGAGCAAAGGCACAGGAGCATTTTCTATGCCGAGTTGCAGCGTCGAGGGCGATCACGCTGCCGCAGCTATTGGCTTTGTGGCTTCGGTGGTTATCTGCTCGGCTTATTTACCGGCCTTCTCGGCCGCAGCGCCATTGCGGCCACCACTGTTGCGGTTGAGAGCGTCGTGCTTAAGCACTTGGAGCAGCAACTAATTGCCCTCGGTGGAAGCGATAGCGCTGCCATTGTTGCGATTTCCGCAATTGTTTCGGAGGAGCGACAACACCGCGACCAATCCCAAAGGCATCTTAAAGCTGGTCAATTTTGGTCAGTGGTACTAACGCCCATCGTGTCAGTATCCACTGAAGCAGTCATTTGGCTTGGTATGCGGCCATAGGACGTCAAGAGTTCTCCAAATCCTGACAGGCAGCAATCAATCACGACCGGATCTAGCTAGGATTTTCCGAACGTGGTCGGCCACCGTTCGGAGGAGACATTGCGAATCTCATTGATCGCCATGCGATCGATCCCCAACTCATCCAGCAGTCCTTTGTACAACGCACGAGCTTCCAACAGGTAGTCAAATGCACCGGGCGTCTCATCGAACAGCTCATTTTCGTCAAAGTTGTGCGCCACTTGCTCAAGGCTGAATTTATCTTCGTCGTCGAAGAATAGACTCAGCAGCCCGCCTACCAGGTTTCGGTAATAGCGAAAGGTTGGCGACATAAAAAACTCATGGCGCATGCAGTAGACAAGCCCCCACAGCGCCAAGGTTGAGGATACCAGATCCAACGCCCATGTCGGTAACATGAAATCGGCCATGCATCGCTGATCGAAGGCCATTCGGTAGAGAAAGGACGCGACGCTCGCTGGGGCAAATACATCGTAGGCGAGCCTCGCCTCACTGGAGACGAGCACGCGATGCTTGAGGCGACCATGTTTGGCTGGCTCTGAGAATATTCGCAATTCACCCGACGGGCCCGGACGCCATTGTTGATGAAGTTCCGTGAGCACTCTCATCGAGTGGCGTTCGCGTTCTTCAAGCCATTCTTCTTCCGTCGCTCCCGCGCAGTAGCCAGCGGCATCGATCGCTGCGAAGTGCTGATGAATTGCGCTATCGAAGGCAGTGCCATCGATTAGTGCGGTCATCGCGCCATTGCGCTTCCCAAAGCGCTCATTTACGACGCGATCCAGTACGGGGAGATGCTGTGGCTGCATGCGGTGCTTGCAGTCCCACCACGACGTCCAAGTGCCACGACCGATTGCATGAAATTTCTCCAGCAAGACCTCAGATACAAGGCTTGCCTGGTGGAACTGGGGGTCGTGCTCAGGCCCTAGCAACTCCGCTTTCACGATGTTTAGCGCTGCCCGGGTTCTGAGCTGCCAGGAAGGCAACAGTGTGGCGTATTTCTTTTGCATAGCGCTGTACGAAAACTCCCCGCAAATTTGCTTCGAAATCTGGCTGCGCCCCCGGTAAGCCCTCCCTAGGCTGCGATGCCATGGATGACCGGATCGGGAGCAGTGTCGTGGCGAATGATGATCGTGGGCAAGTCTTAGGTTGTGTCAGTGGACGGAGTTCGGAAGCGTTTCGCGCTGTAGTTCACCCCCTTTTTATAGCTACACACCCCTCGCACGGTGTGTGCAGAGCGGGCGCGGCTTTGCGCCGCTCCCAGATCGTTCCCCGCATCGTTGGTTACAGCCGCGATCTTGACGGTACATGCATTTGCCGCGGGAGCGCATCGTGACCGAGAAGACTCGTAAACGGGACCTGCGAACCCGTGTCACTTACGTCATCCACGAGCGAGTGCGTACTTACGCTGCGGCGCATCAAGTGACGGTCTATCAAGCAACTGAGCGTCTGGTTCTGCTGGGCCTCGACTGGACCGGTGCACCGACCAAGGACGCGGATATCGCGTTGCCAGAGTCCATCGGCCAGCTCGCCGCACGAATCGACGTGCTAGCCGCGCTCGCTGATCGCGCTCTGTTTGGAGCGTTCGTGGCCTACACCTACGCCCGATATGCCGCCCTTGAGAGCCTCACCGGCGACGCCCGACAGACCCGCGATCGCGAGTTGCTGGAGGCCGGCCAGGAAACTTATCACCGCCAACGCACCCAGGCACTGGAGAGTTGATTATGCAGCGTCGCAACCGCTCCGATCTGACGGTCGGCATTCAAAGTATCAGGGCACGCGTCTGGAACGCCGGCAAGAACTGCATGGCTTTGCTCATCATCTGGCTGGTCGTCTGGCTGACAATCTGGTGGACCTTCGCCAAGGCTGATACGACGCAGGGTGAGCGTTACGCGACCGGTAAATGGGCGCAGTCATGCGTGCTAGCGAGGGCGTTGTTCTTTTCGCCCCATTTCAAAATCGCATATGTCGCTGACCGGCCGTACCAAATCGATGCGCACGCACTGTGCGAGTGGCCCGAACTGGCGGAGGTGGCGTCAGGAACCTGGGTCAAGGTAAGGCGCCGTATGGACCTCAGTGCCTATGCTTCCACCGTCATCGTCGCGCTGCTAGCGCTAGGCATTCGCATTCTGGGTGCTCGGCTGCGTGGTGATCACATTTTACGCGGTGGTGAATTGGTGCACTCGAAGGATCTTCGTCTCGAACTGCGTCGTCGCCGCATGGCATCCACGCTGCTGCGCATAGGTGACGTGCCATTGGTTGCCGGCAGCGAAACTCAGCACGTGGCATTGCTAGGTACGACGGGCACGGGAAAGACGGTGCTGTTGCACAGCCTACTGGATCAGATGGGACGTGCGGCACCCTTAGTGGTGTACGACACCAAAGGCGACCTGCTGGCCGTTCACTGCGATCCAACCCGCGACGTCATTCTTAACCCACTTGACTTGCGATGCCCGGCATGGACACCGTGGAACGAAATCGAGACTCCCGCTGATGCATGGCTTGTCGCTGAAGCATGGCTCCCGGTGCGTGCAAGCGCTCAGGACCCATTCTGGTCGGAGGCGTCACGGCAGCTATTCGCAGACATTCTGACATGTGCACCGGTTGACACCCGGACAAATGCAGAGCTGTTCAGACTGTGCACGCAAGCGACAAACGAGGAGCTACGGAGACTGCTTGCTGGAACTCCATCGGGCAGGCTATTTGCCGATGATGCAGCGGAACGCATGCGCGAATCTGTGCGTAGCACCCTCGCCATGGGTCTGCGGGCGCTGCAGTTCCTCGATTCGTCTGCCAGGGCTGGCGATGGGTTTTCGATGAGACGCTTTGTTCGAAATGCCGTCGCCGAGGGCAGCGGCTGCCGAGTGTTTCTAGGCTGCCCGCCGCAGCAGGCTGCTGCCATCACACCGCTAATCGCTGTGTTGATCGAGTCCGCTGCTGCCGCCCTCATGGCGTTAGGACCGAACCGAGACCGGCGTGTTGGTTTCATCGTGGACGAGTTTCCCACGCTCCCGCCAATGAGCTATGTGCAACGTCTCATGGCCGAAGGGCGCGCATATGGCGCCATGGTGATGCTCGCTGCACAGACGCACGCGCAAATCCGCAAGACCTACGGTACGGAGTCCGCCGACACCATCACATCGCTATGCTCCACCCATGTCGTTTTTCGGATTAATGACCCGGAGAGTGCCGAGCGAGCGTCCAAGCTATTTGGGGAAGCCGAGTACGACGAATCACGCGAATCAGACACACACGGCAAATCGGGTGCCACTGCCAACCTGGGCAGCAACCGCGTGATTCGACGCGCAGTACTCGCCAGCGAAGTGTTGACTCTGCCAAATCTGTATTGCTACGTGAAGCTGTCCGGCGATCTGCCGGTAACGCTTGTCCAGCTTAAGCCTCACGACCGTCCGGAAGTGACTGCACCGTTGCAGGCTCGTCCCAATGACCAAACCGTGTACCGACCCGGACTGACGCAGCTTACCGCTGCGGAGGAAGTTCATATTGAAGCCGACAGAGGGTTGCTCTAATGCTCTCCCTGCGCGCGCACACCTCAGCGGCTGCCGTACTGAGTTACTACAAAGTTGCCGACTACTATCTCGGTGGCGAAAGCGCCGCGAGTGGGAAGGACGCTGCTGTTTGGATCGGCGATGGTGCACAGCGTCTGGGTCTGGACGGCGCCGTCGGGCGCACTGAGTTCGAGCGGCTGCTAGTCGGCAAACTTCCCGATGGAACCCAGCTCGGCACCTACCGTGACGGCCAGTTGGAACACCGACCCAGCTGGGATCTGACGTTTTCCGCACCCAAATCCGTTTCCGTCATGGCGCTGGTTGGCGGAGATTCGCGGCTGTTCGCTGCCCATGACGCTGCCGTCGGTGCCGCGCTTCGCTACGTGGAATCCAGCGTTGCGGAAACGCGCATCCGTGAAAACGGTGACGTGCGCAATGAAGCCACCGGCAATCTCATCATTGCGTCACTGCGCGAAGAAACCAGTCGGGCGGCTGACCCCCAGTTGCACACGCATAACGTCGTCATTAACGCCACGCAGTCCGCCGATGGGCAGTGGCGTTCGCTCGACGGTTACCAATTTTTCCAGGCACAGCGGGAAGTCGGTCAGATTTACCGCAACGAATTGGCGCTGCGTTGCGCCGAACTCGGCTATGGCATCAGCCAGGGCAAGGACGGAACCTTTGAACTATCCGGCGTGCCTCAACGAGTCATTCAGGCATTCAGCTCGCGCTCGGCAGCCATTGAAGACGCGCTTGCCGCGAAAGGACTGACGCGAGAGACCGCGACCAGTGCACAGAAGGATACGGTCACACTCGAAACGCGTGAGCGCAAATCCGAACTCGGTTCTGAGCAACTGCGAGGCAATTGGCATGAACGTGCCGCGCAGCTGGGTTTTGACGCCCGCGCACTTGCGGCCACCACGCGTGGCCTAGACACGGCACAGATGAGACGCGGTCGCAACGATGCGTCGGCGGCGCTGGCGGTGGAATCCGCGATCGCCAAGCTGGCCGAACGCGAGGCGGTTTTCTCCCAGCGCACACTGCGCCAGGTTGCCTTGGAAACCGCCGTCGGCAAGGCCGGTCTTGCCGACGTGGAACGCGCCGTGGTCTTGGCAGAGTCACGGCAGGACCTCATCCCACGAAACTTCAATCACGATGGACGCATGCAGGCCGGCTATACGACGCGCCAGGGCATGGACACCGAAACACGCATGCTGGCGGCCGAGCTGCGCGGTCGCGGCCAAGCGACGCCGTTTTTTTCATCGGACGTGGCGCATCGAACCGTCGCGCTGGATGAGCTGCGTAGCGGCAGAACTTGGACCCAAGGGCAGCGGCTCGCCACGGCGGCGATTCTGACCAGCGACCACCAGGTCCACGCCTTGCAGGGTTATGCGGGGACGGCCAAAACCACGACCGTGGTTCGTACCGTTGCATATGCCGCCAGCCAACAGGGCTACGACATTATTGCCATGGCGCCGACTGCGTCAGCGGCCGAGACGCTGGGCAGTGCCATTGGTCGCCATGCGGTCACGGTCAGCCGCCATCTGTCCGGGCCGGACTCGAACCCACCAGGCACTCGCCAACTTTGGATCGTGGACGAAGCATCGCTATTGTCCGCGAACCAGACCGCGAAGCTTCTCGAAGAAGCCTCGCAATCCGGCGCACGTGTGCTGCTGATCGGTGACGTGCAGCAGCTCGGCAGCGTGGATGCAGGGGCCGCGTTTCGCCAGTTACAGGAGGATGGTATGCGTACCGCGGTGCTGGACGAGATCGTGCGGCAGACCAACAGTCACGCCATGGAATCGGTTTATGCCGCTATAAGGGGCGACGCCAAAGCGGCATTGGCGGCCATCGAACGCGGGGGCGGTGTGGTGCTGGAGCGGCCCGACATCGGAGACCGGCACGTTGCCATGGCTCGCGACTACGTCGCGCTGTCGCCGGAGGAACGCAGCAAAACATTGTTGCTCGACCCCAGCCGCGAGGGTCGCGAACAACTGACGGTTGCTGTGCGTGAGTTGCTCAAACGCGATAGCACGTTGTCTGGCCCAGCAGTCCGTATCGAGACGCTGGAAGACAAGCGTCTGACCCGCGAAGACGCCAAGCAGGCTTTCAACTACGAAGTCGGCGATCGCGTCCGCTTTCGGCGTGACTTCGCCGCCGGTGTGCAGCGAGGTGTGTATTACCGTGTTGCAGCCGTGGATGTGCAGGCGGGCGCCATCACATTAACGGATGGTTCGGGGCGGACGGTGGAATGGAACCCCGCGAAGTGGGGAAATTCCACCGTTGAAGCTTATGCCGTCACTCGCCGCGAACTCATGGCGGGCGACCGCATTGCCTGGACGCGTAATGACGCCACGCAGGGGCGCGTCAATGGTCACTCCGCGCAAGTGATTGCCGTCGCCGACGATGGCCGCGCCATCATCCGCGACCATCGAGGAGTTCGTACGGTAGACCTTGGCCAGGAAGCCAATCGGCACTTCCGCCACGCTTACGTCAGTACGGTACACGCCGCTCAAGGTCGCACTGCTGACCGCGTCATGGTCAATGCCGAAAGCTTCCGCACCAATCTGCTCAACGAACGCAGCTTCTATGTCGCGATCAGTCGCGCGCGCTCGGATATTCGCATCTACACCGACGACCGGAAGGAGCTGATTCGGAATATCGAAGAGCGCACCGGCGAGAAAGCGACCGCGCTACTGCAAGAAGATCGATCGATGGCGAGGCGCGACGTACTTCAAGGGGTAGAAGTCGCCCCGGACGGGCGCAGAAATGAAGCCTCGAAGAGCTTGACCCGTGAGGGAGGGTTCAGTCGATGGGCAGCACAGTCGCAGCTCCTATTTCCGTCGGCCTGCCGATTTCGCCAAGGGACCGAGGAAAGTCTGAATTGTCACGCCTAAGCTATTGGCCATCGCCGGCAGCATGGAAATCTGCAGCCGAATGCGGCCCACCTCGTAGTGCCCCACCGTTTTCTGGGACAGGCCCAGCTCATCGGCGAGCTGCTGCTGCGTCATATCGCGCGCAGTTCTCAGCTCAGCGATACGTCTTCCCAGCGATTTATAGAAATCTTCCTCGTCTGGCGTCACTGCTAGAAGCCCTGAATGCGGTGCAGCCATGAGCATAGCCGGAACCCTCGCATTCGGGATTGATATTACTCGTAGTAAGAGTAATACTGAGTCTCAGACAGAGATCAGGCCCGAGGACGATTCCATGGCGAAGGTAGTGAAACCGCAGGAAGTGGGCACCTTGACTCCGGTGCGACGGGCCAAGCTGCTGGAGCGCGTCGTCGCGTTCTATCACCAGCGGTTTCTGGATCGTCCCGAGGGGCTTCACTACCTGACGAAGGTGCGCGGTATCCGCAACCTCGCGTTGTTCCGTGATTACCGCGTGGGCTATGCCGACGGCTCGTTGCTTGAAGCGCTGCCGCAGGACGAGGACAGCTTGGCGCCGTTCCAGTCCCTTGGCGTGCTGACCGATCGTCTTAAAGAGCGGTTCGCCGGATGTGTGGTGTTTCCGCTGTTTGCGGCCGACGGTACGCTCATCAATCTGTACGGGCGGCGGATTCAGGACGGAGCGCCGAAGCATGTGGTGTTGCCCGATGTCTCGCGTGGCGTCTGGAATGCGCCGGCCACGCGTCGGTCCTCGAAAATCCTGATCACCGGTTCACCGATCGACGCGATTACCCTGATCGATCGCGGTATCCCCGACGTGGTCCCGTGTATCGGCGACGGCGTGAACGAAGACCATCTGGCACTACTGCGTCGTGACGGTCTGACCGACGTCCTGCTGGCGTTGCCGGGGAACTTGCAGGGACGCAAGGCCGAGAGCGCGATCCGCGCTCAGCTGGCCGATGTCTCGGTGAACATCGAGGCCCTGCACCTGCCGGATGGCGACGACATCAATAGCTTCCTGAGCCAGCACGAAGTCAGTGAGTTCCAGGTGCTAATGCCCAAGGTCGTCGCGTCATCGGCGGTAGGTGCCCCCGACTGTCAGAACACGGCGCAGGGTCTGATGCTCAGCGTCGGCGCGCGACGCTACGAAGTCAAAGCCTTTCTTCGTCAGGGCACCCAGCTCAAAGCCACGATCAAGGCCAGCGGCCCGAAGGCCCAAGGGTTCGAGCTGCACACGCTGGATCTGTACAGCGCCCGTTCGCGCGACACCTATGCGGTGTCGTGTGCAGTCCTGTTTGCGGAAGACGTGGCCTTGATCAAAGCCGACCTCGACCGTCTGTTGGAGCGGGTGGAAGCGTGGACACCGGAAACCGGGGCGGCCAGTTCGGCACCGACCACCCTGACCGATCGGGAGCGCGAGTCCGGTTTGGCGCTGTTGCGCGATCCGCTACTGCTGGACCGTATCGAACGCGACCTGACCACGCTGGGCATGGCCGGCGAGAGCCTCAACAAGCGCCTGTGCTACCTCGCCGCCATCTCGCGCAAATTGGATGACCCACTCAGCTTGCTGATCCAGTCGCGCTCCGCCGCCGGTAAATCCACCCTGCAAAACCTCGTGCTGTCGCTGGTGCCGGACGAGGACAAGGTGGTCTATACGCGGATGACCGATCAGGCGCTGTTCTATCAGGACCCCACGGCCCTGATGCATCGCGTAGTGGCCTTGGAAGAAGCCGAAGGACTGGGCGGTGCCGCGTACAGCCTGCGCGCCCTGCAATCCTCCAAGCAACTGGCGATCGCCACCACCAGCAAAGACCCGGTCAGCGGCAAGATGCGGTCTGAACACTATCTGGTGCAGGGTCCGGTGGCGGTGCTGCTGACCACCACGTCTGCCGCGCTGGACGAAGAAACCGCCTCGCGGTTCCTGACCGTCACCATCGACGAATCGACCGCAATGACGGAGCGCATTTTCGAGCGGCAGCGCGAAGCGGACACGTTGGCCGGCTACCTGCGCCGGCAGGAACACGACGCCCTCATCCAGCAGCATCACGCGGCGCAGCGCCTGCTGGAACCGGTGGTGGTGATCAATCCCTATGCCCCGCAATTGAAGTTTCCGGCCCATTCCCTACGGGCACGCCGGGACCACAAGAAGTACCTGATGCTGATCAAGGCCATCGCGTTTCTACACCAGAAGCAACGCCCGGTGAAGGAAGTGGCGCAGGGCGACCAGGTGTTGCGTTACATCGAGGTCACGCGGGAAGACATTCGCGCCGCCAATGCGCTGGCCGAAACGGTGATGGGATCAACGGCCGACGAGTTGTCGGCACCGGCGCGCAATCTTCTGGGTCACATCCATGCCTTGGTCAAACAGCGTGCTGCCGAGCAGGACGTGACGCCCAGTGATTTGGCGTTCACCCGCAAAACGATCCGCGACGGCATCGGTTGGAGCGATTGGCAGGTGCGTACGCATATCCGTGAGCTTGAAGAACTGGAATACCTGCGCGCGCGCAGCGGCGCCTGGGGCAAGGAATACGTCTACGAGATTCTGGGGGCGTCGTCCGACGATGGTCTGCCGGTGGGTCTGACGCTGACCGACTCCGACGACCTGTGCGAGCCCACGCTATGAACTCCGAGGCGACGAAACCTCACTCCGAGGGAGCTCCGAGGGTGCTTCGTGGCACACGCCCCACGAAGGTTGCAGGTCTTGGTGGACAAGGGTTTGCAGCGTCGATCGAGACACTGTGTGGGCCAGTTATGAAGAAGGCACCCGTAGGGAGAGAGGCATGACGAGTCACGAAGGCATCACCAGTTTGCTGGCGCATTTGCGCCTCGCCAATTACAGCCCAGCCACGCTGAGCCTATACGCTCAGCAGCTCAAACCGTTTGCCGCATGGTTGGTGTCCCAGCAGCTCCATGACCTGCGCATGGTGACCCGGGCGCACATCGGTACGTATCAGCTCTATGTGCGGGGAGAGTCGATCGGCCGTGAAACGCAGGCGTTGCGCGTACGTGTCGTCAAGCGGCTGTATCAGCACCTGACAAACGAGGGGCGCCTGGTTCTCGACCCCACCGAGGGCGTGCAGGAAATCAGTCGCCGCCAGGTGCTGCCGCGCGCGGTGCTCACGGAGGGGGAAATGAAGCGACTGCTCGCGGCACCAGACACCACCACGCCTATGGGCATTCGTGGCCGGGCGCTCTTGGAAGTGTTCTATGCCACGGGCGTGCGCATTGGTGAACTGGAAAAGGTCCGTGTCAACGACGTCGACCTGGCAACGCAGACCTTGCATATTCAGCACGCCAAAGGCGGCACACCACGCTGTGTTCCATTGGGGCAGCACGCCGTCCAATGGCTCACCCTCTATCTGGATCAGGTGCGCCCGGATCTGGTGAAACCACGGCCGTTCGAACGCTCTCTATTTGTTGCGCGAGGAGGGCGTCCGCTGTGCAAGACGCAGATGCGGGTGCTGCTGCGCGAGTGTCGGGCTACCGCCAACGTGTGCAAGGCGGTGACGCCTCACATCCTGCGCCACAGTTGTGCCACGCACCTTCTACGCGCCGGAGCCAACCTGCGCTCGATCCAGGAGCTGCTGGGGCATCGTCGCCTTGCGACCACGGTCCTTTACACCCGCGTTGCTCCCATGGATGTCAAAGCAACACATGAGCGTTATCACCCGGGGAGTCAAAACCATGTTGCTGACTGATGCCGTCCGTTGTCATTTAAACGCACTCACTGCTGGGGGACGTAGTCCCGACACCGTTCGTTGTACCAAATACGGGCTGCGCCGATTCGTGATTTTCCTAGCGACAGCGCAGCTTGAGCACATCGAACAGCTCGATCATGAGGCGCTGATGCGTTACCGCGAAGACGTGTCGTGCAGGTTGACGTCAAAGGGCACTATGTTGAGCCTTGGGTTCCAGGCAGGATTGCTGGGGTATGTGCGCGTGTTTTGCCGTTGGATGGTGGCGCAGGACTGGCTGATTGCCGACCCTTCCAAGCGTGTGCCCATCCCGCAGACGGCACACCATTTACCCAAGGCGATCATGGAGTACGACGAAGTGCTGCGTGTGCTCAGTCAGCCGGATGCGCACACGACGCTGGGTTTTCGTGACCGCGTGATCATGGAAGTGTTGTACAGCAGTGGCATTCGACGGGCGGAGGTCGCCCATCTGCGGGTCGACGACGTGGATACCGAACACGGCTTTCTCATCGTGCGTGAAGGCAAGGGTCGCAAAGACCGCGCCGTGCCGATCGGCGCGAGCGTCTGTGCACTGCTGAACACCTACCTCACGGGGATACGACCTGACTGGCCCGGTGCCAAGCACGATGCCCATCTGTTCCTTGGCGTGGGCGGGCGGCGCTTGCAACCCCTCGCCATTGGAGACATCGTGCAGCGGCACAGTTTAGCCGCGGGGCTCACGAAGTCCGTCTCCACGCATTCGTTCCGCCATGCGTGTGCCACGCATATGCTGCGGGCCGGCGCGTCGATTCGCCATATCCAGGAGCTGCTGGGGCACGCGTCAATCGATAGCACCATGATCTATACCCGGGTCACGATCAATGATCTGCGGGCGGCGCATCGGCAGTTTCATCCGCGCGAGCAGGATGCCGACAACGTCTAGGTGTCGCGATGGAAATCCGCTGCGTGATGGACAGCGGAATGAATGAATCGCCATAAATGGCGTGCCCGTGGGAGCCACCTTGATGCCCTACGTCTCGGGTGCGTGCGAAGAGCTGCACGATGACTTTGAGCTCATCCGGCACGGAAATACGCTCGACGCCCCCGCCTGATGCATCACACCCATTCCCTACGGCGTGGCGATGCGATGTGGCCCTAGCTGGCGGGAAATTCCAAGACCTTACTTTAGATAGCTAGTTGGCATCGGCAACGGTGACATGCTCCCTTGCGGGCTGGCGAGGTGTATGCGACAACGTGCTCATGTCTCTTGTCGCCATCCGGCATCACCGACGCACTGTCCACCCTCGTTCTACACGGCGGACGTCACTTCGTGGGAATGGGGGAAGAGGCTCTTTAAGGGGGAGACGCTACCTAGTAGTTGACGCGAACTATCGCCTGACGGACCTCACCAGCCCTGCCTTCAACCTGCACGTGGCGCGGGACGCGATGGGCAACATCACGGCGATCGGCAATGCGGCCGGGGCGAACCCGGCCACGGAAACCTACAGCTACGACCCGCTGTACCGCCTGACCGCCATCACCGAGGCCGGTGGCAGCACGCTGCAAAGCGTTATCTACAATCCAACCGGTGACCGGTTGAGCAAGACCGGCAACGGTCAGGCCACCGGCGCGTACAGCTACAACACCAACACCCACCAGCTCGTCGCTACCGGCAGTTATGCGCGAGCGGTGGATGCCAACGGGAACACCACGGCGATCACCGCAGCGAGCGGCAACCTCGGCTTCGGGTACAACCTCCGCAACCGCATGACGGTGGCTCAGCTTGCCGGCAGTACGGTGGGCAGCTACACCTACGATGCGCTGGGTGAGCGCATCGGCAAGGTCGCCGGTACAGCCAATGAGCGCTACGGCTACGACGAAGACCAGCAACTGCTGAGCGAGCAGGGCGCCACGAACCGCGACTACGTGTGGATGGATGGCATCCCGGTCGCCAACGTCGACACAACGGGCACCACCAGCACCCTGGCCTATGTCACGGCGGATCAGCTTGGTACGCCACGTGCTATCGCCGACGCCAGTGGCAACACGGAGTGGACTTTGCCCTACGCCGGCAATGCCTGGGGCGAAACCACCCCCACTAGCGGCGGATACACTTACAACTTGCGGTTCCCGGGGCAGTACGCAGATGCGGAGACGGGGCTGAGTAACAACGTCAACCGCGACTACGATTCGGCAACAGGTCGCTACATCGAGAGTGATCCGATAGGGTTGGATGGAGGCATAAATACATACGCATACGTTGGCGGTGATCCATTGGATTTGATCGACCCACTAGGCTTTGTATCGTCGGGGCCCATGTGCCGAGCGGCATGGGCAACTGCTGGAGCCGCTTGTGGTGCGGCTGTCGGAGGAGTGCTTGGAGGCGTTGGAGGAGCGGTAGGTGCGGGTGGAGCCTGTACGCTTGTTGCCCCCGGGGTAGGTACTGTCGGATGCGGAGTTGCTGGCGGAGCGGAAGGTGCTTCTGCGGGTACGGCGGCAGGTGCCGGATTGGGTGGGGCGATCGGGGCGTGGGCCGGCAGCAAGGCTTGCGATGGCCAAGACCCGTGTCCGCCATGTCAAACGGTGTCTGGCAAGATTGTGCGAATTGGGACAATTAGCTACAGGCCTCTGGACACTCCGACCAGGCCGCAACATGGAATTGATGGCCCTCATTACAATATTTACAAAGCAAATCAGGCGCCAAGAAATTCGCCGCGCCCCTGTAAGTGTTTTTGGCAGCCTATTGGGGCTGTGCCGCCCTCTGGACTGCCGTCGGATGCGATTCCCATGGAGCCATTCGCAAACTAACAGCAGGATGATCTCAGTCATGAAATACAGTGACGGTAATGATGTAAAGCTTGGTGACAAGGTAAGGTTAGGGCGGGACAAAAATGGGGTTGTCGTATGTTCAATTGACGACCAAGAATACAGTGATGAGTTTCCGGAATCTCAATGGTCCTACCTCAAGGAAGGGGTAATGATTAATTTTCCAATGTGGGGCCTTATTCATTATGTTGAGCCGGAGGACGATCTAGAGCTGCTAGCAAGGAAGAGTTAAAACTCAAAACGACCATAGCGAAGTCTCGATCCTCTCCGAGTGATGCCCGCGCTCCCCGCCGTGGCCCACGCTTGCCCGCGTGCAGGCAAGCGCGTACAAAACTGCCTCAAGGAAAATCACCATGGATGCGCGTCGACCTCATGCTCGCTGTGCTCGCCAAACCGCATCGCATCAAGGTTGCGCACCGACGTCGGCGGCGGATTGCGTCAAGAGTACGGTTTCCGGGGCAGTACTTTGATGCGGGGCCTTGTTCGCGACAAAAGCGACGGCAGTCGTCGCTGTCGTATTGCACGCCTTGATCCGAGTGAATCACCACGCCTGGTGCGGGATATCGCCGCCAAATCGCCATCAGCAGTGCATCCATCGCCCCATCATGCCGACCTACAGTGATGCGTCCACAACCACTAGTGCCGCGCCGGCGCCAGACTATCTGACTCAGGTGCCGATGCACAGGGACGGACTATGATCCGAGCACCGGACGGTATGTGCAGAATGATCCGCTCGGGCTTGATGGAGGCATCAGTACCTATGCCTATTTGGGGGGGCAGCCCGCTGAGCTACGTTGATCCGCCCGACCTGACAATGTCGCCGTTGCGGGAGTGCGGGGGTAACTTGGTAGGCTGTGGTGACATAATGCCGCCGCCCGATCCCCGCGATGATTACTGGCCCTCACTCGGGGGCGTTGCCCCGAGATCGCATCGGCAGGCCGCCGTGCCGACGCCAACGACGAATGCTTTTTTGTTCGGTTCTGCTAGCACCGGCAGCCAAACCGATGTGGCTGGTTCTATGGTGAGTGCGCGGATGTCCACAAGTCCGTTCAAGGAGAGAGGAAGGCCAATTCGGCCCCCTTCGTTGTTCCCCCCGACTTGCCTGGCCAGAGGGGCCTGAGCTGTCGATGAGATGACGACGAGTTCGCGATCCGGTAAGGCCATTGCTATGACATGGCGACTCCAGGTGACAGCTGGTCCGCATCTTCGTTGGCCAGGTCGATCACCAGCTGAAAATCGTCCGGGAAAACCGCAGCTGGGATACGTCCGTCATTCGACAGGAAAGCAAAACGCTCCGGGTCTTTCCTCAACTCTTGGGGCTTGGCCGCGCGAAGCGCCAGCGCTTGCACACTGAGGCGCCCACGGGGTTGGTAGAGCCAGAAGGCGCGCTCTCAGCCACTTTTGTCATTGGTTGGATGGGGATGGGGCTGACGCGCTAGTGCGTCGATCAGCCTGGCAGCTTTAGGTTCACCTATCCGTTCTTCAGGAACTGGCACGGTGGGTAGCGGTAACCACCACGGTCGCGTCCCGCCCAGACACCGAAGGCCGGACTCCCTCCAAGGCCTTGCCTGGCAGCCTCGGAATCCGGTCAATTTTGGGCGAGCAGCGCCTAACGGAAGTGCTGGATACCTGCGACATCGTCCACGTTATGCTCGATGTTGGTTATCAGGCGTATGCATGTCTCCTCGATCCTGCGCAGCAGCAATCCTTCCTGGCTGTGCTTGCCTGTCACGCGGTTGCCTCTACAGATCTCTATCACCAGCCACGCTCGGCATTCCCAGATCGATGATCTCTAACCTCGTCGCACTCGATCAAGTGGCAATTTAACCTTGTCGTCTAGCGCGCTACCGCTCGCCATGCACCAGCATGAGGCCGAGCGATTTCAACGCGTTTTAGTCAGCGACAAGGTTAAGCATCGCCGACAATATCCGTTCGATGTGAGGCGGGATGCGGTCGATTCAATTCAATGCCTTGCCGCCATTTGGTAGCAGGTGCCCCAAAACAGCAAGGTTCGTTATCTCTGGATAATTCTTCTTTCAGATCAGCCAATTTAGTATGCAGAAGTTGGCGTGCATCAGCCTTACGATGTCCTGCCATCCATTGCGGAGCTAGGTCGCCGCAAGCAGCAGTTGACAAAAGTGATGGATTCTTTGAAGATCGCTGACAGAACTGGTGTCAGCCAGTCCAGCCAATCAGCGAGGCTTTGTCAACTAATGAACGTTGAATCCGTGCTCAAGGCGTGTGGCATGACCGACGCTCACTTCGCTGTGCTGGGCGAGGCGGTACCACTGGGCTACCGGGCACTTCAGGAGGTGGTCAAGGCCACACCGATGCTCGCCCAGTTCATGCCCGGCATGATGACGGTTGGCTACTTACGCAATCTCGCCGTCCAGTACGCTCTGGCAAATAAGGCCGCGGAAGGTGAGTTTTTCTTCGTCGATACAGGGTTCAACAAGGCGCGGAACCACGCGTTCGCCAAGTTGCAGGCCGGAAACGTTGTTGTGACCACCCATTACGCTGGCGCTAAAGGTTCCCGTGCAGTGCGCAAGAGTCTCACCCGGGCGGCGCTAGCGGATCGGAATGGCGATCTATTTTCCTCCGATGGCCAACGCGTCGATGCCGATGAGGTGACCGGACACGCTTACGTGCAACTGAAGCACGGCGGGCTCGCGGCGCCGGTATTCGCGGCGCTGTACATTCCCAACCGGGATCAGCGCTCGATTGCACTGGAGCCGCTCATCTTGGAGTTAGCCACCCCGGACAATGCCAAGGTGGAGGAGGTCACGGACCGTCTGCGCGACACGATCAAGCGGAAGGGACAAGAAGATCAGCGCGACCGCCATGCGAGCTAAATTTGAAGCTGTCCGACTGCAGCAGGCGAGATTTTTGCGCGGCCTGACTCTGGCTGAGCTGGGTGCCGCAGTGGATCTGACTCGGCAATCGTTGAGCCTGTTCGAAAACGGTGAACGTGCACCGTCGCCAGACACGCTGGAAAAGCTCAGCCAACACCTGCGCGTGCCCATGGAATTCTTCCTGCGCCCGAAGGGTGGCACCGAGCAGCAGCCGCGTACCTTGGTTCACTACCGATCCCAACGTCGTACCCGTGAGGTCTTGCGCGAGCAGAACCGGGCGTCTGCAATCCTGGACATGTGCGTGGCGGTACTTGACGCCTTCGAAGAATATGTCGATTACGAACCCACACGCCTGTATTCGTTGGGGGAATCGATCGATGTGCTCGCCTTGACCAACGACGATATCGAGGATATTGCCACGCAGACCCGGCGATCGCTTGGTTTGGGCGATGGGCCAATCTCTGATGTGTCCCTGCTGGTCGAGAACCAAGCAGTTCTACTCATGCGCGCGCCCCTGTCTGAGGGCATGGACGGTTTGTCGGCATGGTACGGTGATCGAGCGGTAATTGTCGTCTCTGAGGAGGCCTCGTATGCCCGTGATCGGGCTAACGTCGCGCACGAACTGGGCCATCTAGTGTTGCACCGCGAACTCGACCATCATGGTGAGCTGGATATCGAGACCTTCAAGCGAGTCGAAGCCCAAGCTTGGCGATTCGCCGGGGCGTTCCTGCTGCCGTCAAAGTCGTTCCTAGGTGAGATCTACAGCGTCTCGCTCGATGCGCTGGCCACACTCAAAAAGAAGTGGGGAGTTTCTGTGGCCGCCATGATTCGTCGGCTGCGCGATCTGGGCGTCGTTGATGAGTCGCAGAGTCGATACCTGAACATCCAACTGCGCCAACGTGGCTGGCAGCGTGTCGAGCCGGGCGACGACAAGCCCCGCGAAGCGAGCAGACTGTTCTTGAAGACCGCCCATGTGTTGACAGAAAGTGGCGATACCTCATTACCCGATTTTGCTGCTCACTCACGCCTTCCACGTGACATCCTAGCCTCAGCACTGGAAGTTCCCGTCGCCGAGTTCTCGCCGAAGCCGCCAGCGCAGAATGTGGTGCAATTCAAGCTGAAGCACTAACGGTTACAAGGGATCGCACACGGCGGATATCCCTGGCTGGCTGTGTCTACGCGCACGATTGGGAGGAATTCATGGATTCCTTGCGTAGAGCGCAAGCGATCGCGGCCGACCCACTCTGGGAAGCGCCGCGTGACAGCGTGGTCTATCGCTGCTTGGCGTAAGCCAGAATTAGACGTGAACCGTGAGTAGATCGAGGCTCTTAACTATGACCCAACAATTAGGTACCTACTCCGACTGGCGAACCATCGCGCCGGTGGATCATTGCCCTCGGTGCAGGGGGACACATCTGCGATCACGAGATAGCCCAACGGGCCTGGAAGTCGAATGCACAAGCGCTTGCGGCTATCGGGAAGTGCTCACCGACTTCACCCGCGAAGACTTCGACCGGTGGATGCAACGCACACGCTCGCAGCGCAGTTCGTGATGCCCAACCCCTGTCTGCGCTCATCCCATAGACGTACACCCATGTCGCTGCGTGATCTGATAGGCTCGTGGCATGCCTCGCTCAACTTCCCACCACGAACGAATACCGACGAGCAGCTGAAGCGCGCTCGTATGTTTTCGCCCCCGTGGCCGAGAGGTTAGGCGTCCGGCTTATATCCGGATAAAGGCAGTGGCCAGATAAGCCACCCATGCAGGTTCGAGTCCTGCCGGGGGCACCAATCCTAGGTGCCCGTATGAATCCTGAAAATTCTCGCCGTCTGCAGTCGGACTTCCCGCAACTATACCGATTACAAAGGCTCGATCCTCTTCGCCAGGATCAACCTACCTTGCTTGCACTCTGGGGGTTCGAGTGCGGTGACGGCTGGATGAACTTGATCTATCGCCTTAGCCAGGCCATCTCCACCCACATCGGATCTTCTGGGTTGGACGTCGTTGCGACACAGGTGAAAGAGAAATTCGGCACACTGCGGTTCTATGTCGATGGTGGTGACGAGGAAGTCTTCCGGCTCATCGACGCCGCTGAGCAAGAGTCGGCGACGATTTGTGAGGCATGCGGAGCACCTGGAACGCTCACCATGAAGGGATGGTGCTCAACACTGTGCGAATCCTGCAGACAAAAGTGCTGATGAGGTAGCTCACATGGTGTATTTGACACCTTCATGGCGAGCATCGGGTTGACTTGGTCAACGAACAGCAGCGCAATGGTCTAGCAGTAAATGGATGGCACTATGCCTACCTGAAGGTGGACAACGCCGCAAAGTGACCGCCATCGATGATGAGGACGCCATTCAGGTTGCTACCCAAAGAGCGTTCTCACTGTAGCGTCATCTTTCGTCCCACTAAAGAAGTGGCCGAGCCATCGAATAATCGTACATGGCGCGAATTTGTCACTAGACCTTAGTAAGTTTTTTTAGGGAAGAGAGTTTTTTTCGCCAACCATCAACTTCATGAATAAACACTTCCTGAACCCAAGAAGGCACTTCAGAACGAGCGGGGATTTTTATATCCTTCAATGTCCGGTTTGCCTGTCGCCCATAGTTGAAGCGATAGCGATTAGCACGAATTACCGTGCAATAATACAATTTCTCTTGCAAGGTCATGCGCTCCAAGGGGACAAGATAATAAAGATCACGTCCACTGTAAAACGGCTCGGGCTGGACAAAAGTCTCCAAAACACTGCCGCCACCAGCGACGGTTAGACATCCAGCCGGAATGGGCTTCAAGTTTAAATCAAGCTCCACTTTGGCCGACACACCATTATTGCGAGCTGTTCGTGAAACGAAATTTATTCCGTCTGGATCTCGTTTGAGGGCGTTGAGTTCAAGGTTGGAGCCATAGCAAACAGAAAAAATGCTCTTTACAGGAACAAGTTTAGTCATTGCAGCTATCTCCATCTTCGTTAGCAGCTCCCGTGCCCTTTTCCTTAGCTTCATTGACAAGTTGAAACATTAAGTATTTTTTGACCGTTTTCTCGAATTCTGCTTGAGTGAGCACCGAATAGTCGGTCTTTATGTACGCTTCCGCACACCACTCATCGGTAGCCGATACTTTTTGCGCGACACTCTCGCCGTCATGTGTCTCGCGGTTCCGGTACATACCTACCCATCGGTCACGGATCCCAACCCAGCGGCCATACTGGTCAATGCGACCCTTATGCTTGGTTTTGACGAAGCCGTCATCACGCCAATATCCAAACCAAGTTTTTTTGTTCGACTCGGCGTGAGGTCTTCCTGCAATCCAGACCATAATGCAGGCCACCGTGCCGACTGGATAAAACAATTCTTGCGGCATGGACATGACCGCATCTAATGTGTGGTGCTTCATCAACTCTTCACGCACCGGATGTGGTGAGATCGCGCAGGACATCGGCACAATGGCCACACCAATGCCGTCAGTCACTAGACAGTCAAGCATTTGCTTTACGAAGTAGAGCTCATGCAATCCGGCGTCGCTTTTTGATTGTGAGTAAGGTGGATTAAGCATGCCGATGTTAGGCTGATGCTTCTTGACCGCCTTCATAACGGATTCATCGAAGCAACTTGCTTGATGTAGATTGGCCTTGCCATCGCCACGCAAAATCATATTAGAGGCAGCGAGTGCGAACATCTTGGGGTTGTTCTCAACCCCGATTAAACGATTCTTTTTAATGTCCGTCCGCTCAGTCTCGGATACAGCTTTGCGCAGCATATGTTGCATCGCTGAGATAAGAAAACCACCTGTGCCAGCGCAGATATCGAGAACTTTGGACTTGGGGCCGACGTTCGTTAGGAGCGAAAACAGTTCTGCGACATGACGCGGGGTCAATACAATGCCGAGCGCCTTTTTGTCGCCAGCAGTGTATTTCAAGAACTCGCCGTAGAACTGGCCGACAACGTCGAAATCGTGGTAGATGTTTACGAACGGCCAAACATTATCACCAATGAGGGCAATGATCGCTTTGAACACTCCATCCGGATACTCCTTAGCAACCTTGCTATCTGGCTTACCTAGGTTTGGATGGACAGCGATGGTTGAATACGGTTGGAGCATCGTATCCTTTTTGGCCTGCGGCATTTGCGCCTTGTCAATCTCTTTCTTGATTGCTCCCAACCAGGCCTCCTGCAAGTCCTCGGCCGACATTGCGCCGAAAGTCCGCGAGAATGACTCGTTCATTAGCGCGATCAATGTGCCACTGACAAGCAAAGGTTTATCTTCTTCCGATACCTTGGCCTTGGCCCATATAAATTCGTGTAGCTCGCGCGAAAACGCAAGTAGATCTGAATGCCTTTTCTCTGCGACATCGCGATCAAACGACGCCAGTCTGTAGTAGTCGTCGAAGGAAACCAATTCTTCAACTGGTACGCCCGACTCATTTGTTAGCACTTTTGAGTCAGTTGATCCCGCGGGAACAATAAAGTTCGAGACCTTAAGTGAACTGACCGTCGAACCGCTGACGGCGACCGCGACGATGGTGAAGTATTTGGACAAATGCCTGGCGTAGTGCAAGACGCCATCGACTGAGAACTCTACGGGCCGGCCACCTGTCGTACTCGCGTGTTGCCGGACATCTGGCTTGCACTCGATGACGATGAGGAATGTGGTGTCTCGCTGAGTCGAGACGATAAATTCCGGGTAACCGGCATTGCCCTTAGCATTTTTGCTCGCCTTGGACAGCAGCGATTTGACTTTGACAATTTCTGACTTCTGCTCTTCGACGCTGATGCCATTGTCCGGGCTGTAGAACCCCAACGAACGCAAGCGATCGCGGACTAAATTCTCGGTCTTGCGCTCGTTGTTAGCAGATTTTGTATACTGCCGCTGGCCGCTGGCCGCTGGCCGCTGGCCGCTGGCCGCTGGCCGCTGGCCGCTGGCCGCTGGCCGCTGGCCGCTGGCCGCTGGCCGCTGGCCGCTGGCCGCTGGCCGCTGGCCGCTGGCCGCTGGCCGCTGGCCGCTGGCCGCTGGCCGCTTAATGTCCACTCTCTTTTTCACGGTTTGTCCTGTGCAAGCCGACACTGGGGTGTGCCTTGGATTTTGCCCCATGGTCGAATTCTGGTCGATAGATCCTGTTTGCGACTCCATAGCTTGCAGGCCAACCTGTCGATGCGGCATCGACACCGGATTTCGGCTGCATCGCAAGCTCACAGGATAGGCGTGTTCATGGAGTATCCATAACGCTTGGCGTTGTGCCAATCAACTCTGCCCAGTCGAACATTTCGGGTGGTGGCAAATTTCTTCCGCTTTTCTTCGCAATCGACATGAAGTGCGCAAGATTCGCTCTGCTGTGACCAGAGACAGGGACTGCGCCTCTACATAGGGTGTTATGAGGCCGCCATAACTGCTCTTCATACAATTTGGCTAGCCATTTCCATCCAATTAGCAGGGGGTTATAGTTTACCAATGCGGTGTCGAATTCAAGATAAGAAACCCACACAGCTTGATCATATGCCGGCCAATCCTCCGTAGCTAAGGCCATTTTGGAAAAGGCGGTAGATAGCGTAAGCCGATCTAGCGTATCGAGTTCAGCAAATAAATCGGAGCCGAGTACATCGAGCATGGCGCGGTTATCAAGAGATTTTAACAGCCGCCCTGTCCATGGCTCGTAATCAATCTCTTGTTTCCACACTTCCATGCGAATCGACCCATTTAGGCTATCGAGCGCGTAGTGGATGGCCGATTGCGCAAAGCTTTCACTCTCTTTCTGGCGGCCATCCAAGAGAAAGAAAATTGGGTGTTCAGACCAATATTCAGCCTGACATGCAGGAAAAGCTCTGGTCACTTCACTGAGCGTTGGCAATGAGGGGACGGTTTGATCCTTCCAGATCTTTCTGAACTTGTTGCTCAGTCCCTCTGACTTCATGTCTCGGTTACTGGCTTTCCCTAGTGCGCGCTCGATGTCGCCTGGAGCCCACGTGTCACCGACAGCGTGGGCTATCGCCGCGTAGGCCGCGCGCGAAACAGCCGGCCGCACATCGTGATGCCACCAGCCCTTCCTCAGCTCGTCGATGAACCTGCTTTGCTTTCGCACGGTGTTCCGTCACGCCACGACATGTTTCGTCATGGTAACGGTTTGGGTGATCACTTACCTGGCCCGCGACGTCAGTCGCCAAGGGAACAGTTTTGAGAAATTGTTCCCTGTCGCCGCGCGCGCGGCGACATCTAGCATGCCGAGGCATGATGGAGGCCGGCATGTCAACTGATCAGATCAACGCCCGCGCGACAGAAATCGAAGAAGACCTTTTGGCTCGCTACGGCGCCGTCATGGCTGGGCGCGACCTTCGCACCATCCTGGGCTATCCCAGCGGCGATGCTTTTCGGCATGCGGCACAGCGCAAGACGCTGCCCATTCCGACGTTCTTCCTGAAAGGCCGCCGTGGCCGCTGTGCAGCCACTCGGGACGTAGCCCGCTGGATGGCCCTTCTTGGCCAGCCGGATTCCGATAGCAGCATGAATGTCGATGCGGAGGATTTATGACCTAGCTCATAGCGGTCGATAAATCCGGGCTCTAGACGTACGAAAGCCCAGCGCCCTGGCAGGGGTTTACTGGGCTTTCGTAGGATGCAGGTTTGAGTGGTCTGCACCCCTAGTTTGCGTCATCACCCAGCGCTTTGCAACGTGCCTTTCAAGGCGCGGCAGGCCGCTGTGTACCCGGTGGACTGTCCTAGTCCGGCGGCCCGTCTCAGGACCGGCCACTGCATCCCGTTCGCCTGGGCTACACGGATGACGCAGCACTACCTGCACTCCAAGGAATCACGCAACTTCGCCAGAAAAATTAATAGCCTGACCAATGACGAGGCTGAGCAATGGCTGGCCTCGGCGCGATGGGGTGCTACCGATAAGCAGGGTTGTCCAGCCTGCGGTCTGTTCCGCAAGCATTATCGCCGCGCCAAGACGCGGCGTTGGCGCTGCGCTAGCTGTTCTCGCGAGTTCAGCGTCACCAGCGGTACACCGTTCCATGGGCGTAAGTTGCCCTTTGTAGACATGATTCGGCTATTCGCAGCGTTCGAGAATGGCGCGAAGGGCCAGTCGCTGCTGGAGGCCTCGCGCCGTGTGGGCTGTACCCCCAAAACTGCTCAGGTCTTCTTCGGAAAAATTCGGGAGTGGATGGTCCACGCCATGGACCTCTGTCCCCTAGGCGGTGCGTTCACAGTGCACATGGATGGTGGGTACTTTGGCGGTAAACCTCGCAAACCCAATCGTCGTGCCCGAATACCAAGAAGGGCACTCGAAGTACGCTTCGGGAAAAAAGCGCCAAAGAACCAGAACCAACCCTGGATAGAAGCCGGTATGACTTACCAGAATTGGTGTAAGCGTGCGCGGAAGCGCGTGGTGATATCGCTGTGTGAGTCCGCTGGGCACCGGATGGGGTCCGGCCGAGTCATGGCCTTCGTATGCTCGGGGGAGAACGAAGCGGAAGTGACTCGTTTGGCGAAAAATTTCCTCAGCCCTGACGCACGTGTGATGACTGATGAGAGCAGCGCTTACAGCACGCTCGGTGCGCTGGTTGCTGAGCATTACACGGTTTCACACGCCAACGAGTTCAGCACCAGCGAGGGCGTGTCAGACAATATGTGTGAGACGCTCTTCAGCCGCTTTCGGCGCAGCGAGTACGGTACGTTGCATGGATTCCGCCCAAAGTATCTGCAGGACTATACCTGTGAGTTCGTGTGGCGAGAGAACCATCGTAAGCATGCGCAGGACAAGCGGTTCCGCATATTGATGATAGGAATGATGACTGCTCCAACATCTCGATGGTGGGCCGGTTACTGGCAGGGACGGTGCCGGCGAGAGGAGATTGGACTCGACTATTTCCTGGCACGCCTTCCTTCTACTAAATGACGGGGAAGTCGTGAGTGCGCGTGAGTCGCCAATAAGCTTCGCTGTTCCCGTCGGTTACACCGGCGGCAGAAATGCCGTCTGTGTGCCGGTCAAGCAGCCCTTTCCTAGCCAAAGTTCTTAGTCGCTTACGCACGCAGTGGCGTATAGGTACGAGGGGAAATCGTTCTCGTTCTGGGAGATGCTGCAAGATCCGAACAACCACCTCCGTCGTCGATAGCCAGTCACCGGCGAGACGAAGTTCTGTGAAGATGATCCGGCTCATTTGCCCATGAGGCAGTAGCCGCGCGCGCGCGTGTGGCCGAACTGGCCGAATATCCTCGGGATCCACGGGTATCTCATGGAGGCCAATAGTTTCGTCAAGCGCAGCCAATTGCTTAAGCAATGCTGCTGCACGACAGTCAAGCGAGGCTATCTTGTCGCGCAATTTGGCTCGCTCGTCGTCAAGCTTTAGAAGCGCTCCCGAGAAGCGGGAGCGCTTTGTAATCAACCACTTCAGTGCCGATGGGGTGCGCCAAGTCATGGCTCACCTTATCGGTCTTCAGCGTCCGGTGCCTGGGGCACCTGCTACCAAATGGCGTGCCTTGCAAGAAAAGCCCCGCGCGAGGCGGGGCTTTTCCGGCGACACGATGTGCGGGGGCTTACGCCTCCACTTCTTCCTTGTACGCATCCACCGGGATGCAGGCGCACATGATGTTCTTGTCGCCGTAGACGTTGTCCACGCGCGCCACCGGCGACCAGTACTTCTGCAGCCGCAGCGAGGGCAGCGGGAAGGCGGCCAGCTCGCGCGGGTAGGCATGCGTCCATTCGCTGGCGCTCACCGCGAACGCGGTGTGCGGGGCGTTGCGCAGCGGGTTGTCGTCGCGGTCCAGCTTGCCTTCCTCCACCGCACGGATCTCGTCGCGGATCTGGATCATCGCGTCGATGAAACGATCCAGCTCGTGCTGCGATTCGCTCTCGGTGGGCTCCACCATCAGCGTGCCGGCCACCGGGAAGGACAGCGTGGGTGCGTGGAAACCGAAGTCGATCAGGCGCTTCGCCACGTCTTCCGCGCTGATGCCGGTGGCGTCCTTGATCGGGCGCAGGTCGAGGATGCACTCGTGCGCCACCAGGCCGTTGCGGCCGGTGTACAGCGTGGGGTAGTGCGCAGCGAGGCGCTTGGCGATGTAGTTGGCGTTGAGCAGCGCCACCTGGGTGGCCTTGCGCAGGCCCGCGGTGCCCATCAGCGTGATGTACATCCACGAGATCGGCAGGATGGACGCGCTGCCGAAGGTCGCGGCGCTGACCATCGCACCGTTGCCGGTGCCCTGGGTACGCGAACCCTCGCTGCCGAGCGCGCCCGGCAGGAACGGTGCGAGGTGCGAACGCACCGCGCACGGGCCCACGCCCGGGCCGCCGCCGCCGTGCGGGATGCAGAAGGTCTTGTGCAGGTTGAGATGGCTGACGTCCGAGCCCCACTTGCCGGGCTTGGCCACGCCCACCAGCGCGTTCATGTTGGCGCCGTCGGTGTACACCTGGCCGCCGTGCTGGTGAACGATGTCGCAGATCGCCACCACGTCTTCCTCGAACACGCCGTGGGTGGACGGGTAGGTGAGCATGATCGCGGCGAGGTTGGCCGAATGCTTCTCGGCCTGCACGCGGATGTCTTCCAGGTCCACGTTACCGTTGGCGTCGCACTTGGTGACCACCACGCGCATGCCGCACATCTGCGCGGAAGCCGGGTTGGTGCCGTGGGCGGATTCGGGGATCAGGCAGATGTCGCGGTGGCCTTCGCCGCGCGACTGGTGGTAGGCGCGAATCGCCAGCAGGCCGGCGTATTCACCCTGCGCGCCGGAGTTCGGCTGCAGGCTCACCGCGTCGTAGCCGGTGATCTCCACCAGCTGTGCTTCCAGCTCGGCGATCAGCTCCTTGTAGCCCTGCGTCTGCCCGGCCGGGGCGAACGGATGGATGTTGGCGAACTCCGGCCAGGTCACCGGGATCATCTCGGCGGTGGCGTTGAGCTTCATGGTGCACGAGCCCAGCGGGATCATCGTGCGATCCATTGCCAGGTCCTTGTCGGCCAGCGCGCGCAGGTAGCGCAGCAGCTCGTGCTCGCTGTGGTGCGTGTTGAACACCGGGTGGGTGAGGAAGGCCGAAGTGCGACGCAGCGCCTGCGGGATCAGCGACGGTGCGCTGGCGTCCAGTGCGTCGATGCTGGGCAGCGTGGCGTCGTCGCCGCCGAAGATGCGCCACAGCAGCTCGATGTCGGCGCGCGTGGTGGTCTCGTCCAGCGAGATGCACAGGTACTCGCCCCAGGCCTTGCGCAGGTTGGCGCCCATCGCCACCGCGCGCGCAGCGATGGCGTCGGTGCGCTCGCCGGTCTTCAGGCTCAGCGTGTCGAACGCGGTGTCGTGGTGGCTGGCGGTGAAGCCGAGCTGCTGCAGGCCGGCCTTGAGGATCGCGGCGAGACGCGCCACGCGCGTGGCGATGCGCACCAGGCCTTCGGGGCCGTGGTAGACGGCGTACATCGAAGCCATCACGGCGAGCAGCACCTGCGCGGTGCAGATGTTGCTGGTGGCCTTCTCGCGACGGATGTGCTGCTCGCGCGTCTGCAGGGTGAGGCGGTAGGCCTTGTTGCCTTCGGCGTCGATGGAGACGCCGATCAGGCGGCCCGGCATCGAGCGCTTGTAGGCATCGCGGCAGGCCATGAAGGCGGCGTGCGGGCCGCCGAAGCCGAACGGCACGCCGAAGCGCTGCGTGTTGCCGATCACGATGTCGGCGCCCATCTCGCCCGGCGGCTTGAGCAGGGTCAGCGCCAGCAGGTCGCTGGCGAAGATGGCCAGCGCGCCCTTGGCGTGGATCTTGGCGACTTCGTCGCTCCAGTCCATCAGCCAGCCGCTGCTGGCTGGGTACTGGATCAGCGCGGCGAAATAGTCGTCGGCGGCGATCGCGGCGTCCCACTCCTCGGCGGAGTTGGCCAGCTTGATCGTCAGGCCCAGCGGTTCGGCGCGCGTGCGCATCACCTCGATGTTCTGCGGATGCGCATCGCCGGACACCACGATGGTGTTGCCCTTGGCCTTGGCCGAACGCTTGGCCAGCGTCATCGCCTCGGCCGCCGCGGTGGCCTCGTCCAGCAGCGAAGCGTTGGCGATCTCCATGCCGGTGAGGTCGGCGCACATGGTCTGGAAGTTGATCAGCGCTTCCATGCGGCCCTGCGAAATCTCGGCCTGGTACGGCGTGTAGGCCGTGTACCACGCCGGATTCTCCAGGATGTTGCGCAGGATGACGTTGGGCGTATGGGTGCCGTAATAGCCCTGGCCGATGAAGCTCCGGAACACCTGGTTCTTGCCGGCGATGGCGCGGATCTTCGCCAAGGCTTCCACTTCGCTCATCGCGGCGGGCAGCGCCAGCGGCGCGGCGGACTTGATCTTCGCGGGCACGATCGCGTCCGTCATAGCCTCCAGCGAGTCGTGGCCGACCGTGTGCAGCATGTGCGCGATCTCGGCGTCGTTGGGGCCGATGTGGCGCGCAATGAAGGCGTCGTGGTTTTCCAGCTCGCGCAGGGAAGGAGTGTTCTGGCTCATGGGGGCGTCCGAAGTCTGCGTGCATGCCGCACGCTAGCGCCCCTCTGTCCTTTTGCCTGAGAGTTTGGAGGCGTGAGCCTCGTGCCCCTTCGGCGCCGGATTCAACCGGTCTCTCCAGAGTGCTTTGCGCAGGATGGTACGGGGCCTGAGCGATTACGGGCGTTGCGCCTTCGGCAGCGGTGCGCTTCTCGCGAAGGCGCCGCTTCTCCCACCATGCGTTTGTAGCCGGCGATTATACAGCGGAGACGGGCTGCGCGCCTCGCTCGTGTGGCCTGATGACCGTGCCACGAGGCGCGGTTCAGGTATTGCGCGGCCAGGCCGGGTTGAAACACGCCTGGCCGAGGTCGCCGCACCGCGCCGGTGCGCTCGCGGGAGCACCGGCGGCCTGCCGGGAAAGGATGTCGAAGACGGAGCCGGAGGCTATGCTCGACCCATCCCCGGAAAACGATTCAAACACCATGATCCGTATCGGCGAAATCGACCACATCGTGCTGCGCGCCATCGATCCCGAGGCGATGCGGCATTTCTACTGCGACGTGTTGGGTTGCCGCGTGGAGCGCCGGCAGGACGAGATCGGCCTGGTGCAGTTGCGCGCCGGCGCCTCGCTGATCGACCTGGTAGGCATGGACGGCAAACTTGGCCGTCAGGGCGGTGCGGCGCCGGGCAGGGAGGGCCACAACATGGATCACCTCTGCCTGCGCGTGGAGGACTACGACGAAGCCGCGATCCTGGCTCATCTCAAGGCGCACGGCGTGCGCATCGGCGATCTGGGCATGCGCTACGGCGCGCGCGGCGAAGGCCCGTCGATCTACTGCTACGACCCGCAGGGCAACATGGTCGAGCTGAAAGGGCCGGCGAGCCCTTGAGGCGGTCGTCGAGGACCGCGATCTGCAGAAACGACGAAGCCCGCATCGCTGCGGGCTTCGTCTACAATTGGTGCCCAGGAGAGGACTCGAACCTCCACGGTTTTACCCGCTAGTACCTGAAACTAGTGCGTCTACCAATTCCGCCACCTGGGCAGGTGTCGCGCGAGCCGTTCGGGCTGCGTGAGCCGCGTAGATTAGGGATCGGTCCGGCCTCTGTCAACACTTTGTTGACGCACCCATCCAAGACACTGCACCGTTCGCGGCGCGGTACCCCACACAAGGCTATTTCGTGACCAGAAAAAACAAGGAAGGCAAGCGCGCGGACAGCCGCGCGCCGGCCGGGAAGACCCCCTCTCCCCGCAAGAACACTGGCGGGGATGCGGCCGTCGGCAAGCGCAAGCGGACCAGCTCCGCGCGTGACCCGCAGGCCGAGCGCGAGGCGCAACGCTACGAGCGGCCCATCCCCAGCCGCGAGGCCATCCTCGCCCTGCTGGAGGAGCGCGGCGAACTGCTCACCGAGGCGCGCATCGCCGAAGCGCTGGAACTGCATGACGCCAACGACCTCTACGCGCTGCACAAGCGCCTGGGCGCGATGGTGCGCGACGGCCAGCTGCTGCTGGGCCGGCGCGGCGGCTACGCGCCGGTGCAGAAGCTCGACCTGATACCCGGCGTGGTGCTGGCGAACGCCGAAGGCTACGGTTTCCTGCGCCCCGACGAAGGCGGCGAGGATCTCTACCTTTCGCCGCAGCAGATGCGCGGCGTGCTGCACGGCGATCGCGTGCTGGCCAGCGTGATCGGCGTGGACCGGCGCGGACGGCGCCAGGGCGCCATCGCCGAGGTGTTGCAGCGGCGTTCGCCGCGGCTGGTGGGCCGGGTGGTGGTGGAGAACGGCGTGACCCTGGTAGCGCCGGACGACCGTCGCCTGCACCAGGACGTGATGATCCCGCCCGGCGAGACCCAGGGCGCGCGCGCCGGGCAGATCGTGGTGGCCGAGATCACCGATCCGCCGACCCCGCACCGCGGCCCGCTGGGTGCGATCCGTGCCGTGCTGGGCGAACGCCTGCAACCCTCGCTGCTGATCGAGATGGCGATTGCCAGCCACGACCTGCCGCACGACTGGCCACCCGAGGTGCTGCGCGATGCGGCCGAGGTGGAACCCGAGGTCACCGCCGCCGAGCGCGAGGGCCGCGTCGACCTGCGCAAGCTGCCGCTGGTGACCATCGACGGCGCCGACGCGCGCGATTTCGACGATGCCGTGTACGCCGAGCCGAAACGCGGCGGCGGCTGGCGGCTGGTGGTCGCGATCGCCGACGTGTCGCACTACGTGCCGGTGGGCAGCGCGCTGGACAAGGAAGCCTACGAGCGCAGCACCTCCACCTATTTCCCGGGCTTCGTGGTGCCGATGCTGCCGGAGACGCTGTCCAACGGCATCTGCTCGCTCAACCCCAGGGTCGAGCGGCTGTGCATGGTCTGCGACATGGTGGTCGACGCCGACGGCGAGGTGGCGAAGTCGAAGTTCTACCCGGCGGTGATGCGTTCGCACGCGCGGCTCACCTACGACCAGGTGTGGCAGGCGGTGGGTTTACGCGAAGCCGGCGCGCTCGATGCGGTGTCCGACGTGTTGCCGCAGCTGGAAAACCTGTACGCGCTGTACAAGGCGATGGCCGCGCAACGCAAGCAGCGCGGCGCGATCGACTTCGAGACGCCCGAGGTGAAGTTCCGCCTCGATCAGCGTGGCGAGGTGGAATCGGCCGGCGCCACCGCGCGCAACGACGCGCACAAGCTGATCGAGGAATGCATGATCGCCGCCAACGTGCAGGCGGCGCTGTTCCTGGAAAAGAAGAAGATCCCCGCGCTGTTCCGCGCCCACGAGCCGCCGCCGGCGGAGAAGTACGAGGACCTGCAGCAGTTCCTGCGCGAGTTCAAGCTGCGCATGCCGCCGGTGGAGGAGGTGACCCCGGCCGACTTCGCCGAAATCCTGCGCATGGTGCAGGACCGCCCGGAGCGCGAGTTGATCCAGAGCGTGCTGCTGCGCGCGCAGAGCATGGCGGCCTACCAGCCGGACAACCGCGGCCACTTCGGCCTGGCGTTGTCGGCCTATGCGCACTTCACCTCGCCGATCCGTCGTTACCCGGACCTGCTGGTGCATCGCGCGATCCGCTACGCGCTCACCGGCGGCAAGCCGGCCGGCTACGTGTACACGCCGGCACAGATGGCGACGATGGCGGTGCACTGCTCGCAGCGCGAACGCCGCGCCGAAGAGGCCGAGCGCGACGTGGACGAGCGCTACAAGTGCGCGTGGATGGCCAAGCACGTGGGCGAGGAATTCGCCGGCGTGGTCACCGGCGTCACCTCGTTCGGCCTGTTCGTGGAACTGGACGAGTCCAAGGTCTCGGGCCTGGTGCACATCAGCCAGCTCAGCAACGACTACTACCACTTCGATCCGCAGCGCCATCTGCTGAAGGGCGAACGCACCGGTGCGCAGTACCGGCTCGGCGACCACGTGCGCGTGCAGGTGCTGCGCGCCAGCCTGGAGGATCGCAAGATCGACTTCCGGCTGGCATCGCCGCGCGCTTCCGCCGCGCCCCCGCGCAGCGGCAAGGCCTACGACTACGCCGCGACGGGCGAACGCTATTCGCTGCCGGGGCGCAAGCCGTCGCCGGTTCCGACGACGGCGCGGCGTACAGAGGTGGTGTTGCCGGTGCTGCCGCCGCGCGATAATCCGCCCCCCGCTGCCGCGCGCCCGCCCAAACCGGCGAAGAAGAGTGGCGGCAAGCAAGGCAAGGTCGCGCAGAAGGCGCCGCGCGCGGCGAAGAAGCCGGCCACGCGTCCACCGAAACCGAAAGGCAGGAAATGAGCGAGCACTGGATCGTCGGCATCAACCCGGTCGATGGCGCCCTGAACAACGACGCTTCGCGCATACGCGAGCTGCTGGTCGAAAACGGCCAGCGCAACGCCCGCGTGCACGAACTGGCCGAGCGCGCAAAGGCGCTGAAGATCCCGGTGCACCATCGCCCGCGCGAGCAGCTGGACAAGCTGGCCGGCGAAGCGCGCCACCAGGGCGTGGTAGCCCTGTATGAGGCGCCGGCGCTGGCGGGCGAGGGCGATCTGCCGGGCTTGCTGGAGCAGGCCGGCGGCGCGGCGCTGGTCCTGGTGCTGGACGGCGTCACCGACCCGCACAACCTCGGTGCCTGCCTGCGCAGCGCGGCGGCGGCCAAGGCAACGGCGGTGATCGTGCCCAAGGATCGCGCGGTAGGCCTGACCCCGGTGGTGCGCCGCGCCTCGGCCGGCGGCGCCGACCGCGTGCCGCTGATCGCGGTGACCAACCTCGCGCGCACGCTGCGCAGCCTGAAGGACGCCGGGGTGTGGATCACCGGCCTCGCCGGCGATACCGAGCAATCGATCTACGGCATCGACCTCAAGGGGCCGGTGGCCGTGGTGATGGGCAGCGAAGGCGAGGGCCTGCGCCGGCTCACCCGCGAGACCTGCGATTTCGTGGCGAAGATCCCCATGCCGGGCGCGATGGAGAGCCTCAACGTTTCCGTGGCGACCGGCGTCGTACTGTTCGAGGCGCTGCGCCAACGGAGCGGACTGCGATGACCTTCTACTGGCACGACTGGGCCGGCTACATCGGCGTGCTGCTGGTGCTGCTGGCGTTCTACCTGCTGCAGGCCCACAAGCTGCACGGCAACGGGCTGATCTATCAGTTGATGAATGTGCTGGGCGCGGTGGGCGTGATGCTGTCGCTGCTGTTCGGCAGCTTCAACTGGCCTGCCTTCATCATGCAGCTGGCGTGGCTGCTGATCGGTATCTTCGGTATGGCGCGCGGTGCGCAGCGGCGCCGCGAAGCGCGGCAGGCACGCCTGCCCTGATCCTGCCTGCCGGGCAGGCCGCGGCGGGACGGCCCGCCGCGTTTCTCCATCGCGGGGACGGCCCTGCATTGCCTGCAAGGAGTCAGTCATGCCTTGGGTATTGTTGGTATTGGCCGGGTTGTTCGAGATCGGCTGGGCGATCGGCCTCAAATACAGCGAAGGCTTCAGTCGGCTATGGCCCAGCGTGGGTACGTTGGCGGCGATGGCGGTGAGCGTGGTGCTGCTGGCGCTGGCGGCGAAATCGCTGCCGATCGGCACCGCCTACGCGATATGGACCGGCATTGGCGCGGTGGGCGCGGTGATCCTGGGCATCATGCTGTTCCACGATCCGGCCACGCCGCTGCGGCTGGCCTGCGTGGCGCTGATCCTGATTGGCATCGTGGGATTGAAGCTGGCCTAAGAGCCTGTTTACGATCTCCACATGGCCCGCGCCGGGATCCGTTTGCGCGCAGGCCAAGGAAGAACGAAGGAGTGGACGTCCGTCCATGACTGAGTGATGACGCAGGCATGCGGGCAAACGGACCCGGCCCTTCGGGTTGCCTTGCTGTGGCCGCCATGCGGCAGCGCGCGGCTTGGCCTGCCAGCCAGGCAGGCGCTGCGCCACGCACTACCACCTGACAGCCACAGCGAGGCAACGCGGGCTACGCGGAGATCGTAAACAGGCTCTAAGCCCCTGCGTGCCCTGCCTCGCCTGCGGGCGGGCAGGGCGCTGCCTCAGCTGTTGCGGTCGCCCAGCTTCGGCATCTCCGGATTCGCCGTGAGGTCGCGCTTGTTGCGCTGGGCGGTGAGCGGTTCGCCGGTGACCTGGTACCACACGTTTTCGGCGATGTTGGTGGCATGGTCGCCGATGCGCTCGATGTTCTTCGCCATGAACAGCAGGTGCGTGCACGGCGTGATGTTGCGCGGGTCTTCCATCATGTAGGTGAGCAGCTGGCGGAAGTAGCCGGTGTAGGCGTCGTCCAGCTCCACGTCGTCCTTCCACACCTGGTAGGCGCGTTCGGCATCGCGGTCGCGGTAGGCACGCAGCACCTCGCGCACCTCAGCGGCGGCCAGTTCGGCCAGATGGGCGAGGCCGCTGGTGGGATTGATCGGCGCGGCCATCGACAGCGGGATCGAGCGCTTGGCCACGTTCGCGGCGTAGTCGCCGATGCGTTCGATGTCAGCGGCGATGCGCAGCGCGGCGAACACATTGCGCAGGTCGCCGGCCATCGGCGCGCGCAGCGCCAGCAGGCGCACCACGTCGTGGCTGATTTCCTGTTCGAGCAGGTCGATCGCGTCGTCGTTGCCCACCACGTGCTGGGCGGCGCGTTCGTCGCGGCGTTCCACCACGTCGATCGAGGCCTCCAGCTGGCTCACCGCCAGCTCGCCCATGCGTACCAGTTCGCCGGTGAGGCGGGCCAGTTCGTCGTCGTAGCTCTTGATGATGTGTTCTTTGGTGGTGCCCATGGTGGCCTCGTGTTTTGTTTCCCTCTCCCGCATGCGGGAGAGGATGCCCGAAGGGCGGGAGAGGGTTCGGGCGGAGCGGGGTGCTCGTGCCCTCTCCCCAACCCCTTTCCCGCAAGCGGGAGAGGGGCTTCATGGATCAGCCGAAGCGGCCGGTGATGTAATCCTCGGTCTGCTTGCGGCCGGGCTTGGTGAAGATCTTCTCGGTATTGTCGAACTCGATCAGCTCGCCCAGGTACATGAAGGCGGTGCGGTCGGAGACGCGCGCGGCCTGCTGCATGTTATGGGTGACGATGACGATGGTGTAATCGTGCTTGAGTTCTTCCACCAGCTGCTCGATGCGGCCGGTAGCGATAGGGTCGAGCGCCGAGGTGGGCTCGTCCAGCAGCAGCACTTCTGGCTTGAGCGCGATGCCGCGGGCGATGCACAGGCGTTGCTGCTGGCCGCCGGAGAGGCCGAGTGCGCTGTGCTTGAGCTTGTCCTTCACCTCGTCCCACAGCGCGGCGCGGCGCAGCGCCTGCTCCACGCGCTCGGCCATGTCGGCCTTGGACAGCTTCTCGTGGTGGCGGATGCCGTAGGCCACGTTCTCGAAGATCGTCATCGGGAACGGCACCGGCTTCTGGAACACCATGCCGACCTTGCTGCGCAGGCGGTTCAGCGAGTAGCGCGGATCGAGGATGTTTTCGCCGTCCAGCAGCACCTCGCCGCTGGCGACCAGCTTCGGGTAGATCGCGTAGATGCGGTTGAAGATGCGCAGCAGGGTGGACTTGCCGCAGCCGGAGGGGCCGATGATCGCAGTGACCTGCTTCTCCGGGATGTCCATGGCGATGCCTTTCAGCGCATGGGCCCCGTTGTAGTGGAAGTGCAGGTCGCGCACCGCGATCTTGGTGCGCGCCGTGGTGGCTTCCGCGGCAGCCGTGAAGTCGGCGGCGTTGGCGGCGAGGTCAGTCATAACGCACCTTGTGGCGGGAGAACAGCATTCGGGTCAGCAGGCTGAGCGTGAGTACGAACAGCGTGATCAGCAGCGCGCCGGCCCAGGCGATGGCATGCAGATCCGGATTGGGGTCGTTGGTGTACTGGTAGATCGCCACCGGCAGGCTTTCCATCTTTTCCAGCGGATGCACCGTCATGAAGTTGTTGCCGAAGGCGGTGAACAGCAGCGGCGCGGTTTCGCCGGCCAGTCGTGCCAGTGCCAGCAGCACGCCGGTGACGATGCCGGAGGTGGCCGCCCGCATCAACACCTGCACGGTCATCTTCCATTGCGGGATGCCCAGCGACAGCGTCGCCTCGCGCAGCGTGCCGGGCACCAGCTGCAGCATCTCGTCGGTGGTCCGCACGATCACCGGCAAGCCGATCAGCGCCAGCGCCACCGCACCCGCGAAACCGGAGAACGACACCGAACCGTGGGTGAGCTTCGACATCGGCAGCACCACGATCACGTACACGAACAAGCCGAGCACGATCGAGGGGGCGGACAGCAGGATGTCGTTGAGGAAACGGATCGTGGCGCCGAGCCGGGTGCGGTTCGCGTATTCGGCGAGGAAGGCGCCGGCCAGCACGCCGATCGGCGCGCAGATCAGCAAGGCCATAACGTCCATGATCAGGCTGCCCACGATGGCGTTGGACAGGCCGCCCTGGTCGGCATAGGCGGTGATCTTGGTGAACAGGTGCGGCGTGATCGCGCCCAGGCCGCTCTTCAGCGTCACCCACAGGATCCAGGCCAGGAATACCAGGCCGAGCAGGGTGGCGCAGGCGCTCAAGGTCAGTGCCACCACGTTGACGGCACGACGGCGCAGGTAGACGGAAGCGGCCATCAGTTGCCTTCCTTGCGCGACAGCCGGCGCAGCATCAGGCGGGCGATCAGCAGCACCACGAAGGTGACCACGAACAGCAGGAAGCCCAGCGCGATCAGCGCGGAGCGGTGCGTGTCCACCGCCTCGTTGAACTCGTTGGCGATGGAAGAGGAGATCGAGGTGCCCGGCATCAGCAGCGAGCTGGAAATGCTGTAGGCGTTGCCGAGCACGAAGGTCACTGCCATCGTTTCGCCCAGCGCGCGGCCGAGGCCGAGGAAGATGCCGCCGATCACCGCCGAACGCGTGTAGGGCAGCACGATGTCCCACACCACCTCCCAGGTGGTGGAGCCCAGCGCGTAAGAGGATTCCTTGAGCCGCACCGGCACGGTCTGGAACACCTCGCGCATCACCGAGCAGATGAACGGCAGGATCATCACCGCCAGCACGATGCCCGCGGTGAGCAGGCCCAGCCCCAGCGGCGGGCCGTCGAACAGCTTGCCGACCAGCGGCAGCTTGCCCAGCGTGTCGCTGAGCGTCGGCTCGATGCTCGCCATGAACGGCACGAACACGAACAGGCCCCACATGCCGTAGATGATCGACGGGATGCTGGCCAGCAGCTCGATCGCGGTGGCGACCGGACCGCGCAGCCAGGTCGGGGCGATCTCGGTAAGGAACAGCGCGATGCCGAAGCTCACCGGCACCGCCAGAATCAGGGCGATCAGCGAGGTCACCAAGGTGCCGAAGATCGGCGCCAGCGCGCCGTAGTCGTCGGTGACCGGATTCCAGGAGTCGCTGGAAAGGAAGTGGAAGCCGTCCTTGAACAGCACTTCGCGGCCGCCCCACAAGGTGGAGAGCGCAGCGCCCAGCAAGGTGGCCAGCACCAGCAGCGCACAGGCCCGCAGCAGCCAGCGGAACCAGGTGTCGTGACGGGCGTCGCGGCGACTGCGCTGGTCGATGTCGGAAGCGAGGTCGGTGGCGGGGATCGATGACATGCGGTTTCCGCGTGGGGGCTTTTCCTTCCGCCTCCGGGAGCGATGGCCCGAAGGGTCGGATGGGGCTTCGGACATGGCGAAACGCTTCGCCACGCCCGAATCCCCACCCCAGCCCTCTCCCGGCGGGAGAGGGGGTTCATCTTCTTACTGCTTGTACTCGGTCTTCCAGTAGTTCTCGATCTGGCTCACCAGCGTGGCGGGCAGCGGCACGTAGTCCAGCGAGCGGGCCTGGTCCTGGCCGTGCTCGTAGGACCACTTGAAGAAGTCGAAGCTGACCTTGCTGTTGGCGGCGTTCTTCGGCTGCTTGTACATGATCACCCAGGAAGTAGCGGTGATCGGCCAGGCGTCGGCACCCGGCGCATTGGTCATCAGCAGGTTGAAGTTCTTCGCATGCGCCCAGTCGGCGGTGGCCGCGGCAGCCTGGAAGCTGGAGGTCTTCGGCTCCACCACCTTGCCGGCGGCGTTCTTCATCAGCGCGTAGCCGATGTGGTTCTGCAGCGCGTAGGCGTATTCCACATAGCCGATCGAGTTGGGGATCTGCTTGATGTACGCCGAGACGCCCTCGTTGCCCTTGCCGCCGATGCCGGTCGGCCAGTTCACGGCGGTGCCTTCGCCCACCTTGGCCTTCCAGTCGGCGTTGACCTTGGACAGGTAGTTGCTGAAGTTGAAGGTGGTGCCCGAGCCGTCCGAACGATGCACCACGGTGATCTTGGCGTCGGGCAGCTTCACGCCCGGGTTCAGCGCGGCGATGGCCGGGTCATTCCACTTGCTGATGGTGCCGAGGAAGACGCGCGCCAGCGTGGGGCCGTCCAGCACCAGCTTGCCCGGCGCGACGCCGGCCACGTTGAACGCCGGCACGATGCCGCCGATCACGTCCGGGAACTGGCCCAGGCCGAACTTCTCCAGGGTGGCTTCGTCGAGCGGCATGTCGCTGGCGCCGAAATCGACAGTGCCGGCCTTGATCTGGGCGATACCGCCGCCCGAGCCGATCGACTGGTAGTTGACGCGGTTGCCGGTCTTCTCGGCATAGCTGGCCGACCACTTCGAGATCACCGGATACACGAAGCTGGAGCCCGCGCCAGTGATGTCGGTGGCCTGGGCGGACAGGGCGCCCAGCGAGCAGGCGGTGGCGAAAGCGATAGCGCCGAGGCGGAACATGGAACGGGAAGATGTGAACACGATGAGGCTCCTTGGTGTGCACGGGGCATGCGCCCGGTTGCCCGCCATTGCAGCGTCGGCGTGTTGCAATGAAATGAGATGAATGTTGCAGGCAGATGACACTGCCGGCAAAAAGAGCGTTCAGCCAGCGTCCGCGCCGATCCGCTCGCGCTCGAACATCTCCAGCTGGCGCCAGCGGTTGACGATGTCGCAGAACAGCAGCGCGGTGGATTCGGCGTCGTAGATCGCCGAGTGCGCCTCGCGCGTGTCGAACATGCGGCCGGAGGCCTGCACGGCCTTGCCCAGCACGGTCTGGCCATAGGCGAGGCCGCCCAGGGTGGCAGTGTCGAAGCAGCTGAAAGGGTGGAACGGGTTGCGCTTGTTGCCGGTGCGGCGCACCGCGGCATTCAGGAAGCCCAGGTCGAACGCGGCGTTGTGGCCCACCAGGATCGCGCGCTGGCAGCCGTTGTCACGCACGGCGGTACGCACCGCCTGGAAGATATGTTCCAGCGCGACGCGCTCATTCAGGGCGCCGCGCAGGGGATTGTCCGGGTCGATGCCGGTCACTTCCAGCGCGCGCGGGTCGAGGTTGGCGCCGGGGAAAGGCTCCACATGGGCATGCACGGTAGCCTGGGAATGCAGGAATCCGTGTGCATCCATGCCCAGGGTGATAGCGGCGATCTCCAGCAAAGCGTCGCGTTCGGCGTCGAAACCACCGGTTTCCACGTCCACGATCACCGGCAGGAAGCCGCGGAAACGCTCGGCCATGCGGCCAGCCATGCTGTTATTCGAAACGTCCATCGGCGAAGCATATCAGTAGCCCCCGGCCGCAGGACCCGGGCGAGCGCAGAGAGCCGGGCGCGCAAGCGGTCGCCCGGGCATGACCGGAATGGCAGCGTCGACGCGACATCGCGGCCCGGCAGGGGGTCTTTGTAACCGGACTGTCATTCTCGATTTACGTGGGTGTCATATCCCCCACAGAAACTTAACCAAGTTCGATGCACCTGGCTCATCACGCGGACGGAAACGGCCGCCGGTGCAGCGCTGGAGCACTACCTTCCTGCCCTCTATGCGGAGCCTTACAACCATGCGCAATCATCTCGTCGCCGCAGCCGTCGCTGTCGCGCTCGCCACACTGAGTCTCGGCGCGCACGCCGATGACGCCAACGTCAACAGCCTCAGCGACATCTTCACCCAGGGGCATGTGGACGGCGAGCTCCGCATGTACCAGTTCAACCGCACCTATGACTACAGCGTGGCGGCCAAGCCCAGCGCCCGCGCCTTCGGCGGTTCGATCCTGCTCAACGCGCAGACCGCCTCGCTGGACGGCTTCAGCGCCGGTGCGTCGCTGGTCAGCGCGAACTCGCTGGGCTCGCTGGCCGCCAACCCGAAGCAGGTCGACACCACGCTGATGGGCGCCAGCGACTCGCTGACCGCGCTTAGCCAGGCCTACCTGCAGTACAAGAACAGCTGGGTCATGGCGCGCGTCGGCGACCAGTACCTGAATACCCCGTGGATGGGCAACAGCGACGGCCGCCTGCTGCCGAACTCGTATGAAGCCCTGACCGTCGACTTCACCCCGGTGAAGGGCTGGGACATCATCGGCATCCGCGAGCTGGCCTACAAGAGCCGTACCTCCAGCGACTACTTCAACGACAACAACTACTACCCCAACACCTACCAGGGCGACACGCTGTACGGCGGCAACCAGGGTCTGCCGCTCACCGCGAACCAGACCAGCGGCACCTGGGCGCTGGGCACCACCTATGTCAACGGCGGCCTGAAGGCCCAGGGCTGGTACTACGACTTCCTCGACTTCGCCCGCATGGGCTACGCCGATGGCAGCTACGTCTTCAAGACCGGCACCGGTTTCGACCCGGTCGTCGGCTTCCAGGCCTTGACCGAAAGCGGCAGCGGCTCCGACAACGTGCTGGTGGCCAACAAGCTCAAGATCAACGGCGTCGCCGGCACCAAGGTGGACAGCAGCGCGTGGGGCGCCAACCTCGGCGTGGTGATCCCGAACGGCCGCTTCGACGTGTTCTACAACAAGGTCGCCCAGGAAACCAACGCAGTCGGCGGCGGCAGCATCATCTCGCCGTTCACCGCCAGCTATGCCACCGATCCGCTGTACACCACCTCGATGATCCGCGGCCTGGTGGAAGCCGGCCCGGGGCACGCGTGGAAGGCCAAGATGACCTACGGCTTCTTCGACAACCGGCTGCAGCTGGTGGGCGCCTACGCCAAGTACACCACGGACTTGAACGGCAGCTTCCACGACACCTACTTCGACATCATCTACAACTTCGACGGCTTCCTGAAGGGCTTCCAGATCCGCGACCGCTGGGAAAAATCCTCGGGCGGCCTGAACAACCTGAACCCGGGCAACAAGCCGTTCACCTACAACCGCTTGATGCTGACCTACAAGTTCTGACGGTTATCGGAAAGGAGTTCGACCCAAGGACGGAAAACGGCGGGCATGATGCCCGCCGTTTGCTTTTGGGCCCTCTGCCGACGGGAGAGGGCATTCGCCAGGCGGCAATGAGGGCGCAGCGTTACTGCTTCGCCGGTGGCTTCGCCAGCATCGCCACGTCCCAGCCGCCGCCTAGCGCGCGCACCAGCGCGACGCTGGCCTGCAGCCGGCGCATGCGCACCTGCTGCGCGGCGCGCTCGGCGTTGAGGTAGGCCGTCTGCGCGGTGACCACGTCCAGGTAGTTGATGATGCCTTCGGTGTAGCGATGGGTGGCGATCTGCTGGGCGACCTGGGCCGAGCTGGCGGCAGCGTCCTCGTCGTGCGCCTCGTGAGTCAGGCGGGTGAACAGCGCCAGGTTGTCCTCCACCTGCTCGAAGGCATCGAGCACGGTTTGCCGATATTGCGCGGCGGCCTCGTCGAACGCGGCCTGCGCCTCGCGCTCGCGGGCGTGGCGCAAGCCGCCGTCGAACAGCGGCAGCGCGGCGAACGGCCCCAGCGCCCACATGCGATTGCCGAAGGCGAACAGGTTGCCCTCGCCGGTGTCCTGCCAACCGTACATGCCCGAGATGCCGATGCTGGGGAAGAACGCCGCGCGCGCTACGCCGATATTGGCGTTGGCGGCGAAAGTGCGCCGTTCGGCAGCCGCGATGTCGGGTCGGCGTTGCAGCAAGGCAGAGGGCACCGAGGCCGGGATGGTCGGCGCACGCAGTTTCTGCGGCGAAGCCGGCAGGGTGAAGCTGGGGGCGGGCACGCCGATCAGGGTCGCGATGGCGTGTTCGGTCAGCGCACGCTGGGCTGCCAGCTCGTCGACCTGGGCGTGAGCGTCGGACAATTGGTTCTGCGCGCGTGCTACCGACAGGCCGGATGCGATGCCACCCTCCATGCGGTTCCGGGTCAGGGTCAGGCCCTGCTGGTAGGCCAGCAGCGAGCTGGCCAGGATGCGCGCCTGGATGTCGTCTGTGCGCAGTTGGATGTAAGCGTCGGCGAGCTGCGCCTCCAGGCTGAGCCGGGCGGAGGCAAGGTCCGCCTGCGCGGCCTGCGCCTGCGCGTGGCCGGCGGCGACCTCGTTGCGGATGCGTCCCCACAGGTCCAGCTCGTAGCCGGCATTGAACTGCGCGCTGTCGGCGTCGTATTCGTTCGGCTGGTTCGCGCCGCGCAGCGGACGGTTGTCCGATTGGCGGTTGTCGCTCGGCCCGCCGCCGACGGCCAGGTGCGGGAACAGTCCTGCGCGTGTCTCGCTTTCGAACGCGCTGGCGCGCTCGTAGCGGGCCAGCGCCAGCGCCAGCGAGGGGCTGCTCGCGTCGAGCAATTGTTCGAGCCGGTCCAGTTCCGGGTCGTGGAACATCGTCCACCAGTGTCCGCGCGGACTCATGTCCGCCGGCGCGGCGCGCGTCCACAAGCCGCTGCCGTCCTTGTATGCGGCCGGCATCGGCACGGCCGGCACCCGATAGGTGGGCGCCAGCGAGCAGCCGGCCAGCAGGCCGGCGAGCGCCAGCGCCAGCGCCGCGGGCCGGATGCGGCGCGCGGCGGGGCGGGTGGCTTCAGCCTGCATGCGACGGCTCCTTGCTGTCTGTCGCGTGGCTCGCGGCCACGTGCACGGTGTCGCCGGCGGCCAGCGAATCGGGCGGGTTGTCGATGATGCGGTCGCCCGGCTGCAGGCCGCGGTCGATCTCCAGCACGCCGCCCAGGTCCATCGCGATGTGCACGTCGCGCATCACCACCTTGTCGCCGGGTCCCAGCACGGCGATCTGCGGACCCTGCGCGCGGAAGATCAGCACCGTCGACGGCACACTGGTGATCGCGTGGCTGGTGGTCAGCGGCAGCTGCACGTCGGCGTAGTCGCCGGGCAGCAGCGAAGCGTTGTCGTTGGCGACCTCGAACTGCGCCAGCAGCGAGCCGGAAGCCTGGCTCACCGCGTCGGACGAACCGATCAAGGTGCCGTGATAGATCGTGCCCGGATGATCCGGCACGGTCAGCGAGACGGTCATGCCGGGACGGATCGACGACGCATAGCGCTGCGGCACCGCCACGTACAGGCGCATCTTGCCGGTGTCCGCCACGGTGAACAGCGGCAGCGCGGACGGGTTGTCGGCGGTGACCAGGTCGCCGATGTCGGTATTGCGTGCGGTGACCGTGCCGGCGAACGGCGCGGTGACATGGCGGAACGCTTCCTGCGCGGCGAGGCGGTCCACGTCGGCCTTGGCCGACAGCACGTTCGCCCCGGCCACCGCCGCTTCGCTGGCCTTCTCGTCGGCTTCCTGCTTGGACACCGAGTTGGAGGCGAGCAAGTGCTGCCAGCGCTGGCTGGTCACCCTGGCCAGCTGCGCGTTGGCCTGCGCCCGCGCCAGCACGGCCTTGGCCTGCTCGTACTGCTGGTCGAGCTCGGGCGTGTCGATCACTGCCAGTGTCTGGCCGGCCTGCACGTGGCTGCCGATGTCGGTGTTCCAGCTTTTCACGTAACCGGAAACCTGGGCGTGGATCGGCGCGCTGATCCACGCGTCGATGTGGCCGGGCAAGGTCATCGCATGCTTGCCGACCGCACCGAGCGGCGCGGCCAGGCTCACGGTGGGAATCGCCTCGGCATGCGCCTGGGTCACCAGTTGCCGGTACTCGTGCGCGCGCACCGCGAGGCCGATCGCGGCGATCGCCATGGCGGCGACCAGCAATCCGGTCACCGCCGGGCGCAGGCGCAGCGTGCGCGGGGCCGCCGGTGGGGCGTGTTCATGCGACATGGGAAACTTCTCCGGACTGCGGGACGGCGGATGGCGCGTGCTGCTCGCGCCCGTGGACGATGCTGAAGATCACCGGGACGAACACCAGCGTGGAGCAGGTGGCAAACATCAGGCCGCCGATCGCGGCGATGCCCAGCGGCGAGTTTTGTTCGTGGCCCAGCGACATCGGCAGGAAGCCGATGATCATCGCCAGCGCGGTCATGCAGACCGGGCGGAAGCGGGTGAAGCCGGCTTCCATCGCGGCCTTCATCGCGTCGCCGTGCTCGGCCAGGCGTTCGCGGCAGAAGCTCACGACCAGGATGGAGTTGGCGGTGGCCACGCCCATGCACAGGATTGCGCCGGTCAACGCGGGCACCGACAGCGTGGTGTGGGTGACGAAGAGCATCCACACGATGCCGGCCAGCGCGGACGGCAGGGCGGTGATGATGACGAACGGGTCCAGCCAGGACTGGAAGTTCACCACGATCAGCAGATAGATCATCACCACTGCGCCGAGCAGGCCGAACAGCAGGCCGTCGAACGCGGTGTCCATCGTCTGCACCTGGCCGCGCAAAGTGACCATCGTGCCTTTCGGCCGGCTGGCGGCGAACTGGTCCAGCACCTTCTGCACGTCGCCGGCGACGCCGCCGAGGTCGCGGCCTTGCACCGAGGCGTAGATGTCGAAGGTGGGCAGGATGTTGTAGTGCGACACCACCGCCGCGCTGGGGCCGCGGGTGAAGGTGGCGATGTTGCTGAGCACCTGGCTGTCCTTGCCGGCCGAAGCGGTCACCGGCAGGCGCAGGAGGTCGGGCATGGAGTCCATCTTGTACTGCGGCGTCGAGGCGACCACTGCGTAAGACACGCCATTGTGCGGATCGAGCCAGAACACCGGCGCCACCTGGCTGGAGCCGGCCAGCGAGGCGACCATGCTGTTGGTGACGTCGCGCTCGGTGATGCCCAGCGTGTTGGCGCGGGTGCGGTTCACCTTCACGTTGATCTGCGGATAGCTGGTGCTCTGTTGCAGGCGCACGTCGGCGATGCCGGGAATGTCGCGCAGCTTGCGCATGATCGTCGTCGCGTAGGCTTCGTTCGCGGCGCTGTCGCGGCCGGTCACGGTGATGTCCAGCGGGGCCGGCGCGCCGAAGTTGAGGATCTGGCTGGTCATGTCCGCCGGCAGGAAGGAGAAGGTGGTGCCGGGGAATGCCTGCGGCAACTGCTTGCGCAGCTTCGCCACGTAGTCGTCGGTGGGTGCATGGTGTTCGCCGAGCACGATCTGGATGTCGCCATCCTGCGGGCCGATCAAGCCGGTGTTGCTGTAGATCAGGTTGGTGTTGGACAGCGGCAGGCCGATGTTGTCGATCATCGTCTTGAGCTGGTCTGGCGGGATGAGCTTGCGGATGGCCGCCTCGATGTGGTCGAACTCGGCCGCGGTTTCCTCGATGCGCGTACCCATCGGCGCGCGCACGTGCAGCGCGATGGCGCCGGCGTCCACCGCGGGAAAGAAGTCGCGCCCCAGGAACGGCACCAGCGCGAACGAGGCCAGCACGAAGGCGAGGAAGCCGCCGACGAAGACCCAGCGCAGTTTCAGCGCCGTCGCCAACAGCGCGTAGTAGGCGTCGCGCACGCGGGTGAAACCGTGCTCGAAGCGCTGCTGGAACACCACCAGGCTGCGCACCAGTGCACCGTGGCCGCGGCGGCGATGCTGGTCGCCCTCGTGGTGGTTGATGTACGGGTCTTCCGGATGGTCGCCGACGCCGTGTTCGGTGTGGTACGACTTGAGCAGGTACATCGCCAGCGTCGGCACCAGCGTGCGCGACAGCAGGAACGACGACGCCATCGCATAGATCACCGCCAGCGCCATCGGCCGGAACAGGAAGCCGGCGATGCCGTCCAGCATGAACATCGGCACGAACACGATGCAGATGCACAACAGCGACACGAAGGCGGGCGTGACGATCTGCTTGGCACCGTCCATGATCGCGGTGCGTACGTCTTTGCCTTGCTCCATGTGCCAGTTGATGTTCTCGATGGTCACCGTGGCGTCGTCCACCAGGATGCCCACCGCCAGCGCCAGGCCGCCCAGCGTCATCACGTTGAGGGTCTGCCCGGTGGCCGCCAGCAAGGCGATGGCGGACAGTACCGCCAGCGGGATCGACACCGCGATGATCACGGTGGAGCGCCAGCTGCCGAGGAATACCAGGATCATCACCGAGGTCAGCAAGGCGGCGATGATGCCCTCGCGTGCCACCGAGGCGACCGCATCCTTCACGAATACCGACTGGTCGGCGAGCTGGGAGATCTTCAGCGACTTCGGCATCGTCTCCCTGATCAGCGGCAGCAGCTTCTTGACGCCTGCGACCACCGCCAGCGTGGAGGCGTTGCCGGTCTTCAGGATCGGCATCAGCACGGCCCGCCCGCCGTCCACCCGCACCACGTTGTTCTGCGGCGGCGAGCCGTCGCGCACATGTGCCACGTCGCCGATGGTGATGGTGGCGCCGTTGACCGTGCGTATCGGCAAGCTGTTGAGCGTGTCGATGGCGGTCGGGCTGTTGTTGAGCTGCACGTGGTATTCGTAGCTGCCGATCTTGGCGGTACCGACCGGAATGATCTGGTTCTGCGCCGCCAGCGCGTTCGCCACGTCCTGCGCCGACAAGCCCTTGGCGGCCAGCGCCTGCGGGTCGAGATCGATCGTCACCTGGCGCTGCTTGCCGCCATAAGGGGTGGGAATCGCCACGCCGTTCACCGACACCAGGGTCGGGCGCACCTCGTTCTGCGCGATGTCGCGGATCTTCGCCTCGGACAGCCCCTTGCCGGAGAACGCCATCTGCAGCACCGGCACGGTGGAGGCGTTGTAGTTGATGATGGTGGGCGGGGTGATGCCGGGCGGCATCTGTTTCACCACCGTCTGCGAGATCGAGGTGACCTGCGCGGTGGCGGTGCGGATGTCGGTGCCCGGCTGGAAGAAGATCTTCACGATGCCGGCGCCAGGCAGCGACTGCGATTCGATGTGCTCGATATTGTTGACCGCGGTGGTGAGCTGGCGCTCGTAGTAGTAGATGACGCGGCCGGACATCTGATCGGGCGGCAGGCCGTTGTACGACCACACCACGCCGATCACCGGGATGCCGATGTTCGGGAAGATATCCGTCGGCGTGCGCATGGCTGCCAACGGGCCGACGATCAGGATCACCAGCGCCAGCACGATGAACGTGAGCGGGCGCGCAAGTGCGGTGCGGACGAGGCCAAGCATGCAGGGATTCCTTCGGCCGACGCAGCCGGCGGCGTACCCTCACCCTTGCGGGCGGAGAGCATGCTGCGGGCTTGCGGCGGTCGGGTCTTGCGGGGACGGGATGTGGCGGCCGAGCTTTCTCTGGTCGAGCGTCGCTGATGCGCATGTTTGCACCGCATCCTTAAGCCAACCTTTTGTCCCCGCCCTGGTGCCGGAACCATTCATGTGCCGGTTTCCTGCAGGCGCCGGGACAAGGAATTTCAAGGGGTTTTCGGCCCTTGGCGGCGCGCGGGAAATCAGTGCGTGGGCAGCGAGATGCGCACGTGCAAGCCGTGACCGTAGGCCGAATCCAGCAGGTCGATGCGGGCATCGTGCAACTGGGCCGCGCGACGGACGATGTTCAGCCCCAGGCCGTAGCCGCGCGACTCGTCGCGCACTTCGCGGCGGAAGCGCTCGAACACCGCTTCGCGGCGGTCGGCGGGGATGCCGGGGCCGTCGTCGCTGATGTCCACGATGGCCGCGTCGTCGCCGCGGCCGAGCGCCACCTCGACCTGGCCGCCGTGCTTGACGTAGCGCATCGCGTTTTCGATGAGGTTGCGCAGCATGGCGGTCAGCGCCACTTCGTGGCCGGGCACGACCAGCGGGGTGCCGTCGTGCAGCAGGCTCAGCGCGATGTCCTTTTCCGCGATCAGCGGGGCCAGTTCCTCGATCACGCCGGTGACCAGCGCGGCCAGGTCCTGCGGCGAGCGCTCCTCGGCGGCGGCGCCGGCCTCCAGCCGCGCCATGGCCATGATCTGTTCGATGCGCCGCGCCAGCCGGGTGGTGCCCAGGCGCGCGTTGCGCAGGGCGAAGCGCAGGTCTTCCGGGTCGGTGGCGATCGCTGCGCTTTCCAGGTGCAGCATAGTGGCCGCCAGCGGCGTACGCAGTTCGTGGGCCACGTCGGCGTTCATCCGGCGCTCGCGCTCGATCGCGTCTTCCAGTTGGCCGAGCAAGCCGTTGAGCGTGACGATCAGCGGCTTGATCTCCTCCGGGCTCTGCTCGCTGGACACCGGCTGGCGGCTGTCCAAGGTGCGTGCGGCCAGCTGCCGGGTGAGCTGGTCCAGCGGGGCCAGCCCCCGGCGCACGGCCAGTCCGGCGAGCAAGGCCAGCAGGGGCAGGCCGAACAACAGCGGCAGCGCGTGTTCGAGCATCAGCCCGCGGGTGATGTCCTGGCGGTTGTCGTCACGCTCGCCGATGCGTATCACCAGGCCGGCGCGGTTCTGCAGCACGAAGGTGCGCCAGCGGTAGCCGCCGTGCGTGATGTTGCCGAAGCCGTGCAGCTCGGCTCGCGGCGGCGGCAGGTCGGCGAAGTTGGAGGTGGTGACGATCGGGCTGCCCCGCCGGTCGTAGACCTGGAAGCCGACGTCGGGTTCGTAGTTGTGGCGATGCACGGCGACGATCAGGGCGCCGCCGTTGTTGACGTTCGGCGCGACCGTCGCCTGGTCGAGGTTCGGCGCGTTGTGCTCGATCAGCACGCCCAGGGTGCGGCCGGCCTCGGCGAGGCGGCCGTCCAGCAACTGGTTCATTTCCAGCCGCTCGCGCTGGTAGCTCAGCACGCCCAGCGGAATCAGCACGACCACCATCACCCCGATCACCAGCCAGGTCAGGCGGTGGCGCAGGCTGATCGGCTTCATCGCGGTTCCCGCGGCAGCATGTAGCCGATGCCGCGCACGGTGCGGATCGCGTCCGCGCCCAGCTTGCGGCGCAGCCAATGCACCTGCACCTCCAGCGCGTTGCCTTCGACCGGGTTGTCGATGCCGTACACCGAGTTTTCCAGCGTCTCGCGGCGCACGATGCGCCCGGCGCGTTCCATCAGCACGCGCAGCAGGGCGAATTCGCGGCGCGTCAGCGCCACCGGCTTGCCGCGGAACATCACCTCGCTGCTGGCCAGGTTCATGGACAGGTCGCCGGCCTCGATCATGTTGTCCGCCAGGCCGCGGGTACGGCGGATCAGCGAGCGGATGCGGGCGGCGAGTTCGTCGAGATGGAAGGGCTTGATGAGGTAATCGTCGGCGCCGAGGTCCAGTCCGCGGATGCGGGTTTCCAGTTCGTCGCGTGCCGTCATCACCAGGACCGGCGTCTTGATGTTGTTGCGGCGCGCCTCGCCGAGCAGGTCCAGCCCGTCCCGGTCGGGCAGGCCGAGGTCGAGCAGCACCAGGTCGGCGGATTGGTCCCGCAGGCCTCGCGCAGCCTCGCGGCCGTTGCGCAGCCAGGTCACCACGTAGGCCTGCTGCACCAGGGCATGGCGGATCGCCTCGCCGAGCTGGGCATCATCCTCGACCAGCATGATGTGCACGTCGGATCACCTGTATGCAGCCGGCGGCGCGGCGCGCCACCATCCTGGGGCGCCATCATAAGGTCGGTGGCTTATGCCAGTCTTAAGGATGCCCGGGTTCAGTCCGTGCCGGCGCCATCGGCCTCCGGGACAGCCAGGGCGGGCACGAGGGCCCGCCGTGGGTTCCAGTGTGCAGGGGCCTGGCGTCAGTGGCCGAGGAAGGAAGACGTCGCCTTGTCCGCGACGTGCTGGCACAGTTTCTTGGCCACCGTCCCCTTCAGGCTGCCGAGGTCAAAGCTCTGCCCGTTACCACCTTGCAGGACGCCGCTGAGACCTTGCTGGTAACCCTTGTCCTGGGTGGCCTGGGAGGAGGAGCCGCCAAGCCCGCCGAGCAGCTTGTCCTTGAGCGTGTCGGTAGCGCTGGGCAGGTAGCCGTGAGACTGGCAGTAGCCCAGCACGCCCGCGGCGTTCTGCGCGCTGCCCAGCGAGGAGACCGAAGGCAGGGCCGAGCTCGAGCCTTTCTGGCCGAGCAGGTTGCCGGCGGCGCCCTTGAGCGAATCGAGGCTTTGCGCCGAAGCCGTGCCGGTGAACACCAGGGCAGCGGCGAGCAGCAGCGAGCGGGCGGGAAGGGTATGCATCGGTGGAACCTCCGTGTGGACGAGGTTCCGCTTATACGCTATTCGATGTAGTGGCCGTGTTGCGGTCAGGTCGCCGGCGTCTTGTCCTTGTAGCGGCACAGGTCGCGGATCACGCAGTCCGGGCAATCCGGCTTGCGCGCCTTGCATACATAGCGGCCGTGCAGGATCAGCCAGTGATGGGCGTCGCGCTTGAACTCGGCGGGCACTACTTTTTCCAGCTTGTCCTCCACCGCGCGCACGTCCTTGCCGGGAGCGAGGCCGGTGCGGTTGGAGACGCGGAAGATGTGCGTGTCCACCGCGATGGTGGGCTCTCCAAACGCGGTATTGAGCACTACGTTCGCGGTCTTGCGGCCCACACCGGGCAGTGCTTCCAGCGCTTCGCGGGTGCTTGGCACTTCGCCGCAGTGTTGTTCCACCAGGATGCCGCACAGCGCGATCACGTTCTTCGCCTTGGCGTTGAACAGGCCGATGGTGCTGATGTACTGCTTCAGCTTTTCCTCGCCGAGCTCGAGGATGGCCTGCGGCGTGTTCGCCACCGGGTAGAGCTTGCGCGTAGCCTTGTTCACGCCCACGTCGGTGGCTTGCGCCGAAAGCACCACGGCCACCAGCAACTCGAACGGCGTGGTGTAGGCGAGTTCGGTGGTGGGTTGCGGGTTCAGTTCGCGCAGACGCGTGAACAGCTCGACCACGTCGGCACGCTTCATGGTGACTTGTCCTGTTTCGCACGGGCACGGGCCAGCGCGGCCAGCACCGGGTTGGTCGAGGTGGTGGCGTCTACCGCCGTCTTGCGTGCAGCCAGTTCGGCTTCGCGCTCGGCGGCTTCGCGCGCCAGCCGTGCCTCGCGTTTCTGGAAATGCGCGCGCGCCGCATCGGCATGCGCCGTGTCGATCTGCGCTGCCGGCATCGGCTCCAGCACGATGCAATCCACCGGACAGGCTGGCACGCACAGTTCGCAACCGGTGCAGTCGTCGGCCAGCACGCTGTGCATCAGCTTGGCCGCGCCCACGATGGCATCCACCGGGCAGGCCTGGATGCACTTGGTGCAGCCGATGCATTCGTCCTCGACCACCCGCGCCAGCATGCGCGGCTTTTCGATGCCGTGTTCCGGGTTGAGCGGCAGGGCGGGGCGATCCAGCAGTGCAGCCAGCTTCGCGATACCGGCCGCGCCGCCGGGCGGGCACTGGTTGATCTCTGCCTCGCCACGCGCGATGGCTTCCGCGTAGGGTCGGCAGCCGTGGTAGCCGCATTGTTCGCACTGCGTCTGCGGCAGGATCGCGTCGATGCGGTCGGCGAGTTCGTTGGAAGTGGTGGTTGGCATGAGGGCGTCATTGTCGCAGCAAAACGTCGCTGCACTATTCGCAGATCACATGGATGCTACAGTCGATCACACTTGCGGACGGGCGCAGTTGATGGAGGGAGGCGGCATGCCGGGACTTTCTAGGGTGGGTACGTTGAAGCTTGCGATAGTCCTTGGTCTGGTCCTGGCTTGGCCTCTTGCGACGGCTTCGGCATCGAACAGCCCGCCGGGAGCGTTGCAGTCTTGTCCGGCAAGCCGCGTCAGAACGGCGACTTCGCTGGCGGACGCTGCCAAGGTGATCGCTTGCGATACGTCCAATCAACGACTGCTGATCGTCAGCGATTATCACGGAAGCAACGAAATTCCCGATTTCGTGGCGAAGCTGCTGACCGATGCCTCGGCCCTGCGACCTGTCAGGCTCGGCCTAGAAATGGAAGTGTTCGAACAGAAGCCCATCCAGGCCTACATGGCCTCGCATGGCACAGAGGCTGATCGTGCTGCGCTTTTGCATGACGGGTTCTGGTCCATGGGGCAAGGACGCACCAGCCAGGCCGTCGTACGCCTTATCGAACAGGCACGGAAGCTGCGCGAACAAGGGCGTGATGTGGATGTGTTCACGACAGTTCCGGAGCACCCAAGCGGCACTGCCATCAGTCAGGCGGGTGGCGACAATGCCTATCGCAGCGAAGCGATGGCGCAGGCCATCCACAGCCAGCTGCAGCAGGGAGCGGCACGCCAGTTGGTCATTGCCTTCATGGGCTCTGCGCATAGCGCCTACACGGGCCCCGACCGTGGCAAGGACGCCACGGTGACCGATCGTCTGTTGGCGGATTCTCCCTACCTCGTGAACATCGGCCTGCATGGTGGTTCGGCATGGGGTTGCCAGGCGCACGGCTGTAGCCCGCATGCGCTGCAGTCCGAGGCCGTGCACTCCGGCGATCCGGGAGTGCTTGATAAATCGCCCATACGGCCTGGTGAACCGGTGCAGGTCACACTGCAGCTTCCGCCCTTGACGCCATCGCCGCCGGCGAAAGAGATGAAGCCGAAGTCCTGACCAGGATGGCGGTCGGCTTCCCGCAGCCGTTTACCGCACCGTGGCGCCCGGCTTGGCGCCCTGGTCGGCGTCGAGCAGGAACAGGTCGCCGCCGCCATCGCCGGCGGAGAGGATCATGCCCTCGGAGAGGCCGAAGCGCATCTTGCGCGGGGCGAGGTTGGCGATGAACACCACATTGCGGCCGACCAGCTTGTCCGGTTCGCCGTAGGCGGCGCGGATGCCGGAGAAGATCTGGCGCTTGCCCAACGCACCGGCATCCAGCTCGAAGCGCAGCAGCTTGTCCGAGCCGTCCACGAACTCGCAGGCCAGCACCTTGCCCACGCGCAGGTCGAGCTTGGCGAAATCGTCGATGGCGATAGTGGCCGGTGCGTCGGTGGGAGCGGCAACGGGCTTGGCGGTATCGTTCATGGGTTTCTTCTTGACTTGTTCCTGGGCGGGCGCGGGTGCGCCCAGCGATTCCTTCGAGGCCTCGACCATCGCTTCGATGCGCTTGGGGTCGAGGCGCGCGAGCAGCGGTTCGAAGGCATTGACGGTGTGGCCGTGCAGCGCGTCGCGCGCGTCGGCGAAGCCGGCGATGGGCGCGGCGAGGAACTGCTCGGCGGCGGCCACGGTGGCGGGCAGGATGGGCTTCAGCAGGCCGGCGAGCAGGCGGAACGCGGCCAGCGCGAAGGAGCACACTTGCGCGAGTTCGGTGCGGCGCGCTTCGTCCTTCGCCATCGTCCACGGCGCCTTCTCGGCGATGTGGCTGTTGACCATGTCGGCCATCAGCACGAAGCGGCGGGTGAGCTCGGCGAACTCGCCTTCCTCGTACAGCGCCTCGATGCCTTCGTAGCGTGCGAGCAGGCTCTGCCACAGCGCGGCATGCTCCGCGTCGAACGCATCCGCCAGCTTGCCGCCGGAGAATTTGTGCACGAAGCCCGCGGTACGGCTGGCGATGTTCACCCACTTGCCGACCAGGTGCGAGTTGACGCGCTCCTCGAAGGCCTTGAGGTCGAGATCCACATCCACCGGCGTGTCGTTGAGCAGGCTGGCGAAGTAGTAGCGCAGGTACTCGGGATTGAGCCCGCTGTCGAGATAGGTGCGCGCCTGGATGAAGGTGCCGCGCGACTTGGACATCTTCGCGCCGTTCACCGTGAGATAGCCGTTGACGTGCAGCGCGGTGGGCACGCGCATCTGCGCGCCGTGCAGCATTGCCGGCCAGAACAGGCCGTGGAAGTTGATGATGTCCTTGCCGATGAAGTGGTGCATCTCGGCGGTGCTTTCGGCGCCGAGGAAATCGTCGAACTTCAGGCCGGTGCGCTCGCACAGCGCCTTGAAGCTGGCGAGGTAGCCCACCGGCGCGTCCAGCCACACGTAGAAGAACTTGCCCGGCGCGTCCGGGATCGGGAAGCCGAAGTAGGGCGCATCGCGCGAGATGTCCCAGTCCTTCAGTCCGCCGTCCAGCCATTCGCGCAGCTTGGCGGCCACACCGCTGTTCGCCACCGGCTTGCCGCCGGTGTACTTGCCGGCGAACCAGTCGCGTAGCAACTGCTCGAACTTGGACAGTTCGAAGAAGTAGTGCTCCGAATCCTTCAGTACCGGCGTGGCGCCGGAAACCACCGAATAGGGGTTGATCAGATCGGTGGGCGCGTAGGTCGCGCCGCAGTTCTCGCAGTTGTCGCCGTACTGGTCGGGCGTGCCGCACTTCGGGCAGGTGCCCTTGATGTAGCGGTCCGGCAGGAACATCTGCTTCTCGGGGTCGTACAGCTGCTGGATGCTGCGCTTGGCGATATAGCCAGCGTCGTGCAGGCGCGTGTAGATCAGCCCGGCCAGCTCGCGGTTCTCGTCCGAGTGGGTGGTGTGATAGTGGTCGTAGCTGAAGTGGAAGTCCGCGAAATCGGCCTCGTGGCTGGCGCGGATCCCGGCGATGAACGCCTCCGGCGTCGTGCCGGCCTTCTCGGCGGCCAGCATGATCGGCGTGCCGTGCGCGTCGTCCGCCGCCACGAAATGCACCTCGTTGCCCATCATGCGCTGCGCCCGCGCCCAGATATCGGTCTGGATGTAGCCCAGCATGTGGCCCAGGTGCAGATGGCCGTTGGCATAGGGCAGGGCGTGGGTGACGAGCAGGCGGCGACTCATGGTGGGCAGGCACTCCGTTGGACTGCGCATTATGGCATGGCTACATGGCATGGCCGTCCGCAGCGTGGCGCAAGATGTCCCATTATCTGATTGCGTGATTGTGCATGATTGTGTATGTTTTTGCGTATTGAATCCGATGGGATGGTGCGGTGTCTGCGAGCAGTACGGCGGCGAATCGCGCATTCGCGTCCGCGGGGCGCGCCACGCGGCTGGTGTTCCTGGTCGCCGGCATCGGCATGGCGGCGTGGGCGCCGATGGTGCCGTACGCCAAGGCGCGGCTGGGGCTGGACGACGCCACGCTGGGCCTGGTGCTGCTGGCTTTCGGCGGCGGCTCGATGGTTTCGATGCCGTTGGTGGGCTTCCTCACCCACCGTTTTGGCAGCCGCAAAGTGATCGTCGTCGGTGGTGCGCTGACCTGCCTGGCCTTGCCGCTGCTGGCGCTGGCTCCCGACGCGTGGACGCTGGCGCTGGTCCTGCTGTATTTCGGTGCGGCGCTGGGCGCGCTGGATGTGGCGATGAATGCGCATGCGGTGGAAGTGGAACGGCGCGCCGCGCAACCGTTGATGTCCGGGTTCCACGGTCTGTTCAGCATCGGCGGCCTGGCTGGCGCGGCGGGCATGAGCCTGCTGCTGGCGGCGGGGCTGCCGCTGGCACTCGCGTCCGGCACGATTGCCTTGCTGCTGTTGGCGCTGGTGCTGGCGCAGTGGCCCAGTCTGCTGGACGAGGTGGCCGAGGCGGAACGCCGGCCGCCGTTCCGGATGCCGGGCGGCGTGGTGTTGCTGCTGGGCGTGCTGTGCTTCATCAGCTTCCTGGCCGAGGGTTCGATGCTGGACTGGAGCGCGCTGCTGCTGCGCGATTTCCATGGGTTCCCAAGCGCGTCGGCAGGCATCGGCTACGCGGTGTTCTCGGTGGCGATGGCGCTGGGCCGCCTGACCGGCGATCGTGTGGTGGCGCGTTTCGGCCCGGTGCCCACCGTGCGCTTCGGTGCCTGCGTGGCCGCGGCCGGGTTCATGCTGGCCGCGCTGTCGGCGTGGTCATGGGGGGCGCTGACGGGCTTCGTGCTGGTGGGACTGGGCGCGGCGAATATCGTTCCCGTGATGTTCGGCGCGGCGGGCCGCTTGCCGGGCAGCTCGCCCGGCATCGCCCTCGCCACGGTGACCACGCTGGGTTACCTCGGCCTGCTCTGCGGGCCTGCGCTGGTCGGCTTCGTGGCGCATGCCAGCAGCTTGCCGCTGGCGCTGGCAGGGGTGGGCGCGATGCTGCTCCTGACCGCTGCTTTGGCGAAACTGGTGCGGCCATGAGCGCGGTGCGTTTCGATGCAGTGGTGTTCGACCTCGGCGGCGTGCTGGTGGACTGGAACCCGCGCTATCTCTATCGCCAGCTGTTCGACGACGAGGCGGCGATGGAGCGTTTCCTGGCCGAGGTGTGCACCCCGCACTGGAACGAGCGACAGGACGCAGGGCGCCCCTGGGGCGAGGCTATCGCCGAACTCAGCGCGGCGCATCCGCGGCATGCCGCGCTGATCGCTGCCTACCGCGAGCGGTGGGACGACATGTTGCGCGGGCCGATCCCAGGCAGCGTGGCGATTCTCGATGAGCTGCGCGCTCGCTCGGTGCCGCTGTACGCGCTGACCAACTGGTCACAGGAAACCTTTCCGCTGGCGCGCCGGATTTTCCGTTTCATGGATGCGTTCCGCGGCATCGTGGTGTCGGGGGAGGAGCGGCTGATCAAGCCGGATCCGGCGATCTTCCAGTTGCTGATGTCGCGCCATGGCCTGGATGCCGCGCGCACGGTGTATATCGACGACGTATTGCGCAATGTCGAGGCTGCGGCGCGGCAGGGCATGCATGCGCTGCACTTCCGCGACCCAGCCGCGCTGCGCGACGAACTGTGCCGTGCCGGCCTGCTGGGGGTGGCGCATGGCTAGGCGCGCGCCGACGGCGGAGATGCTGCCGCAGGAGCGCCAGCAGCGCATCCTGCAGCGCCTGCGCAGCCATGGGCGCGTGGTGGCGGCCGAACTGGCGGCGGAGTTCGCGGTGACCGAAGACTCGCTGCGCCGCGACTTGCGCGAACTGGCCGCGCAAGGCCTGTGCCGGCGCGTCTACGGCGGCGCGCTGCCGGCGTCGGCGCCAGCGACGCCGTTGCGCCAGCGCCGTGCCGAGCATGCCGGCCGCAAGCTGGCGCTGGCGCGCAAGGCGGTGGCGCTGGTGTGCGAGGGGCAGGTGCTGCTGATCGACGCCGGTTCCACCAATGCCGCCATCGCCGCCGCGCTGCCGGAGCGAATGGGGCTGACCGTGGTCACCAACGCGCCGGACATCGCGCTGGCGCTGTATGAGCGCGAAGGTTTCGAGATCCTGTTGCTGGGCGGCCGCATCGACCAGCGCATCGGCGGCGCAGTGGGGGCGCAGACCCTGCAGGAGTTGCGGCGCATCCGTGCCGACCTGTGCTTCCCCGGCGCCTGCGCCATCGACGCGGACAGCGGCTTGTGGGGCTTCGACAGCGAAGAGTCGCTGCTCAAGCGGGCGATGGTCGAAGCCAGCGCCGAGACCGTGGTGGTCGCCACCGACGACAAGCTGGGCGCGCGCGCCACGCATCGCATCGTGCCGGTGGATGCGGTGCGCCACCTCGTGGTGGAGCGCTCCGCGACACGCGCCGCGCGCAGCGCCTTCACGGCGCACGGCGTGCTGGTGCATCGCGCGGAGCCAATGGACGTCTGAACGGCGTCACGGCCGGTCGCGCGCGGTGTTGGAAACCGGCGCCGCAGCGTGTAGTTTCCACGGACTGCCCGCTGCCCGGATCCGATGTCCATGGTTGATACCACGCGCCGCACCTTCCTTCTCTCCAGCGTCGGATTGGCAGGTTCCTGCCTCTTGCCGCGTGCCTTGTGGGCGGCTGGCATCGGCGGCGGGCCTGGCGGAAAAGCGAGTTTGCCCATGCGGCATGGCGAGTCGCCGGTGGCGCCGCGCGAGCAATGGCTGCTCGATTTCGACTGGCGCTTCGCCTTCGGCAACGGCAGCGATCCGGCCAAGGATTTCGGCTACGGATTCGGCCAGGGTGATTTTTCCAAGACCGGCGACTTCAAGCTCGCCACCGCCGAGTTCAACGACGCCGGCTGGCGCGCGCTGGATCTTCCGCACGACTGGGCGGTGGAACTGCCGGCCGTCCATGACGACAGCGGCGACGACGACACCCGGCTGACCTCGCACGGCTACAAGCCGCTGGGGCGCCGTTTTCCGACGACCAGCGTGGGCTGGTACCGGCGCACGTTCGAGCTTCCGGAAAGCGATCGCGGCCGTCGCATCTGGATCGAGTTCGATGGCGCGATGCGCGATGTCGTGCTGTTCGTCAACGGTTGCTTCATCGGCCAGCATGACGACGGCTACACGCCGTTCCGCTTCGACCTCACCGATTTCCTCAACTACGGCGGCAAGAACGTCATCGCGTTGCGCGTCGACGCCAGTTTCGGCGACGGCTGGTTCTACGAGGGCGCGGGCATCTACCGCCATGTCTGGCTGACCAAGATGGATCCCGTGCATCTCGGCCGCTGGGAGAGCGTGGTGCGCTCGACCGTCGAAGGCCAGGCGGCCGCCCTGGCCCTGGCCACGCGGATCGAGAACGAAAGCGGGCACGCCGTGCATGCCTCGCTCGAATGGAGCATCACCGATGCCTCCGGCCGCGTGGTGGCGCATGCGACGACACCTGCGCAGGCGATTGCACCCAACGCGTCGGCGGACTGCCAGGCGACTGCCCGCATCGATGCGCCCAAGCTCTGGTCGCCCGACGAACCCCATCTCTATACGGCGCTGGTCAAGGTGGTCGTCGATGGCGCGGTGCGCGATGCCGAGCAGTTCCCGTTCGGCGTGCGTACGGCGGCGTTCGATCCCGAGCGCGGCTTCTTCCTCAACGGCAAGCCGCTGAAGATCCAGGGCACCTGCAACCACCAGGACCACGCAGGCGTGGGCGCGGCCCTGCCGGACCGGCTGCAATCCTTCCGCGTGGAGGTGCTGCAGGGCATGGGATGCAATGCCGTGCGCACCTCGCACAACATGCCAACGCCCGAATGGGTCGAAGCCTGCGATCGCATGGGCATGATGATGATGTGCGAGACGCGGCACATGAGCTCCAGCCCCAGCGGCATGCAGCAGCTCGATGTCATGGTGAAGCGCTACCGCAACTCGCCCTCGATCATCCTGTGGTCGATCGGCAACGAGGAGTGGCGGCTGCAGAAAGGCGCGCTGGAGCACCAGGGCGAACGCATCGGCGCGGCGATGGTCGCGCGCTGCCACGAACTCGACCCCACCCGCGTCGTGTCGGCGGCGGTGAATGGCGACAACGAGCAGGGCGTGTCGGACGCGCTGGACGTCATCGGCTTCAACTACAACCTGAAGTACCCGGACGCGTTCCACCGGGAGCACCCGACGCGCGCGGTGTACGGATCGGAAACCTCCAGCGCCATCGCCACACGCGGCGAATACGTGACCGATCCCAAGAAAAACACGGTCAACAGCTACGACGGTGTGGTGCCGTGGGGCGAAACGCCGGAGCAATGGTGGAGCTTCTATGGCACGCGCGACTGGCTGGCGGGCGGATTCGCCTGGACCGGCTTCGACTACCGCGGCGAGCCGACCCCGTACGGCTGGCCTTCGGTGAACTCGCAGTTCGGCATCGTCGACCTGTGCGGTTTCCCCAAGGATTATTACTACTACTACAAGGCCTGGTGGACGAAAGCACCCAGCCTGCACGTGTTCCCGCACTGGAACTGGGCGGGCAAGGAAGGCCAGGAAATCCCGGTGTGGGTCTACACCAACCTCGACGAAGTCGAGCTGCTGCTCAACGGCAAGAGCCTGGGCATCCAGAAAGTACCGCGCCTCGGCCACGTGCAGTGGAAAGTCACCTATGCCCCTGGCGTAATCGAAGCGCGTGGCCGCAGGGACGGCCAGGTCGTGCTGGTCGAACGCCGCGAAACCACCGGCACGGCGCGCAAGCTGCGACTCGCCGCCGATCGTTCGGAGATCAGCGCCGACGGGCAGGACGTAGCCATGATCACAGTCGACGTGCTCGACGGACACGGCCGCCCGGTGCCCACGGCGAACCACAAGCTTGCTTTCCGCATCACTGGCGCGGGCAAGCTGATCGGCGTCGGCAATGGCGACCCCAATTGCCTTGAAAGCGACAAGGAGCCGAAGCGGTCGCTGTTCAACGGCCTGGCGCAGCTCATCGTCCAGTCGACCGACAGCACCGGAACGATCCACATCGAGGCGCTGGAAGAGGGGGCGGAGCAGTCGTTGACGCCGGCCTCGGTGACCGTCACGACCAGGAAGGCGGCGGCGCGGCTGGTTGTTGCGTAGACCCGTCATCGCGGCGTTTGCACCAGAACCAGATAGCCAAGGCCAACAATCCGACGGGTAGCCAGACCCAGAGCAATTCGGAGCCGATGACAGGCAAGCTGCGCGCGCTGAAAAAACGCGCGCCGATCGGCGAGACGTGAATCGGTTGCCACGGAAAAAACCAGCGATCGGTGCTCCATGGCCAGGCCAGTGCCACACCCTGGCCGCCATCGGTCAACATGTCCAGCAGCGGGTGTGAAAGCGCGGCAATGGCGACACACACGAAGGCGCGAACGGCGCGGGTATGCAGATGCCGGTGCCATAGCATTGCCAGCAACGCGACCACCAGCCCGAATGCCAGTGAATGCATGGCTCCGCGATGCCCGAACGCGGAGGCATATGGAATGTGAAAGCGGAAGCCGAGTACATCCGCATCCGGCAACATGGCTGCGATGGCAGCTGTCGCCAGCAGGCGTCGACTGATGCGCTTTTGGCCTAGCGCAGCACCCGTCAGCAGTGGAATGGCGGCATGGGTGAAGATGGTAGGCATGGCGGGAGCCGTCAGCATGCCGCCGATGGCGTGGTGTTGCATGTCGCGATGATGGCTTCGATATGGCCGTCTACGGAAGCCGGCGCTGCACGATCGCCACCATGCGGCCGCGCTTACTGCCGTTGCCAGGTCTGGCTGCGACCTAGCAGGGCGAAGCCGATATAGCCGTGCACGTCGAGCTTCTGCCCGCCATCCTCCAGCGTCAGCTTCACCTTGTAGATCTTGCCGTTCTTCGGGTCGAGGATCTTGCCGCCGTCCCAGATGTCGCCGTCCTTGCTGACCCCCCACATGATGGTCATGCCTTCGATGGGCTGGTCCTTGCGCTCGCCGTCGCACTGCGTGCACTTGGGGTGTTCGCCGTCGCGGGCGACGTCCGCCGGGTTGCGGTTCAGCAGTTGCATCACCTTGCCCTGCAGCTCGCCATTGGTCTCGCTGATCTGGATGATGGACTTCACCTTGCCGGTCACGTCGTCCACCTGCTTCCAGGTGCCGACCGGCGTGACCGTATCCGCGGCGGATGCGGCGCCGGCGCCCAGCAGCAGGCCGAAGGCCAGGGCGAGACGAACTGCTTGCTTCATGGTGTTGCTCCCCGTACGAACCAGTATGGTTGGAGCCTGCCGATGCCCGGCAGGGCCGTCAAGCTGCATCGCGCCATGCTGATCCGCGTCAGTGCGCCACGGCCGCGGCTGGCATAATGTGCCGTCCCCATTCGCAATAAAGCCCGATCTGACATGACACAGGCGAACGAAGCCCTGGTCCGCCGACTGCTTGGCGACGTTACCGACAACCATACCGGCGCACCGCTGGCCGACGCCGTGCGCGCGGTCGGCGTGGACGGCGCGAAGGTGTCGGTGGACCTGCAACTGGGCTATCCCGCCGCCGGCGCCGTCGAGGCATTGGCCGCGCAGGCGAAGCAGGCGCTGGAGGCCGATCCGGCGATCGCGGCGGCCACGGTGTCCGTGACCAGCCGCATCCAGTCACACAAGGTGCAGGGCACGCTGGCGCCGCTGCCCAACGTGAAGAACATCATCGTGGTGGCCTCGGGCAAGGGTGGCGTGGGCAAGTCCACGGTGTCGGCCAACCTGGCGCTGGCGCTCAAGGCCGAGGGCGCCAAGGTGGGTGTGCTCGATGCCGACATCTACGGGCCCAGCCAGCCGCGCATGCTAGGCATCAGCGGCCGACCGGAGTCGCCGGACGGCAAGAGCATCACGCCGATGCAGGCGCATGGCCTGCAGGCCATGTCGATCGGTTTCCTGGTGGACGAGGAAACGCCGATGATCTGGCGCGGTCCGATGGTGACTCAGGCGATGATGCAGTTGCTCACCGACTCGCGCTGGGAAATGCTCGATTACCTCATCGTCGACCTGCCGCCTGGTACCGGCGACATCCAGCTCACCCTGTCGCAGAAAGTGCCGGTGGCCGGCGCGGTGATCGTCACCACGCCGCAGGACATCGCCCTGCTGGACGCGCGCAAGGCGCTCAAGATGTTCGAGAAGGTGGAGGTGCCGGTGCTCGGCGTGGTGGAAAACATGGCCACCCACGTCTGCTCGAACTGCGGCCACGAGGAGCACATCTTCGGCGAAGGTGGCGGTGTGCGCATGGCGGAGCAGTACGGCGTGGCCTACCTTGGCTCGCTGCCGCTGGACATCCGCATCCGCGAGCAGGCCGACGGCGGCACACCCACTGTGGTGGCGATGCCGGACTCCGACCTCGCCGCGCGCTACCGCGAGATCGCCCGCAATGCGGCGGGACGGCTGTCGCGCCAGCCGCGCAACAAATCGCTGGGCCTGGGCAAAATTGTCGTGCAGGGCGCCCCCGCCACATGAGTACGCCGCGGCGCGTGCTCTGCCTGTGCGGCAGCCTGCGCCAGGTCTCGTCCAACCGCGCCGCGCTGGAAGCCGCGCAGCGACTGGCGCCTGCGTCGCTGGAGCTGGCGATGTACGACGGTCTCGCCGCGCTGCCGCTGTTCAATCCGGACAACGAGGTCGACCCGTTGCCGTCGGCCGTGCTGGCGCTGCGTGAAGCCGTGGGCCGCGCCGACGCGTTGCTGGTCGCCTGTCCCGAGTACGCCCACGGCGTGCCCGGCCCATTCAAGAACCTGCTGGACTGGCTGGTCGGCAGCCTGGAATTCCCCGGCAAGCCGGTGCTGCTGCTGAATGCCTCGGCGCGCGGCTCGTACCACGCGCAGGAGGCACTGGCCGAGATCCTGCGCACTATGTCGGCCGAGCTGCTGACGACGCAGCCCATGCCGGTGGCGTTGCCCGGCGCTGGTTGCAGCGCTGGGCAGGTATTGGCCAGCGCGGAACGCTGTGCCGAGCTGCGCGTGGCGCTGGATTGCCTGGTGGCCGAGCTGGCCTGAACTGCCCGCCGTGCTGGCGCGCAGGCGTCCCGACCATGTATTTTTGCCGCTTTACGCCCGGTTCCCCCCGGGCCCCACGCTGATCGCGGAGCGCACGTGAGCATCAAGTCCGACAAGTGGATCCGCCGCATGGCCGAAGGCCACGGCATGATCGAGCCGTTCGAACCGGGCCAGATGAAGCTGCGCGAGGACGGCAGCCGTGCGGTGTCCTGGGGCACCTCCAGCTACGGCTACGACGTGCGTTGCGCGCGCGAGTTCAAGGTGTTCACCAACATCAACTCCACCATCGTCGATCCGAAGGCGTTCGACCCGAACAGCTTCGTGGACGTGACCTCGGACGTGTGCATCATCCCGCCGAATTCCTTCGCACTGGCGCGCACGGTGGAGTACTTCCGCATCCCGCGCGACGTGCTGGTGGTGTGCCTGGGCAAGAGCACCTACGCGCGCTGCGGCATCATCGTCAACGTCACCCCGCTGGAGCCGGAGTGGGAAGGCCACGTGACGCTGGAGTTCTCCAACACCACGCCGTTGCCGGCCAAGATCTACGCCAACGAGGGCGTGGCGCAGATGCTGTTCTTCGAATCCGACGAGCCCTGCGAGACCAGTTACCGGGACCGCGGCGGCAAGTACCAGGGCCAGCAGGGCGTGACCCTGCCGCGTACCTGAACAGGCGCCCGACGACCATTCGCCGCGAGCGCCCGGCGCAAGGCACCGCGCTAAACTCGCAGAGCCATCACGACCGCTTTTCGCAGGAGAACCCGATGACCCGCCTTTCCACCCTCTTGACCCGCGCCGCCGCTGCGCTGGTGCTCGGCAGCGTGCTCGTTCTCGCCGGCTGCCACAAGGAGAGCGTCAAGCAGCAACAGGCCAACACGGCCCAGTGGAAGGGCAAGTTCGACGCCACCGTCCAGGCCTACAAGGAAGGCCAGTTCGTGATCGACGGCGCGGTGCTGTCCGCGGTCGACGCCGGCAGCCACTTCGCCTACCTCAAGGACACCGGCCGACTGCCGAAGACCGTGCTGCTGATGCCCGGCGACGATTCCAAGATCCGCAAAGTCCATCTGCAGTACATGGCGCGCATGGCGATCGACTATGGTTTCGCCGTGTATTACGACGACAAGGGCACGCTCACCCAGATCAACGCGATCAACACCAAGGCGCGCGCGCTCGAGGATCACCATGCGCCGGTGAAGATCGACGACGGCCAGCAGTGCAAGACCGCCGCCGGTTGCGATTCCGTCGACCAGGCCTCGCAGCGGCAGGCCGGCCAGCACTGATTTGCCGGTCATCCGGAAAAAAAGCCCGCGGAGCGATCCGCGGGCTTTTTTGTGCTCATTCCGGTCACGCCAAGTGGCTGTCAGCGTGATGCTGCGGACAGCGCCTGCCGCAACGCAGCCAGTCGGGCGTCCAGCGCCTCGGCGGCGTAAGGTGCCGCGGCACCGCTGCCCCAGACCGGGCCGGGCCAGGCCGCGTCGCCCTCGGTGCGCGCGACCACGTGCAGGTGCAGCTGGCGCACGATGTTGCCCAGCGCGCCAAGGTTGAGCTTGTCGCAGGGCGCCACGGCGCGCAGCGCGGCGGCGGCCTGGTTCGCCTCCTGCCAGAGTGCGCGCTGCTCCTCCTCGGAAAGGTCGGCGATTTCCGCCTTGCCCGCCCGGCGCGGCACCAGGATCAGCCACGGATAGCGCGCATCATCCATCAGCCGCAGCTCGCACAGCGGCAGCATGGCGACGTGACGGGTATCGGCCTGCAGGCGCGGGTCTAGCGCGAACGCGGCGGCGCTCATGCGTGAGCCAGCTGCTTGTCGAGGAATGCCAGCGTGCGTTCCCACGCCAGCATCGCGCTGGCGCCGTGGTAGTGCGTGTCGCCCGGCACGTTGCGGTTGAACGCGTGGCCCGCGTCGGGATAGGTGAAGACCTCCATCTGCGGCAGCAGCTCGCGATGCTGCGCCACGGCCTCGGGCGGGATCGAAGGATCGTTCCCGCCGAAGTGGAACATCACCGGCGCCTTCGGCTTCTCGCCGAGGAAGGACACGTTGCGCGCGCCGTAGTAGCTCACCGCGGGCAGGCCCAGCCGCAGCGCCGAGAGCAGGGCCACCGTGCCACCCCAGCAATAGCCCACCACGGCGACCTTGCCGGACGAGGCGACCGCCTCGGCGGCGCTGGCCACGTCCTCCAGCGGCCGGTCCAGCCCCAGCTCGGACACCAGCGCCTTGCCGCGCGCCATGCCTGTCTCGTCGTAGTCCAGCTCCAGCCAGGATTCGAGGTGGTCGAAGAAGGCCGGGGCGATCGCGGTATAGCCGGCGGCGGCGAAGCGGTCGGCCATGCTGCGGATGTGCTCGGTGACGCCGAAGATCTCCTGCACCACCACGACGCCGCCCTTCGGCTGGCCCTCGGGCTGGGCGAGGTAGCCGCCGATGCACTGGGTGCGCGAGGTCGGGATGTTGATGTGCTGGCCCATGACGGCCATCTCCGTTGCGGCGGTGCGGGGGATTCTAGCGGGCGCGGATGCAAGGGGGCGGTGAAGGCGCATGCGGCGCGGGTGCGGGGGGCAGAACGGTTTCGCGTGAACCTCTGTCCCCCTTGGGGAGAGGGCGGTGCCAGCCGGGAGAGGGTGCGGGCGAAACGACATGCGGTGGTGTTGCCGGACCCTCACCCCAAGCGCTCTTCCGGTGGGAGCGGGGCTTCGGCCGCGCTGCGAAGGCGATCCCCGTATAATTACCTGTTTTCCCATATCCACACGGTTGTCGCCGCCATGTCGCAGGCCTCGCAGAAGATCGGTTTCGTCAGCCTCGGCTGCCCCAAGGCGCTGGTGGATTCCGAGCGCATCCTCACCCAGCTCAAGGTCGAGGGCTACGAGATCGTGCCCAGCTACGGCGAGGCCGACGCCGTGGTGGTGAACACCTGCGGCTTCATCGACGCCGCGGTGCAGGAGTCGCTGGATTCCATCGGCACCGCCTTGCACGAGAACGGCAAGGTGATCGTCACCGGCTGCCTCGGCAAGCGCGCCGAGCTGATCCGCGAAGCCTACCCGGACGTGCTCTCGATCAGCGGCCCGCAGGACTACGCCAGCGTGATGCATGCGGTGCACGAGGCGCTGCCGCCGGTGCGCAACAAGTTCCTCGACATCGTGCCGGACACCGGCGTCAAGCTGACCCCCAAGCACTACGCGTACCTGAAGATTTCCGAAGGCTGCAATCACCGCTGCAGCTTCTGCATCATCCCCTCGATGCGCGGCGACCTGGTCTCGCGTCCGGTGGACCAGGTGCTGCTGGAGGCGGAGAAGCTGGTGAAGGGCGGCGTGAAGGAGCTGCTGGTGATCTCGCAGGACACCAGCGCCTACGGCGTCGACCTCAAGTACGCCGAACGCGAATGGCGCGGCAAGGCGTACCGCACGCGCATGACCGAACTGTGCGAGGGGCTTTCCGAACTCGGCGCGTGGACGCGCCTGCACTACGTCTACCCGTACCCGCACGTGGATGAGGTGATGCCGCTGATGGCGGAAGGAAAGATCCTTCCGTATCTCGACATTCCGTTCCAGCACGCCAGCCCGCGCATCCTCAAGCTGATGAAGCGCCCCGGCAACATCGACAAGACGCTGGAGCGCATCCGCAACTGGCGCAAGCAGGTACCCGACCTGACCATCCGCAGCACCTTCATCGTCGGCTTCCCCGGCGAGACCGCTGCCGAATTCGAGGAACTGCTGGATTTCCTGCGTGAAGCCGAACTCGACCGCGTGGGCGCCTTCGCCTATTCGCCGGTGGACGGCGCCAAGGCCAACGAATTGCCCGGTGCGGTCTCCGAGGAATTGAAGGAAGACCGCCTCGAACAGTTCATGGCCGTGCAGGCGGAAATCTCCGCCGCCAAGCTGCAGCGCAAGATCGGCCGCACGCTCAAGGTGCTGGTGGACGAGGCGAACGCCGAAGGCGCCGTGGCCCGCTCCGCCGCCGACGCGCCCGAGATCGACGGCAGCGTGCTGATCGCCGACGGGCAGGGCCTCAAGCCCGGCCAGTTCGTCGACGTGGTGGTCGAGGCTGCCAGCGAGCACGACCTGCACGCGCGCCTGGCGCACCCGACCCTCAAGGTGATCTGAAGCCCTGGCCGCTGCGGGTGTCCCGATTGCCCACAAAGCTGCGCCAACCCCCACCGTTCACCCTGAGCGCAGGCCCGCAGGGCCGGAGTCGAAGGGCAGCGGTTTGCGGGACGGACCGGTGGACGGGCGCATGAAGAAGACCCGCTATGTGGCGCCCGCGCGTGAAGCGGTCGATCCGCAGGTGTTCGGACGGATGCCGCTGGCGGCGTGGCGCGAACACGCGGGGTTGATCGAAGGCCGCGACTGGCCTTCGGTCGAGGTGCTCAACGCCTGCCGCCCCACCGGCATGCGCGAACGCTTCGTCGCGCAAACCCGCGAACTGCTGGCCGACGGCCTGCACTACGAACAGCGCATCGCCGAACGCGGCGACATAGCCACCCGCGAAAGCAACTGGCACGACCTGTTCAACGCCCTGGCCTGGTTGCGCCATCCGGCCTTGAAGCGTGCACTCAACGCGCGGCAGATGGCCGAAATCGCCCGCATGGGCCCCAAGCAGCGTTCGCGTGCCCAATACGCGCTCACGCATTTCGACGAGGCCGGCGTGGTCGTCGCGCTGTGCGACCCGGCGCTGCTCGCGCTATGGGACGTCCACGACTGGCATGGCCTGTTCTGGCGCGAACGGGCGGCGTGGCTGGATGGGCGCATCCAGGTGGAATTGTTCGGCCACGCGCTGCTCGAACACGCGCTGACACCGGGGCAGTTGCTGCTGGGAAAGGCCTTGGTGGTGGCTGGCCCCGCAATCTCGCCGGTGGCCGCCGTTGACGCAGGCGCGCAGGCAATCCGCGAAGGCAAAGTGCTGTGCGATCCGCTGGAACTGCGGCCGTTGCCGCTGGCTGGGGTGCCCGGTTGGCACCCGGACAACGAGCGGGAGGTGTTTTGTAGCGAGGCGGCGTGTTTCCGGCCGGTGCGGGCCGGGCGCGATTATCCGGAACCGGTAATGGGCAGCTAAGGCACCCGAAATCGGGGTCAGGTTCACTTGGCTTTTTTTGCCTGATGCGGCCCAAGCCCTTCTTTGGCGTGTGTTCGCGCCAAGCGTACGATGAGTGGTCGCCGCCGCATTGCAGGCCTTCAGACATGGCGCAAAACCCATCTCCGGTTTCGAAGAAAAGCCGCATCCAGGGCGCTCTGATGGGTGCCTTCATCGGCGACGCGCTGGCCCTGGGGCCGCACTGGTACTACGACCTTGATGCGCTCAGGCGCGACTACGGCGACTGGGTCAGCGGCTACACGGCGCCGAAGCCGGGGCGTTATCACGAAGGCTTGCCGGCAGGGGCGTCGTCGCAGGCAGGGTTCATCCTGGCGCTGATGCTGCGCTCGCTGGTGGACTGCGGTGGCTACGACGAGGCGGATTTCTGCACGCGGATGGATCGCGAGCTGTTTCCGCTGCTGGACGGTACGCCGATGGCGGGGCCGGGCGGCTACACCAGCCAGTCGATCCGCGAGGCATGGCGCAAGCGCCGGGCCGGCTTGCCGTGGGGACAGGTGGCGGGGCTGGCGGACGACACCGAGGCGGCGGAACGGGTGCTGGCGATCGCGCTGCGTTACGCGGGCGAACCGTCGCAGCTCGCACAGCACGTGAGCAGCAACGTGGCGCTCACCCAGCGCGATCCCACGGTGGGCGCGATGACGCTGGCGTTCGCCGCGGTGCTGGGACAGCTGGCGGACGGCGTGGCGCTGGACGGGGATTTGTCCGGTCGGTTGATGGGCCTGGTGAAGTCCGGCGAACTGCCGTTCCATACCGTGACCAGCGGTGAGCTGGACGTGCCGCGAGGCGCGGAAGCGCCCTTGCATGCAGGGCAGTTTGCTTCGCCCGATGCGCTGCTCACGGTGTCGTCCATCGCGCGGGCGGCGCACGACCCCGGCGTCGTCATCGAACCGGCGTCGAAGGTGGGCCTGGTCTATGGCCTGCCGTGCGCGGTGTACCACCAGTTTCCCGCGGCCTACTACTTGGCGGCGCGCTTCCAGGGCGACGTGGAGCAGGGTGTGCTCAACGCGGTGAACGCGGGCGGCCAGAACCAGGCACGCGCCATGCTCACCGGCGCCCTGTGCGGCGCCATCGGCGGGTTGGAGGCCATCCCCCGGCGTTTCATCGCAGGATTGGAAAAGAGCGCGGAATACCTGGCGCTGACGGAGGCGTTGGCGCAACAGGCCGGATAAAGCGGCTCATGTTTCGTAACGCACTTCCACGATGAGGAAGCGCGTGCGTCCGCCAGGCAGCTCCGCTTCGAACTCGTCGTCGATGCGCTTCTTCAGCACCGCGCGGGCCATCGGCGAGTCGATGCTGATCCAGCCCAGCTTCGCGTCGGTCTCGTCGGGGCCGACGATGCGGTAGCTGACTTCCTCGCCGCTGGCGTGGTTTTCCAGCGTGATGGTGGCGCCGAAGAACACCGCCTCGCGATCGGCGGGCAAGCCTTCGGCCACCTTGAGCGCGGGGATGCGCTTGCTGAGGTAGCGCACGCGGCGGTCGATCTCGCCGAGCTGCTTCTTGCGGTAGGTGTACTCGGCGTTCTCCGAGCGATCGCCTTCCGCGGCGGCGGCGGCCAGCGCCTTCACCACCTCGGGGCGCAGGGTAAGCCACAGGTGATCCAGCTCGGCCTTGAGCCTCTCGAAGCCGGCGCGGGTGATGATCGCCGTGGAACCGGGCGAGGGTGGGCGCCAGCGGCTCATGCGCGCGCCCCGGCACGGCCAGGGCCATGCAGCAAACGCCATGCGGCGACCATCAGCCAGCCCAGTATCAGCACGATCAGCGCCTTTTGGCTCAAGCCTCTGGGCAAGCTGCGCCAGAACGCCTGCACCCATAGCAGCACGAAACAGAATGCGGCATACGCAAACGCGGGCCGGAACCAGTGCCGCCAGCGCGCATCGCCGCGTAGCCGCCAGGCCTGCAACAGCATCGCGGTCGTCGTGCACAGGAAGGCGGCCTGCGCCGCCACGCCGTGTACGTAGCCGTGCAGCGTGGGCGGGTGGCTCCAGGTATCGGTGTGCGCAAGCGCGGTGAGCGCCAGCGCCGCGCCACCCGCCACGAACAGCAACAGCGGGGCGGCGCTGCGCGCGTTGGGCGCGAGTGTGCGATACGCGCTCGCGCCAAGCAGCACCAGCGCAGCGGCCATCGCGTAGTAGCCGGCGCACACCATGCCGCCCCACGGCCCGATCAGATAGAAGCTGTTGGGTACCCGCACCCAGTCGAGGTCGGCGCGCAGGCATTGCGCCGCGATGCCGGTGGCGAGGAAGGCGGCCATGCCGGCAAAGGCAATCGCTGCCTGCAGGTTCGGTCCTTTCATGCGGTACCCACCAGTTGCCGTTGCAAGGTGGCGATGTCCTTGCGCAGCGGATGCTCGGGCCACGCGGTGGCGAGTTTTTCCAGCAGCACGACGGCTTCAACGCGATGCTCGGCCTGCGCGCCCAGCAGGCGCGCGACGAGCAGGCCGTAGTGCGGGGCGCGCTCGTCGCGCGGCCAATGCGCGAGGTAGCCGCGGCCGAGGTGGATGGCGAGGCGCGCCATGCCCAGGCGATCGGCGAGGTCGGCCAGTTCGCCGCAGGTGCGCGGGTCGTCGGGCACGAAGGCCGGATCGATGGTGCAGCATTCCTGAACCACGCCGAGTGCGCGGCGCGCTTCGTTCTGGGCGATCAGCGCGGCGATCCAGATCTGACCGTGCACCAGCAAGTCGTCGCGCAGGCCCTGGCGGCGCAGCAGCTCGCGGTAGAGCTGGTGCACCGGCGCAGGGGCGGTGCGCTGGCGTAGGCGTTCGGCCAGCTGGCGCAATGCCGCCATCGGATCGCTGCCGGCCAGCGTGCGTGCTTCATCGACCAGCCGGCTGTCCTCGTCCTGGCCGATGGCCTTGGCGAGCTTCGGCGCTTCGGGCTCCAGTCCGAAGCGTTCGTGGCGCTGGTGGATCAGTACGCCCATCAGGTGGAAGGCCAGCACGATCAGCCAGGTGTACGCGAAGCCGTACAGGGGCAGTGCCAGGAAGCGCGGCAGCAGGGCGGAGGTGAGCATGGCTACCGCGACCATCGCGCCCAGCAGCAGATTGATCGCCACCGGCACCAGATAGGCGCCGCCGAAGCCGAGCGCGATGCGCCACCAGGTGGCGGGGTTGAGCGCCAACAGCACATTGCCGTCGAAGGCCAGCGACATGTCGATGGCCGGCAACGCCAGCACCAGCACCGGGACCAGCAGCCACAGTGCGGACGGGGCGAGCCAGGCACACGCGGCGAACAGCAGCGCGGCCACCAGATGGATCAGGGCAAGCGCCCAGCCGGCGGTGCCGGCTTCATCCGCACCCACGTCGGGCGGGTTGGCGTAGCCGTTCGCGGTGTGCTGCATGCAGTCGGCGGCATAGCGCCAGGTTGCAGCCCATACCAGCAGGTTGGCCAGCGTGCCGATGGCGGGCAGGAAACTCGCGTAATGCGCCAGCGCCAACGCCGTGCAGGTGGCCAGCCCGGCGCCGCGCAGTGGATAGCCGAAGCCGGCGGCGAAGCGCTCGCCAAACGGCGTGTCGGCGGAAACCATTTCGATGCGTGGCATCAGCGTCCCCTCGGAGCCTGTTGCCGAGAGATGCCGCCCGGCACGCCGCCGATCAGCTTGTCGGTCATGAGAATCCCTTCGTTTCGAGTCGAGCGCGATTGTAGCCAGAGCCCGCCGCGCGCTGGTTCATTGAGTCTGCCGGTGCCGCGGGCTAAGGTGTCCGCCTTTCGTCGGATGGTTTTTCCCATGCAGTCTGTTCGTGTTGTTCGATCCCTGCGCCTGGCGCCGTTGGCGGTAGCGTTTGGCTTGCTGGCGGCTTGTGCGGGAACGGGCGGCACCAAACCGCAGGCGCAGGTGACCGCGCTGTATGCCCAGCTCGACCAGGCCACCCAGGGTTACGACACCGCGTTGCAGCAGATCCGCGCCGGCAACCCCGCCGCCGGGCAGAAGACGCTGGAACAGACGCTGGACACGCTGAAGAACACCGCGGTCCGCTGTGGCGCCACCGCCGGCTGCGATTCGCAACGCTTCTTCTCGGCCTACGATCACATGCTGCGCCTCAAGGACGGCAGCTCGATCGGCGACGAGGGCATGAACGAAGAGCCGCAGACCGGTATGGCGCTGGACCAGCGCGGCGCCGCTGCGTTGCCGGAAGCGCAGCGCAGCGTGACCTTGCTGCACGGGCAGAAGCTTTCCGAACTGATCGCGATGAACGGCGCGGTGAAGGCCGCGCTGCAGATGTGGCTGACCCAGTGGCGGCCGAACCTGATCGACGCCTGGATCAACTACCAGTACCTGCGCCAACAGATGTGGCCCGCATACAAGGACGCCGATCTGCCGGAGGCCTTGCTGTTCGGCATCATGGCGCAGGAGTCCGGCGGCAAGGTGCACTCGGTGTCGCGCTCCGGCGCGGCAGGCCCGCTGCAGTTCATGTACGCGACCGGGATGCGTTTCGGCCTGACCAACTTCAACGGTTTCGACCTGCGCTTCGATCCGGCCTCGTCGGCGCGCGCGAACGCCGAATACATGAACGAGCAGCTCCAGGTGTTCAACGACAACCTGGAGCTGACCCTGGCGGCCTACAACGCCGGCGAGGGGCGCATGAAGCGGATGGTGGGGCCGGACACCTCGGTGAGCTTCTACGATCCGCGCATCTACAACCAGCTCTCGCAGCAGACCCGTGACTACGTGCCCTCGGTGCTGGCGGCGGCGTGGCTGTTCCTGCACCCGGACAGCTACAACCTGCGCTTCCCGAAGATCGACGGCGTGGCTGGCAGCGTCACGCTGAAGCGGCCCGCCTCGATTTCCGAGCTGACGGTCTGCCTGGGCTCGGCCGGCGGCATGGAGGAGGGCTGGTTCCGTACCCTGCGCAACCTCAACCCGCGGCTCGACCCGCAGCAGGAGCAGCCGGCCGGCGCGGTGGTGCAGCTGCCCAAGCTACTGGAGCAGTCCTATGCCGCGCGCTGCGTGGATGGGCCATGGCCGATACTCGCCGCCGACCTGCACAGCGCCGCCGCGCCGGTGGTGGTCGATGCGGCGCCGCCGCCGCCCGCGGGGCCCGCCAAGACCCGTCATTACAAGGTGCGCCGTGGCGACACCCTGGTCGGCATCGTGCGCCAGCTGCGCTGTTCCAGCGTGGAGGAAGTCGCCGAGATGAACCATCTGCGGCATCACCACATTTCGGTGGGGCAGGTGTTGAAAGTGCCGGAGTGTCGCTGAGCTTCGGTCAGGCGGTGGCGCCAGCGCCTACCCAGCTATTGGCCTGGGAAGTTTGGCTGGCCTTGGCCCCCGAACGATGCAGGCGCTTCAGCTCGTTCAGCAGCCGCAACACCGCCAGGTGCTGCAGCTGCAGGCGATCCTGTGGCGAGTGCTTGGTCTCGTGATAAGCCACGGCCAGCCACAGCGCGATGCCGCGCAACGCCACCTCGGGATTGTCCGAACGTGCCCGCTCGTAGCCGGTGTCGGTGCCCTTTCCCCAAGGCAGGTAGCGCGCTTCCGGCGGCGTGCCGTACAGGTGCGGGAATTCGCTGCGCGAGGCCTGGCCGATCTCGCGCAAGGTCAGCAGACTCAGCTGGGCGCGGCTGCGCTGGGGCAGAGCGTGCACGCAACGCTCGATCTCGCGCAACTGGCGGGTGAGCTGGTACGCGCGGAGGAAGGCGATGGCCGGGCTGAGCAGCTGCATGGAGTCCTCGTCGGCTGGCACCGCGCGGTGGGCACGGCAACGGCGAGAGGATAGTGGGCGCGCGATACCGGTTGCGCCCAGTGCGTCACAAAATGACGCGAGGCGTCAGTTTGCGCGAAGCGTGCCCCCCAGCCGCTGGCCTACCTGCACCGGCTGTTGCGGCTGCAGCGCATCCAGTTCGGCCATGCCTTCGGGCAACAGCAGGATCACCGTGGAGCCCATGTTGAAACGCGCCATTTCGGCGAAGCGCTCCAGCGTCACCTTCTGGCCGGCGAAGGACTTGCGGCGGATCGACGGCGCGTAGGGCGGGATCACCAGCCCGTCCCACACCGTGGCCACCGAGGACACCAGGATCGCGCCCACCATCACCACCGCGAACGGGCCGTGTTCGCCTTCGAAATGGCAGACCAGCCGCTCGTTGCGCGCGAACAGCCGCGGAATGGCTTCGACCGCGAACGGCGCCACACTGAAGATGCGTCCGGGTACGTGCACGGTTTCCTTGAGCGTACCGGCCCGCGGCATGTGCACGCGGTGGTAGTCGCGAGGCGACAGGTAGACGGTGACGAAGCGGCCGTTGCGGTACGGCGCGGCCGAGGCCTCGTCGCCCAGCAGTTCGGCGGCGCTGTAGTCCTGTCCCTTGGCCTGGAAGATGCGCCCGTCGACGATAGCGCCGGCCTGGCTGACGCGGCCGTCGGCGGGCGAGAGCAGGGCGGCCGGATCGGCGTCGGCCTGGCGCGCGCCGGGCCTCAGCTTGCGGGTGAAGAAGGCATTGAAGTGCTGGTAGGCCAACGGATCGGGCTGCGCCGCCTCGGCCATGTTCACGTTGTAGTTGCGCACGATGGTGGCGATCAGCCAGTTCTTCCACGGCGCGAAGGTCCAGCGCGTGCCCCAGTAGACCAGGCGCGACAGAAAGCGGTGCGGAAGGATGTATTGGAGCAATACTTTGAAAGTCATCCAGCCAGTATACGGGGCTGGCGCTTATAATCAGCGGTCTTTTTGCCGCGCCGTGGGCCGCCCGTGACCGCCGAACTCGCCACCATCATCGACTTCATCCGCTACGGCGCCAGCCGCTTCTCGGCCGCCGGGCTGACCTTCGGCCACAGCCACGACAACCCCATCGACGAGGCCACCCACCTGGTGCTGGCCAGCCTGCACCTGCCGCCGGACATCCCGCCGGCCTACGGCGCGGGCCGGCTCACCACCGAGGAGCGCGCGAACGTGCTGGCCTTGATCGAGCGCCGCGTCAGCGAGCGCCTGCCGGTGGCCTACCTGGTCGGCGAAACCTGGTTCGCCGGCTTGAAGTTCAAGAGCGATCGCCGTGCTCTGGTGCCGCGCTCGCCGATTGCCGAGCTGATCGAATCCGGCTTCGCGCCGTGGCTGGACGAGCGCCATGTGGAGCGCGCGCTGGACTTGTGCACCGGCTCGGGCTGCATCGGCATCGCGATGGCCGAATACAACCCGGACTGGCGCGTCGATATCGTCGACATCAGCGACGACGCGCTGGCGCTGGCGCGCGAGAACATCGTGTTCCAGCACGTCGAGTCGCGCGTCGAGGCGGTGAAGTCCGACCTGTTCGCCGGCGTGCGCGGGCGCAAGTACGACCTGATCGTCTCGAACCCGCCCTACGTCACCGAGGACGAATACACCGCGCTGCCCGGCGAATACGCCCACGAGCCCAAGCTCGGCCTCACCTCGGGCCAGGACGGGCTGGACATCTGCCTGCGCATCCTCGACGAGGCCGCCGACCTGCTGACCGACGACGGCCTGCTGATCGTCGAAGTGGGCGAGAGCGAGCACGCGCTGGCCGCGCTGCTGCCGGAAGTCCCGTTCGTGTGGATCGAGTTCAAGGTCGGCCAGATGGGCGTGTTCGCGCTGGAGCGCCGCGACCTGGTCGAGCACAAGGCGGCGATCCACGCCGCCGCGGCCGCGCGGCGCTGATCCGATGGAACTGGTCACGGCACGCTTGCGACTGGATGCGCTGCGCCGTGACGACGCCGCGGCGCTGTTCGCGTATCGCGCCGATCCGGAGGTTTGCCGTTACCAGGGTTGGCGCCCGGCCGCACTGGCCGATGCCGAGCGTTTCATCGACGATCAGTCGGCCATGGCCGCGCCATCGCAAGGCCAGTGGTTCCAACGCGCCATTCGCCATCTCGACGATGGCGCGCTGATCGGCGACGTCGGCTTCTGCCTCGCCGATGCGCAAGCCGAATTCGGCATCACGCTGGCGCCTGCCGTGCAGGGCAAGGGCTATGCCCGCGAGGCGCTGCATGCGCTGTTCGGCTGGCTGTTCGGCGAGATGGGGGTGCATCGCCTGCATGCGTCGGTCGATCCGCGCAACGCGCCGAGCATGGCCTTGCTGCAGGCGATGGGCATGCGCAAGGAGGCGCATTTCCGCGAAAGCCTGCTGTTCCATGGCGCCTGGGTGGATGACGTCGTCTTCGGGCTGCTGGCCAGCGAATGGCCCGCTGTCGCCGGCAGGAGCGCAGGAATTGTTGCATCGCGGTAAGCTGTGCGGGTTTTCCTCGGACGTCCAAATCCCGTGTCCAGCAACTCCACCGGCAAGCTCTTCACCGTCACCACCTTCGGCGAAAGCCACGGGCCGGCCATTGGCTGCGTGATCGACGGCTGCCCGCCGGGCCTGCCGATCAGCGAAGAAGAATTCCGCCAGGACCTCGACCGCCGCGCCACCGGCAAGTCGCGCCACACCTCGCAGCGGCGCGAGGCGGACGAGGTGGAGATCCTTTCCGGCGTGTACGAAGGCCGCACCACCGGCACGCCGATCGCGCTGCTGATCCGCAACACCGACCAGCGCAGCAAGGACTACGGCGACATCGCCTCGACCTTTCGCCCCGGCCATGCCGACTACACCTACTGGCATAAGTACGGCATCCGCGATCCACGCGGCGGCGGCCGTTCGTCGGCGCGCGAAACCACCATGCGCGTGGCCGCCGCGGTGATCGCCAAGAAATGGCTGGCCGAGCGCCACGGCGTGCGCGTGCGTGGCTACCTCGCGCAGATCGGCGAGATCGCGCCGGCCGGTTTCGACTGGTCCGCGGTGGAGCAGAACCCGTTCTTCTGGCCGGATGCGGCGCAAGTCCCCGAGCTGGAAAAATACATGGACGCGCTGCGCAAATCCGGCGACTCGGTCGGTGCGCGCGTCAACGTGGTGGCCGATGGCGTGCCGCCGGGCTGGGGCGAGCCGATCTACGGCAAGCTGGACGGCGACCTCGCCAGTGCGCTGATGTCGATCAATGCGGTGAAGGGTGTGGAGATCGGCGACGGTTTCGCGGCGGTCGGGCAGCGCGGCAGCCAGCACCGCGATGAAATGCATTTGGACGGCTTTACGTCCAATCACGCGGGTGGCATCCTTGGCGGCATCAGCACGGGGCAGGCGGTGGTCGCCTCGGTCGCGTTGAAGCCCACGTCCAGCATCCTGATTCCCGGCCGCAGCGTGAACCTGGCGGGCGAGCCGGTGGAAGTGGTCACCAAGGGCCGCCACGACCCCTGCGTCGGCATCCGCGCCACGCCGATCGCCGAGGCGATGATGGCGCTGGTGCTGATGGACCACGCGCTGCGCCACCGCGCGCAGTGCGGCGACGTGGGCGAGGTGGCCCCCCGTATCACCTGACGGAGGCGACGACGATGAAAACGCATTCCGACCCGGCCCTTGGCCTGGTGCCCCGTTTTGGCGAAATTCTCAGCGACGCGATCGGCTACTGGGAGCGCCGGCGCATCGCCTACAACATCGCGCTGGCGGCGGTCGTCCTGGGCTGGACGGCATCGGCATGGGCCGAGCTGCGCGGCCAACTGGACGTCCAGCACCTGCTGATGCTGTTCGTTCTCGCGGTGCTGGCGAATGTCTGCTACTGCGCCGCCTACCTGGCGGACGTGCCGATGCAGCTTTCGGCGTTCCGGGCCGGCTGGCGTCGCCGGCGCTGGCTGCTGTGGCTGGTCGGCACCTTGTTCGGCATGGCGTTGACCTGGTTCTGGATCGCCGACGAGATCCTGCCGGCAGTGGGACGTCCATGAGCGACCGGCCCAGCGTGTGGGTGTCGCGCCCGACCTTCGACGACGTGACCGCACGGCTGGCTCCGCATTTCGATGTGCGCGTCGAGCCGGAAGAGAGGAAGTTCGCCCCCGCCGAGCTGGCCGCGAAACTGGCCGGCTGCGATGCCGCCATCGTGGGCTTGAAGGAACACATCGGTACGGCCGAGCTGGCCGGCGCAAAGCGTCTGCGCATCGTGGCCAATCTTGCCGTGGGCTACGACAACCTCGACCTGGCCGCGCTGGGTGCAGCCGGCATCGCTGCCTCCAACACCGCCGACGTGCTCAACGAGAGCGTGGCCGACTACGCCTGGGCGCTGCTGCTCGGCGCGGCGCGGCGCATGGGCGCCGCCGAGCGCTGGCTGCGCGCAGGGCACTGGCACGCCACCGAGTTCAAGGGCTGGCTGGGCACCGATGTGCGCGGCCGCACCTTGGGCATCCTGGGCATGGGCCGTATCGGCCAGGCGATCGCCCGACGCGCGCAGGGCTTCAGCATGCCGGTGCTCTATCACAACCGCTCGCGCCTGCCAGAGAGCACCGAACGCGAATGCCGCGCCCGTTACGTGGACAAGACCACCTTGCTGCGTGAGTCCGACTGCCTCGTGCTGGTATTGCCGCTGACGGCGGAGACCCGTCACGCCATCGGCACCGCCGAGCTGGCGCAGATGAAGCCGTCCGCGGTGCTGGTGAACGTGGCGCGCGGCGGCATCGTGGACGACGCGGCGCTGGCGGCCGCGCTGCGCGAAGGCCGCCTCGCCGCGGCGGGGCTGGACGTGTTCGAGGGTGAGCCGCGGGTGCATCCGGACCTGCTCGCGCTCGACAACGTGCTGCTCAGCCCGCATATCGCCAGCGCCACGACAGATACCCGCCGTGCCATGACCGCCGTGGCGGTGGACAATGTGCTGGCGTTCTTCGGCCATGGCCCGCATGCCGGGCATCCGCCGAACCTCTTGAATCCCGAAGCGCTGGCCGCGGCCGGCGCGACTGTTCCACCACCCCTCCACTTTTCCACCCACCAAGAACCCACCCGATGAGCAAGAAGAGCAGTTACAAGGTTGCGATGGTCGGCGCCACCGGCGCCGTGGGCGAGACCCTGCTGGCGATCCTCGCCGAGCGCGATTTCCCGGTCGGCGAGCTGGTGCCGCTGGCCAGCGAGCGCTCTGCCGGCGGCAAGGTGGAGTTCGCGGGCAAACAGGTGACGGTGCGCAACCTTGCCGACTACGACTTCGCCGGCGTGGACATCGCCTTCTTCTCGGCCGGCGGCTCGGTGAGCAAGGTGCATGCGCCGCGCGCCGCGGCGGCCGGTGCGGTGGTGATCGACAACACTTCCGAGTTCCGCTACCAGGACGACATCCCGCTGGTGGTGAGCGAGGTGAACCCGCACGCGATCGCCCAGTACACCACCCGCGGCATCATCGCCAACCCGAACTGCTCGACCATGGGCATGCTGGTGGCACTGGCGCCGATCCACCGCGAGGTGGGCATCGAGCGCATCAACGTGGCTACCTACCAGTCGGTTTCCGGCGCGGGCCGCTCGGGTATGGAGGAACTGGGCCGGCAGACTGCCGCGCTGCTCAACTTCCAGGACGTGGAGAAGAGCAAGTTCCCCAAGCAGATCGCCTTCAACGTGATCCCGCACATCGACGAATTCCAGCCGAACGGCTACACCAAGGAAGAGATGAAGATGGTGTGGGAGACGCGCAAGATCCTGGAGGACGAATCCATCCAGGTGAACCCCACCGCGGTGCGCGTGCCGGTGTTCTACGGCCACTCCGAGGCGGTGCACATCGAGACCCGCGACAAGATCAGCGCCGAGCAGGCCCGCGCCTTGCTGGAGCAGGCCGAGGGCGTGGTGGTGATGGACGAGCGCAAGGCCGGCGGCTATCCCACCCCGGTGGGCGACGTGGCCGGCAAGGACCCGGTGTACGTGGGCCGTATCCGCGAGGACATCTCGCACGACCACGGCCTCGATCTGTGGATCGTCTCGGACAACATCCGCAAGGGCGCGGCGCTGAACGCAGTGCAGATCGCCGAGCTGCTGATCAAGGACTATCTGTGAGGCGCGGCCAGTACTGGCTGGCGCTGGCCTTGGCGCTGGCGGCCGCCCCTCTGTGGGCGCGCACCCAGCAGCCTGCTGTTTCCAAGGCGGCGCCCAAGGATGCGGCTGCGGTCGCCAGGCAACGTGCCGAGGTGCAACGCTTGCGGCACGACGTGGCCGCGCAGGAGTCCGGCAGCGAGGCGGCCGCCCAGCGGCTCAAGCAGCGGGACGCGGAGATCGCCGATCTGCAGCGGCAGTTGCAGGCGGCACAGCAGGCCGGGGCCGCCACCGGCAAAGGACCCTGATCCTCCCTCCCAAGGGCCGCCAGGGTTCTGGAATGTGCGGCAGCAATGCGTCGCAAGTCTGCGATCCTGCTATTGTTGATCCGTACACATCTAACTAAAGTGGCGCCTCGTCAGGGCGAAGCGCCACTATCGTGGTGGCCTTGCCAGATGCCATGGCTTGTTCGGGGGAGCGCGTGATGAATCGTTCGTTGAAACTGCCACTGCTGGTGGCGCTGACCCTTGGCAGCGGCCACGCACTGGCGCTGGACCTGGGCCAGGTCCAGGTCAAGTCGGCGCTGGGCCAGCCACTGCTGGCGGAAATCCCGGTGCAGAAGGCGACGCCGGCCGAGTTGCAGCAGCTCAGCGTGCAACTGGCTTCGGGCGAGGAATTCGCACGTGCCGGGGTGAGCGGCGGACGACCCTCGATTCCCCTGCGCTTCGACGTGGTCGACGGCGCCAACGGCCACAAAGTCATCCGCATTACCAGCGAGGCGGCGGTCAACGACCCGTTCCTCGATCTGCTGGTCGAGATCAGCGGCGGCACCGGCAAGAGCGTGCGCGAATACACCATCTTGCTCGATCCGCCCGGCAGCAACCCGGCGCCGGTAGCGTCGCATACCCCCGCCGCTTCCCATGCGGCATCCCATGAGGCGAAGCCGGCCGCCACCGCGTCCGCACCCCGCCCGGCCAGCCATGCCGGCGCGACGCATGCCGCCGCGACGGAACAGGTGGCGAATGGCCGTTTTGGACCGGTTGCACGCGGCCAGACCTTGTCCGCGGTGGCTCACCAGACGGCACCGGCCGGCGTCGACGTCAACCAGATGCTGCTGGCGCTCAAGCAGGCCAATCCCGACGCGTTCTACCGCGACAACATCAATGCGTTGAAGGCTGGCGCGGTGTTGCGCATCCCCAGCAAGGACGAGGCTGCAGCGGTTGCCATCGCCGCCGCCGCAGAAGAAGTGCGCCGCCAGAACGGCGACTGGCGCAACGGCACGGTGAGCAGTTCGCCGGTGACCGTGGCCGATGCGGGCACGCGCGCCGGTACCTCCAGCTCGCCCACGGCGGCTGCAGGCAGCAAGGGCGACCACCTGGCCCTGATGCCGGCGAAGCAGGGCAGCAAGGCTGCCGCTGCGGCGGCCGGGGCGGAGCAGGGCAATGCGCTGCGCCAGGATTTGCTGCGCAGCCAGGAGACCCTCGCCAGCCTGCAGCAGCAGGGTGCGGACCTGAAGTCGCGGCTGAAGGATCTCAGCGACATCAACAACAAGAACGAACGCCTGCTGGCGCTCAAGGACAGCGAGATCGCCGAGCTGCAGCAGAAGCTGGCCGCGGCGCGCAAAGCTTCCGGCCAGCCGGTCGAACCGGTGCATGCGGCGCCTGCTGCCGCAGCGACGGCGGCGACAGCGACTGGCGCGAGCACGGCGAAGCCGGCGGAGCAGCCGGCCAGTGTCGCCCCGGCCGCGGCGGCGACCGCTGGCAACCAGCCCGTGACCGCGGCTGCCAAACCGGCAGCGGCCCCGTCTGCTGCCGCGACGGCGCCCACCACGGGCCAGCCGGCCGCGGCCGCCACGCCGGCGAAGACCACCCCGATCAAGCCGACGGCCATCAAGCCGGCAGCGCCGGCGAGCGAGGAACCCTGGTACACGCAGCTGTGGGCGCAGGCGCTGGGCGCCATCGTCCTGGTGCTGCTGTTGCTGGGCGCGCTGCTCGGCCGTCGCCGCAAGGCGAAGCCCGCGGTCCAGGCGCCGAAGCTGGCGCCGTCGCTGGCCGACCGTTTCGGCGACACGCCGCTGGTCGACAGTGCCGACGACGTCGACCAGAACCAGTTGCTCGACCAGCTGGCCGAGCATCCCGACGACATCGGCCTGCACCTGGAGCTGGTCAGCCTGTATTACGGCCGCCGCGACGTCGAGCATTTCGAGGCCGCCGCCGAGGCGATGCATGCCCACGTCACCGATCCGCATCAGGAAGAGTGGCAGGACGTGCTGCACATGGGCGAGGACCTGGTGCCCGGCCATCCGCTGTTCGCCGGGCACGGCGGCATGTCGGCGGAGGAGCTTGAGGCGCACCACGGCTTCGACATCGACAAGTACGCTGCCGAGCCCACCACTGAGCCTGCTGCGGCATCCGCGCCGGCCGGTCCGCCGCCGCTGCCTGCGCACCCGGTGAAGGTGAGCGAGTACAACTTCAATTTCGACCTGACGCCGGGGCACGAATCGGCGTCGTCGCCGAAGCATGCCGACGAGGTCGAGCCGGTCGTGGCGCACCAGGCCGCGGAGCATCACGCCGCTGACGACGATGTGACGGTGCTGCGCTCGTCGGCGTCGAGCTGGCAGTTCGAGGAGCCGGAGATGCACGTCCATCCGGCTGGGCACGACATCGAGCCGCGCGATTTCAGCGACGACCCGGTGGACACCAAGCTCGACCTGGCTCGCGCCTACCTGGACATGGGCGACCCCGAAGGGGCCCGCGCCATGCTCGAGGAAGTGATCCACGAGGGCAGCCAAACGCAGCGCGACGTCGCCAAGCGCATGATCGACGACCTGCACTGAGTCGCCTGCGCGCACCTCGAACCCCGAACGGGCCGGCCATGCCGGCCCGTTTGATTTTCGCGATCACGGACGATCGCAAAGTTTGAGGAGTGCGGCCATGGATGGCCGCCCGTTTGATTTTCGCGATCACGGACGATCGCAAAGTTTGAGGAGTGCGGCCATGGATGGCCGCCCGTTTGATTTTCGCGATCACGGACGATCGCAAATGAAAATGCCTGCTACGCTGCGCACTTTCCGCATTCTCCCGATCCATGCGCATCGCCCTGGGCATCGAATACGACGGCACCGACTTCCTCGGCTGGCAGCGCCTGAGCCATGGCAACACGGTGCAGGGCGCGCTGGAAGACGCCTTGTCGAAAGTGGCCGCGCAACCGGTCGAGGTGACCTGTGCGGGTCGCACCGACGCCGGCGTGCATGGCCGTTGCCAGGTGGTGCATTTCGATACCGGGGTGTCGCGTGCGATGCGCGGCTGGCTGCTGGGCGCGACCTCCAACCTGCCGACCGGCGTGGCGGTGCTGTGGGCGCAGCCGGTGGCGGAGGATTTCCACGCGCGTTTTTCCGCGCGCAGCCGGCGTTATCGCTACACCATCCTCAACCGGCCGGTACGCGCGGCGCTGGACGCGCGCTACGTGACCTGGGAACGCTTGCCGCTGGATGCAGCGCGCATGCATGAGGCCGCGCAGGCGTTGCTGGGCGAGCACGACTTTTCCGCATTCCGCGCGGTGTCCTGCCAGGCTGCACACGCGCGGCGTTCCGTGCTGGCGGTGAGCGTACGACGGGAAGACGAGCAGGTGATCGTGGAGATCGAGGCAAACGCTTTCCTGCACCACATGGTGCGCAACATCGTGGGTTCGCTGCTGCCGGTGGGGCGCGGCGAGCAGCCTGTCGCATGGGTCGGCGAACTGCTGGCGGGGCGCAACCGCGAGGTGGCCGGACCGACCGCGCCATCCTCCGGGCTCACCTTCATCGGCCCGCGCTACGAGGCGCATTGGGGTCTGCCCGCAGCGGTGAGCCAACCATGACGCGCATCAAGTGCTGCGGCATGACCCGCGTCGAGGACGCCTTGCTGGCCGCACAGCTCGGTGCCGACGCGATCGGACTGGTGTTCACCGCGCGCAGCCGGCGCCGCGTTTCCGTGGCGCAGGCGCAGGCCATCGTGCATGCCCTGCCGCCGTTCGTAAGCACAGTGGCACTGTTCATGGACGACGCGCCGGCGCTGGTGGAGGAAGTCATCGCCACCGTGGTGCCGGACCTGTTGCAGTTCCACGGCGGCGAATCAGACGCCTGGTGCGCGCAGTTCGGCCATCGCTACCTCAAGGCCATCGCGATGGGCGAGGGTGCTGCTGCGCTGGCGCGCCTGCGCGACTATCCGCGTGCCGCCGCGCTGCTGCTCGACGGCCACGGCCTCGGCGAGGCCGGTGGTGGCGGCAAAGCTTTCGATTGGTCGCTGATGCCCAGGAACCTTGTGCAGCCGCTGGTGCTTGCCGGGGGGCTGCACGCCGGCAACGTGGCCGAAGCGATCCGCGTCGCGCGACCGTGGGCGGTGGACGTGGCCAGCGGCGTGGAGTCGGCGCCTGGCATCAAGGATGCCGGCAAGCTGCGGGATTTCATCGCGGCGGTGCGTGCCACGGACGAAGGAGAAGGCACGCCATGAGCGAAGCTTCCAGCACGATGCCGGCAGCGGCCGTGGTGGAGGAGTGCAGGTCAATGCAAAGCAGAATCGCTGGCCGTGCTTTCACCGTGCACGCTGAGCGTAGCCTGCGATAGCAAGCGGAGTCGAAGCGCGGCAGAAATCTCGATCAGGCCTCGGCCAGTTCGCCGCGCAGCCAGTCCGCCAGCGCCGCGAGCCTCGCATCGTCGGTTCGTCGCGCCGAAACCAGCACCCAGCGCGCGGACGTTTCGCGGAATCCCCAGGGTGCCAGCAAACGCCCGCTGGCCAGGTCGTCGGCAACCAGCGGCTGCGGCGCGATGGCCACGCCCAGCCCGGCCGCAGCAGCCTCCAGCAGGAAGTAGAGGTGGGGCAGGGCCTGCGTCTGCTGCAGCGATTCGGGGGGCAGGCCCATGGCGTGCGCCCACTCCGGCCAGGCCTGCGGGCGCGAGGCGGTGTGCAGCAGCGGCTCGTCGCACAGTGCGGTGGCGGGCAGTTCGCGCAGGCGGTCTGCGTCGGGGTAGCGCGGGCTGAGTACCGGGCCGATGCGTTCCGGCGCCAGTTCGTGCACTTGCCAGCCGGCAGGCCAGGGCGGCGCGGCCAGCAGCAGGGCGGCATCCACGTCGGCCAGGTGGTCGGCCACGGGTTCGTCCTGTACGGCCAGATGCAGCGTCAGCGCGGGCAGTTCGTAGCGCAGGCGCTCCAGCCGGGGAATCACCCAGCGTGCCAGCACACTGCCGGAACAACCGAGCACGTAGGCCGACATGCCGCTGGTCTTTTTCAGTTGCAGCCAGCCTTCCCGCAATTGCCCGAACGCGGCGCTGCATTGCTCGCGCAACTGCTGCCCGGTCGCGGTCAGCGCGACGCCGCGACCCTGACGGACGAACAGCGGCTGGCCCAGGGCTTCTTCCAGCGCGCGCACTTGCCGGCTCACCGCGCCGTGGGTCACGTGCAGTTCCTGTGCGGCGAGGCTCATGCTGCCCAGTCGCGCAGCGGACTCGAAGGCGCGAAGGGCATTCAGCGAGGGCAGATCGCGATCCGACATGCTGTGAGTCTAGCTCAAGTATCACTGCGATCTTTTCGCTTTTTCGCGGGGTGCGCAGGCGCTAAGGTGTGAGCCTGTCGCCGCCGCTTTCCGTTGGAGCCGCCATGCCCGAGATCCGGGATTTCCACGCCTTCCCCGATGCCCAGGGACGCTTCGGCCAGTTCGGTGGCAGCTATGTCGCCGAAACGCTGATGGCGCCGCTGGCCGAGCTGACCGATGCCTACCTGCGCCTGCGCAAGGATCCGGCCTTCATTGCCGAGCTCGACCGCGATCTCACGCATTACGTGGGCCGGCCCAGCCCGGTGTATTTCGCCGAGCGGCTGACCAAGCACGTGGGTGGCGCGCGCATCCTGCTCAAGCGCGAGGACCTCAACCACACCGGCGCGCACAAGATCAACAACACCGTGGGCCAGGCCTTGGTGGCGCGGCACATGGGCAAGACCCGCATCATCGCCGAGACCGGCGCCGGCCAGCACGGCGTGGCCAGCGCCACGGTGGCGGCGCGGCTGGGCCTGAAGTGCGTGGTTTACATGGGCGCCACCGATATCGAGCGGCAGAAGATCAACGTCTACCGCATGAAGCTGCTCGGCGCCGAGGTGGTGCCGGTGACGTCCGGTTCGAAGACGCTGAAGGACGCCTTGAACGAGGCGATGCGCGACTGGGTCACCAACGTGGCCGACACCTTCTACATCATCGGCACCGTGGCCGGCCCGCATCCGTATCCGCTGATGGTGCGCGACTTCAACGCCATCGTCGGCCGCGAGGCGCGCGCGCAGCTGCTGGAGCAGTACGGCCGGCTGCCTGACGTGCTGACCGCCTGCGTGGGCGGCGGTTCGAATGCGATCGGCCTGTTCCATGCCTTCCTCAACGACCGCGACGTGCGCATCGTCGGCGCCGAGGCGGCGGGCGAAGGGATTGCCACCGGGCATCATGCAGCTTCGCTGGCCGCGGGTCGCCCTGGTGTGCTGCACGGTAACCGCACTTACGTACTGTGCGACGACGACGGCCAGATCACCGAGACGCATTCGGTGTCGGCGGGCCTGGATTACCCCGGCGTGGGCCCGGAGCATGCCTTCCTGAAGGATGCGGGTCGCGCCGACTATGTCGGCGTCACCGACGACGAAGCGCTGGAGGCTTTCCATTTGCTGGCGCGCACCGAGGGCATCCTCGCCGCGCTGGAATCCAGCCACGCGGTCGCCCAGGCGATCAAGCTGGCCCGCGAGTATCCGAAGGACGGCATCGTGCTGTGCAATCTTTCTGGTCGCGGCGACAAGGACGTGCACACGATCGCGGCGCGCGAAGGAGTGCAGGTATGAATCGCATCGACCGTCGCTTTGCAGCGCTCAAGGCCGCCGGCCGCACCGGACTGATCCCCTTCGTCACGGCGGGCGATCCTTCGCCCGAACACGCGGTGGCGCTGATGCACGCCCTGGTCGAATCCGGCGCCGACCTGATCGAACTGGGTGTGCCGTTCTCCGACCCCATGGCCGACGGCCCGGTGATCCAGCACGCCAGCGAGCGGGCGATTGCCGCGGGCGTAGGTCTGGCCAAGGTGCTCGGTTGGGTGGCGCAGTTCCGCCAGCGCGACAACGACACGCCGGTCGTGTTGATGGGCTACCTCAACCCCATCGAGATCCACGGCTATGCGCGCTTCGCCGCAGAGGCCGTGCAGGCCGGCGTGGACGGCGTGCTGGTGGTGGACTGCCCGCTGGAGGAATCGGCGGTACTGCTGCCATTGCGGGAAGCGGGCCTCAGGCAGATCCTGCTCGCCGCACCCACCACGGCGCCGGAGCGCCTGGCGAAACTGTGTGCGGCGGCCGCGGGTTTCCTCTACTACGTATCCTTCGCCGGCATTACCGGCGCCGCACGGCTGAGCACCACGGACATCGCCGAGCGCGTGGCCGACATCCGTGGCCATGCAAACGCGCCGGTGGCGGTGGGCTTCGGCGTGCGCGATGCCGAAAGTGCGAAGGCCATCGCCGGTTTCGCCGACGCGGTGGTAATCGGCAGCGCGCTGGTGGAGCGGCTGGCAGGCGCAGCGTCGGCGGCGGAAGTCGAGGACCGTGTCAGCGGTTTCCTGGCGCCGATCCGTGCCGCGCTGGATGCCGGCTGACGGCTGCGCCTGACCGCACGCCGCGCACCACACGCGGGCGTCCGGGACGTATCCCGGTTCTCGGCTAGAATGCACGCTTCACCAGAGGTGTCGCTATGAACTGGCTGCAGAAAATCATGACCCCGCGTGCGCGGACGCACGGCTCCAACGCCGGCAAGGGCAAGGTGCCCGAGGGTGTGTGGGAGAAGTGCGCCGGATGCGGCTCGGTGCTGTACAAGCCGGAGCTGGAGCGCAACCTGATGGTCTGCCCCAAGTGCGGGCATCACCATGCGATCCGTGCCCGCACGCGATTGCTCGCGCTGCTCGACGAGGGTTCCACGCAGGAGCTGTGGCCGAGTATGGAGGCCACCGACCCGCTGAAGTTCCGCGACTCCAAGAAATACCGCGACCGCATCGTGGCCTCGCAGAAGTCCAGCGGCGAGAAGGACTCCCTGATCGCGATGAGCGGCCGCCTGAAGGGCCGGCCGCTGGTCGCCACCGCGTTCGAGTTCGCCTTCGTCGGCGGCTCGATGGGCTCGGTGGGCGGCGAGAAGTTCGCCCGCGCCGGCGAGCGCGCGCTGGCCGAAAAGAGCGCGCTGGTGTGCTTCGCCGCCAGCGGCGGCATGCGCATGCAGGAAGGCCTGTTCTCGCTGATGCAGATGGCCAAGACCTCTGCGGTGCTGGCGAAGCTGCGCGATGCCGGCGTGCCCTACATCAGCGTGCTGACCAATCCTTCTACCGGTGGCGTCTCCGCCAGCATGGGCATGCTGGGCGACATCAACATCGGCGAGCCGAAGGCGCTGATCGGCTTTGCCGGTCCGCGCGTGATCGAGCAGACCGTGCGCGAGACCTTGCCCGAAGGCTTCCAGCGTTCCGAGTTCCTGCTCGAGCACGGCGCGATCGACATGATCATCGACCGCCGCGAGATGCGCGACAAGCTGGCCGACCTGCTCAACCTGATGCAGAAGGCGCCGCGCGCGGCGTGATGCTTGCCCGATCCTCGATGCACGATGCCGCCCTTGGGCGGCATCGTCGTTTTCGCGCCGGGGTTTTCCACAGGCGATGTGGATGTTTGTCCGACAAAGCTGTGGACAAGCCGCATTCGGTGCTTTGACGACAAGCACTTGGCACGCGTTGACGAATTTATGCGCAGCGCGGCGCGGGTTTTCCACAGTTCGTGTGGAAGCATGTGGGCACAGCCTGTGGATAGGTGTCGCAAGTGTCTGAGCGCAAAACAGCGTTCGACGCGGTGCGCAGGAATTGCTCAGCCTAGCGTCGCTGCGATGTGCGCCAGCCACAAGGACAGTGTGCCGAGCGCGCCGCCGATGCCGATCGCGGCCAATACATCGCTGGGGTAGTGCAGGCCGAGTACCACGCGCGAAGTGGCGATCAGCACGGTGAACGTCACCAGCAGCGGCGCCAGCAGCGGAAACCAGGCCACTGCCACGATGGTGAAGCTGACTGCCTGCAAGGTGTGGCCGGACGGGAAGCTGAACTCGTCCAGCGGCGGCACGTGCGCTATCACACCCGGGCAGGCGCGGAACGGACGCGGCCGGCGCGTGTACTTTTTCAGCAGGCGGTAGAGCAGCAGAGCAGCCAGGCCGGTAATGGCCATCTGCGCCGCGGCATACAGGCCGCGGCGGCCTTCCAGCGCGGCCAGGGCGAACATCAGCGCGTACCAGAACATGCCGTCGCCGAGCCGGCTGATCGCGCCGAAGCAAGTGCCCACCGCGCGGCGCGTGCCCCAGCGGTTGGCCGCCACGCAGACGCGGCGGTCGAAGGCGACGGTTCTAGGCATGGACGACGACGGTATCGTGTTCATGGTGCTGCTCCTCGGCGAGTTCGCGCAGCAGGGTTTCGAATTCGCGGATCACGCGTTCCGGCGACAGACGCGCCACGCCTTCGTGTGCGCGGCGGCCCATGTGGCGGATCAGGCCGGGGTTGTTGGCCAGCCTGACGGTCGCCTCGACGAATTCGGCCGCGTTGCCGGAGGCGATGCGGTAGCCGTTGTAGCCGTCGCGCAGATGCTCGCGCGCCGCGCCCTCGTGGTAAGCCACCACCGGCAGGCCGCAGGCCATGGCCTCCAGGATCACGTTGCCGAAGGTCTCGCTGAGGCTGGGGAAGGGGAACAGGTCGGCGCTGGCGATGTGCCGCGCCAGCGCTTCGCCACGCTGCATGCCGGCGAAGATGAAATCCGGATGTGCCGCCTGCAGTGCGGCGCGCGCGGGACCGTCGCCCACCCATACGTAACGCAGCGCCGGCTGCTTCCGTTGCGCGGCGCGGAAGGCTTGCACCGCCAGGTCGAGATTCTTCTCTGGCGCGATGCGGCCCACGTACAGCACCACCGGCGTGCCGGCATCGACGCCCCATTGCGCGCGCAACGCCGGGTCGCGCCGGTCGGGATGGAACAGTTGCGTGTCCACCGCGCGGCGCAGCAGGCGCGCATTGTCCACGCCGAGTGCAGCGAGCTCCTGCGCCAGCGCATCGGTAGGCACGAGAGTCGCGACGGCACGGCTGTGGAAGCGACGCAGGTGGCCGCGCACCAGCGAGGTCAGCCAGCGCAGGCCGTAGTGGCCGACATAGCTGTCGAAGCGCGTGTGGAAACCGGTTGCCACCGGAATGCGCAGGGCGCAGGCCGTGCGCAGCGCCGACCAGCCCAGCGGGCCTTCGGTGGCGATGTAGATCGCGTCGGGGCGTTCCTGCGCCCAGCGCTCGTGCAGGGCCTGTCCGGCCGGCAGGCCGAAGCGCAGGCCGGGATAGCGCGGCAAGGCCACGCCGCGGGTGAACAAGGTCTCGAAGTGCGGGTCGGCCACGCTCTGCCGCGCCTGGCGCGGCCGCACCACGTCGATCGCATGGCCGCGCGCGGCGAGCCCGGCAGCCAGCCCGTGCACGGTGAGGGCGACACCGTTGATCTCCGGCGGCCAGGTTTCGCTGACGATACCGATGCGCATGACGGCTGCTCTCACGTAGTCCGCAGACAGCTTGATCGCGCAGGTTTGCGTGCGGGTGGCGGATGTGTGACGCGGTGATGACGGTGGCGGCCTGCCGGGCTGGAATTCCAGCAGGAGACCGGTGCTCAGCCACCGCGTGCCGCCGTGGCTACCGCGAGCGAGGCAGCGGCCCGGGAGGCCTCTTGCTGCAGGTGATGTCGCCGGCACCCGGTACGGCAGGCATGGCGCCGTGGCAGGTAGCCGTGGCCCGGGTTGCCGCCAGCAGGCGCCGCCGCGCACCGGGCGGATGCCTGCAAGGCGGCGATGCCGGCGCGGATCGATGAATGTGCCCGTGTCGGCGGAGCTTCATCCCTGTATTTCGTTGCGCCGGCATGCCTGGGTGGAGGCGCGAGTGGATGAGCGTACTATCCCGGCCGAGTCGACCCGGATTCCCCGCGGAGGCGCCCGATGAAACGCATGTCGCTCGTTCTGGCCTTGGCGATTCCGGCCGCAGCGTGGGCGGCCGGCGTTCCCGGACCCCAGATCGTGCCGGCGCCGGCGAAGCCGGCCGTGCATAGACCGTTGGTCTACGTGAAATATGTCCTGTTGCCAGCCCCGAAGACGGCCGATGACGCGCCCCGGATCGATTACAGCGAATCATCCGCCGCCATGCTGCCGTTGCACTTGGACTGGCCGGGTTCCAAAGCGTTCGGTGCCTTTGCCGTCGATCCGAACGTGGAAATCTGCCGGCAATGGGCTTGCGAAACCTCCGGCCACCGTTAAACGGCCATTGGCTATCGGGTAAAATCGCGCATTTCATCCGATAGCCACGATCTCGATGACCGTCCGTACCCGCTTTGCCCCCAGCCCTACCGGTTTCCTGCACATCGGCGGCGCGCGCACCGCGCTGTATTGCTGGCTGGAGGCGCGCCGGCGCGGCGGCGACTTCGTGCTGCGCATCGAGGACACCGACCGCGAACGCTCCACCGACGAGGCCGTGCAGGCGATCCTCGATGCGATGGCCTGGCTGGAGCTTTCCGCCGATGAAGCCCCGGTCTACCAGACCCGGCGCCTCGCCCGTTACAAGGAGGTGGCGGAGCGCCTGCTTGCCGAGGGCAAGGCGTATTACGCCTACGAGAGCAAGGACGAGATCGAGGCGATGCGCGAGGCCGCCATGGCGAAAGGCGAGAAGCCTCGCTACAACGGCTACTACCGCGACCGCAACGAACCCTTCCGCGACGATCCGAACCGCGTGATCCGCTTCAGGAACCCGCTGGAGGGCACGGTGGTGTTCGAGGACAAGGTGAAGGGGCGGGTGGAGTGGTCCAACGCCGAGCTGGACGATCTCGTCATCTTCCGCTCGGACGGCTGGCCCACCTACAACTTCGCCGTGGTGGTGGACGACATCGACATGGGCATCACCGAGGTGATCCGCGGCGATGATCATGTCAACAACACGCCGCGCCAGATCAACATCTACCACGCGCTGGGCGCGTCGGTGCCGGAGTTCGCGCACCTGCCGATGATCCTGGACAAGGAGGGCAAGAAGCTCTCCAAGCGCACCAATTCGGTCAGCGTGATGGAGTACCGGGAGGAAGGCTATCTCCCGCACGCGATCCTCAACTACCTGGTGCGCCTCGGCTGGTCGCACGGGGACCAGGAGATCTTCTCGCGCGAGGAGATGATCCGCCTGTTCGACATCGCTGACGTCAACAAGGCCGCCTCGCGCTTCGACACCGAGAAGCTCAACTGGCTGAACCAGCATTACCTGAAGACCGACGATCCCGCCGTGCTGGCGCCCGAGTTCGCGTGGCACCTGGCGCGCGCCGGCATTGCCACGGCGAATGGCCCGGCGCCGGCCGACGTGATCGTGGCGCTGCGCGACCGCGTGCACACGCTGAAGGAAATGGCCGAGCGGGCGAAGATCTGGTACGGCCCGATCGCCGAGTGGGACGACAAAGCCGTCGCCAAGCACTTGAAGAACGACAGTGCCGCCGCCGTGCTGGAAGCGGCCAGGGAGCTGCTGGCCGCCGTCGAGTGGCGGCCGGAGCCGATCCACGGCGTGATCGAGCAGGTGGCCGCCAGGCTGGAGCTGGGCATGGGCAAGATCGCGCAGCCGCTGCGCGTGGCGATGACCGGCACCCAGGTGTCGCCGTCGATCGACCACACCATCTATCTCGCCGGGCGCGACGAGGCGCTGAAGCGCATCGACCACGCGCTGGCGCTGGCCCGCGGCTGATCGAGCGGGCAGGGCGCCGACGCCATGCATGAGCTGCTCGCCCGCGCCATGCAAGGTGTCGATCCCGACGCGCCGGACGCGTTCTGGCGCGTGTTCTTCAATCTGTGGGCGATGGTGCCTTGGGTCGCGTTGTTCTGGTGGAACCTGCAGTTCGTCGCGGTAGGGGCGCTGCTGGGCTGGTGGCGCGGTCGCCTGTGGGAGGGCGTCGTGTGGTCCCTGGTACTGGGGCCGATCGGCTGGATCGCGCTGCTGCTGCGCCCGCGCGGCAAACCGCGGGCCGCGCCGCCGCCGTTGTCGCGTTGACTTGCCGGCAAACGGCCGCATCTTCCTGCCCGTAGACCTGCATGTATGATCGTCTGCGAGGAGAGACCCCTTGGCCCACGACGCCGCCAGCAAGCCGCATGCCCACCATTCGCATCACCATGATGCGAAGGGTTTCGTGCGCGAGGTGGCCCACGTCAGCGAGCAGCGCGGCCTGCGCCTCACCCCGCTGCGCATGGAGGTGCTGGAGCTGGTGGCCGCTGCGGCCAAGCCGGTGAAGGCCTACGACTTGCTTGACCAGCTGCGCGAGAAACACGGCAACGCGGCGCCGCCCACGGTCTACCGCGCGCTGGATTTCCTGCTGGAGCAGGGCTTCATCCACAAGCTGGAATCGATCAACGCCTTCGTTTCCTGCCATCACCCCGCCGAGGCGCATCAGGTGCCGTTCCTGATCTGCGACGTCTGCTCCGGCGCCGAGGAAGTGTGCGACGAGCGCGTCGCCGAATTGATCGAGGTTCAGGCCAAGGCGCTGGGCTTCCGTGCCCAGGCGCAGACGCTGGAAGTGCACGGCGTCTGCAAGCGCTGCCGCAAGTCCTGATGCCGGGACGCCGCTGTCCGGGCAAGCCGCTTGTGCAGCGCGATTGTTATAAAGTAACATTATTCGCATGGACCGGATCGGAAGCTCCGCCGAAGGCGACACCGTGCTGCTGGACCCCATGACGATGGGGCCTGCTGCCGTGGGCGATGCGTCGAAATCCGCGCGCTGGTGGCATCTGGCCGACCGCCTGGGCGCCACGGCCTCGTTCCTGTGCGCGGTCCACTGCGCGCTGTTGCCGTTCGTATTGACCGTGCTGCCCTTGCTTGGTCTCGGTTTCCTGGCCGGGCACCGTTTCGAGCGCGGCTTCGTGATGTTCGCCGCCACGCTGGCGCTGTTCGCCCTGGTCGGCGGCTATCGCCGTCATCACCGGCCATTGCCGCTGCTGCTGGCGGTGCCGGGGTTGGCGTTGCTGCTGCTAGGCGTCACCTGGGCATCGGCGTATCCGATCGCCGTGCATAGCGTGATGGTGACCTGCGGCGGCCTGCTGGTGGCTTCGGCGCATTTCGTGAACCTGTACATCGATCGCCGGCATGGTCTTGCCGTGGCGCATGTGCACGGCCCGCAGTGCGCGCATTGAATTCCCGCACCGCGGTGATTGTGTAACGCCGCCCGTGCTTCCTAGCATGCACGCATGAGCGTCGCTTCCCCACACCATCACGAACATCCGCACCCGGCGGATGCCCACGATCACGACCACGATCATGCGCCGCATGCCAGCGTGCGCGGCCGCAAGCTGCTGCTGGCCTTTGTGCTGACCACGCTGACCATGCTGGCAGAAGTGGCCGGCGGCCTGTGGTCGGGCTCGCTGGCTCTGCTCACCGACGGCGGCCACATGATGGTGGATGCACTGGCCTTGCTGATGGCCTTCGTCGGCGCGCGCATGGCATTGCGGCCGGCAGACGCACGACGCAGCTACGGCTATGGGCGGATGGAGGTGCTGGTCGGCTTCGTCAACGCACTCAGCCAGTTCGTGCTGGTGGCCTGGGTGGCGTGGGAGGCAGTCCAGCGTCTGCTGCATCCGGGCGAGATCCTCTCGGGCATGATGCTGATCGTGGCCATTATCGGCCTGCTGGTGAACCTGTTGGTGTTGCGCAGCCTGCACGGCCATGCGCATGACGACGTGAACCTGGCTGGCGCCAGCCTGCATGTGCTCGGTGACGTGCTGGGCTCGGTGGCGGCGGTGCTGGCGGCCCTGGCGATCCGCGCGTTCGGCTGGCTGTGGGCCGACCCGGTGCTGTCGCTGCTGGTGGCGGTGCTGATCCTGGGCAGCGCGTGGCGCCTGCTGCGCCGTTCCGCGCATATCCTGCTCGAAGGTGTGCCGGACGGCATGGACAGCGCCGAGGTGGAGGCCGCGCTGCGCGGTGCCGATGCCTCGATCCGCGGCATCCATCATCTGCACGTATGGCAGCTGGCTTCCGGCTCGCGCATGGCGACCTTGCACGCCGAGCTGCACGATCCGGCCGCCGCCGCGCAGGCGCTGCGCGCGATCAACTGCCTGCTGGGCGAGCGTTTCGGCATCGAGCACGTCACCGTGCAGATCGACCCGGAAGCCTGCCTCGACCAGTCGCGGGGCTGTGCGGGCCACGGCTGACCCGGCTATGGCGTCGGCGATGGCGCTGCTATCATGATCCACCATCACGCATTGAGGAGATTTCCATGGGCAAGGGCGATCGCAAGACCCGTCGCGGCAAGACCTATCGTGGCAGCTACGGCAATACCCGCGTGCACGGTGCGCAGCCGGCCGTGGTCGGCGCCAAGCCGACCGTGACCAAGCCGGTGGCTGTGAAGAAGGCCGCGCCGAAGAAGAAGTCGGCCTGAGTCGCAGCGACCACGCATCACGAAAGACCCCGCCTAGGCGGGGTTTTTTTATGGGCGCTTGCCAGACCGGGATGTTGATCGACGGGTGCGCCGTGACGGTGCGCTGAACCGGCGCGGCAGCGGCCGCTTGCGCAGGGTGCCGGCGGTCCTTACAATGCGATCCATTGTACTAATGCGCTAATACATTATGAAACGTCGATCGCTGGATCCCGAGACGCCCGTCGAGTCGGCCGAGCAGAGCCTGTGCCTGGCGTTGTTGTCGCTGAAGGATGCCGGGGAGATGGATGCCTTCCTGCGCGACCTGTGCACGCCGGCCGAGCTGGAGGTGCTGGTGGACCGCTGGCGCGTGGTGCCGTATCTGCTCGACGGCGTGTCCTACCGCGAGATCCACGAGCGCACCGCGGTGAGCATCACCACGATCGGCCGCGTGGCGCGTTTCCTCACCCAGGGCAACGGTGGCTACCTGGCCGCCGCCGCGCGCGCCTCGCGCCGTCGCGCTGCCAGCAAGAAGGCACGCGCATGAGGCCGCGCGACCGCCTGCGCATCGCGATGCAGAAATCCGGGCGGCTGACCGAGCCGGCGCTGGAATTGCTCAAGCGTTGTGGCCTCACGTTCCGGCAGAGCCGCGACAAGCTGTTCTGCTTCGGCGAGGGCGAGCCGGTGGACTTGCTGCTGGTGCGCGACGACGACATCCCCGGCCTGATCGCCCAGGGCGTGTGCGAGCTGGGCATCGTGGGCCGCAACGTGCTCGACGAGTTCCGTGTCACAACCGGTCGCGACAGCGAGCCGCTGGCCGAGCTGCGGCCGCTGGGCTTCGGGCGTTGCCGGCTTTCCATCGCGGTGCCGCAGGAATTCGACTACAGCGAGCCCGCGCAACTATCCGGACGGCGCATCGCCACTTCGTATCCCGGCTTGCTCGGCGCATGGCTGCGCGAGCATGGCGTCGAGGCCGGCGTGGTGACCCTGGCCGGTTCGGTGGAGATCGCGCCGAAGCTGGGTACTGCGGACGCGATCTGCGACCTGGTACAGAGCGGCGGCACCTTGGTGGCGAACCAGTTGCGCGAGGTCGATGTGCTGCTGGAGAGCGAGGCGGTGCTGGCCGGCCCACAGGCGTTGCCGGCGGACGAGCGTGGCGACCTGATCGAGCTGCTGCTGAAGCGGCTGGACGGCGTGATCCAGGTGCGCGAATCGCGCCTGTTGCTGCTGCAGACGCCGCGCGCCGCGCTGGATGCGGTGACCCGGCTGCTGCCCGGCGGTCCGCAGCCGACCTTGCTGCCGGTGGCCGGCCAACCCGACCAGCTGATGCTGCAGGCGTTGTGTGCGGGCGAGGTGAGCTGGCGTCAGCTGGAAGAGATCAAGAAGGCCGGCGCGCGCGAGATGTTCGTGCTGCCGGTGGAGAAGATGTTGGCATGAAGAGCTGGCTGGCATGAAACGGATCGACTGGAACGCGTTGGACGAACAAGAGCGCAGCGAAGCGCTGGCGCGCCCGGCGCAGTCGCGCGCGGCGGCGTTGCGCGAAGGCGTCAGTGGCATCATCGCGGCGGTACGCGCGCGCGGCGATGCGGCCTTGCGCGAGTTGAGCGCGAAATACGACGGCTGCGCCTTGAATGCCCTCGACGTCGCCGAGGACGAATTCGCGGCTGCCGAGGCGTCGCTCGATCCGGTCTTGAAGACGGCGATCCGCGAGGCCGCCGCACGCATCGAGGCCTTCCATCGTGCCGCCGCGCCGCAGCCGGTCAGCGTGGACACCGCACCCGGCGTGCGGGTGGAACGCATACTGCGGCCGATCACGCGCGTGGGCCTGTACGTGCCGGCGGGCAGCGCGCCGCTGCCGTCCACCGCATTGATGTTGGGCGTGCCCGCGCGCATCGCGGGCTGCCGCGAAGTCGTGCTGTGCTCACCCGCGCGTAGCGACGGCCGTTGCGATCCGGCGGTGCTGTATGCCGCGCGCCTCACCGGCGTGCACAAGGTGTTCAAGCTGGGCGGCGCGCAGGCGATCGCGGCGATGGCTTACGGCACGGCTTCCGTGCCGAAGTGCGACAAGCTGTTCGGCCCCGGCAATGCCTGGGTCACCGAGGCCAAGCTGCAGGTGTCGTCCGAGCCCGATGGCGCGGCGATCGACATGCCGGCCGGGCCGTCCGAGGTGCTGGTGATCGCCGACGTGGCGGCGAATCCCGCCTTCGTCGCCGCGGACCTGCTGTCCCAGGCCGAGCATGGGCCGGATTCGCAGGTGATCCTGCTCAGCGATTCCGTCGCGCTGCTGGATCGCGTCGAACGTGAGGTCGCGCGGCAGTGCGCTGAACTGCCGCGCGCGGAAATCGCCCGGCTGGCGCTGGCGCAAAGCCGCCTGATCAAGGTCGCCTCGTTGCCGCAGGCGGTCGAAGTGAGCAACCGCTATGCGCCCGAGCACCTGATCGTGCAGGTGGTCGCACCACGGGTGCTGCTGGATGGCATCGAGAGCGCCGGTTCCGTCTTCCTCGGCGCGTGGACGCCCGAATCGGTAGGCGACTATTGCAGTGGCAGCAACCACGTGCTGCCCACCTATGGCTACGCGCGCAGCTACAGCGGCGTGTCGGTGGCGAGCTATCAGAAGCAGATAACGGTGCAGGAGCTCAGCGCCGGCGGCTTGCGCGGCATCGGCCCGTGCACTGCCACGCTGGCCGCCGCCGAACAACTGGAGGCGCATCGCCGCGCGGTGACGCTGCGATTGGCCGAACTGGAGTCAATGACATGAGTGTGCTCGATCTGGCACGTGCGGAAATCCGTGCCTTGCAGCCGTATTCCTCGGCACGGATGGAAGCCAGCGGTGGCCAATTGCTGCTCAACGCGAACGAATCCGCATGGGCGCCGACCGGGGACGGCGGCACGGGCTGCAACCGCTACCCGGAGCCGCAACCCGCCGCGTTGGTGGATGCCTTGGCGCGGCTGTATGGCGTGCGCCGCGAACAGGTGCTGGTAGGCCGCGGCAGCGACGAGGCGATCGACCTGCTGGTGCGTGCGTTCTGCCGTGCCGGACGCGACACAATCCTGATCCAGCCGCCCACTTTCGGCATGTACGCGGTATGCGCGCGCATCCAGGATGCAGGCGTGATCGAGGCACCGTTGCGCCGCGACTTCACGCTGGACATGGGCGCCACGCTGGCGGCAGTGACCAGTGCGGTGAAGCTGGTGTTCGTCTGCACGCCGAACAACCCTGCAGGCAGCGTGGTGCCGCGCGCCGACATCGAACGCCTGGCGCGGGCGCTGGCCGGCCGTGCGTTGCTGGTAGTGGACGAGGCTTATGTAGAGTTCGCCGACGAAGGCAGCGTGGCCGATCTGCTCGACCGTTACGACAACCTTGCCGTGCTGCGCACCTTGTCCAAGGCCTGGGCGCTGGCCGGCGCGCGCGTAGGCTCCCTGCTGGCGCACCCGGACGTGGTGGCGCTGCTGCGCCGGATCATGCCACCGTATCCGCTGCCGTTGCCCAGCGTGAATGCGGCCTTGCTCGCGCTGTCGGGCTGGGGGCAGGCGAACGCACGCGCGCATATCGACATCGTGCGGGCCGAGCGGGTTCGCCTGCGGGCGGCCTTGGCGGGTTTGCCGGGCGTGCGCGCCGTGCTGCCCTCGCAGGCGAATTTCCTGACTGTGCGTTTCGACGATGCCGGCGCCGCCTACCAGCGGCTGTTCGAGGCCGGCATCGTGGTACGCGACGTGCGGCGTTACCCGGGCCTGGACGATGCGCTGCGCATCACCATCGGTACGCCGGCGGAGAACGAACGCGTGCTGGCCGTGCTGGCGGACCGGTCGATGGCGCGAGGGGCGGCATGAGCGCTCGCCGCATCCTCTTCGTCGATCGCGATGGTTGCCTGATCGAGGAGCCGGCGGACGAGCAGATCGACAGCTACGAGAAGCTGGCCCTGCTGCCGGGCGTGATCGCCGCGCTGCAGCGCTTCGTCGCTTCAGGCTACGAGCTGGTGATGGTGACGAACCAGGACGGGCTGGGCACCGATCGTTTCCCCGAGGCGCATTTCACCGGCCCGCATGAGTTGCTGATGCGCATCCTGTCCTCGCAGGGCATCCGTTTCCGCGAAGTGCTGATCGACCGCAGTTTTCCGCACGAGGGATTGGACACGCGCAAACCGGGCGTCGGCATGATGCGCGGATGGCTGGCCGACGACGGCTGGAGCCGCGCCGCCTCGTTGATGGTCGGCGACCGCGAGACCGATCTGTGCTTCGCCGCCAACCTCGGCGTGCGCGGTTTCCGGGTAGGGCCGCAAGGCATCGCCTGGGACGAGCTGGCGCACCAGGTGCTGGACGCCCCGCGCGTCGCCGAGGTGGTGCGCAACACCAAGGAAACCCGCATTCGCGTGCGGGTGGATCTGGACCGCATTGCGGAGCCCAAGGCACACACCGGCCTCGGTTTCTTCGACCACATGCTGGAGCAGATCGGCAAGCACGGCGGTTTCGCGCTGGAGCTGAGCTGCGACGGCGACATCCACATCGACGATCATCACACCATCGAGGACTGTGGCCTGGCCCTGGGCCAGGCGCTGAAGCAGGCCCTGGGCGACAAGCGCGGCATCGGCCGTTACGGTTTTGCGCTGCCGATGGACGAGAGTGCGGCGGAAGCGCGGCTGGATCTGTCCGGCCGTCCGTACTTCGTATTCGAAGGCCAGTTTCCGCGTGAGCGCGTGGGCGAGCTGGCGGTCGAGATGGTGCCGCACTTTTTTCGCTCGTTGTGCGAGACGCTGGGCGCGAACCTGCATCTGTCGGTGCGCGGCGAGAACGCGCATCACATGATCGAGGCCTGCTTCAAGGTGGTGGCGCGCACGCTGCGCCAGGCGATCCGCCGCGAAGGCGACGAACTGCCCAGCACCAAGGGGACGCTTTGATGAGCGTCGTGCTGGTCGATGCGGGTGGCACCAATATCGGCTCGGTGCGCTATGCCTTGCAGCGCCTGGGCGCGGATGCGGCGCTGACCTCGGATGCCGCGGCGATCCGTGGCGCCGACAAAGTGATCCTGCCCGGCGTCGGCGCGGCAGGCCCGGGCATGGCGCGCCTGCGCGAGCTGGGACTGGTCGAGCTGTTGCGATCGCTGACCCAGCCGGTGCTGGGCGTGTGCCTGGGGATGCAATTGCTCTGCGCGCATTCGGAGGAGGGCGATACCGAGTGCCTCGGCCTGATTCCGGCGGAGGTGCGCCGCTTCGCCGAGCGTCCCGGTCTGCGCGTGCCACACATGGGTTGGAACCCGCTGTCGGTGCAACAGGAACATCCGCTGCTGACCGGGCTGGACGCGGGCGAGCAAGCGTATTTCGTGCACAGCTACGCGGTGCCCACGGGCGAGTGGACGCTGGCCACTGCGGACTATGGCGATGCGTTCTCCGCCGTGGTCGCGGGCGGCAACTTCCACGGCATGCAGTTCCACCCCGAGCGTTCCGCCGCCGTCGGCGCGAAGCTCCTCAAGAATTTCCTAGCGCTATGACGTTCACGGTCATTCCTGCCATCGACTTGCGCGAAGGCCGCGTGGTGCGCCTGAAGCAGGGCGACTACGCGCAGCAGACTACTTATTCGGACAATCCACGCGCCGTGGCGCGACGTTATGCCGAGGCGGGTGCGCGCTGGCTGCACCTGGTCGATCTCGACGGCGCACGCTCCGGCACGCTGGACAACCTGGCGGTGATCGAGGCGATCACGAAGGACGGCATGCAGGTGCAGGCCGGCGGCGGCGTGCGCGAGGACGCGGATCTGCGCCGCCTGTTCGATGCCGGCGTGAGCCGCGTGGTGGTGGGCAGCGTGGCGATCCGCGATCCCGACCGCGTGGCCGGCTGGCTGCGCGAACATGGAGCCGAACACCTCACGCTGGCCCTCGACACCCGCCGCACCGGCGGGCGCTGGAGCCTGCCCAGTGCAGGCTGGACGGAAACCGAGTCGCGCACGCTGGACGAACTGGCGCCGTGGTACGCCGCGCAAGGCGCGCGCCACCTGCTGTGCACCGACATCGACCGCGACGGCATGCTGGCCGGCTTCAACCTCGACCTGTACCGGCACCTCGCCGGCACCGTGCCGCAGCTGGCGGTGCAGGCCTCCGGCGGTGTGCGCTCGCTGGACGATATTCGCGCGGCCCGTGAAGCCGGGGCGCGTGGCGTGATCCTGGGGCGCGCCCTGCTGGAAGGGCGTTTCACCGTGGCGGAGGCGCTGGCATGCTGAGCCGCCGCATCATTCCCTGCCTCGACGTGCGTGACGGTCAGGTGGTCAAAGGCGTGCGTTTCCGCGACCACGTGACGATGGGTGGCATCGTGGATCTCGCGCTGCGCTACCGCGACGAAGGTGCCGATGAACTGGTGTTCTACGACATCACCGCCAGCCCCGAGGGGCGCAGCGTGGACCGCGGCTGGGTAGAGAAGGTGGCGCGGGTGATCGACATCCCGTTCTGCGTCGCCGGCGGCATCCGCTCGGTGGATGAAGCGCGCGCCGTATTGCATGCCGGTGCGGACAAGGTGTCGGTGAACTCGCCGGCGCTGGAACGGCCGGAACTGATCGACGAGCTGGCCGCCGCCTTCGGCGTGCAGTGCGTAGTGGTGGGCGTGGATTCGCTGCGTGACGCCGACGGCGAATGGCGCGTGCGCCAGTACACCGGCGATCCATCGAAGACGCGCGCCCTGACGCGCCGCACGCTGGACTGGGTGGCCGAGGCGCAGCAGCGCGGTGCTGGCGAGATCGTGCTCAACTGCATGGGCAGCGATGGCGTGCGGCAGGGCTACGATATCGAACAACTCAAGGCTGTGCGTGCGCTCTGCCAGGTGCCGCTGATCGCTTCCGGCGGTGCGGGTGAGCCGGCGCATTTCCGCGATGCATTCACCGAAGCCGACGTGGACGGTGCGCTGGCGGCCAGCGTGTTCCACTCCGGCGCGATCGCCATCCCCGAACTCAAGCGTTACCTGTGCGAGCAGGGCATCCGCGTTCGTCCGTGAACCGACGAGAGCATCACTCATGAGCGACATCCACACCGATCTCTCCCGCCTCGACTGGCCCAAGGGCGACGGCCTGCTTCCCGTCGTCGTGCAGCATTGGCTGACTGGCGAGGTGCTGATGCTGGGTTACATGAATGCCGAGGCGCTGGCTGCCACGCAGGCCACCGGCAAGGTGACGTTCTGGAGCCGCAGCAAGCAGCGGTTGTGGATGAAGGGCGAAAGCTCCGGCCATGTGCTGGCGCTGAAATCCATCCGCATCGACTGCGATGCCGACACCTTGCTGGTGCAGGCCGAGCCGCACGGGCCGACCTGCCATCTGGGTACGTCCAGTTGCTTCGGCGAAGACATGCGTCCGCCGCTGGGTTTCCTCGCCGAGCTTGATGCGCTGGTGGCACAGCGCCACGCGGAGCGCCCGCAAGGCAGCTACACCACCAAGCTGTTCGAGGCCGGAACGCGCCGCATCGCGCAGAAGGTGGGCGAGGAAGGTGTGGAGAGCGCGCTCGCCGCTGTGGCGCAAGGCGATGAAGCGTTGCTCGGCGAGGCGGCGGACCTGGTGTTCCACCTCACGGTGCTGCTGCGCGCACGCGGGCTGTCACTGGCCGATGCGGTGGCCGTGCTGGCGAAACGGCACGCCGGACACTGATCGCAGGCGCTTAGTCCGCCGTGGCGGCGCTGCTGGCGGGCGCAGGTGGTGCTGGTGCGAAGGGCACCGCTGGGCCCGCCGTGATGCCCTTGCGCCATGCATCGAGCTGTGCCTCGATGCCCTTGCCGACGTAGCTCTGCGGCTCTGAGGGCGTGAGCTTGTCGCGCTGCTCCCACTGTGCGATCTCGGTTTTGGCGTGGGCGAAGGCGTCGACGAAGTGGTCGGTGTGGTTCAGCGCGTCGACCAGCCAGGCGTGGCCGAAATAGGTGAGCTCCGATTCGCTGCCGCAGCCGAAGGAGCTGCGGTCGCTGCGTGCGGCGGTGAGCACCAGGGTGCCATCGCCGGCCAGCGGCGGGATGAAGCCGCCGGAGTAGCAGGCGTTGACCACCACCACCTTCCACTTGAACGGGTGCTCCTTGAGGATGTCGGCCAGGTCCTGCGCGCCGATCTGGTCCAGCGGCAGCGGGTCCATGTCCACCAGCAGCTCGTGGTCTTCGCTGCCGTGGGTAGCCATGTAGAGCATCAGGATGTCGTCGGGTTGCATCACCTTGGCAAGGCCGTCCAGCGCGCCCTCCAGGTTGCTCCAGCCGGCCAGTGGGCGGGTGGAGAGCGAGGCGGGGTTGTTCTCCAGCACCAGGGTGTGGGCGCTCGCGCCGAAGCGCTGGCGGAACAGCTTGGACGCGTATTCCGCCTCGTTGCGGAACACGTCCTGGCTGCCATCGCCGGCGAAGGCGACCAGGTAGAGGTTGGGTTTGCCGGGCACGCGCGGACCGAGATTCGCCAGTGCGTCGTGCAGCATCTGCGGCTGGGCGTAGAGCACCTGTTCTGGCGTGGGGCCCTGATCCGGCCAGTTGGTGCCTTCATCGTCGTCGCCACTCTCGCTGTCTCCGACGGAGCTGGCCGTTGCGGCGCCGATCGACGTCGCCGTGGCGGAAACGGCTGAGTTGGCGGGTGCGGGTGCGGAGCCCGGCAGCCACAGCATCAGCAACACGCCGGCAGCGAAGGCGAGCAGGACGGTGAGTACGGTGCGCATGATGCGGAGACTCGGCTAGGGGTCAGGGCGTGACTGCGTCGAAATCGGTGTAGGCAGGGTGACGTGGCTGCGCCGGCAGCGCCTGCGGCGGGCGCAGCAGCCAGCCGGTGCGGTAGCCCGCGGCCTGCGCGGCGTCCAGTTCCTCGACGATGTCGGAGAGGAACAGGATGTGCGCAGGCTGCTCGCCGATCGCCGCGGCGATCTTTTCGTAGGAGGCCTGCTCGCGCTTGGGGCCGGTTTCGGTGTCGAAGTAACCGGCGAACAGCGGCGTCAGGTCGCCTGCCTCGCTGTAGCCGAAGAACAGCTGCTGCGCCGGGACCGAGCCGGAGGAGTACACGTACAGCCGCAGGCCCTCGGCACGCCAGGCGCGCAGCCGCGCCGGCACCTCGGGATAGACATGGGCGCGGTAGTCGCCGGCTTCGTAGCCCTCCTGCCAGATCATGCCTTGCAGCGCTTTCAGCGCGGTGGACTTGCGATCCTCGGCTATCCAGCGCAGCAGCAGCTCGATCACTTCCTGCCGGCTGGCCTCGATGTAGCCCGCTTCCTTCGCGGCCTCGTGCAGCCAGTGCTGCAACTCGGGGCGGTCGGCGTGGGTTTCGACGAAGGCGGGCAGGCGCTTGCGCGCGTACGGAAACAGCACGTCCTTGACGAAGCTGATCGAGCTCGTGGTGCCTTCGATATCGGTGACGATGGCGCGGATTTCGGGCATGGCTGCTGTGTGGCAATGGCGAGCGCACAGTTTACCCGGCCTTGGCGTCCGTGCCCTCTCCCCGGGGCCCTCTTCCGGAGGGAAGGGGGGCTTAACTCGCGGTGGCGAGGGGCTCCATGCGCGGGAATCCCAGCGCGATGTCGCTGCCGGTGAAATTCGCCACCCAGCCGTCCTTGTTGGTGAACAGGCGGATCGCCACGAAATAGGGCGCCTCGCTCATGTCGAACCAGTGGCGGGTGCCGTCGGGCACGCCGATCAGGTCGCCTTGTTCGCACAGCACGTCGTAGACCTTGCCCTGGATGTGCAAGGTGAACTGGCCGGCGCCGGCTACGAAGAAACGCACCTCGTCTTCACTGTGGGTGTGTTCGCTGAGGAACTTCTGGCGCAGCGCGGCGCGCTCGGGGTGGTCGGGCCTGAGGCTGATCACATCCACCGACTGATAGCCTTCCTCGCGCATCAGGCGGTCGATGTCGCCGCGGTAGGCGGCGATCACCTCGTCCTGGCTGGCGCCGGGGGCGATCGGCTGGTTCGCGGCCCACTGTTCGAAGCGCACGCCGACCTTGGCGAGCTCGCTGGTGATGGCCGCATGCTCGGCATGGACGGACAGCGGTGCCTCGGGGTGGCTTTCGTCGAAGATGCGCAGACGACTCATGAATAGGCCCTCAGATCCAGTTCGCAGCCCAGCAGGAATTCCAGCGCCTCCAGGTGGCGGCGCGCCTCGGCCATGTCGCGGCCCCAGGTATAGATGCCGTGGCCATTGATCAGGTAGGCCGCGAGCGGCTTGCCGGCATCCAGCCACGCGTCCACGCGTTCTACCAGCTCGGGCATATGCTGGGTGTTGGGGAATACCGGGATTTCCAGCACGCTTTCATGGGTGGTGTGGCCGGTGATGGCTTTCTGCAGCTCCCAACCCTCCAGGCGCACCGCACCGTCCTGCGCGAACAGCCGCGAGGCTACGCTCTGCGTACGCGAGTGGGTGTGCAGCACGACCTGCGCTTCGGGCCAGCGGCGGTAGACCTGGGTGTGCAGCGCGGTTTCCGCGCTGGGGCGGGCATCGGTGCCCACGGCGAGGCCTTGCATGTCCACCAGCATGATGTCATCGCGGCCCAGCTTGCCCTTGTCGCGGCCGGAGATGGTGATCGCGGCGTGATCGGCGTCCACGCGCATCGAAAAGTTGCTGCTGGTGGCGGGTGTCCAGCCGGCGAGCGCCAACTCGCGCGCAGCGTCGGCGATGGCGTCGGCGCGCGCAGCAAAGAGAGTGGCGGGAATCGTGTCCGGGAGTTTCTGGTGCATGGCAAATGGACGTCCAAATGGATGCCGACTATAACATGCGCGGCGGGCGCGCCCCGCAGTAATGCGATCCATTCTCGCAAGTCAGGGGGCGTCGCGCACAAACGCGCTAAGATCGCCGCATCGAGCTTCATTCATCCCGCCGCTTGCTGCGCCGGATTCTTCAAAGACGGAGGTTTTGCCCATGTCGAACGAAAAAGATCTCGAATCGCGTCGCCGCTTCCTTAAGGTGGCTGCCGGCACTACGGCGGCTGCCGTGGTGATGGGCGGGCTGCCGCGTTTCGCGCGCGCCGCCGATCTGCCGCACGTGACCGATGCGGATCCGACCGCCAAAGCGCTGGGTTACGTGGAGGACGCCAGCAAGACCACCAATCCGAAGCACAAGGCTGGCGACGACTGCGCGAACTGCCAGTTCTATTCCGGCGGCCCGAGTGGCTACGGTCCCTGCGCGCTGTTCCCTGGCAAGTCCGTCAACGCGAAGGGTTGGTGCGTATCGCATTCGCCGAAGGCGGGTTGATCGCGCGCACCGCGATTCCTGTTCAACGCAACGAAGGCCGGCACGTGTTGCCGGCCTTTTTGCGTATGGCGTCACGCAGACACGCGTCGACGTCACGCCAAGGGCGCGAGCGGTATCGAAAGGGGAGGGTGTCGCGGGAGAAAAATGCTGCCCGGCGCGTCAGGCTGAGGAGCTACCCACCTGACGCACCGGGCCGCGATCCGGGGCCCACTGCCAAGTGATCAACCCTCGGACTTGGGATGATACCCCTGGCCGGGCCAAATGGGCGGTCGAGAGTCGAGATTCTTTCGGAAATATTCCGTTAAGTCATTCAAAAACAACAACTTATTTTGAATGCGCGGGCCGAGTCCGGGGAAAACCGGACTGCCGGCCCGAATGCTCACGATGAGTGGCATATACCGAAATTGAGCCGTCTTCGACGAAATTCGGCGATATTCCCCGGTCAGGCTTGTTGCGCGCCCGCCTTCGAACGGCGCAGATGGCTGTGCCGATAGCCGTAGCCGAAGTAGATCGCCAGGCCGATCACGGTCCAGATGCCCATCATCAGCCACTGATACCAGTTCTCCCAATACAGCAGGCCGAGGCAGCACACGACGCCCAATGTGCAGATCACTGGCGCCCACGGCACGCGGAAGGTGCGCGGCAGCTCGGGGTGGGTGTAGCGCAGGATCAGTACTCCAGCGCAGACCGCGACGAAAGCGATCAGCGTGCCCATCGAGACGAGGTCGCCGAGGATGTCCAGCGGGAACACCGCCGCCAGCGCGGCGATGCCGAGGCCGGTGATCACGGTGTTGATGTGCGGGGTCTTGTAGCGCGGGTGGATTTTCGCGAACACCGGCGGCAGCAGGCCGTCGTTGCCCATGATCATGAAGATGCGCGGCTGCGCGATGATCATCACCAGCACCACCGAGGACAGGCCGATCAGCGCGCCGACCTCCACCACCCAGCGCAGCGCGCTAAGTTCGGGGTGCGCCTTGATCGCGGTGACCACCGGTTCCGAAGTACCCAGCTGGTCGAACGGCAACAGGCCGGTGATCACCGCAGCCATGCCGATATACAGCACGGTGCAGATCGCCAGCGAGACGAGGGTGCTGATCGGCAGGTCGCGCTGCGGGTTCTTCGCTTCCTGCGCGGCGGTGGAGGTGGCCTCGAAGCCGATATAGGCGAAGAACACCAGGGTGGACGCGCGCATGATGCCGGCCCAGCCGTATTTCTCTGGCCCTTGCGACGGCGGAATGAAGGGTTCCCAGTAGTGCGGGTTCACGTATTGCCAGCCGGCCACGATCACGACCACGATCAGGCCGACCTTGAGGATCACCATCGCCAGGTTGGCGCCGCTGGATTCGCGGATGCCGACATAGCAAAGCCAGGTCAGCACGAGCGTGATCGCCACTGCGGGCAGGTTGAACAAGGCACCGGTGGCGACCAGGTGGCCGCCTTGGTAGGCCAGCGGCGCATTGGTCAGCACCGCGGGCAGATGCAGGCCCATGTGGTCGAGCAGGCTGGTGAAGTAGCCGGTCCAGCTCACCGCCACCGCCGAGGCGGACACGCCGTATTCCAGCACCATGTTCCAGCCGATGAACCAGGCCACCAGTTCGCCCAGTGTGGCGTAGGCGTAGGAGTAGGAACTGCCCGACATCGGGATCAGGGTGGCGAATTCTGCGTAGCACAGCGCGGTGAAGCTGCAGCAGATAGCCGCGATGATGAACGACAGGACGATGGCCGGTCCCGCATGCTCGGCTGCCGCCTGGCCGGTGATCACGAAGATGCCGCCGCCGATCACCGCACCGATGCCCAGCGCGGTCAGGCCCCAGGGTCCGAGCGTGCGCTGCAGGGTGAGGCCATGGGCAGCATCGGTACCGAATTCGGTCTTGCGGGCGAGCAGTTGCTTGAGCATGGGGCTTCCGGACGTGAAACCGGCACGACGTGGTCGTGCCGGTGGCGTAACAGTCGGTTTGCGTGAGTGCGGGATCAGCCCGGCTCGACGCCGCGGGCCAGGTGGCTCTTGCGGTAGCCGTAGAGGTAGTACACAACCAGGCCGATCGCACCCCACACGAAGAAGGTGATCTTGGCTTCCTTCGACAGGTTGAGGAACAGCAGCAGGCAGCCGATCACCGCCAGCGGGCACACCAGCCACGGCATCGGGGTGCGGAACGGACGTGCACGGTCGGGCTGGGTCTTGCGCAGGATCAGCACGCCCACGGCCACCATGATGAAGGCGAACAGCGTGCCCGAGTTGGTGATGTCGGCGAGGATGCCCACCGGGAACAGCGCACCGAACAGCGACACGAAGGTGCCGGTGATGAGCGTGATCACGTGAGGCGTGTGAAAGCGCGGGTGAATCTTCGCCAGTGAGTGTGGCAGCAGGCCGTCGCGCGACATGGTGAAGAAGATGCGCGTCTGGCCGTAGGTCATCGTCAGGATCACCGACGGCAGCGCGATGCCGGCGGCAAAGGCGATGCAGGAGGCGACGGTGTTGTGGTTGAGCAGGCGCACCACGTGGGCCAGCGCCTCCTTGCTGCACACCAGCGCCTGCGAACCGTCGCAGGCCGCGGCGAATGCCGGGGTGCCCGGCTCGAGCGCCAGGCCGTTCGGCCCCAGCATGGGCTGCGCGCCCACCGAGCCCACGGCGCCGTAGCTCACCAGCAGGTAGTAGATGGTGCACACGCTCAGCGAGCCGATCAGGGCGATCGGGATGTTGCGGTTCGGGTTCTTGGTTTCTTCAGCCGCGGTGGAGATGGCATCGAAGCCGATGTAGGCGAACACGATCGAAGCCGCCGCGCCCAGTACGCCGATGCCACCCATCGGGCTGCCCCAACCGTTCGGCACGAAGGGCGTGAAGTTCTGGTCCTTCACCGCCGGCAGGGCGACGAAGATGAAGGCGGTGAGCGCGGCGATCTTGATCAGCACCAGCACCGTGTTGACCTTGGCCGACTTCGAGGTGCCGATCACCAGCAGACCGGTGATCGCAAGGCCGATCAGGCAGGCCAGCAGGTTGAAGGTGCCGCCGTCCATCGGGCCCACCTGCAGGAAGTGCGGCAAACCGAATCCGGCATGCGCAAGCAGGCCATTGACGTAACCGGCCCAGCCCACGCACACCGTGCTGGCGGCGATGGTGTATTCCAGCACCAGCGCCCAGCCCACGATCCAAGCAACGCCTTCGCCGAGCACGCCGTAGGTGTAGGTGTAAGCCGAGCCGGCCACCGGCACCATCGCGGCGAGTTCCGCGTAGGCCAGCGCGGCGAACGCGCAGACCACCGCGGCGATCACGAACGCAATCATCATGCCGGGGCCGGCCTTCTGGCCCGCCTCGGCGGTGAGCACGAAGATGCCGGTGCCGATGATCGCGCCGATGCCGAGCATGGTGAGCTGGAAGGCGCCGAGCTGGCGGGTGAGGCTTTTCTTCTCGGCCGTGGCGATGATCTGGTCGATCGGCTTGATGCGCTTGAACAGCATGCGGTGCTCCCCGGGAAACAGCGACGTCACGCTCGAACGGAAACGCGACGAAGTGGGACGCGACGAGCCGACGGACAGCCAACCATAGCGGAGCGACTGGAGGGGTACAAGACGCGATGCAGCTAGAATAGCCGTCGCTTTCCGCCTCCCTGCCACAAGTCATGCCGGTCTTTTTCCTGCGTTTCGCTGCTGCCCTGGACGACTATCTCGCACGCCATCCCGAAGAAGGCGGTGTCGTTGCGGACTTCGAGGAATTCCTCACGTCGGATGCGGCGGTGTTCGAGCGCAGCCGCCTCGCCGGCCACTTCACCGGATCGGCCTGGCTGGTGAGTGCGGATGGCGAGCGCGTATTGCTCACCCACCACCGCAAGCTCCAGCGCTGGCTGCAGCTGGGCGGGCATGCCGATGGCGACGCCAACCTGGCGCGGGTGGCCCTGCGCGAAGCGGAAGAAGAATCCGGCCTGGGCGAACTGGTGGTCGAGCCGGAGATTTTCGATCTCGACGCCCACCGCATTCCGGCGCGCGGCAACGAACCGGAGCATTGGCACTACGACGTGCGCTACGTGGTGCGCGCCACCGGCAGCGAGGCGTTCGCAGTCAGCGAGGAATCGCTGGCACTGGCGTGGAAACCGGTGCGTGGGATAGTCGACAACCCGCAGGCCGATACATCGTTGCGGCGCATGGCCCGCAAGTGGCTGGTGCGTTACCCGTAGCGTTCCGGCGCCGGGTTGAGGTGGCCGCAGCTCGTGCAAGTGCGTGACTCGCGCGAACGATAGAAACGCTCGAACACCGGCGGGAAGTCGCGCTCGATGCTGTCCAGGATGAAGTACTCCTCGTACAGCTTGTGGTTGCAGCGTTCGCAGAACCACAGCAGGCCGTCCTTCTCGTGCGGCAGGCGGCGGCGCTCGATCACCAGGCCGATCGAATCGGCCATGCGCTGCGGCGAGTGCGGCACGCGCGGGGGTAGGTAGAACATCTCGCCGGCGCGGATCGGCAGGTCGCGCGCCACGCCGTCGTCCTGCACCTTCAGCACCATCTCGCCCTCGATCTGGTAGAAGAACTCCGGGCCCTCGTCCCAATGGTAGTCGGTGCGCGCGTTCGGGCCACCCACGATCATCACGATGAAGTCGCCGTCGACAATGCATTTGTTGCCCACCGGCGGCTTCAGCAGGTGGCGGTGTTCGTCGATCCAGCGTTGCAGGTCGAAGGGGGGCGTGAGGGCCATGCGGGCGGTCCGTGGAAGACCTGCCTACCTTAGCGCCGACCTGCAGCCGCGAAAACCGCCGGTGTTGTGACGGCGGCTCAGGGTGCGCCTGCCAGTTTGCGGGATTGCAGCCACCACTCGAACTCCTGCAGCCAGTGCGCGCTGCTGGTGTCCGGTTGCCGTGCCGAGAAGCCGTGGCCGCCGGCGTCGTAGATATGGGCTTCCGGGTTGTCGCCGGCCTTGACCAGGGCCTGGTAGAAGCGCGCCATCGCGTCGCCGGCAATGGCGTCGTCCTGCGCCCAGGCCATGAAGACCGGCGGCAGGCCGGCAGGGACGGGCGGCATGGACTCGAAGGGTGCGCCATAGATCAGCGCCGCGAAGTCCGGACGCAGCGTGGGGTCTTTCTGTACCAGCACCTCGCTGGCGATCATGCCGCCGGCGGAGAAGCCGAGCAGGCCGAGCCGGTTCGGCGCCACGCCCCATGCCTTCGCATGACCGCGCACCAGCCGGATCGCCTGGGCGGCGTCGGCGATGCCCCAGCGGCAGGCCTGGTCCTCGCTCAGATCCTTCGGCATGCCTTGCGCGGCCTTGTGCTGGAGGCGGTACTTCAGCACGAAGGCGGCGATGCCCATGCGTTGCAGCTCGCGCGCCACGTCCCTGCCTTGCTCGTCCATCACCAGCGCGATGCAGGCGCCGCCCGGCGCGATCACCACGCCGGTGCCGGTGGCGTGGCCGTGTTCGGGCAGGTAGACGGCGAGCGTCGGCGTCACCACGTCCTCGATCACGGTGCCGATGGACCGGTGGTCGACCTGCTGGTGCGGGAACGCCTGCTCTTGCCACGTCCAGTGTTCCGAGCCGGGCGCGACGCCGGGCCAGAGCTTGACGACATCCTGCGCAAGGGCGTGCCCGCCGGCCAGCCAGCAGGTGAGGGCGAACGCGAATCGCGGAAGGGACGCGCGCATCATGGGAAGCCGCTCCGGAGGAGGCTGCGTGCACGATACTCGCGCGGGGCTGGGGCGAACCGTGCCGGTAGTTATACCTCCAGCGTGGCGAGGTCGCCCTTTTCCTCCAGCCATGCCTTGCGGTCGCTGGCGCGCTTCTTGGCCAGCAGCAGGTCCATCATCTTCGCGGTGCCGTCGTCGCCGTCCACGGTGAGCTGAACCAGGCGGCGCGTATCGGGATGAATGGTGGATTCGCGCAGCTGCGGCGGGTTCATCTCGCCCAGGCCCTTGAAGCGGGTAACGGCGACCGCGCCCTTCATTTTCTCGCGCTCGATCTTCTGCAGCATCGCCTGCTTCTCGTTCTCGTCGAGGCAGTAGAACACCTGCTTGCCCACGTCGACGCGGAACAGGGGCGGCATCGCCACGAACACATGGCCTTCGCTGACCAGGTGCGGGAAATGCTTGAGGAACAGCGCGGAGAGCAAGGTGGCGATGTGCAGGCCGTCGGAGTCGGCATCGGCAAGGATGATCACCTTGCCGTAGCGCAGGCCGGTGAGGTCGTCCTTGCCCGGATCACAGCCGATCGCCACGGCGAGGTTGTGCACCTCCTCGGATGCCAGCACCGAGGTGGACTCCACCTCCCAAGTGTTGAGGATCTTGCCGCGCAGCGGCAGGATCGCCTGGAACTCCTTGTCGCGCGCCTGCTTGGCGCTGCCGCCGGCGGAGTCGCCCTCCACCAGGAACAGCTCGGTGCGGGAGAGGTCGGTGGAGGTGCAGTCGGCGAGCTTGCCGGGCAGGGCGGGGCCTTGCACGATCTTCTTGCGCACCACCTGCTTGGCGGCCTTGAGCCGCGCGCTGGCGCGCTCGATGGCGAGTTGGGCGATGCGCTCGCCGAGATCCACGTGCTGGTTCAGCCACAGGCTGAAGGCGTCGTGGATCACGTTCTCCACCATGCCGGCGGCCTGGCGCGAGGACAGTCGCTCCTTGGTCTGGCCGGCGAACTGCGGATCGAGCAGCTTGGCGCTGAGCACGAAGGCGAGCCGCTCCCACACGTCCTCGGGCGCCAGCTTCACGCCACGCGGCAGCAGATTGCGGATGTCGCAGAACTCGCGGATGGCGTTGGTAAGGCCGGAGCGCAGGCCGTTGACGTGGGTGCCGCCTTGCGCGGTGGGGATCAGGTTGACGTAGCTCTCCTGCACCAGCTCGCCTTCCGGCAGCCAGGCCAGCGCCACGTCCATGCCTTCGGTGTCGCGCGCCACGTGGTGTACGAAGAGTTCCGCCGGCAGCGCCTCGCCGCCGTCCAGTTCGCCGCGCAAGTAGTCGCGCAGGCCGTCCTCGTAGAACCATTCGCTGGTTTCGCCGCTGGCCTCGTCGACGAGTTTCACGTTGAGGCCCGCGCACAGCACGGCCTTGGCACGCAGCAGGTGCTTGAGCCTGGACAGCGAGATCTTCGGCGAGTCGAAGTATTTCGGGTCGGGCCAGAAGTGTACGGTGGTGCCGGTCTTCTTCTTCGGCACCGTGCCGATGATCTCCAGCTCGCTGACGCGGTCGCCGTGCTCGAACGCCATGCGGTATTCGTTGCCGTCGCGGCGGATGGTCACTTCCACGCGCTGCGACAGCGCATTCACCACCGACACGCCCACGCCGTGCAGGCCGCCGGAGAAGTTGTAGTTCTTGCCGCTGAACTTGCCGCCCGCGTGCAGGCGGGTGAGGATCAGCTCGACGCCGGGAATGCCTTCCTCGGGGTGGATGTCCACCGGCATGCCGCGGCCGTCGTCGGTGACCTCGACCGAGCCATCCGCGTGCAGCACCACTTCGATCGATTTCGCGTGGCCGGCCAGCGCCTCGTCCACCGAGTTGTCGATCACCTCCTGCGCCATGTGGTTCGGGCGGGTGGTGTCGGTGTACATGCCGGGGCGGCGCTTGACCGGATCCAGGCCGGAGAGGACTTCGATGTCGGCGGCGTTGTAGCGACTGCTCATGCGGGGAGATTCTGGGGAGACAAGGCGGGCAGGATGCGGGCGCCGCCGGGCAGGGTCAAGCGTGGCCGGCGTGCGTCGTGCCGTCGATCAGGCGGCAAACCCCGTGGCGATCCGGCGCCGGTGCTGGCGGCGACGCGTGAGCACGTCCAGTCGCGCCAGCAGCCACAGCAGGGCCGTACCGCCCAGCATCAACAACACACAGGCCGCGGGCGGCCACCACAGATGGGCGAGACGCAGCAACAGCACGCTGAGCAGCAGGCAGGCGAGGCTGGACACGGCCGCCGCACGCCAGGCGCGATGCAGGCCGGGCAGGCCGTACAGCCCCAGCGGCAACAGCAGCAGCGAAGCCCCGAGCAGGAATTGCCCGGCAAGATTCAGCGGCAGGATGGTCTCGCCACGGCGCAGGGCGGCCAGCACATTGGCCTGGTATTCCACACCCGGTATGTTGCCGTCGGGCGTGTTGATGATGTCGCCCATGCCCTCGGCGGTGGCGCCGACCAGCACCAGCCGCCCCTTGAGCAGTGCGGCAGGTACCTTGCCGTTTAGCACGTCGGCGTAGGACACCCGGCCGAAGCTGCCGTCCGGGCCGGCATAGCGCAGCCGCACCAGATTGTCGCGCTCCCACAGATAAGGCGAGCGCGGGTCGAGGGCATTGTCGCGCAGGCCAGGCAGCACCTTGCTGCCGGCATCGCGATCCAGCCGCGCCAGTGCCAGCGCCAGCGAGGGCCAGTACGGACTGCCGAGACCGGCCATCAGATAGGCGCTGCGCACCACGCGATCGTCGTCCACCGCCACGTCCACCTGGCCCATCGCCGCGGCGGCCTTCGCCACGGCCGGGATCGGCAGGATCTCCTGCAGCATGCCGCCCAGTTCCTGGGCTTCGGCAAACACCGGCATCACCACGCGGCCGTTGCGCGCGATGGCGGCGGCGAACGCCTGGTCGTTCTGCAGGTGGGCCACATTGGGTTCGGATACGGTGACGTCCATGCCGATGCCGCGCACACCTGCGGCGGTGAGCCGGTCGATCAGCCGTGCATGCAGTTCGCGCGGCCAAGGCCAGCGCCCCAGCGCGTCGAGGCTGGCCGGATCGATCGCCACGATGACCACATCGTTGCCGGGATCCCAGCCCCAGTGACGCATGTGGAGGTCGTACAGCGCGTGGTCCAGCCGTGCGGCGCGGTTGCTGGCCATCAACAGCGCAAGCACGCCGACTGCCAGCGCCCAAACCACCATGCGTACCAGCCACGCGAAGGGATCGAGGTAGCGTGGCGCGGCGTGGCGATCCGGCAGGGCGTGGTCGTGCATGGCGGTCAGCGCATCCCGGTTCGCATCACAACAGCAGCCACAGCGCGGCTGCGCCGCCGCCGCCCAGTGCGATACGGCAGGCGATGCAGGGCAGCTTCACCTTCTGCGCCGGACTCCAGGGGCCGGCGTAGCCGTCGGTGTCGATGGTGCGCACGCGCAGAAACCAGGTGCCGTGGGCGGGCTTGGGGATCTGCAGGGTCGGTTCCGCGACTGTCGTATCCAGCACAGGGTGGGCGAAGTCGAGGTCGCGCGCCATCTGCACGCGGTAATGCTGGCCGGGCAGGCCGGCCTGCCAGCCGAAGTCCATCTGCTTGCCGGAATGCTTGGGCGCGTTCATCGCCGGTACCGGCGGTTCGGCCACGCGGTCGAACGGCATCGGATCGCTGTACGGCCCCAGCTTGCCGTTGCGGTCGCGGCTGGCGATGCGCCACCAGTAGTGGCCAAGCGGCAGCGCCTGCGGTGCACGCACACCGTCGCCGGTGAGCGTGGCCTGCTCGCCCAGCAAGTGCTGGAACGCGTCGTCGCTGGCCAGCTGCCACGCATACGAGGCCGCTTCGGTGTTCTCAGTCCAATGGAAATGCGGACGGGCGTCGCGCACCTTGCTCCCCGGCTGCGGCTCCATCACCAGCGGTGGCTGCGGATGCGCGCTGATCGTGATCGCGCAACTCGCATCCTCGCCTTCCAGCCGCTGCGCGTCGATGCCGTGCACGCGGATCGCGTAGTTGCCGTCGGGCAGGTCGGGCAGGTTGACACCTGTTTCGCTGACGACGCGATCCATCAGCAAGGCCTCGAACTGTTTGTCCGGCGCGACCTGCACACGGTATTGCGCCGCGCCGCGCAGCGCGGACCAGCGGAATGCCCAGGCGGCGCGGGTGACCGGCTGTTGCGGGCAGTGCAGATCTGGTACGGCAAGCAGGGGGCGTGGTTGGCCAGGATGCTGACCGGCGGCCACGATCGTGCCCTTGCCGGCGGGCAGCAACACGTGCCGGCGCGCCCCGTCGACATCGACGCGTCCGCCGAGCACCTCGGTCTGTGCGCGGTCATTGCCGTCGGCCGCCACGCGGAAATGCGTGCCGCGCACACTGGAGATCGAGCTCGGCGTTTGCACGCTGAAGTGCGCGGCGCCGTCGATATGGGTGACGTCGTTGACCAGGCGGCCGTGCTGCAGGCGCAGCCGGGTGTCCACCATGCCGGTGCGGCCGTAGGCGCTGAGGCGATCGAGTTCCAGTTCGCTGCCGCCCTGCATCAGCACACGCGAGCCGTCGGCGAACTGCAGGGTGAGGCTGGCGCCGTCGTCGGTGCTCAGGTGTGCACCCATGCCGTACGACATGCCGGCCTTGACGTCCTCAGACTGGGCCTGGGGGCTCTGTTGCGCGTGTGCGCTGCCGATCACCGCCACCACCGTGGCCTCGGCCGGCTGCACGCGCAGCCAGGCGATCGGCACTTGCAGGCGCATGCCCGGCGGCAGGTGGTAGGGGTCGGCCACCTTGTTGTAGAGCTGCAACTGCTGCCACGACACGCCGGGTTTCAGGTAGCGCCGGGAGAGATCCCAGATGTTGTCGGTGGGTCGTACGCGATAGGTCCAGTCGGCTGCCTGCGCGCAGGGCAGCAAACCGATGGTCAGCAAGGCGAGCACGGCGAGCTTGCGGATCGGCGTCACGCATCCGGTCAGACGCTTCATGAAGTGTCCTGTAAAGTGCCGGGGCCCCCTGCGCCCGGGCAGTGCAAGCAGTTCGGTGCCTCACTTCCAGTGGCGGCGGCGTGCTGCGGGAATGCGTGCATTCTGCGGGATGGAGCACGAAATATCCACGCGCCGCCGCTTGACTCAGACGTTCGTTTGTTCCACCCGGTTCAGCAATTGGCGCATGGCATCGACATAGGAAGCCAGTCCGGGCAACGTGGCGTTCTCGCCCGCGCGCAGGCTTTCCAGCCGTTGCCGCCCTTCCTCGATCAGTGGGTCGTCGAGCACTAGCGGCAGTGCGCCCAAAAGACGATGCAGGCGTTGCCACGCGCTCTCGGAGTCGTTCCGGGCGATCGCGACGGACAGTTCGTCCAGGTCGTCGCGGCTGGTGGCGATCAGCATCGGCAGCAACTGGCGGCGCCATGTATCGGGAGCGATATCGGCACCAGTGTCGTCGGAGCCGGAGGGGAGGGAGGATGCCTGGGCGCCGGCTCCCGCGGCATCGGTTGTATCGCTGTCGCCGCCATCCAGCCATTGTTCGAGCTTCCGTTCCAGCGGCTCCAGCTGCAAAGGTTTGCTGAGGCAGTCGTCCATGCCGGCCTCGCGGCAGCGGACCAGCTCGCCGGCGAGCGCATTGGCGGTGGTCGCGACGATAGGCAGGCGTGCCGAAGCGCTGCCTGCGTGTTCGCGCTGGCGCCAGGCGGTCGCCAGCTCATAGCCGCTCATCCGCGGCATGTTGCAGTCGGTGAGCAGCAAGGCGTAACCGCCGCGTTGCAGGGCGGCCAGCGCGGCGTGCCCATTACTCACCATGTCGAAGGGCCAGCCCAGCAGTTCGAGCTGGCGCTGCATGAGTTGCTGGCCGACCGGGTGATCCTCGGCCACCAGGATGCGTTGCGTACGCCGGCGCGCCCGCTTCGAAGCCACCACGGAGCGAGGTGGACCGGGCGTTTCCTCCGTCGATGGGGCGCCGGATGCATGCCGTGGCGCCAGCGCCTGTGTGCAGGCGCGCAGCAACGCCTGCCATCGCAACGGATTGGCGGCGAGCAGGATGCACTCGTCGTCCGTGGCGACGGCGGCTGCCGGCTCGTCGCGCATGGTGATGGCCACCACGCGGGCGGGAATGGCGTGCCCGCTGTCGCGGTCGTCCTCGTCCAGGAACAGCAGGTCGGCGGCCATGCCGGTACGCAGCGGAAGAGTAGGGTCGATGCGCTCGACAGTCAGGCCGAGCGCGGCGAGGTGCTCCGCCAGCGCCGCAGCCGTTCCCGTCTCGCGCAGGCGCACGAGGGCATGGCGTGGCGCCGCGCCGGACAAGCCTTCGGGTTCGCGGCGCGCCACCGGCAGGCGTAACTGCAGCGTCACCGTGGTGCCTTCGCCGGGGCGGCTCGCAAGCCCGATCTCGCCGTCCATCAGCTGCACCAGATGGCGGCTGATCGCCAGGCCAAGGCCGGTGCCGCCATAGCGGTGTGCCGTCCAGTCCTCGGCTTGGCTGAACGGAGTGAACAGCGCGGCTTGTTTCTCCTCGGGAATGCCGATGCCGGTGTCGCTGACGGTGATGCGAAGCAGCTGCGTTCCGCCGTCGTCGCCGAGGACCCGCCAGGCGACCGCGATGCGTCCGCGCTCGGTGAATTTCGCGGCGTTGCCAAGCAGGTTCAACAGGATTTGCCGAATGCGTACCCCGTCGCCCAGCAGCAGGCCGGCGGTGGCGGCGTCGACCAGCACGTCGACCTGCAACCCCTTGCGTCGCATCGAGGCGGCCATCACGCCCACCACGTTGTCCACCAGGGTGCGCGGATCGAACGGTGCGCGGTCGAGCCGGAGGCTGCCGGCCTCCAGCTTGGAGAAATCCAGCACGTCGTTGAGGATCTGCAGCAGCACGGAGGCCGAATCCTCCACCGCATGCAGCAGCTCGCCTTGCGCGGCATCGAGTGGCGTTTGCTGCAGCAGTTCGAGCATGCCGATCACGCCGTTCATCGGCGTGCGGATCTCATGGCTCATGGTGGCGAGGAAATCCGCCCGCGCTTTGGCGGCGCGTTCCGCGGCGTCGCGCGCCGCACGCAGCGCCTCGTCGTGCGCGCGGCTGCGCGAGGCGTCGAACAGGCAGCCGATCCACTGCACGCCGCCATCTGCCAGCGTCTGGGCGGCGAGCTCGAGGTGCAGCCATCGCATGCCTTCCGGTGCGCGCACGCGGAAATCCAGCATGCGCGATGGCGTCGGCGGGTCCGCTTGTGGCGACAGCTCCAGCAGTTGCGACAGCGGGAGAAGATCTTCCGGGTGAACACGTTCGCGGAACGAAGGGGCTTGCAGTGGATTCCCGCCGGACGGCAACGCCGCGGGCTCCAGCCCCGCCACGGCGGCCAGGTCGCCGGCCAGCGGGTCGAGTCGCAGTATGCCGTCCGGCGCCATGCGCAACATGAAGATCGCCACTGGCACATGCGTGGCGACGCCGCGCAAGTCTCGTTCGACGGCAAGGTAATGGCCGGCGCGACGCAGCATTCCGCGCTGTTTGCGGACATGCCACAGCAGCGCCAGCGCCAGCAGCGCCATCAGTACCAGCAACGCGGCCAGCAGCAAGGTGGGGCCCTGCCAGGGGCCACTGGCGGTGTGCAACCAATCGGCTACGGGAAGAGAGGTGGCGGCCGTCTTCATGTCAGGGCAGGCAGCGGGTGCGTGTGGGCGATGTCCGGAATCGTCGCCAGCGCATGGCGACGGCTCGATGGTTTCCCGGAATTTCCATGCGCATGACGGCATGCCTGGCTGGCTTCTGCATGGACATAGCCTGCAGGCCGGGTGGGGCGGCAGCAAGCCCCCCGTTCAGGCGGCCGGGTGGCGCTCGCGGCGCCGGGGCGGGTATGTTTGGGCCGCGGCCGCATAGATTGAGCCGCTGCCGTATAGATTCAGCGAAGAAGATGATCGACATGCGCATAGTGATCTGCGATGACCATCCGGTAGTGATCATGGGGGTCAAGGCGATCCTCGCTACCCAGGGCGATGCCTTCCAGGTGGTGGGCGAAGCGCATGGTGGCCAGCAGCTGCTGGACATGCTGGAAACCAGGCCGTGCGACCTGCTGATCACCGACTTCTCGATGCCGGGCGAAAGTCACCGGGACGACGGCCTGCCCATGCTGCGCAGGTTGCGCGAAACCTGGCCCGAGCTGCCGGTCATCGTGCTCACGATGATCCACAACTCCGCGCTGCTGCAAGGCATGCTCAAGCTGGGCGTGCAAGGCGTCGTGGACAAGACCGGCATGACCACCGAACTGCTTCGCGCCATCGTCGCGATGTCCGCCGGGCGCAGTTACGTCAGCGCGGGCGTTTCCAGTGCGAACGACCAGGCCACAGAGGGTGCCGACGACAAGTCGGCGGCCATCGCGGCGCTCTCGGTGCGCGAGGCGGAGGTGGTGCGCCTGTATGCCCAGGGCCTCAAAGTCACCCAGATTGCCGAAACGGTGCAACGCAGCGTGAAGACGATCAGCAAGCAGAAAAACGACGCCATGCGCAAGCTCGGGCTGGAAAGCAATCGCGAGTTGTTCGAATTCGCCCGCGCCAACGGATTGCTTTCCTGAGGTGCGGGCGCTTCCCTCGGGGCACGCATCCCGAGGCCTGGGCCGGCCGGCGCGACCGCCCCTTGCACGATTGCTGCTGTCATCAGCCGAATTTTTAAGAATCGTCTGATTCAAATCGCCGGATACCCATCACACAATCCTGACCATGAAGCGTGATGTCTGCCACTTCATGGCGATGAGCTCGCCGTGACTTGCCGCTGGACGTCCCTTCACCGACTCCCGCATGCCGAAGGACCGGTATGTGTCGACCTCCGTGTCGGCGGCAGGTAACCCCTTCCCCTGGGGAGTTGCCTGTCGGGATCCGATTTCTGCTGCATGCCGAATGCGCGGACAGGGCGGGGACGCTGGCAGCGCTGCGCGTGATGCACGCTCTCGCCACCGCGGTTCCGGCAGTCGCGATGGCCGACACGGCAACATCGTGACCGAAAGGGGCGCGGCAGACGAAGTCCATTTTCAAAAGGAGCGCATGCCGACCGGACGATATGGGGTCGGCTCGGGTGTGCAGGGCGGTCTCGCGGCGTGGAAAACAGCAGGTTCCCGATCAGGATCGTCGTTTCGGACGATCACCCGGTGGTGCTGATGGGCGTCAAAGCCCTTGTGGCGAGTCGGCACCAAAGCTTGCGGGTCGTGGGTGAAGCGACCAGCGGCGGCGAATTGCTGGTGCTGCTTGAACGCGAGCCCTGCGACCTGCTGGTTACCGACTTTGCGATGCCCGACGGGGATGGCGGCGACGGTCTGACTTTGTTGCGAAGGGTGCGCCGCAAGCATCCGCGGCTGCCGGTCATCGTGCTCACCATGGTCAGCAATCCAGCGCTGGTGCGCGGCATGTTCACGGCGGGCGCCAACGGCCTGGTCGGCAAGGCCGCCCTGACCAGGGAGCTGTTGTTGGCGGTGCAGGCAGTGATGCACGGACGAACCTACCTGAGCGAACAAGTGCGGGCGAGCCTGGCCAAGGCGAGCGTGGATATTGCGGTCTCCAGGCAGGGTGCAGGCCTGGCTGTCAATCGGGCCATGCTGTCCGGACGCGAGGCGGAAGTGCTGCGTTTGTACGCAAGCGGCTTGAGCGTGACGCAGATCGCCGGGAAGCTGCACCGCAGCGTCAAAACCGTGAGCCAGCAGAAAAGCGATGCCATGCGCAAGCTCGGCCTCGCCAACAGCAGCCAACTCTACGACTACGCGCGGGTCTGCGGCCCGCGTTTCTGAGCCGCCCGCGCTGCTGGCGGCAAACGTTCGCCGCCAGGCGGTGCCTACTCCGCCATGCCACCGCGATTCGGTCGGCGTTTCTTGTCTTGTTCGGTTCTTTTTTAGGAATCGTCTGATTCCCATGCGTATATCCATGGCCGAGCATGCAGCAAGGCCGGTGGCGACCCTATGTCGTGAGCCTTTTGGCGATCAGCGACCGTTTCCCGGCTTCAAGGTTTCCCGCATGGAAGGATTCTGTGTGTTGGCGAATCGACGCTAGCGACAGGAGGGGTTTACCCTTACTCCAAGTGGCCCCTCCTGTCGGGATCTCTTTTGGGTTGCCGGGCATGGTTGCGTGGGTTCGTGCAGTCCCGGCATCGCCGATGTCATTGCCGCCGACATCCCCGCTTCGAGTGGCAGGGCGGCTTGGGATCCGGATTGCGCGCTCGCCGTTCCGCATGGGCGGCGAGTACCGGCCGGCCCGCTACCCTCATCGCTCGTTCCTCGCCGTATTCCTGCCGCCAGTGATCGATGATCCTGGTGCGTGCAGCTGGCTGGGGAGCCCTTGCTCGTTGAGGCGCGCTTTGCGCGTCGGCGCGATGACAGCCTCCGTTTCGCACTTCCGATCTTCATTGGGCGCGGACTCTCACAGGGTCGCGAACAGGCGCATGCGTTTGGATTCGACGGAGGCATGCTGTTAACGTCGATAGCTGCGATTTCGCCAAGAGGATGCTGTCGGCGACCAGAAGGATGGCCGGCAGCGGCGGATCCAGGGGACAAGCCTGATGCTCCGGAAGTGGCCGATGTGCCCGCATGTCATGCGGATGGCCGGCGCCGGAAAGTTCGATTCGTCCGATTGATGGACGACGACAGGGATCCCAGGAGGGATGCACGGATGAAGATGTCGACGAACGCCTGGATGCGCCACTCGGCGGTAGCCGTGGCTTACGGGTTGGGAACAACATTGTTCCGTCAAGGGCTGATACCGCATTGGATGCCGCTCTGTGGCTTTCACCTCTGCGTATTGTTGCTGGCGCCGTACCGGTACTGGCCTGCCTTGCTCGTCGGCGAAACCTGCTCACTGGCGTATCTCAGCTATGTGTGTGCCGACCAGCTTGGTTTGGCCTGGGCGACCGTCAACGTCATCCCATCAGCCGTGGTTGCGATGCCCATCGTCTATCTGTGCCGCGAGCGGTGGCGGCTCTTTCCAGAGCGGAACACCGCAAGCATGGGAATGCTGCTGGGGGCTTCGCTGCTGGTGACCTGCGCCATGACCCTCAACAATCTGGTCCTGCTGTCGACGATCAGGCTGCCACCCGGCTATCCGTCTATTCACTATGATCAGGTCGTGGCGCAATGGGTGCTCGGCAACTACCTGGGGATCCTCACCCTCGCTCCCCTGGTATTGGCGGTGCGGCAGTCGCTTGCAGGGCTCGACGTGGGCGCGCTGCAAAGGAAACTCGCCGAGAGCCGGTTGCTGCTTGAGAGCATCTTGTTGCTTGCACCGGTGCTGATTTTCCTGATCTGGGTCGGACTGCATGCCGAGCAGGCGCGGGAAATCGTCCAGGTGGCGATGTTCCTGCCGGTAGTTTGGCTGGCCTTGCGTCATGGCTGGGAGGGCGCGGCCGTTGGCGGCACAGGAGCCAGTATCGCGGTCATGGTGTTGATGCCGCAGAGTTACGATCCTGACACCTTGCAGGCTGAGGTGGTGATCGCTGTGGTCATCTCGGCCATGCTGCTGGTCGGCGCGCGCATCACCGCGTTCGACCACCGCGCCCGGCAAGAGCGTGACGCCATGCGGGCGCTATTGACCCTTGCACAACGCAATGTCCACGTCAGTGAAATGCAGCTGCGCATGACCTCGCATGCGCTCGAGCGGATCCGCGAGACAGTGCATACCGGCTATACGCTGATGATGGAACGGCTCCGGTACCTGCACCCGGCGTTGGACGACCATCGTTATCGCAACCGTGAACTGGTGGCGCAGGACCAGATCCACAGGCTCGCCGACAGCCTCTATCCCGTTTCCTGGCGCGAACGCGGACTGCTCGGCGCCTTGCGCGAAGGGATCATGGTCAGGGCGTTGGACGAGGCCGGCATCACCTACTGGTGCGATCTGCGTGGTCCGTTGAGCCTGCTCTCGCTGCCGATTCATCTGGCGATCTACCGTCTGGTGTGCGAAACCGTCGCCCAGGCCTGTGCGAAACGCGACGTCAGCGCGTTCTGTGTCCGGGTGAGATGCGGGCGGATGGGCGGGGGCCGCCAGTTCGCCGTGCTTCAGATCGATGCTCGGGGGCATCCGTCGCGGGTCGGGCATATCCGCTGGCACGAACTCCTGCAGCGCCTGCGCTACAGCACCTGCGGTTTTGGGCGGCAAGCCATCGACGACCGCGCCGCCACCTTCGAGGGGCGCTCGCGGGAGCGCGTGCTACCCGACGGGCGACGCACCAGCGTGATCCTCTTCGATCCCGAATAACCACCGGCAGCGAGTGCTGCTGCGGGGAGTCGAGCGGTTCACTGTTGCTTTCCCTGGAAGTTACAGTCATCGGGCCGCAGTCGACCGTGCGTGCCGCATCGAGTCCGATCATGCCGTTGCGCGGCGACGTCGAAGCAACGGTGGCGGCAGTGTCTAGGTGGGCTGCCTACTGAAGGTTGGTATTGCAGTCGAGCGGGTCGCACGTGTCTGTGCCCTCCGTATCGAGCTTGATCGTGCCACTGCTCAGCGGCGCGCCATGAGAGCTGCAGACGAGCGGGTCGCATATGGCGGTGCCCATTGCGTTGAGCTTGACCGTGCCGTCGCTCATCGGTGTTGCAGTGATGGTGGTCGCGGTGTCCCGATAGACCGTCGTCGGTGGGGCCGCGGCAACGGAGGCGGTAGTGGCCGCGGCCGGTTGCTGCGGCGTGGAAACCAGCTGCGCGTACCGGCCGACCGGCAAGATGATGAATGCGCCGTTGGCCGTGCCTACCGCGCCGATCACGTTGCCGTTGATGTCGTTGATCTGGACGAATTCGATGCCGCCCAGCACGAACACATAGGCGTGCCAGTTCGGACTGGCGCTGACATCCGTCGCATTCGGCCAGGCCTGGCCAAGTCCGCTGGACGGGGCAGTGGCGGCGACAGTGGTGCCTGACAGGCCAATGAGCAGGAGCGCGACAAGCGCAGTGCGACGACAGGGGATATTCGACATGACTTCCTCCTTGAATAGTGGTGTGCCCGATGGGCCTTGGGAATGTAGCACCCTGAGCCTCATTGCCAAGAAAACCGGGCCGGCGTCGCGATGACGCCGGCCCGGTCGCACTCAGGGTTGATTGCCTGCCGCCTGCACTGCGGCGTAAGCGTTCACGATGCCTGCGCCGATCGTCTTGGGGGCTGTGGGCATAACGTGTGGGGTGGTGGCCGAGGATTGCAGCAGTGTGGTTACTTGCGCGGGCGTCAGCAGCGCCTTGCCCAGGGCCAAGCGGTAGCTCTGCATGAGGGCGACCACGCCGGCCACATGCGGGGTTGCCTGCGAGGTGCCGGCCATGCCGCCGTAGGTGGCGCCGGATGGTGTGGTGGTGCCGGCGTTGATGGTCGACCAGATGAAGCCGGTGGTGGCCTGGGCGCCGCTGGAGCCGTCGTTCTTGTAGACGCCGCCGCCCGGCGCCGCCAGGGTCACTTTCGCGCCGTAATTGGAGTAGTAGGCGCGCGCGCTGGTAACGCCTGTGGCCGCCACCGTCACCGCGCCGACGCAACTGGCCGGCGAGTAATTGGCCGCATCGGCATTGCTGTTGCCCGCCGCCACCACTACCACCGCGCCGCGATTGATCGCCCCGCTGATCGCCGCACCGAGCGCGCTGTTGGGCGAGCAGGCACCCGAGCCGCCCAGGCTCAGGCTCAACACTTGCGCCGGATGCGTATTGGCTGGCACGCCCGATACCGTGCCGCCGGAGGCCCAGGTGATGGCATCCGCGATATCGGCATTGCTGCCGCCGCAGTGGCCGAGCACGCGCACCGGCAATACCTGCGCGCCAAAGGCCGTGCCGACCATGCCGACGTTGTTGTTGGTGATTTCGCCGCCAGCCGTGCCGAACACGTGGGTACCGTGCCAGCTGCTGTCGCTCGCCCCCTGGCCGAAGCCGCACTGGCCCGCGGTGGTCCAGTCGCCGGTATCCCAGCCGCCGGCGACACGGCCATTGCTGGAACGCCCCGACACCGACGCGCTGGTAATGAAGTCATACCCTGCATTGGCCAGCGCGAGGTTGAGATCCGGGTGGTTGGTCACGCCGGTATCCAGGCTGGCGATAGTGATGCCGCTGCCATCGGCAAGGCTCCATGCCTGCTGGATGTTCGCGCCGCCCCAGTTCGCCACACTGGTGTTGAGCGTGTTGTCGAAGAAGCTGCTGCCACCCGTGCCCAGGTAGTCCCACTGGTAGGAGGCGTAGTAAGTGTCGTTGGGCGTCGTAAAGTTGGCCGCACCGGCGGGGGCGACTCTGTCGACGGCTTTGAGCAGGTACTCCGGCTCCACGAATGCCACTGCGGGGTCGGCGGCGATTTGCCGGATCAGCCCAGCTGCCTCGGTGGCGGACAATGCGCGATCCGTGTGGAACAGCTCCGCGCCGGTGGCGAGTTTGCGCCCATAGCGCACGCCTACAGCGTGCGCCGCGCCGGCGGTGCCGGTAGTCAGCCTGGCTCGCGCCATGGCCACGCCGATGTTTTGCACGGCGGCGGCCGCATTGCCGTGCTCGCTGCTGCCGTTCTTGTAAGTGACGATGAAGCCGCGATAGGTCTGGTCGCTCTGCAGCGGACTGACATCGAAGTTGGCAGAGGGTGGCGGCGATGTGCCGAATTCCGCTGCGGTGGTGGTTGCCGACATGGCAATCAGCAGAGCGGCGGCCAGCCATTTTGCATGCATTGGACGTTTCATCGAAATTTCCCTTTCAGGTGATTGGAGCCGCGCTGCGCACGGCATCCTGGGCGAACCCGGCCGGGCATGGCGCCCTGGCCGGCCCTCTCGCGGCGACAAGCCGACGATGGCGATTCCCCTGGGTCGACCTCCATCCTGGAGGGTGCCGCAAGAATCCAGATGACCGGCCGCGATGGCGCGTTACGGCATGCGTCGCGGGCCGGAGCGGGCTCCGTGTCGCGTGGGGCGCGTTCGGACTTCGGACCAGCCCGGCAGCAGGAGCTGTTTAGCGCGGAACGTCTTGGGCGCTTTTGCCTGGCGGGACGAAACCAATGGTCAGCTGCCATTGCCGAGCTTGGTGAGTTCCTGAAGAAACGGAACCACCGAGTCGAGATCGAAATCGGATTTCTTGATCAGCGGAAAAACGTCGGCGACCTGTGGGAGCTGGGACCAGAACTGGTTGTGCCACTGCTTTTCCGCGATGAATTCTATGCTCACCGAAGGCGGAACGATCCTCACGTAATCCTGAAAGAATTTGGCATTCGATCCGTTGGGCGAATAGCCGACCAGGAGGAGCACGTGGGTGTTGGGCCAGTTGTCGCGCTGCCCCTGCATGGTGGCGGCAAGTTCTTCGCGCACCTCCTGGTAGAGGTTGCTCCGGAACTTCACTTCGACCTGGAACGCTGCGTCCAGATTTTGCGTCGACACCAGGAAATCCGGCAGTGAGCGGAGCCGTGGATCGAGGTTGAGTAGCTGGTATTCGGCGTCTCCCAGCAGCTTGACCTCGCGGAAGAGCTCCTCGATGCCGAAGCGGGCCAGTCGATATCCGCCGCGTTCGAAGATGATGGTGGCGATGGCTTCGGCCGTTCTGCCCTTGATGGATCGCTCGAGTGGAAACATGGCTCCATGCCCTGGTCGACTGCGCGAAGCGACAGTCTCCAGAAGCCGGCGTGTTCAGAAGGTGAGCGGCCGCAGGCATGCTGCTCGTTGAGTCGGAGCAGCCGACCATCGTGTATGCGATGTGGCGCTACGGATCGAATTTTAAGAACTATCTGATTCACGTCGCTGGATAGCCACCGCACAATGAGGCTGTGAAGAGTGATGTTCGCCGCCTCGAGGCGCTGTACTCGCCGTGGCTTGTTGCCGGACATCGACCGATTACCCGCGTGCCCATGGAACGGCATGTGCCGGCTTCGTGTCGGCAGCAGGCGACCGCTCACCCCCAATAAGGGGCCGCCTGTCGGGGTTTCTTCTACGTCATGCGGGATACGCGGACAGAGGGGTGGGGCGGTATGGCTATGTGCAGGGTATTTCCTGCCATAGGCATCGGCATTCACAACGTCAGTACGGTGGCCGACAAAAATCGGAATCGTCTGGTGTTATCCGGATATGCGGCGACGGACGATGTCACTGTACAAGTGAGTTGGGTCGAAGATGCCCGCGCTCATGCATTCCCGTCGAATTTCGATAATCGAACGCTTTGGCGCTCGGATGCTCCGGAGATGTAAATGCCATTTGTGCGGTCCCTGTGATTGGGTCTGGGGGAGGTGATCTATTCGAAACTTAAGAGTCGCTGTGCAACGCATGGCGTAAACAGATTGCTGCGGGCAGCGTGTGTCTGCGATGTGCATGCAACGTCCCACGGTCTGTGTGACGCCTCTTCGATTTCGCTGGTGCCATCAATGGAGGGTATTTCCATGAATAACGTGATTCTTGCAACTGGTTTGGCCGTGATCGGGGCCGGACTTTTGGCTGCCCCGTCAGTCGCGCGGGCCGCTGATGGAACCATCACTTTCAACGGCGACATCACCGGGCAGACCTGCGACATCAACGGCAATGGCACGGGCGGCGAGGACTTCACCGTGAATCTGCCAACCGTTTCCGCGAGTACGCTGGCATCGAGCGGGGCGTGGGCCGGCCGCACTCCCTTCAACATCGGGTTGAGCAACTGCTCGCCGGCAACCGGCAACGTTTCGACCTATTTCGAACCGGGAACCAGCGTCAACCAGAGTACGGGGCAGCTGATCGTGGACGGCGGTGGCACTGCCGCAACGAATGTGGAGCTGGCGCTGTTGAATGAGGACACCAGCCAGATCCATGTCGGTGAGACCACGAGCGGCACGGATAGCTCGGGTACCGGGAGCGTGGCCCTGTCCAGCGGCGCCGCCACGCTGAACTACTACGTGCAATACGTGGCCACCAACGGCGCGGCGACGGAAGGCAGCGTTGCCAGTCGCGTGGATTACACCATCGTTTACAACTGATGGACGGGCGGCCAGTTCCCGTGGGCTGGCCGCTTTCCCCGAACGCTCTTGTCCGTACTTTCCGGGTCCAGTCGATGAAGCCTACGTTGCAATGGACTGCAGTCCTCGCGTTTTCCCTGTTCGCGATATATCCGGCGAGGGCGAATGTCGTCATCCACGGCACGCGCGTGGTGTATCCGGGCAAGGCACGCGAGGTGATTATCCAGTTGAGCAATCACGGCACCTCACCTTCGTTGGTGCAGGCGTGGCTGGACAACGGCGACGCGAAGATGACGCCAGACGAGAGCAATGCCCCTTTCGCGTTGACGCCGCCGGTCTTCCGGCTCAACCCGAACAAGGGGCAGGCGTTGCGCCTGATGTACACGGGACGTCCGCTGCCGAAGGACCGGGAGAGCCTGTTCTGGCTCAACATGCTGGAAGTGCCGCCGATGCCGGCGGGTAGCACCGGCAAGAACTACCTGCAATTGGCGTTCCGTTCGCGCATCAAGGTTTTTTTTCGCCCGCCGGGGCTGCCCGGGCAGGCCAACGAAGCGCCCGCCAAGCTGCACTGGCATGTCGTGCCTTCGTCCGATGGAAAGGGCCTCGGCCTGGAATGCGATAACCCGACGCCTTACTACGTTTCCTTCAGCCGGGTGGGCGTGACGGTCGATGGTCGCCCTTATGCCTTCGACAAGGGAGGCATGGTGGCTCCGGCGGCCAAGGCCTTCTTCCCGCTGGCCGGCTTGTCGTCGCTACCGCCTGCCGGGACCGAAGTGGATTTCACCTCGATCAACGATTACGGCGGCGACAAGCCCCGCAAGTCGACACTGGAGCGCTGAATCCGGCTGCGTGGAGGAGCCTTCATGGGAATGCATATGGCACAAGGAGGCAGGACGGATGTCGCAAGCGCAAGGAAGCAACAGCACCGGTCTGCGCGAGCGCTGCGCCGGCACCCGCTTGCCGCGGTGGTTTTCGGGGTCCTTGGCAGCACTCCCGTGATGGCCGCGGCGGCAAGCGCGGAGGTCGTGGAGACGGATACTCCTTCGGAGACGGCTGCCGAGGGGGCGGAACCGTCTTTCAACCGCGCCTTCCTGAAGGGGGGCGCCAAGGACATGGACCTTTCGCGTTTCGAACACGACGACCCGGTGCTGCCGGGCGCTCATCGGGTCGACATCTATATCAATGGCGATCGCATCGGCAACGAACAGGTGCAGTTCAGGGCGGGCGCAAGCGAACGCGCCCGCCCGTGCTTCAGTCGCGAACAACTTGAACGTTACGGCGTGGATGTTTCGGGACTGATGGCGCCATCGGGCCAGGGGGCTTGCCACCGTATCGAACAGTGGGTGACGGATGCCGCGGACAGCTACGACAGCGCGCAGTTCCGCCTCGACCTGAGCATGCCCCAGGCTGCCATGGTTCGTACCCCGCGCGGCTACGTGGCGCCGCAATACTGGGATCGTGGCATCGACGCGGGCGTGCTGGGCTACAGCTTCAATGCCTTCCGCATGCGCAACCGTGTTGGCGATGCATGGCAGGACAATCGCGTACTGGGGCCGGACGGCAATGCACTCTCCGTCGGGGGCGCGATTCCCGCCGGCAGCACGATCCACGGAGCCATCATCCCCGGCGGCAGCGTGTTCAATGCAGATGGTCGCATCCTCGGGCCGGACGGCAAGCCGTGGATGCCGCCATCGGGCGCGCGCCGCCTGGTGCAGGATTCGGCCTACCTCGGTTTGAACGCCGGCTTGAATATCGGCGACTGGCAAATCCGGCATGAGTCATCGTTGACGTGGCAGACCGGTGCCGGCCGGCATTGGCAGGACATCGCCAGTTATGCGCGGCGGAGTTTTGCCGGGATTCGCAGCCAGCTGATCGTCGGCGACACCAGTACCAGCGGAGAGATGTTCGACACGGTCGCGTTTCGCGGCGTCCGCCTGGCCTCCGACGACCGCATGCTGCCGGGTTCGCTGCGCGGCTATGCGCCCGTGGTGCGAGGGGTCGCGTCGAGCAACGCCCGCGTGTCGGTCCGCCAGAACGGCTACCTGATCTATCGGGTCGCGGTTGCGCCGGGACCTTTCGAGATCAACGACCTGTACCCCAGCAGCTACGGCGGCGACCTGCAAGTGACCGTTACCGAGGCGGACGGCAGCGAGCACCGCTTCGCGGTGCCGTATTCCTCCGTCGCGCAGCTGCTGCGCCAGGGCTTTTCGCGCTACAGCGTCACCGCGGGTTATGTGCGCGGCGACTACCTGCGTGGCCGTCCCTACCTGCTCCAGGGCATCTATCAGCACGGCGTGACCAACCTCGTGACCGGTTATGGCGGCATGGTGGCCAGCCAGGGCTACGCTGCCTTGCAGGTCGGCGGTGGATTCAATACGCGGATCGGTGCGTTCTCGGCGGATCTTACGCATGCGCGCGCACGGCTCCCGGGCACGCGCGACTCGCGGGGAAAGAGTTTCAAACTCGGCTACAGCAGGCTCCTTGCCGGCACGGGCACCAGCTTCCTGGTGGCTGCCTACCGCTACTCGACGTCAGGCTACCTTGGCTTGCAGGAGGCCTTGCTGAGCCGTGACCTGGCCCGGCGTGGGCTTGGCATCGATGCCGTCCGGCGCCAGCGCAGCCGGTTCGAAGCGACCATGAACCAGCCGCTGGGCCGCGCGGGGGCGTTCTACGCCAGCGGTTCGCTTTCGCGTTACTGGAACGCGTCAGGCTCGGACGTGCAATACCAGGCCGGCTATACCAGCCATGTCGGCCATCTGGGTTTCTCGGCGACGGTATCGCGTACGCGCGACGCCTTCGGCATGCGCGAGACGCAGTACTTCGTGCATTTCTCGTTGCCGTTGGGGCACGCGGCGCATGCGCCCACGCTCAGCGGCACGTTCGCGCACAGCGACCGCGGTTACAGCACCCGCGAGCTTGGCCTAAGCGGCAACGCGGGCAGGGAGGGCGAGTTCAGCTACGGCGTCGCGGCGAACAACGATAGCCGGGGCGGCGGCAGCGGCAGCGGCTCGGCGAGTCTGCAATACCTCAGCCCGTACAGCACGCTCAGTGCTTCGTATGCGCAAGGTGCTGGCTATAGCCAGGCGTCGCTGGGGGCAAACGGCGTCTTGCTGGTGCATGGTGGGGGCGTGACCTTCAGTCCTCAGCAAGGCAGGACCATGGCGTTGATCGAGGCCCGGGGCGCCAAGGGGGCGCAGGTTTCCAACTACGCCGGCGTACACGTGGATGGCCGTGGCTATGCACTGGTGGCGAACCTGATTCCGTATCAGCAGAACACCGTGCAGCTCGACCCGTATGGCACCTCCACGGACGTGCAATGGCAGAACACCAGCCAGCAGGTGGCGCCTTACGCCGGCGCCGTGGTGAAGCTGGTTTTCCGCACCACGCTGGGGCGCTCTGCGCTGATGGAGGCGCGCGGCCCCTACGGCGATCCGTTGCCGTTTGGTGCTGACGTGCTCGATGAACAGGGACAGACGGTGGGCGTGGTGGGGCAGGCCAGCCGGCTCTTCCTGCGTGGCTTGGCCGACAGCGGCACCTTGCATGTGAAATGGGGCGATCAGCCGGATCAGCAATGCCGGATCGACTACGCGCTGCCGTCCCGCGGCAAGAGCAGCCGACGTTCCTATTACGACACGCTTAGTGCCGTATGTCGCTCGGCAGGCGGTGCCGCAGCTGCATCCCTGCCCGCTGAAGAGGAGGCGCCATGAAGTCTGCATGGCCATATGCCGCACGGGCACGCATCGGCTGGCGATTTTCTTCTTCCGGCGCGGGCGCCCGTGGGCGTCGCCTGCTGCCGAAGTTGGCGATGCTCTTGCTCTTGCTTGCGGGATCCAGGGCGGCGATGGCAACGGCTACCTGTCGCGGCGGGGGACAGAACTATCTCGTCAATGTGCCTTCCTCCATCACGGTGCCACGGGACGCCGCTGTCGGAACCGTGCTGGCAACATTCAGCTACAGCAGCAGCCTCCCCAGCATCTGGACGTGCAGTGTCAACAACAGCTCGTCCACTGGCGCCGGCTTCAGGGGCGAGGGGGCTACCGTCGGTACTTATACGATCTCTGGGCAATCGGTTCCGGCGCACATGACGGCGGTGCCGGGCGTCGGTATCGCCTTCTATGTAAGGCAGCATGTCAATGGTTGTGGATGGGGGGCCCGCCAGGAGGTTGCGCCGGCCACGGGCTATGCCTGGACGGCGTGCAACCAGAACGGCACGGTGTTCAACGGACTCCAGATCGGCGTGGCGTTCGTGAAAACGGGGCCGATAACGCCCGGCATTCTGCCGGGAGGCATCGTGGGTTACGGTGTGGCGATCGTGAACAACAATCCCGTCCAGGCACCAGGGACCAGCCGCGTTTCTTTCAGTATTCCCAACGTCCAGATTTCCGAGATGGCATGCGAGACGCCGGACGTCATGGTTCGCCTGGGGTCGCACCTGCCGAGCGAGATGCCCGCGATCGGCACTACCACGCAGGCCGTCGGCTTCGACATCAGCCTGAATAACTGCCCGGCCGGCCTGGGTCGCATTCAATACCGCCTCGATCCCACGACCGCGGTGCTGAGCGCTGCGGATTCGGTGATTGCCCTGGACGGCAGTTCGTCGGCTTCCGGGGTCGGCGTGCAATTGTTGAACGACGACGGGACCACCGCCTTCCAGCTGGGCAAGGACCAGACGTTTTCAGATTACGACCCAAGTTCCGGCGGAAGCTATGTCATCCCGCTGAAGGCCCGCTACTACCGGGTGGGCGGTGCCATCGCCGGGGGGGCGGCAAACACCTCGGTAACCGTGACCATGCAATACCAATGATGGGGCCGTCCTTCGCATTCGTATCCTGCGAATTCCACGACGCGGCCTTTCCGTCCTGGCGCCGGAAACCTGCCGCCTTGCCGGCATCGGTGGCCGGCCGCGGGAAATCCGGCAGCCGTCTCCCGGGACAGGGAGAAACGGCTGCGGCACGAAGAAACACCCGATCTTTTGAATCCCGGGATGCCGACGATGGCGGATTGCCCCGGTTACTCGGCCCTGCCGGCCAGCGGTGCGCAATGCCAGGTCAGCCAGGCGAGGTCGGCGCCTTCCAGCAGTGGGGACAGCGCGGCGCGCACGGTGGCGTGGTAGTCGTCCAGCCAGGCGCGTTCGTCGGGGCTGAGCAGGCCGGGTTCCAGCGCACGGCGATCGAACGGGCACAGCGTGAGCGTCTCGAAGGCGAGGAAGTCGCCGAATTCGGTGCGGTCGGCTTCGACTGCCACGGCGAGGTTCTCGTGGCGGATGCCATGGCGGCCGGGCTTGTACAGGCCGGGTTCGATGGAGGAGATCATGCCCGGCTCCAGCGCCACCAGCGCGCCACCGCTCACCGGCGGGCGGATCGACTGCGGGCCTTCGTGCACGTTGAGGAAGTAACCCACACCGTGGCCGGTGCCGTGGCCGTAGTCGCAGCCGGCAGCCCATAGCGGCGCACGCGCCAGCGCGTCGAGCTGCGGGCCGCTGGCGCCCTTCGGGAAGCGGGCGCGGCTGAGCGCGATCATGCCCTTGAGCACCAGGGTGGCGTCGCGGCGTTGCTCGACGGTGGTTTCTCCCAGCGCCAGCACGCGGGTGATGTCGGTGGTGCCGCCGAGGTACTGGCCGCCGGAGTCGATCAGCAGCAAGCCCTTCGCCTGCAGCGCGCTGTGCGATTCCTGGGTGGCGCGGTAATGCGGCAGGGCACCGTTGGCCTGGTAGCCGGCGATGGTGGCGAAACTCTCGCCCACGAACTCCGGTTGCGCCGCGCGCGCGGCATGCACGAGGCGATGCACATCCAGCTCGGTGAGCGGCTTGCCTTGGGCCAACTGGTGCTCGATCTCGCGGAACGCGCCGGCCAGTGCCGCGCCGTCGCGGCGCATCACCTCGCGCACGCGATCCAGCTCGGCCGGGCTCTTCACCGCCTTGAATGCGGTGCTGGGATTGGCGGCTTCGATGCGCTGCACGTCGGCGGGGATCGCGTTGCTGATCGTGCAGACCACGCGCGCGGGGTCGAACAGCAGGACTTCGCCCTTGCGCAGCTCGGCCAGCGCGCCGGTGATGCCGGCATAGCCGGCGATCGCCACACCGTCGGCGGCGAGCTGGGCGACCAGCGCATCGTCGAACTTGCCGCGCTCGGCGAACAAGGTGGCCTTGCCCTCGGCCGCGACCAGCAGGTGGGCGAGGAAGACCGGGTTGCACTCCACGTCGCTGCCGCGCAGGTTGGTGAGCCAGGCGATGTCGTCGAGGCTGGAAACAAGGTGATGGGTGGCGCCGCGCTTGCGCAGCGCGTTGCGCAGGCGGTTGAGCTTGTCCGTACGCGAAGTGCAGGCCCAGGCGATCGGATGCTCGACGATGCGTGCATGGGGCAGGGCGGGCCGGTCGTGCCAGGCCGCGCCGGGCAGGTCGAGATCGGTGCGTACGCGCACGCCGTGTGCGCCCAGCTTGCCTTCCATCGCACGCAGGCCGGCCAGCGAGACGCTGTCGCCGGCTACGGCCAGCACGTCGCCCTGATGCAGGTGCGTGGCCAGCCAGTCCATGTGCTCGGGCGTGTGCGGCACGTGCAGCTTCATCAAGGCGATGCCGCTGCCGGCGAGTTGCTGCTCGGCTTGCGAGAAATAGCGCGAGTCGGTCCACAGGCCCGCCTGCTCGCGGCCCACCACCAGGGTGCCGGCCGAGCCGGTGAAGCCGGACAGCCATACGCGTGCCTGCCAGTGCTCGGGCAGGTATTCGGACAGATGCGGGTCGGCGCTGGGGACGACCACGGCGGCGACGCCGTGCTGCTGCATGGCCGCGCGCAGCGCGGCGATCCGGGCGGGGATGGATGTGCTCATGCGCGGCATGGTAGCAGGCGCGCTTTCTGTGAGATGCCAGCCACACTAAGGCGCGGCAGGCAACGCGCAAGTTCATCGCGCAGCATGTTTCAACTGCGACATTGTGTCTCGACGGGGTGTCAATTTGTGCCGCCACTCACTACGATGCGCGCGCCGCATCCCCACGGCATCCCCCTTTTAGCCGTCCCAAAGAGTCGTTCGTGAGCAAACGTACCGTCGTTTCCGCCTTGCGCTGGTCGTGCGCAGGCATCGCCGTGTTCCTCGCCGGCTGCAACATGGAAGTCCTCTCGCCGAAGGGCGATGTGGGCATGCATGAGAAGAACCTGATCCTGATCGCGCTAGGGCTGATGTCCGTGGTGGTGATCCCGGTGATTGGGCTGACCCTGTGGTTCGCGTGGCGCTACCGCGCCTCCAACACCAAGGCCACCTACGCCCCGAAGTGGGCGCACTCGACCAAGATCGAGGCGGTGATGTGGGGCATCCCCTGCGTCATCATCGCGATCCTCGCCGTCATCACTTGGCGCAGCACGCACGCGCTGGACCCGTACAAGCCGCTGGCGTCCGACGTGAAGCCGGTGACCATCGAGGCGGTGGCGCTGGACTGGAAGTGGCTGTTCATTTATCCGGACTACGGCGTGGCCAGCGTCAACCAGATCGCGTTCCCGGTGGACACGCCGGTGAACTTCAAGATCACCTCGGCCTCGGTGATGAACGCGTTCTTCATCCCGCAGCTGGGCAGCCAGATCTACGCGATGGCGGGCATGCAGACCAAGCTGCACCTGATCGCGCGCGAGGCGGGCAACTACGACGGCCTGTCCTCCAACTACAGCGGTGCCGGGTTCTCCGACATGCGCTTCAAGGCGATCGCCACCAGTGCGCAGGGCTTCCAGGACTGGCTGGCCAAGGCGAAGGCCAGTTCGGCCACGCTCGATCTGCCAACCTACAAGACGCTGGAACAGCCCAGCGAGAAGGTGCCGGTGTCGTACTACGCGACGGTCGCGCCCGACCTGTTCGAGGACATCCTGCACAAGGACATGGGCGGCAAGCCCGCCGGCGACAAGCCGATGGAAGGCGCGCCGATGGAGGGCATGCCGATGCACGACATGCCGGCGCATGACGGCGTCGCCGTCGCCGCCTCGCACAACGATCACGCCAAGGCTGCGGAGTAAGCCATGTTCGGAAAGCTTTCCCTTTCGTCGATCCCCTTCGACCAGCCGATCGTGATGGGCACCCTGCTGATGGTGGCCATCGGCGGCGCGGCCATGCTCGGTGGCATCACCTACTTCCGCAAGTGGGGCTACCTGTGGAACGAGTGGTTCACCACGGTGGATCACAAGAAGATCGGCGTCATGTACGTCATTCTGGCGCTGGTGATGCTGCTGCGCGGCTTCGCTGACGCGATCATGATGCGCGGCCAGCAGGCGCTGGCCGCCGGCGGTGCCCAGGGCTACCTGCCGGCGCACCATTTCGACCAGATCTTCAGCGCCCACGGCACGATCATGATCTTCTTCATGGCGATGCCGTTCATCGTGGGCCTGATGAACCTGGTCGTGCCGCTGCAGATCGGCGCGCGCGACGTGGCCTATCCGTTCCTGAACTCGCTGAGCTTCTGGCTCACCGCCTCGGGCGTGGTGCTGATCATGCTGTCGCTGTTCGTGGGCGAGTTCTCCACCACCGGCTGGCTGGCGTATCCGCCGCTGTCCGAGCTGCAGTTCAGCCCCGGCGTCGGCGTGGATTACTACATCTGGTCGCTGCAGCTATCGGGTCTGGGAACCACGCTCAGCGGCATCAACTTCATCGTCACCATCCTGCGCATGCGCGCTCCGGGCATGACGCTGATGAAGATGCCGGTGTTCAGCTGGACCGCCCTGGTCACCAACGTGCTGATCGTGGCGGCATTCCCGGTGCTGACCGTGACGCTGGCGCTGCTCGGCGCTGACCGCTACCTCGGCATGCACTTCTTCACGAACGACCTTGGCGGCAACGCCATGATGTACGTGAACCTGATCTGGGTCTGGGGCCACCCCGAGGTCTACATCCTGGTGCTGCCGTGCTTCGGCGTGTTCTCCGAGATCATCTCCACGTTCTCGGGCAAGCCGCTGTTCGGCTACAAGTCGATGGTGTGGGCCACGGTGGCGATCGGCGGCCTGTCCTTCCTGGTGTGGCTGCACCACTTCTTCACCATGGGCTCGGGCGCGGACGTCAATGCGTTCTTCGGCATCGCCACCATGGTGATTTCGATTCCCACCGGCGTGAAGGTGTTCAACTGGCTGTTCACCATGTACCGCGGCCGTGTGCGCTTCACCGTGCCGGTGCTGTGGACGATCGGCTTCATGGTGACCTTCGTGATCGGCGGCATGACCGGCGTGCTGCTGGCGGTGCCGGGCGCGGACTTCGTGCTGCACAACAGCCTGTTCCTGATCGCGCACTTCCACAACATGATCATCGGCGGCGTGGTGTTCGGCTGCCTGGCCGCGCTGAACTTCTGGTTCCCCAAGGCCACCGGCTTCAAGCTGGAGGAGCGCTGGGGCAAGTGGTCGTTCTGGTGCTGGCTGGTGGGTTTCTACGTAGCCTTCATGCCGCTGTACGTGCTGGGCTTCATGGGCGCCACCCGCCGCATGCAGCATTACGACAACGTGGCATGGCAGCCGTACTTCGTGGTGGCCTTCATCGGCGCCGCGATCATCCTGGCGGGCATCGGCTTCACCGTGCTGCAGATCGCCGTGAGCATCCGCAACCGCGACAGCAACCGCGACCTCACCGGCGACCCCTGGGGCGGCCGTACCCTGGAGTGGTCGACCAGCTCGCCGGCGCCGTTCTACAACTTCGCCGTGGAGCCGCAGATCGCCGAGCTCGATCAGTTCTGGGTCGACAAGGAGCACAAGCGCGCCTACCCGCGCCATGCGCACTACGCCGACATCCACATGCCGCGCAACACCGGCGTGGGCGTGGTGATGGGCGGTTTCGCGACGCTGCTGGGCTTCGGGCTGATCTGGCACATCTGGTGGCTGGCGATTCTGGGCCTGGTCGGCATGGTGGGTTCGTTCGTGGTGCGCGCTTACGACCGCGACGTCGACTACTACGTGCCGGGCGCGGAGGTCGAGAAGATCGAGCGCGAGCGCCTGGTGCCGCTGCACACGTTGATTGACCAGGTGGGCGCCGCTCCCGCCGAGCAGAAGGTGGCCTGAAACCCATGAATACCTCCGTCATTGCGGCCGGCCACGACGTCGCCGGCCACCACGAGCATCACGACGACGGCTCCAAGACCCTGCTGGGGTTCTGGATCTACCTGATGAGCGACTGCCTGATCTTCTCGGGCCTGTTCGCCACCTTCGCCGTGATGGCCCATTCGTTCGCGGGCGGTCCCACCGGCAAGGAGATCTTCGATCTCAACTACGTGCTGGGCGAGACGATGCTGCTGCTGGTCAGCAGCTTCACCTTCGGCATGGCGATGCTGAACATGCACGCCGGCCGCCGCAACAAGGTGCTGGCCTGGCTGGCGATCACCTTCCTGTTCGGCGCAGCCTTCGTGGGTATGGAGATCCACGAGTTCGCGGCTCTGATCCATGAGGGCGCGGGCCCGGACCGCAGTGCCTTCCTGTCGGCTTATTTCACCCTGGTCGGCACGCACGGCCTGCACGTTACCTGCGGCCTGATCTGGATCGTGGTGATGCTGCACATGGTGCGCCGCGACGGCCTGGACAGCGTGGTCAAGCGCCGGCTGTCGTGCCTCAGCCTGTTCTGGCACTTCCTCGACGTGATCTGGATCTGCGTGTTCACTTTTGTCTATCTGAACGGGGTGCTGTGATGTCGCACGCTCATGAACAGGCTGCCCACGGCGGCAAGCACGGTTCGCTTTCGTCCTACGTGGTCGGCTTCGGGTTGTCGCTGGTGCTCACGCTGCTGTCCTTCGGCTGCGTGATGACCGGCATGGTGCCGCACCACCTGATCGTGCCGGGTCTGATGGTGTTCTGCGTGGTCCAGGTGCTGGTACAGCTCGGCTTCTTCCTGCACATGGGCATCGCCCCGGAGCAGCGCGAGAACCTGATGGTGGCCGTCTGCGCGCTGATCTTTATCGCGATCGTGGTGGTCGGCACGCTGTGGGTGCTGCACAACATGAACGCCTACATGATGCCGGGCATGTCGAACGGCTGAGGCGGCTTACCCCTGGTCGTACCGGGCCGGCGGCTCCCGCAAAGGGGCCGCCGGTTTCGTTTGGAGAGGGCGAAGCCCCGCCGCGGGGCGGCTGGCGGGCATTTCTGCCTGAATCGGGGCGTCGTGACATCTCGCGGCGGAGGCCGTCTGCCGTTAGAATGCGTATTTCCAGCACGGCTGCTTTCCATGACCCCCCTGATTTTCGTCACTGGCGGTGTGGTGTCCTCGCTTGGCAAGGGCATCGCCGCGGCGTCGCTGGCCTCCATCCTGGAAGCGCGTGGCCTCTCGGTCACCATGATGAAGCTCGATCCCTACATCAATGTGGATCCGGGCACCATGAGCCCATTCCAGCACGGCGAGGTCTATGTCACCGACGATGGCGCCGAGACCGATCTGGACCTCGGCCACTACGAGCGCTTCGTCCATACCCGGCTCACCGGCAAGAACTCGATCACTACTGGCAAGATCTACGAATCGGTGATCCGCAAGGAGCGCCGCGGCGACTACCTGGGCGCCACCGTGCAGGTGATCCCGCACATCACCGATGAGATCAAGCACTGCATCCACGAGGCTACCCGCGGCTTCGACGTGGCGCTGGTGGAGATCGGCGGCACGGTGGGCGACATCGAGTCGCTGCCGTTCCTGGAGGCGATCCGTCAGCTGCGCATCGAGCACGGTCCGGAGAAGTGCCTGTTCATGCACCTCACCCTGGTGCCGTACATCAAGGCCGCCGGCGAGATCAAGACCAAGCCCACCCAGCATTCGGTGAAGGAGCTGCGCTCGATCGGTATCCAGCCGGACATCCTGCTGTGCCGCAGCGAGCAGCCGTTGCCGGAGGGCGAGCGCCGCAAGATCGCCCTGTTCACCAACGTGCCGGAGAACGCGGTGATCAGCGCGGTGGACGTGGACGTGATCTACAAGATGCCGCTGTGGCTGCACAGCCAGGGCCTGGACGAGATCGTGGTGAAGAAGCTGGGGCTGGATGCCAAGCCAGCCGACCTGTCCGGCTGGCAGCGCACGGTGGATGCCGTGGTGCATCCGAAGGACGAGGTCACCGTGGCCATCGTCGGCAAATACGTGGAGCACAAAGACGCCTACAAGTCGCTGGGCGAAGCACTGCGCCACGGCGGCATCAAGCAGCAGACCCGGGTGAACCTGCAGTGGATCGATTCCGAGCAGGTCGAGGCCGAGGGCGCTGCCAAGGTGCTCGGCGGGGTCGACGCGATCCTGGTGCCCGGTGGCTTCGGCAAGCGCGGTTTCGAAGGCAAGATCATGGCCGCTAAGTACGCGCGCGAGCATGGCGTGCCGTACTTCGGCATCTGCTACGGCATGCATGCGGCGGTGGTGGATTTCGCCCGCCACGTGGCCGGTCTGGCCGACGCCGATTCCAGCGAGAACGACCGCAACACGCCGAACCCGGTGATCGCGTTGATCACCGAATGGACCACCGCCAGCGGCGAAGTCGAGCAGCGTACCGAGCGCTCGGACCTGGGCGGCACCATGCGTCTCGGTGCGCAGGAGTGCCGTCTCAAGGCCGGCACACTGGCGCGCGAGATGTACGGCCAGGAGGTGGTGCGCGAGCGCCATCGCCACCGCTACGAGTTCAACAACCGCTATCGCCAGAGCTTCGAGGACCAGGGCCTGGTGATCTCCGGCAAGTCGATGGACGACTTGCTGGTCGAGATCGTCGAGCTGTCGCCGCAGAAGCACCCGTGGTTCCTCGGCTGCCAGGCGCATCCGGAATTCACCTCTACCCCGCGCGACGGCCACCCGCTGTTCATCGGCTTCGTGCGCGCCGCGCGCGAGCACAAGGCCGTGCGCGAGGGCGAGAAGCTCGCCAGGGAGCACGTGGCATGAAGTTGTGCGGCTTCGAGGTCGGCCTGGACCGGCCGCTGTTCCTGATCGCTGGTCCTTGCGTGGTCGAGTCCGAGCAGCTGCAGCTCGATACCGCAGGCACGCTCAAGGAAATCACCGGCAAGCTCGGCATCAACTTCATCTTCAAGTCCAGCTTCGACAAGGCCAACCGTTCCTCCGGCACCAGCTTCCGCGGTCCGGGCATGGAAGAGGGGCTGCGCATCCTGGGCGAGGTGAAGCGCCAGATCGGCGTGCCGGTACTTACCGACGTGCACGAATACACCCCGTTCGGCGAAGTCGCCGCGGTGGTGGACGTGCTGCAGACCCCGGCCTTTCTGTGCCGTCAGACCGACTTCATCCAGAACGTGGCGCGCGCCGGCAAGCCGGTGAACATCAAGAAAGGCCAGTTCCTTGCACCTTGGGACATGAAGAACGTGGTCGACAAGGCCAAGGCCGTCGGCAACGACGCGATCATGGTCTGCGAGCGCGGCGCCAGCTTCGGCTACAACAACCTCGTTTCGGACATGCGCTCGCTGAGCGCGATGCGCGATACCGGTTGCCCGGTGGTGTTCGACGCCACCCATTCGGTGCAGCTGCCAGGCGGGCAGGGCACCAGTTCCGGTGGCCAGCGCGAGTTCGTGCCGGTGCTGGCGCGCGCGGCGGTGGCCGCAGGTGTGGCCGGACTGTTCGCCGAAACCCATCCGGACCCGAGCCGGGCGTTGTCCGACGGCCCCAATGCGTGGCCGCTGGGCAAGATGGAGGCCTTGCTGGAAACCTTGCTGGAACTGGACACCGTGACCAAGCGCCACGGCTTCCTCGAAAACACCTTGTAACGCCGGATCGCCGACACGACCGCGCCCCGGGCTGAACCGAAAACCCTCTTTGGATTGGAGCCGCATGAGCACTGACATCACCCGCATCCACGCCCGTGAAATCCTCGACTCGCGCGGCAACCCCACGCTGGAAGCCGAGGTCACCCTGGCCGGCGGCGGCTTCGGCCGCGCCGCGGTGCCCAGCGGCGCCAGCACCGGCACGCGCGAGGCGGTGGAATTGCGCGACGGCGACAAGTCGCGCTACCTCGGCAAGGGCGTGAAGAACGCGGTGGGCAATGTCAACGGCGTCATCGCCAGCACGCTGAAAGGCTTCGATGCCGCCAACCAAGGCGGCCTGGATGCGAAGCTGATCCAGCTCGACGGCACCCCGAACAAGGGCAAGCTGGGCGCCAACGCGCTGCTCGGCGTGTCGATGGCCGCCGCGCACGCGGTGGCGGCGCAGCGCAAGCAGGCGCTGTGGCAGTACCTCGCGGAAATCAATGGCACCACCGGCAAGCCCGGCGCGCTGCCGGTGCCGATGATGAACATCATCAATGGCGGTGCGCATGCCGACAACAACGTCGACGTGCAGGAATTCATGGTGCTGCCGGTGGGCGCGTCCAGCTTCGCCGAGGCGCTGCGCGCCGGTGCGGAGATCTTCCACGCGCTGAAGAGTGTGTTGAAGGGCAAGGGCCTCAACACCGCGGTGGGCGACGAGGGCGGCTTCGCGCCGAACCTGCGCTCCAACATTGAAGCGCTGGACACCATCCTGGAGGCCGTCAACAAGGCCGGCTACAAGGTGGGCAGCGAGATCCTGCTCGGCCTCGACGTCGCCAGCTCCGAGTTCTTCAAGAATGGCAAGTACGACCTGGAAGGCGAGGGCAAGGTCTACACCCAACACGAATGGGTGGACGTGCTGGCGAGCTGGGCGAAGCAGTACCCCATCGTCACCATCGAAGACGGCATGGCCGAGGGCGACTGGGACGGCTGGAAGCTGCTCACCGACAAGATCGGCAAGAGCGTGCAGCTGGTGGGCGACGACCTGTTCGTGACCAACCCGGCCATCTTCAAGGAAGGCATTGACAAGGGCATCGCCAACGCGATCCTGATCAAGGTCAACCAGATCGGCACGCTGTCCGAGACGCTGGAAGCGATCGCCATGGCCGACGCGGCGAAGTACGCGGCGATCGTCTCGCACCGTTCGGGCGAGACCGAGGACACCACCATCGCCGACATCGCCGTGGCCACCACCGCGACCCAGATCAAGACCGGCTCGCTGTGCCGCACCGACCGCGTGGCGAAGTACAACCAGCTGCTGCGCATCGAAGAGGCGCTGGGTTCGGCGGCGCGCTATGCGGGCCGCGCGGCGTTCCCCAACCTCGACCACCTGCCGGGCTGATCCGGCGCGCCCCGGCCCATGCTGCGCTGGATCGCCCTGGTCCTGTTGTTGCTGCTGATCGGACTGCAGATGAAACTGTGGTCCGTTCACGGCGGCGTGCACGAGGTGGATGCTTTGCGCGTGTCGATCAAGAAGCAGGCCGACGAGAACGCGCGCCTGCAGCAACGCAACCAGGCACTGGCCGCCGACGTGGCGGACCTCAAGCATGGCGACCAGGCGGTCGAGGCGCGTGCGCGCACCGGACTGGGCCTGATCAAGCCCGGCGAAACGTTCTACCAGATCGACAACCAGCCCGCGGGGGCGAGCAGCACGCTGCCCCTGCCGCCGCCGGCCCGGCCGGGCGGCGCTCCCGGCGGCGGCGTCAAATGAGTGCGGCCCTGTGGTGTGTGGTGCCGGCCGCCGGACGCGGTACGAGGATGGGCGCGGACTGCCCCAAGCAATACCTGCCGCTGAATGGCCGGCCGCTGATTACGCATACGCTGGAACGGCTGGCCGCGCACCCGCGCATCGCCGGGCTGATGGTGGTGCTGGGAGCGGGCGACGGGCACTGGCCTGGCACCGCCGCCTTGCATGGCAAGCCGGTGCGCACCGCGTTCGGCGGCGCCGAACGCAGCGATTCGGTGCTGGCCGGCCTGCATGCCTTGCCTGCCGAGGTGGACGACGCCGATTTCGTGCTGGTGCATGACGCCGCGCGTCCCTGCGTGCGCGAAGCCGACATCGCGCGCCTGATCGAACAGGCCGCGCAGGTAGACGGCGGCCTGCTCGGCGCGCCGCTGCGCGACACGCTTAAGCGTGCCGGTGAAGGTGGCCGCAGCATGGCCACCGAGCCACGCGACCAGCGCTGGCGCGCGTTCACGCCGCAGATGTTCCGTCGCGGCGAACTGGTCGCTGCGTTGCGCGCGGTGTCGCGCGATGGCCGTGCAGTCAGCGACGAGGCGATGGCGATGGAACTGGCCGGTTTCCGGCCGCTGTTGGTCGAAGGCGCCGAGGACAATATCAAGGTGACCACGGCGGCGGACCTCGCGCTGGCCGAATTCCTGCTGGCGAGGACGGCATGAGCTTTCGTATTGGCAACGGTTTCGACGTGCACGCATTCGGCGCGGGCGATCATGTCACCTTGGGCGGCGTGCGCATCGCCCACAGCTACGGCCTGGTCGCGCACTCTGACGGCGACGTGGTGATCCACGCCCTGTGCGACGCGATCTTCGGTGCGTTGGCGCTGGGCGACATCGGCAAGCACTTCCCGCCCTCGGACGAACGCTGGCGCGATGCCGACAGCCGCCAGTTTCTGCGTCACGCCGTGCTGCTGATGACGCAGCATGGCTATGCGCTGGGCAACGCCGATGTCACCGTGATTTGCGAATCGCCCAAGATCGGCCCGCACGCGCAGGCCATGCGCGAAAACCTCGCTGCCGATCTCGAATGCGAACTCGGCCGTATCAGCGTCAAGGCTACCACCACGGAAAAGCTCGGCTTTACCGGCCGCGGCGAAGGTGTCGCGGCGCAGGCCTGCGTGCTGCTGGAGCGGCGCTGAGCCTTCCTGAATTTTGCGTGCCGGCATGGCCGGCGGAGCGCCATGTCCGATTCCGAACTGCCTTTTGCCCACGGCACAACACCGCCACTGACCGCGCGCTTGCGCAGCACTCCCGAAGATTTCGTGGTCGAGGAAATCCTGGGCTACGACGCCGACGGCAGCGGGGAGCATGCGCTGCTATGGGTGGAGAAGCGCGGCGCGAACACCGACTGGGTGGCGCGCGAGCTGGCGAAGTTCGCCGGTGTGCCGCCGCTGGCGATGGGCTACGCGGGTCTCAAGGATCGCCACGCGGTGACGCGCCAGGCTTTCACCGTGCAACTCGCGGGCAAGCCCGATCCGGACTGGTCCGCATTTCCGCATGCGGAGGTGAAAGTGCTGGCCGCCACGCGGCACAGCCGCAAGCTCAAGCGCGGTGCGCTGCGCGGCAATCGTTTCGTGCTGGTGCTGCGCGAGGCGCAGGGCGATCGCGGCCATGCGGAACAGGTGTTGACCGCTATCGCCGCGCGTGGGGTGCCCAATTATTTTGGCGAGCAACGCTTCGGCCGCGAAGGCGGCAACCTGGCACAGGCGCGGGCGATGTTCGCGGGGCGCCGGGTGGATCGCGACAAGCGCGGTTTTCTGCTCTCCGCTGCGCGTTCGCAGATCTTCAACAGCGTGCTCGCCGCCCGCGTCGAGCGCGCCGCGTGGGACGCGCCGCTGGATGGCGAAATCTGGTCGCTGGCCGGCTCGCGATCGTGGTTCGGACCGGAGCCGTACAGCGACGTGCTGGCCGAGCGCCTGGCGCGCGGCGACATCCATCCCTCCGGCCCGTTGTGGGGGCAGGGCGAACCGCCTGCCACCGGCGAGGCCGGGGCACTGGAGCGCGAAGTCGCCGCTGCCCACGAAGACCTGGCGCAAGGCATCGCCGCTGCGCGCATGGATCAGGAGCGCCGCCCGCTGCGCCTGCTGCCGAAGGACCTGCGCTGGCGTTGGCTGGCCGACGATGCGCTGGAGTTGTCGTTCGAGCTGCCCGCCGGCGCCTACGCTACGGTCGTGGCGCGCGAGGTGGCTGCTTCGTCACTTGCGGTGTGACCGCTGGCGATCACCGCTGGCGTTCGGTGCGGCCCCATGCCCGAGCGCTATCCAGAGAGCGAGTATCATCATTCCTGCCGCCAGCAGGAAGGTCATCCGCATCCCCGCAGCGATGGCAACAGCGTTTGCATTGCTGAATGCTTTGGTGCCGATGCCGAAAGCGAAGACGGCGCCCATAACGGATGCGCCGGTGATCAAACCGATGTTGCGCGACAGGCCGAGCAAGCCGGAGACGGTGCCGCGTCGGTCGATGGGGACGTTTGCCAGTGCGGCAGTATTGTTGGCGGCCTGGAAGAGCTGATAGCCCGGCGTCAGGACGATGATGGAAAGTACGTAGCCGATGACGCCGATCATGTTTGGGATGATCGCCAAAAGGAGCGTCCCGGCAACCATGAGGGCAAGCCCGAGAGCGAGCACGGTGCCACTTCCGTGGGCATCGACGAGCCGCCCTGAGGGAACGCCGCTGACGATGGAGATCACGGGGCCGATCGCCATGACGAACCCGACCTGCGCTGCCTTCAGGCCGAGACCGAGGCTGAGGTAGAAGGGGCCGACCACCAGTGTTGTCATCATCACCGCGGCAACCAGGAGATTGACGACGAGATTGGGTACGAGGTTCCGGTTCAGCACCGGCTGCTGGTTTGTCGAAGATCGTTTTCTTTGACCAAAGGCATCCGGCAGCGTCACGTAGGCAAGAATCAAGGCGACGGCTCCCAGCGGGAACTGAATCCAGAAGATGCCGCGCCATCCCGTCGCCGGGATCAGCAGCCCTCCGAGCGACGGGCCGAGTGCCGTTCCTAGCGCCGATACGGTTCCCAGCAAGCCCATGGCTCGTCCCACACGCGTTTCGGTGGCGGTCTCACGCATGAAGGCCATGGAGAGTGTCATCAGAAAGGCCGCGCCGATGCCCTGGAGCGTCCTGAAGCCGATCAGGAGCCAAAGGTTCGACGCTACGCTGCACAGCAGTGAAGCAGCCGCAAACAATCCCAGACCCGCCATGAGCATGGGCTTCAACCCGTGCCTGTCTCCAAGCTGGCCGGCAACGATGACCGAAATCGTCAGGGCTGCGAGATAAGCGACGACGACCGCCTGCACCTGCGCGAACGGTGCGGAAAACGTTTCGGCCAGCGTCGGCAGCGCGATATTGGCGATGCTGGTTCCTAGCGATGCGAGCAGCATCGATAGCGCCAGCGTGGCCGTGATGGCTGACTGTCTCTTTTCCGATACGCGCGCTTCTGCCTGTTCCATCGTGCTGCCCTCTTGCCGGAATTTCGGTTCGGGAGCAGGCTACGACTTCAAGTCAACTTGAGGTCAAGCATGAGATACCTGGATATAGGGGCGGTCTCGGCAAGGAGCGGAATCAAGCCTTCGGCGCTGCGCCATTACGAGGCAGTCGGGCTGATTGCATCGGTTTCGCGGCATGGGCTGCGCAGGCAATTCCTGCCCGAGGTGCTTTTGCAGCTCAAGTTGGTTTCCATGGGCAAATCGGCCGGATTTTCGCTCGAAGAGATCGCCGGCATGTTCGGCAAGAACGGCCTGCCGGATCTGCCGCGCGCTGCGCTCCACCAGAAGGCCGACGAGATTGACCGGCAAATCCGCGAGCTGATGGCGCTGCGCAATACGCTCCGGCATGTCGCCGATTGCTCTGCGCCCTCGCATATGGAGTGCCCGACGTTTCGGAGGCTGGTGAACGTGGCGGGCAGACGCAGCGGAAAGCACACGGACTCGAAACGAGGGTTGGCCTGAGATAGCGGGTGTATCCAATCGCGGATGCCGTCGGCAGGATGCGAGCCTCGAAACAATGGATCAAGAGTCGATTGCTCCGCCCGCGCGGGCGACGGTTCCGCAAAGAGCAAGAGCGCGGTGCCTGGTGGGTCCGTAGTGCCTTTCTCAGCTCTTGAGCAATACGATCACCGCGCCCGTACCGCCTTGCGCCGGCCGCGCGGAAGCGAACGCCACCACGTCATCGCGCCGGCGCAGCAAGCGGTCGGTGAGCGCCTTCAGCACCGGGCCGGCAGCCTTCGAACGCAGGCCTTTGCCGTGGATGATGCGCACGCAATGCAAGCCGTGCTGCTTCGCTTCGGCCAGGAAGCTGGCGATGGAGGCTTGCGCGGCGGCGGCGTTCATCTGGTGCAGGTCGATTTCGTCTTGCACGCTGAACTGCCCGCGTTTCAGCTGGCGCAGCAGCTTTGGCGGGTAACCCTCGCGCAGATAGCCCAGTTCCTCGCCCACCTCGAGCACGGCCGGATCGAAGGCCATTTCCAGCAATTCGCCTGGCACGGCGGCTTCGTCGGCCTCGAACATGCGTGGCCGCGGTTCGGGCTTCGGCGTGGGCGGCGGCGCTGCGACTGGATCGATGCGACGCACCTCGCCGATCGCCTCGCGGAACAGGCGGGCGTCGTCTGCGCTGATCGAGGTGGGCGGGCGGCGTTTCATGTCCCGATGCTAGGGGCTCGGGCGGCAGAAATCATCTGGCTGCAATGCCTGCTGTGCCGCGCACATTTTCGCTCTGTTGGCTCCGTAGAACCCCTACGGGGCGGCGAACCGTCGAAAACCCCCATCCCGCGGCGAGCCTTTCGCTTCGAAGGTTTCTACCGCCCAGGCTCCTGGCAAACGGCAGGGCGCCGCGCGTGCTCCCGATCCGTGAAACCGCGGGTTCGCTCCGGTAAACTCGGGTGGTTACAGGGGGCGTACGCCACGCATGGCGATGTGCCGCGGTCGACTCAACACGGATCAGCATGCGAGTTCTTGTCAGCAACGACGATGGCGTGGATGCGAAAGGCATTCACGTGCTTGCCGAGCGTCTCGGCGAGGTAGGCGAAGTGACGGTGGTGGCGCCTGATCGCGACCGTTCCGGCGCCAGCAATTCGCTGACCCTGGACGCTCCGCTGCGCGTGCTGCACATGGAGGACGGCCGCTACCGTGTCGCCGGTACGCCCACCGACTGCGTGCACCTTGCTTTGTCCGGCCTGCTGGAAGAGGAGCCCGACATCGTGGTGTCGGGCATCAACAACTCGGCCAATCTCGGCGACGATGTGATCTATTCCGGTACGGTGTCGGCGGCGATGGAAGGGCGCTTTCTCGGCCTGCCTGCGATCGCCGTTTCGCTGGTCAGCGACGATCATCGCGGCACGCACTACGATGCCGCGGCGAACGCGGTGCTGTTGCTGATGCGCCGCCTGCTGGTCGATCCGCTGCCGGCCGACACCATCCTCAACGTCAATGTGCCGGACCGGCCCTGGTCGGAGATCCGCGGTTTCGAAGTCACGCGCCTGGGCCGCCGCCACCGTGCGGCGCCCTGCATCGCGCAGACCGATCCGCGCGGCCGTCCGGTGTGGTGGATCGGTCCGGCGGGCGAAGTGGACGATGCCGGTCCCGGCACGGATTTCGATGCGGTGCGCCGTGGCTACGTGTCGGTGACGCCAATCCACGTCGATCTCACCCGCTTCCAGGCGCTGGACAAGGTCAGCAGCTGGATGCAATCGCTCAGCGACGACATGGCCGCGCCCGGCCACAAGGTGGCCTGAGCGATGAGCATGCATCAGCTTCCCCCGGCGGCACTGAAAGGCGAGGGCATGACCTCGCAGCGCGCGCGCGACCGGCTCGCCGCCCAGCTTCGCGAAAGCGGCATCCGCGATCCGCGGGTGATCGACGTGATCCGCAACGTCCCGCGCCATCATTTCATCGACCAGGCGTTGCACTCGCGCGCCTACGAGAACACCGCGCTGCCGATCGGTCACGGCCAGACCATCTCGCAACCCTGGGTGGTGGCGCGGATGACCGAGGCGCTGCTCGAACATTTCGACGCGCGCAAAGAGAAACCCGGCCGGGTGTTGGAGATCGGCACCGGCTCCGGCTACCAGGCGGTGGTGCTGGCCGCGCTGGTGGAGCAGGTCTACACCGTGGAACGGATCGAGGAATTGCTGCGCCAGGCGCGCCGCCGCTTCCGCCAGCTGGGCCTCGCCAACATCCGTTCGCGCTACGACGATGGCAAGCTGGGTTGGGCGGACGAGGCGCCGTTCGATGCGATCATCCTCACCGCTGCGGGCGACACCATTCCCAGCCGCATCCTCGAACAGCTCAGCCCCACCGGCGTGCTGGTGGCCCCGGTGGGCTCGCCCAGCAGCCAGGTGTTGATCCGCCTGCGCGGCGACGGGCAGGGCGATTTCGCCCAGGAAGAGCTCGGCGCGGTCAGTTTCGTGCCGCTGCTGGGTGGCATCGGTTGATGCAACGAAGAGTCTGCTCAATGTCTCCACACAGCCCGCGTTGCCTTGCCGTGGCCGTCAGGTGGGAGTGCGTGGCGCCGCGCCTGCCTGGTTGGCAGGTCAAGCCGCGTGGCTGGCAGGTCAAGCCGCGCGCTGCCGCATGGCGGCCATGGCAAGGCAGCCCTTCCTCGCTCCTCAAGACCGAGTCCATCCATGGACTCTCCCCGCGTGCGGGCCGGGTCTGTCTGCCCGCATCCCTGCGTCATCGCTCAGTCGTGGGCGGACGTCCACTCCCTCCTTCTTCCTTGGCCTGCGCGCAAACAGCTCCCGGCGCGGGCCATGCGGAGGCATTGAGCAGACTCTCCAAGGAAACCGACTAGATGCGCCTGTTCGGCAAGCTCTATGCCCGCGCTCTGGTGTGGGCACGCCATCCCCATGCGGTCCGCTACCTGTGCGCGCTCAGCTTTTTCGAGGCCTTCATCTTCCCGATCATGCCGGAGGTGATGCTGGCGCCGATGATGCTGGGCAAGCGGCATCGGGCGTTCTTCTACGCAAACCTCAGCCTCGCGTTTTCGCTGCTGGGCTCGCTGGTCGGTTTTGCGCTGGGGCACTGGGCGTTCGAGGCGTTGCGGCCGCTGCTGGGTACCTTGCACCTGCTGGCGCCGATCGAGCAGGGCGTGTCCAGCCTGCGTGCGCAGATGGCCGAACACCGCTGGGGGCTTTACGGCGTGCTGGTGCTCGCCGCGCTGCAGCCGGTAGTGCCGATGAAGTTCGTGACCTGGGCTTCGGGCATCGTCGGCGTGCCGGTGCTGCCCTTCCTCGGTTGCGTGGCGCTGGGCCGCGGCAAGCGCGTGTGGCTGCTGGCGCTGCTGATTTGGCTGTTCGGCGAGCGCGCCGAGCACTTGCTGCACAAGTACATCGAGTGGATCGGCTGGATCGTCCTGGTGCTGCTGGGCGGGCTGTTGGCGTGGTGGCTCTGGCGGCATTGAGCATGGCGACCGCGTTGGTGCGTCGCATGAAAAAACAGGGAGGCCTCGCTATGCTGGCGCGCATGAATCGACTCCTCGCCCCGTTGCTGCTCGCGGTTGCTTTGCTGGCGTTGTCCGCCTGCAGCACCGTGGTGGTGGAACCCGCCACAAGCCAGGGCAGCCACCGCGTCGTTGCGCCCGCCGCGGCGCGCACACCGGTTCCGGGCGGCAACTATGTGGTGGCGAAGGGCGACACGCTGTATTCGATCGCCTTCCGCAAGGGCGTGGATTTCCGTGATCTCGCGAAGTGGAACGGCATCGCCGCGCCTTACACGATCTGGCCGGGCCAGCAGCTGCGCCTGTCGCCGCCTGCCGGCAGTGCACCGGTGCCGCATGCCGCGGTAGCTGCTGCCCAGACGGCAGCAAAGTCGGCGCCCGCACCATCCGCGCCCGTGTTCGAGAGTGTGCCGGCGCAGGCTTCGACACCGCCGCCGCATGCCGGTGCCCATGCGCCGGTGGTGACCGGGTCAGTGGCCACCACGGCTGCAGTGGCGCATGCGCCGGTCGCCGCTCCGGCAGCGCCGGTGAGTACCGAGGTGCCGGTGGCGGGAGAACCCAAAGCGGCCGTGCCGCCGCCGGCTCCAGCTCCGGCTCCAGTAGCAGCCAGTGGCGCTTCGCGTGCGTCCGGCGGCATTACCTGGCACTGGCCGGCCGATGGCCAGATCATCAAGCGTTTCACGCCTGGCGACGCGGTGCCGGGCATCGAGATCGCCGGCAAGGCAGGCGACCCGGTGCGGGCAGCGGCCGACGGCGTGGTGGTGTACAGCGGCAATGGCCTGGTCGGCTATGGCGAACTGGTCATCATCAAACACAACGACAGCCTGCTGTCGGCCTACGGGCACAACAGCAAGCGGCTGGTGAAGGAAGGTCAGCGCGTCAGCGCCGGCCAGGAGATCGCGCAGATGGGGTCCAGCGGCGCTTCGAGCGTCGAGCTGGGTTTCCAGATCCGCAAGGACGGCAATCCGGTCGACCCGCTGAACTACCTGCCGTCCAAGTAGCGCCCCAGGGTTGGGGGCTCGTCAAGCGAGGCTGCCCTGGTGAACCGGGATGCGACCCGTGAGCTTGCCCGTCGTCAGGCCGGAAGCATGAACGCGGCAACCACGTGCCGGCCTTCGCCAGCCAGCAGGTTGTAGGTGCGGGCGGCGGCGGCATTGTCCATCACCTCGACGCCAATGCCCTTGCGCAGGAAGCCGGCCATGAACGCGGCGGCGGGGAAGGTCTGGCGGGCGCCGGTGCCCAGCAGCACCAATTCGGGTTGCAGGGCGAGCAGGGCGTCGACATGGCTGGCATCGAGCGTGCCGGCCTCGTGCACCGGCCAGTGCTCGACGACACGGTCGGGCGCCAGCAGGAAACTGTCGGTGAGCTCACGATCGATCAAGGTGATGCCGTGTTCGCCGACCCGGCGCACGAACAGGTAGCCCTCCGGCCGTTCCAGCGACAAATCCATCAGCGTGGCAAGGCGATCTTCGGTTCGTCGGCGTTGCGGCGGAACAGCACGGCGACATGGCCGATCTGCTGCACTGCCTCGGCGCGGGTGTCGGCCAGCAAGGTGTCGAGCTGGGCCTGGCGCTCGTCCTTGTCGCCGCCGGAGAGCTTCACTTTGACCAGCTCGTGGATCTCCAGGGCCTGGTGCAATTCCTTGACCACGGCGTCGCTGGCGCCCTTGTTGCCGAGCAGGACAACCGGGTTCAAGCCGTGGGAGAGGCTGCGCAGGTAACGGATCTGCGAGGGGGAGAGGGCCATGTGGCGGCTTCAATTCGCGAGTAATCGGCCGCTAAGGGTATCATGCGCCTTGATTCCCCTAGTAGCGATGTTGCCCCATGAGCCGCAGCAAGAGCAGCGCCGGCTGGCTGCGTGAACATTTCAATGATGTCTACGTGAAGAAGGCGCAGGCCGAAGGCGTGCGCTCGCGCGCGGTGTACAAGCTGGAGGAGCTGATCGACCGCGACCGCCTGCTCAAGCCGGGCATGACCGTGGTGGACCTCGGCGCCGCGCCGGGCGGCTGGTCGCAGCTGGTGCGCCAGCGGCTGGGTGACAACGGCAAGGTGTTCGCGCTGGATATCCTGCCGATGCAGGGGATTGCCGGGGTGGATTTCCTCGAAGGCGATTTCCGCGAGGAAAGCGTGTTGCGGGCGCTGGAGGCCCGGCTGGAGGGGCAGAGGGTGGATCTTGTGCTGTCCGACATGGCCCCCAATATGAGTGGTGTGGCGCTGGCCGACCAGATCAGGGCCATGGCTCTGGCCGAGCTGGCACTGGATTTTTCCCGGCAGTGGCTGAAACCGGGGGGCGCGTTCCTGATCAAGTTGTTCCAGGGCGCAGGCTTCGACGATTACCTGCGCAGCTTGCGCGCGGACTTCTCACGCGTGACGATGCGTAAACCAAAGGCCTCGCGCGCACGTTCGCGCGAGGTGTACGCGCTGGCAATCGGCCGCAAGGCCGCTGCGGCGCAACCGGGCGAGAACCGCGCATGAACGAAACAGCGAAAAACGTGTTGCTCTGGGTGATCATCGCGGTGGTGTTGTTCACCGTGTTCCAGAGCTTCAATCCGCACGGCTCCGCGTCGTCGAACGTGGCCTACAGCAGCTTCGTGCAGAGCGTGGCCAACGGCAACGTTTCCAGTGCCGTGATCAGCGCGGACTCGCCGCCCACCATCAGCGGCAAGCTGAAGGACGGCAGCAGCTACCGCACGGTGGCGCCGATGCTGGGCTTCTCCACCAACCAGGTGGTGAAGCAGATGCAGGACAAGGGCGTGGAAGTGCGCCAGGACCCGGCTGAGGGCTTCTCGCTGCTGGGCCTGCTGGTGAGCTGGCTGCCGGTGCTGCTGATCGTCGGCGTGTTCATCTGGTTCATGCGCCAGATGCAGTCCGGCGGCGGCGGGCGTGGTGCGATGAGCTTCGGCCGTTCGCGCGCCAAGCTGCAGGGCGAGGACCAGATCAAGGTCAACTTCAGCGACGTGGCCGGTTGCGATGAGGCCAAGGAGGAGGTCGGCGAGCTGGTCGAGTTCCTGCGCGACCCGTCCAAGTTCCAGAAACTGGGCGGCAAGATTCCGCGCGGCGTGCTGATGGTGGGCCCGCCCGGTACCGGCAAGACCCTGCTGGCCAAGGCCATCGCGGGCGAGGCCAAGGTGCCGTTCTTCTCGATCTCCGGCTCCGACTTCGTCGAGATGTTCGTGGGCGTGGGCGCTAGCCGCGTGCGCGACATGTTCGAGCAGGCCAAGAAGCACGCACCCTGCATCATCTTCATCGACGAAATCGACGCGGTCGGCCGCCATCGCGGTGCGGGCCTGGGCGGCGGCCACGACGAGCGCGAGCAGACCCTGAACCAGCTGCTGGTCGAGATGGACGGCTTCGAGGGCAGCGAGGGCATCATCGTGATCGCCGCCACCAACCGTCCCGACGTACTCGACCCGGCCTTGCTGCGGCCGGGTCGCTTCGACCGCCAGGTGGTGGTCGGCCTGCCGGACGTGAAGGGCCGCGAGCAAATCCTCAAGGTGCATTTGCGCAAGGTGCCGGTGGCCAGCGACGTCGACGCGATGACCATCGCGCGCGGCACCCCGGGGTTCTCCGGCGCCGACCTCGCCAACCTGGTCAACGAGGCGGCGCTGTTCGCCGCGCGCGAGAACGCGCGCGAAGTGCGCATGGTTCACCTGGACAAGGCGCGCGACAAGATCCTGATGGGTACCGAGCGCCGCTCGATGGCGATGAGCGAGGACGAGAAGAAGCTCACGGCCTACCACGAGGCCGGCCACGCCATCGTCGGCCGCCTGGTGCCCGAGCACGACCCGGTCTACAAGGTCACCATCATCCCGCGCGGCCGCGCGCTGGGCGTCACCATGTACCTGCCGGAAGGCGACAAGTACAGCATGAACAAGGTGGCGATCGAGTCACAGCTGTGCTCGCTGTACGGCGGGCGCGTGGCCGAGGAGCTGATCTTCGGTGCCGACAAGGTCACCACCGGCGCCTCCAACGACATCGAGCGCGCCACCAAGATGGCACGCAACATGGCGACCAAGTGGGGCCTCTCCGACGAGCTCGGTCCGATCACCTATGGCGAGGACGAGGACGAGGTGTTCCTGGGGCGTTCGGTGACCCAGCACAAGAGCATCTCCAACGAAACCGCCAGCAAGATCGACGAGGTCGTGCGCAGCATCCTCGATCGCGCCTACGCGCGCAGCACGCAGCTGTTGAACGACAACCTCGACAAGCTGCACTCGATGGCCGAGGCGCTGCTGCAGTACGAGACCATCGATGCGCACCAGATCGACGACATCATGGCCGGCCGCCAACCGGGGCCGCCTGCCGACTGGAACCGCAACACCAGCGGCGGTTCCACGCCACCGCCGCCGCCGCCCAAGGGCGGGGATTCCACGGTGGGAAAGGTGGGCGATCCGGCGACGCAGAACCGGTCCGGCCTGGATAGCTGATGCGAGCAGACGTCTGGACGTCCAGACGTTTCGCAGTGGCGGATCATGCGAAGGGAGCGGCGATGGCCGCTCCCTTCGTCGTTTGCGGATCGCTGGAAACAGTGCGCTGCGCGTTCCTGCAGCGGATCGGTAACGCGATGGAATACGGCGAGAGCGGGGCGACGATGCCGGGCGTGAAAAAAATTTTCACAAAAGTGTTGACCTTCGCCACCTGACCCTGAATAATTCCGCTCCTCGCTTCGGCGGTTCGGGAAGCCGGTCGACGAAGTGGCAAGTTCAGTGCGCGCCCGTAGCTCAGTTGGATAGAGTACCTGGCTACGAACTAGGTGGTCGGGAGTTCGAATCTCTCCGGGCGCGCCATTTTTGTACTGCAAGGCGAAGTGTTCGCAGTTCGCCTTAGTTTCGCGAAACAGGCAGGTTTGCCGGGGTCGCGGAACGGTGGGCAAGGCGCCCAGAGCGGTGTTTGCGGTTTGACGGATGGGATGGTCGCCCGTAGCATTCCAAGGCTCCGTTGATGAAGGTTGTCGCGGGCTCGCTCGGGGTATAGCTCAGTCTGGTAGAGCGTTGCGTTTGGGACGCAAAAGTCGGGGGTTCGAATCCCTCTGCCCCGACCAGTTGCGTGTTCTGCCGTAGGCGCCCGCGCCTGTAGCTCAACCGGATAGAGCATCGGCCTTCTAAGCCGACGGTTGCAGGTTCGAGTCCTGTCGGGCGCACCACTAGCAAACAAAGTGTTTATGGTGGACGTAGCTCAGCTGGTAGAGTCCCGGATTGTGATTCCGGTTGTCGTGGGTTCGAGTCCCATCGTTCACCCCAAAATTTAAGTTTCAGGGCCGTTAGCTCAGTTGGTAGAGCAGTTGACTCTTAATCAATTGGTCCTAGGTTCGAATCCTAGACGGCCCACCAACGCCAAAACGCCGACCTTCAGTGTCGGCGTTTTGTTTTGGGGCGCAGCAAGGTATCCGGCGTGCGCGCGCGCTTGTGCTGCGGCTTGGCACGACCGTACAATGAACCGCTTTAGCGCTGGGTAATCATCGACTTAGGCTGCGACGGGGCAGGTGCGGCGAAAGCACCGTTTCCGCCGCCAAAGCCGGGCGGGGCAAGGCGAAAGTGGCGGAACTGGTAGACGCACCAGATTTAGGTTCTGGCGGGTAACCCCCGTGCGGGTTCGAGTCCCGCCTTTCGCACCACCTTTCGATGATTTTCCGGCGCTGCACAGTTGCCGCCAGGGCGCCCGACGGGCGCCACAACAATCAGGTTCCAGGAGACGACATGCAGGTTTCGGTTGAGAACATCGGCACGCTCGAGCGCAAGCTCACGGTGAAGTTTCCCGCCGAGCGTTACGAAACGCAGGTGAGCGCGCGCATCGCGGAGCTGGGCCGCACGGTACGCCTGAAGGGTTTTCGCCCGGGCAAGGTGCCGGTGGCCGTCATCAAGCAGCGTTTCGGCGAGCAGGTGCGTGGCGAGGTGCTGTCCGACCTGATCGGCAGCACGCTGCGCGAGGCTGTGACGCAGGAGAAGCTGCAGCCGGTCGCCAACCCTGCGATCGACACCACCGGCAAGCCGGAGAACGGCGAGATCGCCTATACCGCCACCTTCGAGGTGATGCCGGAATTCCCCGCGGTGGATGTGTCCTCGCTGGAGATCAAGCGTCCGCAGGCGACGGTGGCCGACGCCGACGTCGAGAAGATGCTGGATACGCTGCGTCAGCAGCGCCGCAGCTTCGAGCTGGTCGAGCGCGCCTCGGTCGAGGGCGATTTCGTGATGTTCGAGTACGCGGCGCAGGCCGGCGACTACCGTTTCCCGGCGGAAGGCCTGGAGCGCGCGGGCAGCGTGCTGGGTTCGGGCAACCTGTTCAAGGCGCTGGACGAGGCGCTGACTGGCCGCAAGGCCGGCGACAGCTACGAGGCCGAGATCGTGTTCCCGGCGGATTTCCGCAATGAGAACCTGGCCGGCAAGAGCGCCAAGGTGGAGTTCAAGATCGTCAAGGTGCAGGAGCCGAAGCTGCCTGAGATCGACGCTGAGTTCGCCAAGCTGTTCGGCATCGCCGATGGCGACCTGGAGCATTTCCGCAATGAAGTGCGCGCAAACCTCGAGCGCGAGCTGAAGGCCGCGCTGATGGGCCGGCTGAAGTCCGAAGTGGCCGAGAAGCTGGCCGATACGCATGCCTCGCTGGACGTGCCGAAGCTGATGGTGCAGTCCGAAGCGCAGGCGATGGCCGCGGGCAGCGTGCCGCGTGGCCAGCAGCCCCCGCCGCAGCTGGTCGAAGCCGCGCTGCCGATGGCGCGCAAGCGCGTGATCGCGGGCCTGCTGATGGGCGAAATCGCCCGCAAGCAAGAGCTGAAGATCGACCGCACGCGGGTGGCAGAGCAGCTTGCCGCGATCGCCTCGACCTACGAGGAGCCGGAAAAGGTCATTGAACTCTACAACGGCGACCCCCAGTTGATGTCAGGGCTGCAGAATCGCGTGATCGAGGACCAGGTGGCCGAGTGGGTGGCAGACCACGCCAACACCACCAACCTGGACCTCAGCTTCGACGAGGTGATGCGCCCCGCGGGCGCCTGATCATCAGGTGCATCCACCGGGTCTGGCGCGTGCCGGGCCCGGTGGCATACTCAAGGCACATAACCAGAGAGCGCAAAGACCATGGAACAGATTCAGAACCTCAACCTGGTGCCGATGGTCGTCGAGCAGACTGCCCGCGGCGAGCGCTCCTACGACATCTACTCGCGCCTGCTGAAGGAGCGGGTGATCTTCCTGGTCGGCGAAGTCAACGACCAGGTGGCGAACCTGCTGGTCGCGCAGATGCTGTTCCTGGAGTCGGAGAATCCGGACAAGGACATCCATCTGTACATCAACAGCCCGGGTGGCGCGGTCACGGCGGGTCTGGCGATCTACGACACCATGCAGTACATCAAGCCCGACGTCAGCACGATGTGCATCGGCCAGGCCTGCAGTGCGGCTTCGTTGCTGCTGATGGCCGGCGCCAAGGGCAAGCGCTACTCGCTGCCGAATTCGCGCGTGATGATCCACCAGCCGTCGGGCGGCGCCCGCGGCCAGGCCACCGACATCGAGATCCAGGCGCAGGAAATCCTGTACTTGCGTCGGCGCCTCAACGACATCTACGTGCAGCACACCGGCCAGCCGCTGGACCGGATCGAGCGCGACATGGAGCGCGACCGCTTCATGAGTGCCGAGGCCGCCCGCGAGTACGGCCTGATCGATGCGGTGCTCGACCGCCGCACCGTCGACACGGTGAAGTCGGCCTGACAACGCAGCTTTTCGGCTTGAGCCACGGGGCTTCGCGTCTGCGGGCAGACGCGGGGCCCTGTGCTATTCTCGGGCCGCAACCTGAACCAGCCACAGTTTCACCAGCAGGATCGAAAGTATGAGCGACGACCGGCAGGGACGTTCCAGCGACGGCGGGAAGATTCTCTACTGCTCTTTCTGCGGCAAGAGCCAGCATGAGGTGCGCAAGCTGATCGCGGGTCCGTCCGTGTTCATCTGCGACGAATGCGTGGAGCTGTGCAACGACATCATCCGCGAGGAGCTGGAGGAGAAGGCCGCCTCCGGCCGTACCCAGCTGCCCAAGCCCAAGGAGATCCGCGAGTCGCTGGATCAATACGTGGTGGGCCAGTCGCGCGCCAAAAAGGCGCTGGCGGTGGCGGTTTACAACCACTACAAGCGCATGGAGTCGCGCCAGAAGGGCGACGACGTCGAGCTGGGCAAGTCCAACATCCTGCTGATCGGCCCGACCGGCTCGGGCAAGACCTTGCTGGCCGAGACCCTGGCGCGCCTGCTCAATGTGCCGTTCACGATTGCCGACGCTACCACGCTGACCGAAGCCGGCTACGTGGGCGAGGACGTCGAAAACATCATCCAGAAGCTGCTGCAGAAGTGCGACTACGACGTCGAGAAGGCGCAGTCGGGCATCGTCTACATCGATGAAATCGACAAGATCTCGCGCAAGAGCGAGAACCCGTCGATCACCCGCGACGTTTCGGGCGAAGGCGTGCAGCAGGCGCTGCTGAAGCTGATCGAGGGCACCCTGGCCTCGGTGCCGCCGCAGGGCGGCCGCAAGCATCCGCAGCAGGAATTCCTGCAGGTGGACACCAAGAACATCCTGTTCATCTGCGGCGGCGCGTTCGCGGGGCTGGAGAAAGTGATCCAGCAGCGCTCCGAGAGCACCGGCATCGGCTTCGGCGCCGAGGTGCGCAGCAAGGAGCGCACCCAGAACCTTGGTAAGGTACTGGCCGACGTGGAGCCGTCGGACCTGGTGAAGTTCGGCCTGATTCCCGAATTCGTCGGCCGCCTGCCGGTGGTCGCCACGCTGGACGAGCTGGACGAGCCTGCGCTGGTGAAGATCCTCACCGAGCCGAAGAATGCCGTCACCAAGCAGTTCAGGAAGCTGTTCGAGATGGAGGACGTGGAACTGGAGTTCCGCCCCGAGGCACTGCAGGCGATCGCCAAGAAGGCGTTGAAGCGCAAGACCGGCGCCCGCGGCCTGCGCACCATCCTCGAACAAGTCCTGCTGGACACCATGTACGAGCTGCCTTCGCTGGAACACGTCAGCAAGGTGGTGGTGGACGACGCGGTGATCGAAGGCCAGGCCGAGCCCTACCTGATCTACCGCGGCAACCTGCAGCAGCGCGCGGCGGGGGAAGGCGGCGACGCCGCCTGACCACCGTATGTTTTCCAACGAACGGCTCCGGCGCTCGCGCCGGAGCCGTTTGCTTTATACGGGAGTGCGGCCATGGATGGCCGCCCGTTTGACTTTCGCGATCACGGATGATCGCTTGAGTAACTCCCGGCCCGCCTCCACTTGACGTGTCATGGTGCCCGGCGCAGTGTCGGGCTTGTCCCACCGGATATCCGCGAGAACCCCCAATGGCCAAGAACGCCCCTACGCCTGCCGTACTCGACGCGCTGCCCGTGCTGCCGCTGCGCGACGTGGTGGTTTACCCGCACATGGTCATCCCGCTGTTCGTGGGTCGCGACAAGTCCATGCGCGCACTGGAGCGTGCGATGGAGAGCGAGCGGCAGATCCTGCTGGTGGCGCAGAAGAGCCCGGACATCGACGATCCTGCCGTGGGCGACCTGCACGAAATCGGCACGCTGGCTGGTGTGCTGCAACTATTGAAACTGCCTGACGGCACCGTGAAGGTGCTGGTCGAGGGGCAGTCGCGCGTATCCATCGAGGACTGCCATGAGGACGGCGGCATGCTGGTGGCGCGCTCGCGCGTGATCGAGCCGGTCTACAGCGCCAAGGAGCGCGAACTGGACGTGGTTTCGCGCACGCTGGTCTCGCTGTTCGAACAGTTGGTGAAGCAGAGCCGCAAGCTGCCGCCGGAAGTGCTGGCCAGCCTGTCCGGCATCGAGGATCCCTCGCGTGTGGCCGATTCCATCGCCGCACATCTGTCGGTGCGCATGGCCGACAAGCAGAAGGTGCTGGAAACCGCCGACGTCGGCGAGCGGCTGGAACTGCTGATCGGTCTCGTCGACGGCGAGATGGACCTGCAGCAGGTGGAAAAGCGCATCCGCGGCCGTGTGAAGTCGCAGATGGAGAAGAGCCAGCGCGAGTACTACCTCAACGAGCAGATGAAGGCGATCCAGAAGGAGCTGGGCGAGGGCGAGGACGGCCCGAACGAGATCGAGGAACTGCAGAAGAAGATCGAGTCCGCCGGCATGCCCAAGGCGGTGCTGGCCAAGGCGCGCCAGGAATTCGGCAAGCTGCGCCAGATGTCGCCGATGTCGGCCGAGGCCACGGTAGTGCGCAACTACCTCGACTGGCTGGTCGGCGTGCCGTGGAAGAAGCGCAGCAAGGTGCGCAAGGACCTGGCGCTGGCGCAGCAGGTGCTGGACGCCGACCACTTCGGTCTGGAGAAGGTCAAGGACCGCATCCTCGAATACCTTGCCGTGCAGCACCGCGTGTCGGTGATGAAGGGGCCGATCCTGTGCCTGGTCGGTCCGCCCGGCGTGGGCAAGACCTCGCTCGGCCAGTCGATCGCCAAGGCCACCAATCGGAAGTTCGTGCGCATGTCGCTGGGCGGTGTGCGCGACGAGGCGGAAATCCGCGGTCATCGCCGTACCTACATCGGCTCGATGCCAGGCCGCATCGTGCAGAACCTCAATAAGTCAGGCAGCAAGAACCCGCTGTTCGTGCTGGACGAGATCGACAAGATGTCGATGGACTTCCGCGGCGATCCGTCCTCGGCACTGCTCGAGGTGCTCGATCCCGAGCAGAACCACGCGTTCAACGACCACTACCTGGAAGTCGATCTCGACCTCTCTGAGGTGATGTGGATCGCCACCGCGAACTCGCTGAACATTCCCGGCCCGTTGCTCGACCGCATGGAAGTGATCCGCATCCCCGGTTACACCGAGGACGAGAAGCTGGCCATCGCGCAGAAATACCTGCTGCCCAAGCAGCTCAAAGCCAACGGGCTGAAGCCCGAGGAGCTGGGCGTGGCCGAGGAGGCCGTGCGCGACATCGTGCGCTACTACACACGCGAGTCCGGCGTGCGCAGCCTCGAGCGCGAGATCTCCAAGATCTGCCGCAAGGTGGTGAAGGAGCTCACGCTGGGCGAGGTGCGCAAAGCCAAGGGCAAGGCCAAGCCGGCGGCGGCGAAGGCTGCGAAGGGCAAGGCGAAGGCCGCGACGGTCGTGCTGGTGGATTCGGCCAATCTCGATCATTACCTGGGCGTGCGCCGCTTCGATTTCGGCCGCAAGGAGCTGCAGAACGAAGTCGGCCTGGTCACCGGCCTGGCCTGGACCCAGGTGGGCGGCGAACTGCTCAGCATCGAAGCCTCGGTGGTGCCCGGCAAGGGCCGGCTGGTGCATACCGGCCAGCTGGGCGACGTGATGAAGGAATCGATCCAGGCCGCGTTGTCGGTGGTGCGCGCGCGCGTCGACCGGCTGGGCATCGATCCCGAGTTCCACCAGAAGTTCGACATCCACGTGCACGTGCCCGAGGGAGCCACGCCGAAGGATGGCCCCAGTGCCGGCATTGGCATGTGCACCGCGCTGGTATCCGCGCTCACCAAGGTGCCGGTGCGTTCGGAAGTGGCTATGACCGGCGAGATCACCTTGCGCGGCCGCGTACTGCCCATCGGCGGCCTCAAGGAGAAGTTGCTGGCGGCGCACCGCGGCGGCATCACCACGGTGATCATCCCCGAGGACAACAAGAAGGACCTGGCCGACATGCCGGCCAACATCACCGCCTCGCTGGAGATCCATCCGGTGCGCTGGATCGACGAGGTGCTGGACATCGCGCTGGAACGACCCTTGCAGCCGAACGAGCCGCGAGCGGAATCGTCGCATGCGGCGCGCGACGAAGCGGCGGACGCCGACGAGGCGGAGTCGCACGTGCGGCCCCACTGAGGCCGGTTGCAGGCAAGGCGCCGCCGGGCCCGGACGCGGTCCGCGGCGTCTTGCGTTATCGTGCGTTTCGGGAAGTTCTCACGCCTCGCGGGCGTTTTGTGATGCAGTTGCCGACAAAGTCGCCGCGACCGCTGCATGCCCCCTGAAAACCTTGCTGCAGCTTGTATTGCGGTGTTCGGCGAGGCGCTGGTATAAAGGCGAGACCGCAATCCCGGCGCCTGCTGCACGTGCCCGTGATGCGGGGTTGCGTTACGGCGCCAAGCAGGTACCAACCATCCACTGCAGCTGCGTGCGTCCATGCCACGGACGTGCCTGCCGCGAAACGTACTAGGGAGCTTTCAATGAATAAAACCGATCTGATCAATGCCATCGCCGACAAGGCCGAACTGACCAAGGCCGATGCCGGCCGCGCGCTCGAAGCCTTCTTCGAAGTCGTGCAGAAGTCGCTGAAGAAGGGTGAGGACGTGTCGGTGGTCGGTTTCGGTACCTTCACCGTGCGCAAGCGCGCCGCCCGTACCGGTCGCAACCCGCGCACCAACGAGACGATCAAGATCAAGGCTTCGAAGGTTCCCGCCTTCAAGGCTGGCAAGACGCTCAAGGACGCCCTAAACTGAGCGGCTTACGCTCGGTTTCGGGTGCTTAGCTCAGCGGTAGAGCACCGCCCTTACAAGGCGATGGTCGTAGGTTCGATCCCTACAGCACCCACCAGAAAACTGTGGAGCGGTAGTTCAGTCGGTTAGAATGCTGGCCTGTCACGCCGGAGGTCGCGGGTTCGAGTCCCGTCCGCTCCGCCACGGTTCGCAAGGGCGCCCCAGTGGCGCCCTTGTCGTTTGGACGGCGTTTCCGGGGAATCCGCCGTGACTCGCGCCACGCCGGCGTCCGAATGGTTCATGCAACGTGCGCCGAGGGCGCCGATCAACACTGGCAGGAAGGTAGGCAATGCTGCAGGCAATGCGTAACAAGATGCATGGATGGCCGTCCATCATCCTCCTTGGCGTGTGCGTCTTCGCTGTCGCGTTTTTCGGCATCGAGGGCTACATCATGTCCCGCGCCGACACGTACGTGGCGAAGGTGGGCAAGCACGAGATCAGCCAGCAGGACTTCCAGGGCCGCATGAATGAGCTGCGCCAGCAGCTGAGCGCCGAGCAAGGCGACAGCTTCGATCCGGACGCGTTCGAAAAGCCGGATATGAAGCTGAAGGTGCTGGACGGCATGATCGACCAGCAACTGCTGCTGAAGGCGAACGAGGACTGGGGCGTTCGCGTGCCCGACCAGGCCATACGCGATTACATCGCTGCGATCCCGGCGTTCCAGGTCAATGGCCAGTTCGACGCCAACACCTACCGCACGTTGCTGGCCGAGCAGCGCAAGACGCCTGACATGTTCCAGGACGATATCCGCGCCTCGCTGGCCACCCAGGCGCTGCCGAACGCGATCAACGCCAGCACCATCGTCACCGACGCCGAGATCGACCACTTCCTCGACCTGCGCATGCAGCGCCGCGACATCAGCTACGCCGTGCTGCCCAAGCCGCAGCCGGCCGACGGCAAGGTCACCGACGCGCAGATCGAGGCGTATTACAAGGCACACCTCGCCGACTACATGGACCCCGAGCAGGTGTCCTTGCAATACATCGAAGTGAACGGCGCCCAGCTCAAGCCGGATGCGGCGCCGAGCGACGCCGACCTGATGAAGCGCTATGACAGTGAGAAGCAGCGCTTCGTACAGCCCGAGCAGCGGCAGGTGTCGCACATCCTCGTCAACGTGCCGGCCAATGCCACGCCCGACCAGCAGAAGGCCGCGCTGGCCAAGGCCGACAAGATCGCCGCCGAAGCCACGCCGGAGAATTTCGCCAAGCTGGCCGCGCAGGATTCGGACGACCTCGGCTCGAAGCGCCAGGGCGGCGACCTGGGCTTGCTGCAGAAGGGCGTGACCAACGCCGCCTTCGACGCCGCGATGTCCGCGCTGAAGAAGGGCGAGATCTCCAAGCCGGTGCTGACGCCGGACGGCTACGACATCCTCTGGCTGCGCGACATCCGTAGCGGCGAGGCCAAGTCGTTCGCCGAAGTGCGTGACCAGCTGCTGGCCGAAGCCACGACCGGCGACAAGGACCGCAAGTACAACGAAGTGGCCGGCAAGCTGTCGGACACCACCTACCAGAATCCGTCCTCGCTGGAACCGGCCGCGCAGGCGTTGGGCCTGCCGATCAAGACCACGCCGCTGTTCTCGCGCAATGGCGGCCAGGGCATTGCCGCCAACCCCAAGGTCGTCAAGGCGGCGTTCGGCAATGACGTGCTGGCGCAGGGTAACAACTCCAACCTTGTCGAACTCGGCAACGACGATGCGGTGGTGATCCGTGTGGCGAAGCACGTGCCTGCCGCGGCGAAGCCGCTGGCCCAGGTGCACGATGAGATCGGCAAGACCATCCTGGACCAGCGCATCGCCGACGCTGCGAAGCAGCAGGCCGACAGCTTGCTGGCGCGCCTGCGCAAGGGCGAGGCGATGGCGGCCGTGGCGGCTTCCGCCAATGCCAGCGTCAAGAACGTCGCCGGCGTGGTACGCGTGCAGCCGGACCTGCCGGCGACCCTGCGCGACCAGGCCTTCCTGCTGCCGCACCCGGCCGACGGCAAGCCGCAGTACGCCGCAGTGGACATGCACGACGGCAGCTACGCACTGCTTGCCGTGGACAAGGTGCAGGGCGCCGATCTGTCCAAGGTCCCGCCCGGGCAGCGCGACACGCTGCGCCAGCAGATGACCCAGGCCTACGGTGCCGTGGCGACCGAGGAGCTGATCAAGTCGCTGCGCAGCAGCACCGAGATCAAGATCGCCAAGGACCGCATGTAGATCGCTCCGGCGAATGCGGATCAAACGAAGAAGGCGGCCCACGGGCCGCCTTCTTCGTTTCATCGCTGCATGGGGGTGTGCCCGTATTAGTGCGATGCGCTGACCTTGAGCACCTGGCCGGGCGTGATGTGCTGCCCCTGCAGGTGGTTCCAGCGTTGCAGGTCCCTCACGTTCACCGAATAGCGATGGGCTACTTGCCACAGGCTTTCGCCGGATTTGACGCGATGCGTCCGCGCGTGTTCCGCGGCAGCTCGCGTCGATTTCGCTCCGGCGGATGCCGCTGCCGAATCGGCGCCCGCAGCGCCGATACCTGCCACGAGGGCGGCATCGGCGCTGGCGCTGGCCGCCTGATTCAGCAGCGCGTCGCGGAACTGTTGTGCGTGGCTCACCGGCATCATCAGGTAGGAAGCGACGCTGGTATCGGCGATGTCATTGCGGAAGGCAGCGTTGAGGCTCTTCAGCGTGTCTACCGGCATGCCGGCGCGATCGGCGGCGCGCGCCAGCGGCATCGAGTGCGGCAGCGGCACCTTGACCAGATGCTGGCTGGGTGCCAGCGCGGGCAGGCTGACATGGAAGCGGTCGGGTTCGCGCACCACGCACGCCATGCCCAGCAGCTTGGTGAGGTGCTCGCGGGTGATGTTGTGCACCGGCCAGTGCGGGATCACCGGCGTCTCCGGTGGCAGGCCATGCTGCTGGACCAGCTGGCGGGCCTTGTATTCGCCGGCGTTGTACGCGTAGTCGACGATGCGCCAGTCGTGGAATTGCTCGTGATAGCCGCTCAGCAGTTTCATCACCGCGTCGGCGGTGGCCTGCACATCGAGACGGCCGTCGTAGCGGCGATCCACGTGCAGACCCATCGCAGCTGCCGTGGCCGGCATGATCTGCCACATGCCGGCAGGGCGGCCGCGCCGGCCGGGGACCGGGCGGAAGCCGCTCTCGATCCAGGGCAGCAGCACGAACTCGCCGGCCACGTTGTGCTCGGCTGCTACCTGCTGCACGTAGGTCAGCTTGGGCAGCGCCGCTTGCGCCTCTTCCTCGAAGCGCTGCGGGTTGCTGGTATAGCGTCGCGCCCAGGACAGCACCGCGGGATCGGCATCGCAGTCGGCCATGGCGAAACTGCCGCGCAACCGGTCCCAGACGTTGCCATTGTCCTGTGCCGGCTCGGCCGCGGCGGCAGGTGGCGCCGTTTCGACCGGAGCGGCGCTTGCCGGCGGGGCAGGCAGCGGCGCCGGTTCGCGGTGCGGCGGCGGCGTGGTGGCGCAGGCGGTGAGCAGGGCCGAGAGCATTAACGGCAGCAGCCGTTTCGGGTAGCGGTGGCTGCTCATGCGCGGAAATCGTCCTTGGCTGCCCGCACGGCGGCGAAGCGGGCGGTACGATCCCCGGGATGGCCGGGCTGTCGGTGGCACCAGTCGATCACCGCCGACGCATCGGTGCGCAGGAAAGGATTGGTCGCCAGTTCGCTGGCCATGGCGACCGGCAGGCTGGGGCGCTGCTGGGCGCGCAGCGCAGCCACTTCCCGCAGGCGTGCCGCCAGGTCGGGATTGTCCGGTTCGATCTCGCGGGCGAAGCGGCCGTTGGCGGCGGTGTATTCGTGTCCGCAGCAAAGCAGGGTATTGGCTGGCAGCGACGCGAGGCGATCCAGCGAAGCCAGCATCTGCGCAGGCGTGCCCTCGAACAGGCGCCCACAGCCCAGGCTGAACAAGGTGTCGCCGGCCAGCAGCACGCCCTCGCCGAAGTAGGCCACGTGACTCAGCGTATGGCCCGGCACGGCGATCACCTCGAAGCTGGCCTGTGGCTGGGGCAGGGTGATGCGTTCGCCGTCGCGTACGCGCACGGTGGCCGATTCGATCCGTGCATCTTCGGGCGCGTACACCGGCACGCCGTGCCGCTGGCGCAGCGCCGCAGCGCCGCCAATGTGGTCGTGGTGGTGGTGGGTCAGCAGGATCGCCCGCAGCTGCAGATTGCGCGCAGCCAGCGCCTGCTCCACCGGGGTGTCGTCGCCGGGATCGACGGCGATGGCCTGGCCGGCGTCGTCGTGCAGCAACCAGATGTAGTTGTCGGCCAGTGCCGGTAGCGCTACGAGATGCATGCATGCTCCGCTGCGTTGGTTCACTAACGTGCAGACGCAGCCATCCGGGCATGCGCGAACGGTCGACTATAAACAGCCTCCCGCGGCGACTCGTTAGCATCTCGTTAATGCGCGCGGCGGCGGTTCAGCGATGTGAGGCGCGTCGGCAAAGGTCTGCGACGCGGTTGGCGCCATCAAACGCTACACTGCGGGCTGGATTTCGATGATGACCGGAACCCCGTATTCCCGGGCCGGGTCGAGTGCATGCCGCTTCAACGCGATCAGGACATTCACGCCAGCGCCCCCCTGCGGCAACTGCGCAGCGGGCAGTGGCGCAGCATGGCATCGCTGCTGCAGGGCGAGACGGGGCGACGTGCCCTGCGCATCGGCGTGGCCGACGATGACGCGGTGCCGCCGCTGCCCGACGTGGCGTGGACGCGGTTGTGGCTGGCGCAGGACAACTATCGGGGCGACCTGCGTGGCCGTGCCGACGAGCCCCTGCCTTTCATCGACGAGGCTTTCGATCTGGTCTGGCTGCAGCATGCGCTGGAGCCGGCGCCGCAAATCGCCGGCATGCTCGGCGAGGCCTGTCGTGTACTGGCGGCCGGCGGCGTGCTCGCGGTGACTGCGGTACACCCGCTGGGTGGATGGGCTCCCTGGTTCTTCTGGCGTGCGCGTGGACAGCGGCAATCGCTGCAGTGGCCGTGGCGTTTACGCCAACAGCTGCGACGGGAAGGGCTGGAAATCGAAAGCCTGCGCCGGTTGGGCGCCCCCTGGCCGGGCGACGCGCGGCCGGCGGGCGGCGACAGCCGCTGGGGCGGCGGCTACCTGCTGCTGGCGCGCAAACAGCGGCGCATGCCCATTCCTATCAAATTGCGCCCCTTGCCGGCGCGCGCGCCGGTGAACGCGCACTTGTCGCCTGGCACGCGGCGGCACTCTGTCTCCTAAGGAATCATGCGTGACGATTGAAGAAGTGGAAGCATTCACCGATGGTGCCTGCCTTGGCAACCCGGGGCCTGGCGGCTGGGCGGCGCTGCTGCGCGCCAAGGGCCGCGAACGCCTGCTGGCCGGTGGCGAGGCCGACACCACCAATAACCGCATGGAGCTGATGGCGGCGATCGGCGCGCTGGAGGCGCTGACCCGGCCTTGCGCCGTGGTGCTCACCACCGACTCGCGCTACGTGATGCAAGGCATTGAGCAGTGGCTGCCGAAGTGGCGCGCCAACGGCTGGCGCACCGCCGACAAGAAGCCGGTGAAGAACCAGGATTTGTGGGAGCGCCTTTCCGCGGCAAGCGGTAACCATCGCGTGCGTTGGAAGTGGGTGAAAGGCCACAACGGTCATGCAGAGAATGAGCGTGTAGACCAGGCCGCGCGTGAACAGGCCGAGCAGCGCAGGGGCAACGCATGAGGCAGGTGGTGCTGGATACGGAAACCACCGGCCTGGAAGTGCGCCAGGGTCACCGGTTGGTGGAAATCGCCTGCGTGGAAATGGTGGGTCGGCGCCTCACCGGCCGCTACTGGCAGACCTATCTCAACCCCGAGCGGGCGATGGATGAGGGTGCCAGCCAGGTCACCGGCATCCGCGACGAGCATCTTGTCGACAAGCCGCTGTTCGCCGAGAAGGTGGGAGAGTTCCTCGACTTCGTCGATGGCGCCGAACTGGTCATCCACAACGCCAGCTTCGACGTGGGCTTCATCGATGCCGAGCTGGCGCGGCTCGGCGGTTCGTATGGCCGCATCGGCGACCGCTGCAGCGTGCTCGACACACTGGCGATGGCGCGCGAGCGCTATCCCGGCCAGCGCAACAGCCTGGACGCGTTGTGCAAACGCCTCGGCGTGGACAATTCGCGGCGCGACCTGCACGGCGGCCTGATCGACGCCCAGCTGCTGGCCGACGTCTATCTCGCGATGACCTCGGGTCAGGTCGCGTTGGATCTGGCCTTCGAGCAACCGCAGGAGTCGGCGGCGATGGCGGCGACGCCGCTGGTGTTGCGCGGACGGCCCCGCGTGTTGCGCGCCTCCGCCGAGGAGGCCGTCGCGCACGAACAGCGCCTCGATGCGTTGGACAAGAGCGCCGGCGGCGTCAGCGTCTGGCGCAAGCTGGAGACGGAGGAGGCTGCGGTGGAGACGGGCTCAGCTTGAGCGCACCAGGATCGCGGTGATGTTGTCCTTGCCGCCGTGGTCCAACGCGTTCAGCAGCAGCTGATCCACGCACTCCTGCGCAGCCAGGTCGGTGCGCGCCACCGTGCGGGCGATCGAGGTCGCATCGAGATCCTCGGTCAATCCGTCGCTGCACAGCAGGAAGCCCATACCCGGCGTGACGCGGCCGTGCGCCATGCCGATGTGCAGTTGCGAGGGGGCGGTCACACCCAGCGCCTGGGTCAGCACGTTGCGCTGCGGATGCCGCGCGGTGTGCGCCGGGTCCAGTTGCCCCGCCTCGACCAGTGCCTGCACCAGCGAATGATCGTGGCTGATCTGGCGCAGTTCGCGCCCGGCCGTGTAGATGCGACTGTCGCCTACCCAGGCTGCTTCATAGCCGTCTTCGTTCAGGCGCAGTGCCGCGATCGTGCTGCCCATCGGCATCACGTCGGTGCCGTCGTGCATCTGCGCCAGCAAATGTTCGTCGGCACAGCGGATGGCCTCGGCCAGGCCATGCCCGCGGCTCACCAGCTCGACCACCGTGTCGCGCACCAGCGCTGAAGCTACCTCGCCATGCAGATGGCCGCCCATGCCGTCGGCCACCAGGAACAGGCCCAGTGCCGCGTCGGCGTAATAAGTGTCTTCGTTGCGCGTGCGGCGCAGGCCGACGTGGGTGCCGTGTCCGAATTCGATCATGGGGGAAGCATGGCGGATGTTGGAGGAGGGTGCAAAAGCGGTGCCGCTGAGCAGTCGTGCGGGTGGAATTGTTCGGTTCATTCATGAGCCGAACCCCTCCGCGCTTGCGCGCTACGGGGTCAGCGTTCGGCTGTCCAAATTGGTTCCAGACAAATTTGTTGAACCAGTGAGCTCGTCTACATCACCCTCTCCGCCAGACACAAAAACGCCCCACGAGGGGGCGTTTTTGTGTCTGGCGGAGAGGGTGGGATTCGAACCCACGGTACGCTTACACGTACGCCTGATTTCGAGTCAGGTACATTCGACCACTCTGCCACCTCTCCAAAGGGGTCGCGTGGTCTACGCGAGCCGGCAATCTTACGCGGTCAAGCCGTGGCTGGCAATGGAGCAGGGAGGGTTTCCGTCGGGCGGCTAACCCTCGCGGTCATTGCAGCGCTTTTCCCCAGCGCTCGCTGCGGGGCAGGTAGTGGTTGCCGGGGTCGAGCGACAGCGCGACCCGGGTCGCGCGGCCGGTGATCTCGTTACGGGGAAAGAACCCGTAGTAGCGCGAGTCGGCGCTGTTGTCCCTGTCGTCGCCCAGCAGCAGGTATTGGCCGGCTGGCACGGTGATCGGGCCAAAATCCAGGCCGTGACCTTGCGCCGCGACGGACCAGCGTACCGCGTGGTGGATGGAGCCCAGGCTTTCCTCGACGTAGCGCGCAGGGTCGGCCCGATCGTCGCGGATGCCTGCGATATGGAGGGGTCGATAGTCCGCGGCGACGCCGTTGACGAAAAGGTGGTCGTCGATGAGTGCCACCCGATCGCCGGGCAGGCCGATGACACGTTTCACCAGGCGTTCGCCCGCCGCGTGGGAGTCGAGCACGACGATGTCGCCACGCGCCGGATCGGCACGCCGCCACAGTGACAGGGAGGTCAACGGCAGGTGCAGGTCGTAGGCGGCCTTGTCCACCAGGATGCGGTCGCCGATGCGGATGGTCGGCTGCATCGAGCCGGTGGGCACCACGTTCCAGTCGGCGACGGCGCTGCGGAACATCACCATGCACAGCATGAAGGTGATGAACCCCTTGTTGCGATAGATCAGTCCCAGGATGGCGCGCACGGTGTCCGCTCCTTAATGTGGTGCAGGAAGGGACTGCCGGCTGCGTGCGAAGGTTCCTGGCGTAGGCTCTAAGGGGCGGTGTCGCCACCGCCCCTTGATCGTCGAACCGGTCAGGCCGCCTTGCGCTTGGCCAGCCGCAGCCAGGTGTCGACCACGGTGTCGGGGTTGAGCGACACGGACTCGATGCCTTGGTCCATCAGCCATTCGGCGAGGTCGGGGTGATCGCTGGGGCCCTGGCCGCAGATGCCCACGTACTTGCCCTTGGCGCGCGCGGTCTGGATCGCCATCGCCAGCAGCTTCTTTACCGCGAGGTTCCGCTCGTCGAACAGGTTGGCGACGATGGAGGAGTCGCGGTCCAGGCCCAGGGTGAGCTGGGTGAGGTCGTTGGAGCCGATCGAGAAGCCGTCGAAGATGTCGAGGAACTCGTCGGCCAGCAGGGCGTTCGAGGGAACCTCGCACATCATGATGACCTTGAGGCCGTGCTCGCCTTGCTTGAGGTCATTCTTCGCCAGTACCTCGACCACCTTGCGGCCTTCCTCCAGGGTGCGCACGAACGGGATCATCACCCAGACGTTGTCCAGGCCCATCGCCTCGCGCACTCGCTTGACCGCCTTGCACTCCAGCCCGAATGCCTCGGCGAAGCTGGGATCGACGTAGCGGCTGGCGCCGCGGAAGCCGATCATCGGGTTTTCCTCGTGCGGCTCGTAGCGCGAACCGCCGAGCAGGTTGGCGTATTCGTTGGACTTGAAGTCGCTCATGCGCACGATCACCGGCTTCGGGTAGACCGAGGCGGCAATGGTGGCGATGCCTTCGGCGAGGCGGTCCACGTAGAACTCGACCGGACCGGAATAGCCGGCGATGCGCTGGTCGATCTTCGCCTTCGTCTCGGCGTCCTGTTTGGCGTATTCCAGCAGCGCCTTGGGGTGCACGCCGATGTGGCTGGCGATGATCATCTCCAGGCGGGCCAGGCCGATGCCGGCATTCGGCAGCATGCCGAAGTCGAACGCGCGCTCAGGGTTGGCCACGTTCATCATGATCTTCAGCGGCGCCTCGGGCATCGCGCCGAGGTCGGCGGTGATGCGCTCGAACTTCAGCTGGCCGGCGTAGATCGTGCCGGTGTCGCCCTCGGCACAGGACACGGTGACCTCGGTGCCGTCGGGGATGCTGTCCAGCGCGTTGTGGGTGCCGACCACGGCTGGCACGCCCAGCTCGCGGGCGATGATCGCCGCGTGGCAAGTGCGGCCGCCGCGGTTGGTGACGATGGCGCTAGCGCGCTTCATCACCGGCTCCCAGTCGGGGTCGGTCATGTCGGCCACCAGCACGTCGCCGGGCTGCACCTTGTTCATGTCGGCCAGCGAGCGGATCACGCGCGCCTTGCCGGCGCCAATCTTCTGGCCGATGGCGCGGCCCTCGGCCAGCACCTTGCCTTTCTCGCTGAGGTGGAAGCGCTCGAGCTGGGTGGCGTGCGCACGCGACTTCACCGTTTCCGGGCGCGCCTGCACGATGTACAGCTTGCCGGTGTTGCCGTCCTTCGCCCACTCGACGTCCATCGGGCGGCCGTAGTGCTGCTCGATGATCAGCGCCTGTTTCGCCAGCGATTCCACGTCGGCATCGCTGATGCAGAAGCGGTTGCGCAGCTCGGCCGGGGTGTCCTCGGTCTTCACGCGCTCGCCGGGCTGGTTCGAATAGACCATGCGCAGCTGCTTGGCACCGAGGTTGCGGCGAAGCACGGCGGGCTTGCCGGCCTTCAGCGTGGGCTTGAACACGTAGAACTCGTCAGGGTTCACCGCGCCCTGCACGACCATCTCGCCGAGGCCGTAGCTGCCAGTGACGAACACCACGTCGCGGAAGCCGGATTCGGTGTCCAGCGTGAACAGCACGCCGGAGGCGCCCACATCCGAGCGCACCATCAGCTGCACGCCGGCGGAGAGGAACACGTTCTCGTGCGCGAAGCCCTGGTGCACGCGGTAGGCGATGGCGCGGTCGTTGTACAGCGAGGCGAAAACTTCCTTCACCTTGTGCAGCACGTCCTCGATACCGACCACGTTGAGGAAGGTTTCCTGCTGACCGGCGAACGAAGCGTCGGGCAGGTCCTCGGCGGTGGCGGAGGAGCGCACGGCCACGGCGATATTGTCCGCGCCGGCGTCATTGCACAGCTTGGCGTAGGCGTCGCGGATCGCCTGGTCGAGATCGGAGGGCAGCGGGGTTTCGGTGACCCACTCGCGGATCTCCTTGCCAGCCTTGGTGAGCGCGTCCACGTCGTCCACGTCCAGGTCGGCGAGGCGCGCCTGGATGCGTTTGGCCACGCCGCTCTTTTCCAGATACTGCTGGAACGCGTCGGCGGTGGTGGCGAAGCCCCCGGGTACGGAGACGCCCAGCTTGGCCAGGTTGCCGATCATTTCGCCGAGCGAGGCATTCTTGCCGCCGACCTTGCCGAGGTCGGTCATGCGCAGTTGGTCGAGCCAGAGCACCAGGTGGTTCAAGGGGATCTCCTCAGGGAAGTGCTGCAGATGGTGGAATGGTCGCGAAGCGCAGGCACAAAGCGGGCCGCAAAGGATTGGTATTGTCCGCTGCCGATGGTGCGTAGCACAAGAAGACCAATGCCAGCCGGTGTCGCGCCAACTGCATACCAGTCAGGCGGGAGTCGGTGTGGGGAGGGCACCCGCGGCGCTCCGGCGGCCTTGGTGGCATCCGCGTCGGGTTGCCGGGACAGCTGGCGACAGTTTTCGGACCTTGCGCTAAGGTGCGCGGCAGGCAGGTGCCTCGACCATCGGACTTTTCATGCAGCGCACGGTCTTCTTCATTTCCGACTCCACCGGCATCACGGCCGAGACGATCGGCAACAGCATCCTCGCGCAGTTCGAAGGGCTGCGTTTCGACAAGCACCGCTTGCCCTTCATCGACGACGCGCACAAGGCTGAAGCGGCCGCGCTGCGCATCAAGACGCATTACGCGAAGAGCGGCGAGCGGCCGATCGTGGTCAACACCATGGCCGACCGCGCGCTGTGCGAGATTGTCGCCGCCAGCGGTGCGTTGATGCTGGACGTGTTCGCGCCGTTCATCGGCCCACTGGAAGCGGAGCTGGGCGCCAAGCGTTCCGGCGCGGTGAACCGCTCGCACGGTCTGGTGGACTTCGAGAAATACGAGGCGCGCATCAACGCCACCAACTACGCGCTGTCGCACGACGACGGCATCGACGTGGACTACGCCCAGGCCGACCTGATCCTGGTTGGCGTGTCGCGCTCGGGCAAGACGCCGACGTGTCTGTACATGGCCTTGCATTACGGTGTCAGCGCCGCCAACTACCCGCTGACCGACGAGGACCTGGAAAAGCTTGAATTGCCGGCGCGCCTGCGGCCGTACCGCGACCGCCTGTTCGGCCTCACCATCGAGCCCGAGCGGTTGGCGCAGATCCGCGAGCAGCGTCGGGCGGGCAGTCGCTATGCCACGATCAAGCAGTGTCGCTGGGAGCTGGAACAGGCCGACCGGCTGATGCGCCAGGCCGGTATCCCGTTCCTCAATACCACGCACGTGTCGATCGAGGAGATCGCGAGCAAGATCTTCGCCAGCTTCGGCATCGAGCGCACCATGTACTGAAACCGCACAGGAGTAGCCAGCGTCCCATGAGTGCCGTACTCGACGACCGCCACAGCCTTTTGCCGGGACGCTTCGAGTTCCTGATGGGGCTGTATGCGGAGAACTACCACCGGCTGACGCGGCTGTTCGCGCCCCAGCAACTGGTGCCGGGGCAGTACGTGTCGGACGTCGACGACGGACTCAACGTGCACCTGGCGGTGCAGGAGCGCCATCCCTATACGCTGGAGCTGGAGCTCACCTACGATTTCGTCGATGCGCACACCGGCCATCGCGCGCCCTCGGCGCAACTGCGCATGTACACCGATGCCCACGTGGCCGAGGCGCTGCATTGCCATCCCGGGCGCCATCTGTGGCAGGTGCTCGGGCCGTTTGCGCCGGCACATACAGTGTTCCAGCATCGCCTGCAGATGAACGGCTTTCTCGCGCGCTGGTTGGAATACCTGGCGGAGCAGGGGCATTCCGTTGGCACGCTGGAGCCGCAAGGAGAGGCGCACGAGCGCGAACGGGAATAGCGGGGCTTTGTTGAAGAGTGCGGCCGGGGGGGGGGGCGCTTCTTGATCTTCGCGTTCACGGACGAGCGCAAAAATACAGCCCAACAAAAAAGCCGCCCTGAGGCGGCTTTTTTGTTGTTCGTGGCGGAGCGGACGGGACTCGAACCCGCGACCTCCGGCGTGACAGGCCAGCATTCTAACCGACTGAACTACCGCTCCACATTTGTTTCCAGCTAACGTACAACGCGAACCAATCCTGGCGTCCCCACGGGGATTCGAACCCCGGTCGCCACCGTGAAAGGGTGATGTCCTAGGCCTCTAGACGATGGGGACGTTTGTCAGATTGGTGGAGCCAGGCGGGATCGAACCGCCGACCTCCTGCATGCCATGCAGGCGCTCTCCCAGCTGAGCTATGGCCCCGCCGCTGGAAGCCGCAAAGAATAGGCGTGGGTCGCATATCCGTCAAGCTTTTTTTCAAGAAATTTTCACATGGCTGCCGATGATCGACCGGCGTGATTCGTCGGGCATCGGTCCGGCGTGCGCGACGCATCGTTTAAGCTTCCAGCACCGGCGTAACCAGAGGAAGACATGCACGAGATCGGCTTCATCCGCGACCTCGCGATCGTGATGCTCGTGGCCGGCGCCGCCACGATCCTGTTCCAGCGCCTGCGCCAGCCGGTGCTGCTGGGCTACATCCTGGCCGGCGTGCTGATCGGCCCACATACGCCAGGCATGCTGGTGGCCGATGCGCAGGCCATCGACGACATTTCCAACCTCGGCGTGGTGTTGCTGATGTTCACGCTGGGCCTGGAGTTCAGCGTGCGCAAGTTGCGCGAGGTCGGCATCGGCGTGCTCGCGGTGGCGGTGCTGGAAGTGGGCCTGATGCTGTGGATCGGCGTAGGCCTGGGCGGACTGTTTGGCTGGAAGGGCATAGATGCACTGTTCCTAGGCGCGATCATCGCGCTGTCCTCGACCATGGTCGCCACACGCACGCTGAAGGAGGGCGGCAAGCAGGGCCAGCCATTCGCGAAGCTGGTGGTGGGCCTGCTGGTGGCGGAGGACGTGCTCACCATCGTGATGCTGACCCTGCTCACTGCGGTGGCGATCGGCGGCACCGTGCAAGCGGATGCCGCATTCGCGCTGGTCGGCCACCTCGGACTGTTCGTGGTGGTGGGCATGATCCTGGGCTTGCTGCTGCTGCCGCGGTTGGTGGACTACGTGGCCGGCTTCGGCCGCGACGAAACCTTGCTGGTGAGTGTGCTCGGCATCTGTTTCGGCGCCAGCCTGCTGGCAGCGTGGATGGGGTTCAGCGTGGCGCTGGGCGCCTTCCTCGCTGGCGCGGTGGTGGCCGAGGCACGCAGCGTGGGGCGCGTGTTGCACTTGATCGAGCCGCTGCGCGACATGTTCGCTGCGCTGTTCTTCGTGTCGATCGGCCTGAAGATCGATCCCACGATGCTGTGGCAGTACGCGCTGCCGGCGCTGTTGATCGCCGCGGTGGTGATCGTGGGCAAGACGCTGGCATGCGGCCTGGGCATCCTCGCGGTGGGGCACGATGCCCGCACCGCGTTGCGCTCGGGCCTGAGCATGGCGCAGATCGGCGAGTTCTCGTTCGTGATTGCCACCTTGGGGCTGTCGCTGGGCGCGATCAGCGATTTCCTGTATCCGATCGCGGTGGCGGTGTCGGTGCTGTGCATGGCGGTGTCGCCGTACCTGGGACGCTCCGCCGACCGCTTGGCGGATGGCCTGTCGCGCGTCACGCCGCATTCGTTGCGCTTCCTGGCCGACAGCTACAGCGGCTGGCTGGAGAACCTCAAGCCGGTCAACGAGAACGCGGTGCTGGCGGCGATGCTGCGTCGCCTGCTATGGCACATTGCGGTCAACGTGCTGCTGGTGGTCACGCTGTTCGTGATCGGTGCCTACGTGAACTCGCACGGCTGGGATGTATTCGCGCAGTTCGGCATCCATCGCGACCTGCGCCATACGCTGATCTGGGCCGGCGCGCTGTTCCTGTCGCTGCCGATGCTGATCGCCGTGTACCGCAAGGCCGAGGCGCTGGGCATGCTGCTGGCCGAGCTGGGCATCCGCGAACGCTTCGCCGGCGCCTACACGCATGCGATCCGCAACGTGCTGGCGCGGATGATCCCGCTGGCCACCTTGTTCGCCCTGGCGCTGTTGGTCAGCGCGCTGGGTTCGGCGATCCTGCCGCCGCGCGGGGTGGCGCTGTCGCTGCTGGTGGCCGGCGTGGTGCTGGCCGTGGTGCTGTGGCGCACGCTGGTGAAGCTGCATGCGCGGCTGCAGGCGGCCCTGAAAGAGACGCTGGACAAGCCGGAACCGCCCGAACACGGCAATTCCGCCTGAAGGAATGTCATCGCACGGCCCGGTTCGGCGTTTCCCGCATAGCCGCGACTTGAACCTTTCCGTGGCTTGACTGTCCCACCTAAACCCGATTGCAAGCCCGGCGCGGCCGCCTCACAATGGGCGACCAAGCCTCCGCAGTGGAGGCCCGGCCGGCGGCACCGGCATATCCAATACGAGGGAGTTTCGAATGAAGCATTTTCTGCGCCCCACGCTGACGGCGGTGGCGATGACCGCGGCGCTGGGCCTGTCGGCGGGTGCGTTCGCCGCCCAGAAGACCACCAGCAAGCCCGCCAGCAGTGCCGCCGGCACGACTGACAAGGCCAAGGCCAGCTACGTGGTGGGCTGGGAGATTGCTTCCCAGGTTCCGCCGATCATGCGCGACGAGCTGGACCCGGCCACCGTGGCGAACGCGGTGAAGGCTGCGCTTTCCGGCGAGAAGCCGAGCATGAGCGAGGCCGAGGCCAAGCAGGTGCATGACGCCTTCATGGCCAAGATCAAGGCCAAGTACGAAGCCGAGATGACCAAGCTGGCGGCCAAGAACAAGGCCGAGGGCGACGCCTTCCTCGCCAAGAACAAGACCCAGCCGGGTGTGAAGACCACGGCCTCGGGCCTGCAGTACCAGGTGATCAGCCAGGGTACCGGCGCCCGCCCGGGCCCGGGCGATACGGTGAAGATCAACTACACCGGCAGCTTCATCAACGGTGAAGTGTTCGACGCTTCCGCCAAGCACAACCCGCCGGGTGCGGCCGACATCCCGCTGGCCGGCGTGATCCCCGGTTTCCGCGAAGGCCTGCAGCTGATGCAGGTGGGCGGCCACTACAAGCTGTTCATTCCGGCGAGCCTGGCCTACGGCGCCGAGCCGCAGCCGCCGATGCCGCCGAACGCCACGCTGATCTTCGACGTGACCCTGGTCAGCACCAAGGCGACGCCTGCCGCTCCCGCACCCAGCAACGCCAGCGGTGGCGGCGACAGCGGCCAGTAAGCACGGCCCTGGCAGTCCCCGTCGAGAGGGCGCGAAGCGATTCGCGCCCTCTTGCTTTCCTGATTGTCCAACCGCGGCAATGGTCGCGCGGTTAGAATGCATGTTCGCGTTCCAGAGGAATCGGCAGCACGATGAAAGTCACGATCTTCGGCACCGGCTATGTCGGCCTGGTTACCGGCGCCTGCCTCGCCGAGATGGGCAACCATGTGGTCTGCGTGGACATCGACGCGGGCAAGGTCGAACGCCTGAAGCGCGGCGAGATTCCGATCTATGAGCCGGGCCTGGAGCCCATCGTCAAGCGCAATCATGCCGACGGCCAGCTCGACTTCACGACCGAGGCCGCGCCGGCGATCGCGCACGGCGAAACAATCTTCATCGCGGTAGGCACCCCGCCTGACGAGGACGGCAGCGCCGACCTGCAATACGTGCTGAGCGTGGCGAAGACCATCGGCCGGCACATGGATCGCTACACCGTGGTGGTGAACAAATCCACCGTGCCGGTGGGCACCGCCGACCGCGTACGCACGGCGATCGCGGCGGAGCTGGCGGCGCGCGGCGCGAGCATCGAGTTCGACGTGGTCTCCAACCCCGAATTCCTCAAGGAAGGCGACGCGGTGGAGGATTGCCTGCGCCCCGACCGCATCGTGATCGGCAGCTCCAGCGAGCGCGCGGTGGCCGTGTTGCGCAAGTTGTACGCACCGTTCAACCGCAACCACGAACGCACCGTGGTGATGGACGAGCGTTCCGCCGAGCTGACCAAGTACGCCGCCAACGCGATGCTGGCGACCAAGATCAGCTTCATGAACGAGATCGCCAACATCGCCGAGCGCGTGGGCGCCGACGTGGAGCTGGTGCGCCAAGGCATCGGCGCCGATCCGCGCATCGGCTACCACTTCATCTATCCCGGCGCGGGCTACGGCGGCTCGTGCTTCCCGAAGGACGTTCAGGCGCTGGAGCGCACCGCGCGTAGCGTCGGTTATGAGGCACGCGTGCTCGGTGCGGTCGAGGCGGTGAACCACGACCAGAAGACTAAGTTGTTCGACCTGATCGCGCGCCATTTCGACGGCCAGCTGCAGGGCCGGACCATCGCGCTGTGGGGCCTTGCGTTCAAGCCGAACACCGACGACATGCGCGAGGCGTCCAGCCGCAACCTGATGGAAGCGCTGTGGGCCGCCGGCGCCCGCGTGCAGGCCTTCGACCCGGAGGCGCGCGAGGAAACCCGGCGGATCTACGGCGATCGCGCCGATCTCGTGCTGTGCGAGCACGCCTACGATGCGCTGCAAGGCGCCGACGCGCTGGCCATCGTCACCGAGTGGAAGGCCTTCCGCAGCCCGGACTTCGCGCGTATCCGCGCTGCGCTGAAAACCTCGGTGATCTTCGACGGCCGCAATCTCTACGATCCCGCGGCAGTGGAGGAGTCGGGCGTGGCCTATTACGGCATCGGCCGTGGCCGCAGCCTGCAGCAGGCGCGGTGATGAACGCGATCGAACAGCGCCTGGCCGATCTCGAAGTACGGCTGACCTTCATCGACGACACCGTGCAGGCACTGGCCGCGGCCGACGCCGAACAGGCGATGCGCATCGTCGAGCTGGAACGCCTGCTGCATCTGCTGCGCCAGGAATTGCAGAGCGTGCGCTTGGGGCCAGGGCACGATCCGCACAGCGAACCGCCGCCGCCGCACTATTGAAAAGTGCGGCCAAGGATGGCCGCCCGTTTGATCCTCGCGATCATGGATGATCGCAAATGAATTGATAGTGCGGTCAAGGATGGCCGCCCGTTTGATTTCCGCGATCATGGACGATCGCAGTAATAAAGCATCGGAATCACGATCATGAGTGAATCACTGCGCGACCAGCTGCTCAAGAGCGGTCTCGTCAAGCAAGTCCGCGAAGAAAAACGCGGCAGCGAAGGCAAAGGCAGGCCAAGCCCCGGCAAGGCTCATGGTCACGGTGGCAAGCCGCCGGCGCCGCGCCGCAACCAGGAAGAGATCGACCTGGCCAAGGCCTACGCGATTCGCGCGCAGACCGAAGCGATCGAGCGCAAGCGCGCCCAGCAAGAGGCCGAGGAACAGGCGCGCCTGCGTCGCGAGCGCAAGCAGAAGATCCAGCAGTTGCTGGAGGGCAAGGCGTTGAACAAGGCCGAGACCGAACTGGTGCGCAACTTCGAATACGGCGGGAAGATCCGCCGTATCCACGTCGATGCGGCCCAGCTGGCAGCGCTCAATGCGGGTGAGCTGGGCGTGGTGCAGCAGGCGGGGCGTTACCTGCTGGTCGCGCGCGACATCGCCGAACAGGTGCGCGCGATCGACGAGCACCTGCTGGCCGTGCTGGTCGATCCGAATGCGTCCGGCAGCGACGACGACGGCGTGCCCGACGATCTGGTCTGGTAAGACGGTCCGCCTGCTGTTGGCCCTCAAGAAAACGCCCGGCACCTGGCCGGGCGTTTCGTTGGTGAAGCAAGTGCGAGCTCAGATAGTGTCGGCACCCGCCGACAGTGACGGATGCTCCCAGCCTTCCTTGGGCGTGAAGCGCGCGCCATGGCGCTGCGCCAATTGTTCCAGCCTTGCCTTGACCGAGTCCACGCCCTCGCTGCGCAGGTACTGGATCGGACCGCCGCGGAAGGGCGCAAAGCCGGTGCCGAAGATCACGCCGGCGTCGAGCAGGTCGGCGTCGTCCACCACGTCGTCGGCGAGGCAGGCCACTGCCTCGTTTACCATGGGCAGGATCATGCGGTCGGTGAGATCAGGTGCCGGCGCGTAGTCGGGATCGACCTCCGGCTTGATCGGCTTGCCGTCCTGCCAGACGTACAGGCCTTGACCGTCCTTCTTGCCGCGCTTGCCGGCGTCGAGCTTGTCTTCCAGCCCGGGCGGCAGCTCCAGGCCAAGGAAGGGCGCGAGTTCCTTGCCCACCGAGGCGCACACATCCAGGCCCACGGTGTCGGCCAGCTCAATCGGCCCCATCGGCATGCCGAACTGCTTTGCCGCCTTGTCCAGCACCGGGCCGGGCACGCCCTCGTTGTACAGGCGCAATGCCTCCAGCAGGTAGGGCATCAGGATGCGGTTGACCAGGAAGCCTGGCGTGCCTTTCACGGCCACCGGCAGCTTGCCGATCGCCTTGCAGAAGGCCAGTGCGCGCTTCTCGATCGCCGGATCGAGCTTGTCGTGGCGCACCACCTCGACCAGCGGCATCTGCGCCACAGGATTGAAGAAGTGCAGACCGAGGAAGCGTTGCGGCGCTACGAGATTCTTGCGCAGTTCATCCAGCGGGATGCTGGAGGTGTTGCTGGCGAGGATTTCCGCGGCCTGGAATTGCGGTTCGATGGCGGCGTACAGCGCCTCCTTGGCTTCGGCGTTCTCGTAGATCGCTTCGATGGCGAGGTCGGCGCCCTTGACGCCGGCGCCTTCCACATCGGCGCGCAGGCGACGAACCGCGGCCTCGATCTTCTCGGGTGTCTTCAGCTTCTTCTCGTAGAGCTTGCGGGCGCGATCCAGCGCGGGCTGGATGAACTTCATCTCGCGGTCCTGCAAGGTCACCGCAAAGCCCTTGAGCGCGGCCCAGGCGGCGATGTCGCCGCCCATCACGCCGGCGCCCACCACGTGCACATGCGAGATGCCGTGTTCGGTGCCGGCGCCCTGGTTCTTCAGCCGTTCCTGCAGGAAGAACAGGCGGATCAGGTTGTGTGCGGTAGGCGTCTGCGCCAGTTTCGCCACCGAGCGTGCTTCCAGCTTCAACCGCTGGCGGATGTCGCCGCCGCCGCGCTGCCACACGTCGATCATCGCGAACGGGGCGGGATAGTGCTCCCTGCGCACCTTGGCGGCGGTCTGTTTCATCACCATCGGCGCGAGGATCTGCCGCGCCGGCCAGCAGTTGCTGAGCCAGGCTTTGGCGCGTCGCGCGAACGGCCGCGGCTGTGGGCGGCGCAGCAGTGCGCGTGCCTCGGCCAGCAATTCCTCGGCTGGCGCCACACGGTCGATCACCCCCAGTGCCAGCGCACGCTTCGCCGACAGCGGCTTGCCGGTGAGCATCAGGGGCAGCGCGTCGAGGGCGCCGATCAGCCGCGGCAGGCGCGCCGTGCCGCCCCAGCCGGGATGGATGCCAAGCATCACCTCGGGCAGGGCGATCCTGGTTTTGTCATCGTCCGCGGCGATGCGCTGGCGGCAGGCCAGGACCAGCTCGGTGCCACCGCCCATGCAGGCGCCATGCACCGCCGCCACCGTGGGGCAGGGCAGCCGGGCCAGTGCCTCGTACACCTGCTGACCGTTCTCGATGTTCTCCAGCACGCTGCCTTGTTTGGCGTACTCCACGAATTCCTTGATGTCCGCACCCACCGCGAAGCCGGCGGGCTTGGCGGAATGCACAATCACACCGGCCGGCTGCTCGATCGCCAGCCGCTCGACGATCTGGCCCAGCTCATCGAGCACGGCGCGGTTGATTGCGTTGACGCTGCTGCCGGCACGGTCGAGGCCGAGTGTGACGATGCCGCGCTCGTCCAGACTCGTCTTCCAATGGTTGAAGCGCAATCCTTCGAACATGGGATCAGGGAAGTGGTGGACGAAGCCCGAACCATACCGTCCCGTCCGGACGAATGCGAGATGCGGTCCGGGCATCTCGGTGGGCGCTGCGCCAGGCGCGGACTTGCGTCGACTTTCGGAATCTTCCGATCGGTTGAATGTGAAGCGGTTCGCCCACCGCAGTGGCGAACAGGCGCCAGAATGGTCGGAAACCGTGGAGAATGCGCCACGGGGGACTGGTGGTCGGCGTAGCATCGTTGCCGGCTGCATCGAACGATTCAGGGAGCCACGATGACATCGATGATGGATATGCCCTTGCCATCTTCCGGTCACGACGTCTTCGAGCGGATCCTGGCCGCGCCTGCCGGCGTGGTGGCTGTGCGCAGCGAAGACGGCGGGGCGTTGCTGGAACAATTCCGCGGCATCGCCCGCCACAGCGGACAAGCGGTTTACCTGTGGCAGCCGGGCGTGGGCCTGTCCAGCCTGCGCGATGCGTATGCGCGTGTGCCGGATGCGCAACGTCTCGGCCAGGCCTTGCGCTACATGCAGCAGAGCATGCATTTCGGGGTCTACATACTGCAGGAACTGGAATTGCCGCTGGCGCCGACCGACCTTGCCCTGTTGCGACAGCTGGCGCGGGCGAACACCGGGCAACTGCGCCGCGTGGTGTTGTTGAATGCGCCGCTGGCCTTGGTCGAGCAGCTGGGCGAATTGATCGCCTTCATCGATAGCGAGCCCGAGTTGCCGCAGCGCCTGCGCTTGCGCGATGGCCGTTGGCTGAGCGGACAGGCATGAGCGAAGGCATCCTCGTACTGGCCGCACAACGCGATCTGCGTCGCCGCCTGTTCGACGTGTTCGACCGGGCAGGCTGCCGGCATATCCACAGCGCTCGCGACGCGCAGCATGCAGCGATCCTGCTGGAGGGACGCCAGTCGCTGGAGCTGATGGTGGCTGTGCTCGGCAACGACGAGGCGCAGGCCCGCCGTTGCTGCGAGCAACTGTGCGCCCTGGCGGCTGGCGCCGGCGTGCCGTTGCTGGCGATCCTGGACGAAGACGCGCCATTGCAGGTTGCCCAATTGCCCGACGGCATCGCCGGCTGGCTGCCCGCCGGCCAGATCGAAACCGAGCTGCTGACACGCTGGAAGCAGCTGCCGTCGGCTGCGCCTTCGGCAGGACCCGCACCCGCGCGCAGTGCAGCGGAAAACGCGCTGGCCCTGCTGGCCCGCATTTTCGCCACCAGCGGCGGTGGCGCCACCCGCGATGCCTCGGCGCGGCTGCTGTTCGACGAACTGGCGCTGGACTATCTGGCCGTATGGCCGGTGCGCGGCGAAGGCGGCGAGTTCCTGGCGCCGCTGCTGCAGCTCTGGAACGGTGCGGAGCCGGCGTGGCCGCCGCTCGAGTCGCAAGCCACGCTGCAGCGTGTCCTGGGCGGGGAGTCGGTGCTCTACCGTGGCGACGCGCAGCAGCGCATGCCCGCGGACCCCTTGCTGCCTTTGCTCGAGCTGTCGGGTTTCGTCGGACTGCCGTTGCTGGACGAGCGACGGGTGGTGCTGGGTGCGATGCTGGCCGGCACCCGGCGCGGCTTCGACGACATGGCGATCGTCGAGCCCTTGCTTCGTTGCGCGGCAGCACGCTTCGCGCAGGGACTGGAGCTTGGACTCACGCGCGAGCAGGGGCGTGCCGAAGGCCTGCTCGATGCGCTTACCGGCCTGCCGAACCGCCTTTTGTTCGGCGACCGGCTGGAGTCGATCCTGCGCGAGGCGGTGCGCAACGGCGAGTGCTTTGCCGTGCTGTTCGTGGATCTCGACCATTTCAAGGCGGTCAACGACACCCACGGCCACGCCGCCGGCGACCAGGTGTTGCAGGAAGTTACCCGTCGCCTGCGCGGCAGCGTGCGCGCCTCCGACACGGTGGCGCGCTACGCCGGCGACGAGTTCACTGTGGTGCTGCGCCACATCGTGAAGAACGACGACGTGCAGCGGGTCGCGGAAAAGATCTTGCAGGTGATCGCCGAGCCGGTGCAGCTGGAAAACGGCGCGCGGTTGCAGGTCGGTGTGTCGATCGGCGTGAGTTTCTTCCCCGACGACGCGGCCGACGCGGAAACCCTGCTCAAGCATGCCGACGAGGCGATGTACGCGGCCAAGCGCCAGGGGCGCAACAACTGCCGCATCTACGAGGTGAGTCCGGAATATGCGCGCGAGCACGGCATGGCGCTGCGCTCGCGCCTGCGCCATGCCCTGGGCAACGGTGAGCTACGCCTGGTCTACCAGCCGCAGGTCGGCACCGAGAGCGAGGACATCGTGGGGATGGAGGCGCTGCTGCGCTGGGAACATCCCGAGCTGGGGCCGATCAGTCCCGCGGTGTTCGTGCCGCTGGCCGAGGAGACCGGCCTGATCGTGCCGATCGGCGAATGGGTGCTGCGCACGGCGTGTCGCCAGGCTCAGGAGTGGGAGCAGCGCTATGGCCTGCGCCTGCGCCTGGGCGTGAACCTGTCCGCGCTGCAGCTGATGGAACCGAAGCTGCCGACCACCGTATTCCGTTCGCTGCAGGAAAGTGGGCTCGACCCCACCTTGCTGGAACTGGAGATCACCGAAAGCATCAGCATCAAGGCCGCACCGAACCTGGTGGAGAACCTGCAGGCGCTGCACCGGCTGGGCTGCCGCATCGCGATCGACGATTTCGGTACCGGCGCCGCCTCGCTGGACTATCTGCGCAAGCTGCCGGCCGACCGCATCAAGGTCGACCAGAGTTTCGTCCGCAACATCGGCGTGGACCCGGACGACGAGGCGATCGTGCGCGCCACCATCGAAATGGCGCACCGGCTCAAGCGCACTGTAGTCGCCGAAGGGGTAGAGACCGAGCAGCACCTCAGCTTCCTGCGCGCCCATCAGTGCGACGAGTTGCAGGGCTACCTGTTCTGCCGGCCGCTGCCGGTGGTTTCCTTCGAGCGGCTGCTGGCCGAACGCCAGCACCTGCTGGGCCAGTCGGCCGCCGTGCCGGCTTGAGCCGGGCGGCATTTGTCCCCATCCTTGACCGATCCGCCGCAGCCACGGCGGGTCAACCAATGGCAGGCCCGAACGTCAGAGTGGGGTCGCTACACTGATACGCGATGCTGAACTTGCGCGCCCGGCCCCGGTCTGAGCAGCGCGCTCGTTCTGGCACAGGCACTGCAGCGGAAGACGGCATTGACGACGGATACGGCCCGAACGGGCGAAAACGAACTGGATCGGGCACTGGTCGAACGCGTACAGGGCGGCGACAAGCGTGCCTTCGACCTGCTGGTGCGCAAGTACCAGCACAAGGTGGTGGGGCTGGTCTCGCGCTACGTGAAGAGCTATGCCGAGTGCGAGGACATCGCTCAGGAATCCTTCATCCGCGCCTGGCGGGCGATAGGCTCGTTCCGCGGCGATAGCGCGTTCTACACCTGGCTTTACAAGATCGCGGTCAACACGGCCAAGAACCATCTGGTGGCCATGGGGCGGCGCCCGCCCACCGACGATATCGACGCGGAGGATGCCGTGTTCCTGTCCGGCGCCGAGCGCATGCACGACAGCGCCACCCCCGAGCGCGAGCTGATGCGGCAGGAAATTGAACATTCGGTGTTTTCCACTGTCCAAGCGCTGCCTGAGGAACTCAGGGTGGCCATCACGCTGCGTGAGGTGGACGGCCTGAGTTATGAGGAAATCGCCGAGGCGATGGGCTGCCCGATCGGGACGGTGCGTTCGCGCATCTTCCGGGCCCGCGAGGCGATCGACGAGAAGTTGCGGCCGCTGTTGTCGGATCGCGAGGACCAGACATGAACCAGTCAGACCAGCACCAGCATGCGCGTGAACACCTTTCGGCCGGCATCGACGGCGAGCTGTCGCACGAGGAGCTTCGCTTCCTGCTGCGTCGGCTCGACCATGATGGCGAGCTGCGCCGCACCTGGGTGAGCTACCACGTGGCCCGCGACGGCCTGCGCCAGCAGTTGCCGCCATTGGCCGAGGCCGGCTTCGTGTCGCGGGTGATGCTGGCGATCGAGCAGGAATCCGCTGTGGCCGTCGCGCCGCGGCATCGCTGGCTGCGCTGGTCGGCCGGTGGCGCGATCGCGGCCAGCGTGGCTGCCGCGGCGCTGATGATCGCTCAGCCCACCGGCGATGCCGAACGGCATGCCGCTCCGCTGACCGCACAGACCGCGCATGGCATGCACGTGCGCAGTGCACCGGTCGCCGCGCAGCAGCCGGAGGTGGCGGTGGTGCCGCCGTGGCTGAGCGGCAAGGCCCCGGGCCTGCTCAGCGAGCGCGCCTCGGCCACGCTGGGGGCGCCGGTCGACGCCGGCCTGTCCCCGTCCTATGCCCGCGGCATGTCGCCGTTCGGCGCGCAGCGCTATCGCACGCTGGACAACCACGACGGCAGCTACCTGATCCTGCTCGACCCTGCCCAGCAGCAGGTGCCGGACGCCACGCGCCAGAGCGCCGCCAGCGCGCAGTGAAACCCGGGCCGCGTGCGCGTTCCGCGGACTGCCATCCCCGATCCATCCCGCCCGCACACGGCCCTTCAACGGGCCGCGGGCAACGCACGTCCATTCACTCGCTTGAAGCGATACCTAGGAGGAGTCATGACATCGTCCATCCTGCGCAGCTCCCGCCTCAGCCTGCTGGTGTGCTGTACCCTGGCCGGCACCGTGGTTGCTGCGCCCGGTGTGCGGGCCCAGCAGGCGCCTGCCGCAGCCTCCCTGCCGGACTTTACCGGCATCGTGCAGCGGAACGCGCCGGCCGTGGTGCAGGTGGAGGCGAAGTACAGCGGGCGCAGCAAGCCGCCCGTGCGCGGCGTTTCGGGACAGGGGCAGGGCGGTATGCCGGACGATCCCCAAGCCGAACTGTTCCGCCGCTTCTTCGGCATGCCGATGATGCCGTCGCCGGCGGAGCAGGCGCATACCTCGCTGGGATCGGGCTTCATCATCTCCGGCGACGGCTACATCCTCACCAACAACCACGTGGTGGCCGACGCGGACAAGGTGATCGTGCGCCTGCAGGACCGGCGCATTCTCGACGCCAAGGTAGTGGGGACCGACCCCACCTATGACATCGCCTTGCTCAAGGTCAGCGCGGGCGGCAGCCTGCCGATGGTCAGCGTCGGCGATTCACGCAACCTGAAGCCCGGCCAGTGGGTGCTGGCGATCGGCTCGCCGTTCGGCTTCGACTACACCGTGACCCAGGGCATTGTCAGCGCGGTGGGCCGCAACCTGGGGGGGCAGGACCAGCCCTACACCTCGTTCATACAGACCGACGTGCCGATCAATCGCGGCAATTCCGGTGGCCCGCTGTTCAACCTGCAAGGCCAGGTGGTGGGCATCAACTCGCAGATCTACTCCGGTACGGGCGGTTACCAGGGCGTGTCGTTCTCGATCCCCATCGATGTGGCGATGAGCGCGGTGGACCAGCTCAAGACCAAGGGCTACGTGACGCGCGGCCAGCTGGGCGTAATGGTGGGGCCGGTGGACGACAGCGCGATGAAGGCACTGCACCTCGGGGACAGCGAAGGTGGCCTGGTGGCCCAGGTGACGGCCGGCAGCGGCGCCGAGAAGGCGGGGATCCAGCCTGGGGACATCATCCTCGGCTACAACGGCCAGCCGGTCCGCGCTGCCTCCGACCTGCCGCCGCTGGTGGCCATGACCAAGCCGGGCACGCGGGCGCCGCTGGAGATCTTGCGCAACGGCAAGAAACAGACCGTGCAGGTCACCGTCGGTACGATGCCGCGCGATCAAGCGGCGGTGGACCATGGTGGCCCACAGCCGGGCGCCGGCGGCGGCAGTGCTGTGCTGGGGCTTACGGTGCAGCCGTTGGACAATGCCTCCCGCAAACAGATGGATCTCAAGCCGGGACAAGGCGTGTTGATCGGCGATGTCACCGGTGACGTGGCGGCCCAGGCCGGCCTGCAGCCGGGTGATGTGATCCTGATGGTCAACCAGCAGCTGGTGGGTAGCGTGGAGGCGTTCCGGGCCGCGACCAAGGACGTGAAGGCCGGTTCCACCGTGCTGCTGCTGGTGCGCCGCGAAGGCCAGAACCGCTTCTTTGGCCTGACCGTGCCGGACGACAAGTGATGCCGGCGGGCACGGCGGGTGGCGGCCTTCCCGGCCACTGCCCGCCGCGCCGCCGCGGGCAGGCCGGATCGCCGCGAAAGCAGTGCGGCGGCCATCCATGGTTCCATGCGACAATACGGGGTTCGCGCCGCCGTTCCGGCGGCATACCCAACGCAAGGCTGGCTCCCCGCGCTCCATGGAACTGATCCGCAATTTCTCCATCATCGCCCACATCGACCACGGCAAGTCCACGCTGGCGGATCGCATCATCCAGATCTGCGGCGGCCTGGCCGAGCGCGAAATGGAAGCGCAGGTGCTCGACAACAACCCGATCGAGCGCGAGCGTGGCATCACGATCAAGGCGCAGTCGGTGTCGTTGCCGTACAAGGCGCGCGACGGCAAGACCTACCAGCTCAACTTCATCGACACCCCCGGCCACGTCGACTTCAGCTACGAGGTGAGCCGTTCGCTGGCCGCCTGCGAAGGCGCGCTGCTGGTGGTGGACGCTGCGCAGGGCGTGGAGGCGCAGTCCGTCGCCAACTGCTACACCGCGGTGGAGATGGGGCTGGAAGTGGTGCCGGTGCTCAACAAGATCGACCTGCCTACCGCCGACATCGACAAGGTGAAGGGCGAGATCGAGGCGGTGATCGGCATCGATGCCACCGACGCGGTGGCGATCAGCGCCAAGACCGGCCTCAACGTGACCGAGGTGCTGGAAGCCATCGTGGCGCGCATCCCGCCGCCGAAGCCGCGCGACACCGACAAGCTGCAGGCGCTGATCATCGACTCCTGGTTCGACAACTACCTCGGCGTGGTCTCGCTGGTGCGCGTGATGCAGGGCGAGATCAAGCCGGGCGACAAGCTGCTGGTGATGTCCACCGGCCGCGTGCACGAGGTGGATGACGTGGGCGTGTTCACGCCCAAGCGCAAGAAGCTGGACAAGCTGTCGGCGGGCGAGGTGGGCTGGATCAATGCCTCGATCAAGGACGTGCACGGCGCGCCGGTGGGCGACACGCTCACACATGCCGGCAAACCTGCCTCCGAACCGCTGCCCGGCTTCCAGACCATGCAGCCGCGTGTGTTTGCCGGCCTGTTCCCGGTCTCGGCGGACGACTTCCCGGCGATGCGCGAGGCGCTGGACAAGCTGCGCCTCAACGACGCCGCGCTGTTCTTCGAGCCGGAAAGCTCCGAGGCGATGGGCTTCGGCTTCCGCTGCGGCTTCCTCGGCATGCTGCACATGGAGATCGTGCAGGAGCGCCTTGAACGCGAGTACGACCTCAACCTCATCACCACCGCGCCCACCGTGGTGTACGAGGTGCTGAAGACCGACGGCACGGTGATGGCGCTGGACAACCCGGCCAAGCTGCCGCCGGTGCCGCAGATCGAGGAGATCCGCGAGCCCATCATCGTGGCCAGCATCCTCACCCCGGAAGCCTACATCGGCAACATCGTCACGCTGTGCCAGGAAAAGCGCGGCGTGCAGCGCTCGATCCAGTACCTGGCCACCCAGGTGCAGATCACCTACGAGCTGCCGCTGGCCGAGGTGGTGCTGGACTTCTTCGACCGCCTGAAGTCGGTATCGCGCGGCTATGCCTCGATGGACTACCACTTCGAGCGCTTCGACGCCGGCCCCTTCGTGCGCGTGGACGTGCTGATCAACGGCGACCGCGTGGACGCGCTCAGCCTGATCGTGCATCGCTCGCATGCGGATCGCCGTGGCCGCGAGCTGGTCGAGCGCATGAAGGACCTGATCCCGCGCCAGCAGTTCGACGTGGCGATCCAGGCAGCGATTGGCGCCCAGATCATCGCGCGCTCCACGGTGAAGGCGCTGCGCAAGAACGTGCTGGCCAAGTGCTACGGCGGCGACGTCAGCCGCAAGAAGAAGCTCTTGGAGAAGCAGAAGGAAGGCAAGAAGCGCATGAAGCAGGTCGGCCGGGTGGAGATTCCACAGGAAGCCTTCCTCGCCGTGCTGCGGACAGACAAATAAGAAGCGGCACTCTCAGGAGTAAGCATGGAATTCGACTTTTCCGCCATCCTTCTGGCTCTCACCGTGCTGTTCGGCGTGGTGTGGGGGCTGGATCGTCTGTTTCTCTACAAGAAGCGCAAGGCGCGCCTCGCGGCGACCGGCAGCGAGTATCGCGATCCGGCGCCGGTGGATTGGGCACGCTCGCTGTTCCCGGTGGTGCTGGTCGTGCTGGTGCTGCGTTCCTTCGTGGCCGAGCCGTTCCGCATCCCCTCCGGCTCGATGATGCCGACGCTGGACGTGGGCGATTTCATCCTGGTCAACAAGTTCGCCTACGGCCTGCGCATGCCGGCGTTCAACACCAAGTTCCTCGATCTCGGCGAACCGAAGCGTGGCGACGTGGTGGTGTTCCGTTTCCCCGGGTTCCTGTGCCGGGACGCCAGCGGCAAGCTGGTACGCAGCGGCGACATCAGCTGCGCCGATCCGCATGCGCCGGTGCCGAGCCAGAACTGGATCAAGCGCGTGATCGGCCTGCCCGGCGACACGGTGGAGATCCAGGGCGCCGACCTGCTGATCAACGGCAAGCCGGTGCAGGCCGACGAGGTCGGCCCCTACGTGGGCAATCCCCAGCGCGATGAAGAGCGCCTGATGCTGGACATGGGCGCCACGGTCTGGACCGAGCACCTCCAGCGCGAGGACGGCCGCATGGTCAACCATATGACCGCGCGCATGCCGGCCTATACGACGCCCAACTCGATCCCGAACGCAGTGGTGCCGTCCAAGGTACCGGCGGATTGTTACCTGGTAATGGGCGACAACCGCAACAACAGCACCGACAGCCGCTGGTGGGGCTGTCTGCCGGAGCAGAATCTGGCGGGCAAGGCCTTCATGATCTGGATGAGCTGGAAGGGCTGGGGTACCGGTGGCGTGGACCTCCACCGCATCGGCGGGATCATCCATTGATGTGACGCAGCGGTGCTGCAGCCTGCGCGGCCGCTGGCATAATCGGCCCGTACGGCTGCATGGCATGCGGTCGCACGTCACAACCACAGCCGGCCGGGCCGGCCGCATAGCGAGGGGACTATGAAAACGAGACAGTCGGGCGTGACCCTGATCGGGTTCCTGGTGATCCTGTTCGTGGTGGGTTTCTTCGGCTACATGGCGATGAAGCTGGTGCCGGCGTACATGGAATACATGGGCGTGGTGAAGGCGGTGGACCAGGAAGCTTCGGGCGGAACATCCAGCAAGTCACTGGATGAGATCCGTCGCGATCTGGTGTTCAAGTTTGACAATCAGTACGTTGGCGACAACACCATCAAACCGACCGACATCACGATCAGTCGTGACAACGGCGGCGGCAGCACGTTGCAGATCACCTATGACAAGGACATCCCGTTTATCTACAACATCGATTTCCTGCTGCACTTCGAGAAGAGTGTGAAGATGCATGGCAACGTGAACGAGTGAGCCACCCCGCTTGACCCTGAACTACCGTTTCCGCGATCCCGAGCTTGCCGCGCTGGCATTGACCCACCGCAGCGTCGGCAAGCCGAACAATGAGCGCCTGGAGTTTCTCGGCGACGCCCTGCTGGGCGCTTTCGTCGCCGAGATGCTGTACGAGGTGCATCCGAAGGCCAGCGAAGGCGAGCTGTCGCGGCTGCGCGCGCAACTGGTCAACGGCCAGGCACTGGCGGCGATCGCGCGCGAGCTGGAACTGGGAGATGCCCTGAAGCTTGGCCCGGGCGAGCTGAAGAGCGGCGGTTTCCGCCGCGACTCGATCCTGGCCGATGCGTTCGAGGCCTCGCTGGCGGCAGTGTTCCTCGATGGCGGCCACGATGCCTGCCGGCAACTGGTGCGCGACCTGTTCGGCGAACGCATCGCAGCGTTGCGGCGCTCCTCCAAGGATGCCAAGACACGCCTGCAGGAATGGCTGCAAGGCCATGGCTACGCGTTGCCGCAGTACGACCTGGTCGATAGTCGTGGCGAGGATCACGCCAAGACATTCGACGTGCGCTGTACGGTCAGCGAGCCGCAATGGTTCAGCGCCGAGGCCAGCGGTTCCAGCCGACGCCACGCCGAGCAGGATGCCGCCGAAGTCGTGCTGGCCCACTTGATCGAGCAGTCGCGCGCCGCCTGAGCGGCTTGCCGCGTGCCACCTCCGTCGGCTACCGGGCCGGCGGACTACAATGCCCCCCATCCGCCCGAGCATCAGTCATCCCATGGATCATCCAATCGAACCCGGCGCCGACGACGCGCTGCCGCACGCGGACTACCGTTGCGGCCTGGTGGCGCTGGCCGGCCGGCCGAACGTGGGCAAGTCGACCCTGCTCAATGCATTGATCGGCTTTCGTCTTTCCATCGTCAGCCCGCGCCCGCAGACCACCCGCCACCGCATCCTCGGGATCGCCAGCAGCGAGGCGGGGCAGATCCTCTACGTCGACACGCCCGGCCTGCATCGCGGCGCCAAGCGGGCGATGAACCGCAGCCTCAATCGTGCCGCGCGCGCGGCGATCAGCGACGTGGACCTGGTGGTGCAGGTGATCGAGGCGGGCCGCTGGACCGACGAGGACGAGGCGCTGTACGCCGCGCTCACCGAGCAGAAAGCACCGCGCATCCTGGCCATCAACAAGGTGGATCTCAGCAAGGACAAGGGCGCGCTGCTGCCGTTCGTGGCGACGCTCAGCGAGAAGCATGCCTACGACGAAATCCACTACGTCAGCGCACTCAAGAACAAAGGTCTGCCCGAGCTGGAGCGTGCGATCCTCGCCCGCCTGCCGGTGCGCGCACCGGTCTATGGCGAGGACGAGATCACCGATCGCAGCGAACGCTTTCTTGCCGCCGAGATGGTGCGCGAACAGCTGATGTTGCGGCTGGACCAGGAGCTGCCCTATGCCACCACGGTGGAGATCGAGCAGTTCAACGACCGCCCCGACGGCGTTGCCGAGATCCACGCGGTGATCTGGGTGGAGCGCGACGGCCAGAAGGCCATCGTGATCGGTCAGGGCGGCGCCCAGCTCAAGGCGATCGGCAGCGCCGCGCGTCGCCACATGGAGCGCCTGTTCGAGCGCAAGGTCTTCCTCAAGCTGTGGGTGAAGGTGCGCGAGGGCTGGGTGGACGACGAGGCGATGCTGAAGAAGTTCGGCTACACCGACTGACGCCGGCCGGGTCGCGATGCGCCTCGACCAGCAACCCGCCTATGTGCTGCATGCGCGGCCTTATCGCGAGACATCGCTGCTGCTCGAATGCCTGACGCGCGACCATGGACGCCTGGGCGTGGTCGCGCGCGGGGTACGCGGTGAACGGGCGCGCCTGCGGCGTTCGCAACTGGAGCCGTTCCAGTTGCTGGCGCTGGATCTGCTGCAGCGTGGCGAACTGGCCACGCTGACCGGCGCGGAGACGGTGGGTACGCCGTTGCGGTTGGGCGGCGACCACGGCCTGGCAGGGCTCTACCTCAACGAACTGGTGGTGCGGCTGACTGCACGGCAGGACGCGCATCCCGTGCTGTTCGACGCTTATGCGCACACCTTGGCGCGGCTGGCTGCGGACGAGCCGGCGGGATGGACGCTGCGCCGCTTCGAACGCGATCTGCTGGAAGCCATCGGCTACGGGTTGCAGCTGCGACACGAAGCGGGCGGCGAGGAGGCGTTGCAGGCGCAGGCGCACTACCGCTACGACGTGGAGCAGGGGGCCGTGCGCTGCGAAGCCGGCACGGCCCGCGCCGTGCGTGGTGCCGACCTGCTGGCGCTGGCCGAAGACCGCATGCCGGACCGCGCGGGCACGGCAGCCTTGCGTCAGCTGATGCGCGACGTGATCCGCTATCACCTGGGCGGCGGCGAGCTGCGGGCGTGGCGGATGCTGGCGGGCGTACCGCAGCGTCGCTGAGGCTCAGGGTCCGCTCACTATCTCCGCGTGGCCCGCGCTGGGAGCTGTTTGCGCGAAAGCCTAAAGAAGAACGAAGCAGTGGACGTCCGTCCACGACGGAGTGATGACGCAAGAATGAGGGCAAACAGTCCCAGCTGGTGGGTTGCCTTGCCGTGGCTGCCATGCGGTAGCGCGCGGCTTGACCTGCCAGCCAGGCAGGCACTGCGCCACGCACTACCACCTGACGGCCACGGCGAGGCAACGCGGGCCACGTGGAGATATTGAACAGGCCCTCAGGTGTCCAGCGCCTGCAGCGTGACTTGCACGGCACTGCGGAACTGGGTGATGGCCGGCACGGCGTCGCGGGGATCGTCGCGCAGCCGTTGCTGCAGACGCGCCACGTCGGCCGCCAGCGCGGCAGTGCCGCAGAAACCACAGGATGAGCGCAGGCGATGCAACCGGTCGTCCAGCGCGGCCCGGTCGTGGTCCGGCAGGCCCAGCTCCTGGTACAGCAAGGCCAGCTCGTCGCGCAACAGCTGGCGTAGCGCCCGCATAGTGGTGGCGTCGCCGCTGGCGCGCAGGGCCGCCGCGTCGTCCAGCACGGGCATGCTGCCGGGTAGCAGGGCCAGTATGCGCTGCAGGTCGGCGATGTCGCAGGGTTTGCGCAGCACGGCGCTGAAACCGCAGGTAAGCAGGTCGCGCTGGGTGGCGCCATCCAACTCGGCGGAGCAGGCGACGGCAGCGCTTTTGGCGGAAGCGGCCGCCTCGTCGGCACGCAGGGCCGCCAATACCTCACGCGCACCGGCACCGGGCATGCGGCAGTCCAGCAGCAACAGATCGAAGGCTTCGCCGCGGGCCAGTTGCAACGCCTGTGCGCCGTCGATGCAGTCCTGCACCCTGGCGCCCAGCGAGCGGAGTCCATCGCACAGGAAACGGCGGCTGGACGGGTCGTCGTCGGCCACCAGGATGCACGGTGGCGTAGGCGCGGGAAGCGAGGGGGGCATGACCGAATCCTTGGTTCAGCTGGTTTTGGCAGAATGGCCCGACATGCGCCCGACATCAAGCCATCTGCTGCTGTGCCTTTTCCTGCTGCTCGGCCTTGGCCTGGCCTGTCCGGCGCGGGCGGATATCACCGTGGCGGCGAAGCAGCTGAGCCTGCCTGGCCTGCGCTTGCAGGATCTGAACGCGCAGCTCGGCGAGGATCCGGCCGGCGGGCTGCACCTGCAGCTGCAGGCTAGCCAGGCGGATGTCGCCGCGATGGGGTGGCGGCACGTGGGCCTGCGCCTCGATGGCCGCTTGTGGCGCGATGCGCAGCTGCGCTGGGTATTCGACGGCCGCGTCCAGTTGCGTGGGGCGCCTGGTGGTGCGCTGAGCAATGCACAGCTGACCTGGGCGGTGAATCCCGGCTCCGACACCATGCAGGTCGAACTGCGGCAGGACAAGGCGGAGGCCAGTGCCTGGCTGCCGCTGGACCAGACCAGTCATGCGCAGATCAGCCTGCGCCAGCTGCCGGCCGACTGGCTGCAGGGAGTGCTCGGTACGGTGTGGTCGGGCCGGCTCACGGGTGGGCGACTGGATGCCGACCTTGCGCTGGATGCGGGCGATACCGGCGTGCAGTCGTCCGGCCAGTTCGCGCTGGACGGCGTGGGATTCGACACGCCGGGCGGCACGCTGGCCGGCCAGCGGGTCGATGGCAAGGGACGCTTTGGTTTCGACAGCGGCGACGACGGTGCCCAGATCAGCTTGCAAGGCAGCTTGAGCGGCGGCGAGCTGCTGCTTGGGTCGCTGTATGCGAAGCTGCCCTCGCACCCGGTGCAGCTGGACGTGAACGCGCGTACCGGGCACGGCGCTATCGAACTGCAGCGGCTGCGCATCAACGATGCCGACGCACTGCAACTGGAGGGGGCGCTGGCCTTCGACGCCCAGGGCGATTTGCAGACCTTGCGGCTGGATCGCTTCCACGCGAGCTTCCCGGCCGCCTACCAACGCTATGGCCAGGCTTGGCTGGCTACCACGCTGGGCCTGCATGACCTGCGTTCCGCCGGACACGTGAGCGGCAGCCTGGACCTGCGCAGCGACGGCCTGCACGCGTTTGCGTTCGACACCAGCGAGCTGGACCTGGCCGATGGCGGTGGCCGCTTCGCGGTGAGTGGCCTGCACGGTGGCCTGGATTGGTCGGCGCAGGACGACCGGCCGGCCACCACGCTGGGCTGGCAAGGCCTGCAGTTCTACCGCATACCCAACGGCGCGGCGCAGTCGCGCTGGCAAAGCCGCGACGGCACCCTGGCCTTGCTGCAGCCGTTCACCGTGCCGGTGCTGAAGGGCCAATTGCGGCTGGCCAGCGTGGACTGGCGCCCGGCTGCGGCGAAGGGCCAGCGCCTTGCCACCAGCCTTACCGTCACCGGTGTCGACATGGCCAGCTTCAGCCATGCGCTTGGCTGGCCATCCTTCCCAGGCACGCTGGGCGGTGCGATACCCTCGTTACGCTGGATCGGCGACCGCTTCGAGCTTGACGGCGGCCTTTCGGTGAATGTGTTCGACGGCTTCGTCGACGTCACCCACCTCTCCCTGCAACAACCGTTTGGCGATACGCCGGTGCTGGCCGGCGACATCAGCCTCAGCCAGCTCGACCTCGGCGCGCTCACCAGCGTGTTCGACTTCGGCAGCATCACCGGGCGGCTGAATGGCTCCGTGGACGACCTGCGGCTGGTGAACTGGAATCCGGTCGCGTTCAAGGCCGCGCTGCTGGCCGAGGGTGGCGGGCGGATCAGCCAGCGCGCGGTGAACAACCTCACTGCGGTGGGTGGCGGCGGTGTCGCCGGCGGCCTGCAGGGCGCAATGCTGAAGCTGTTCAAGACCTTCGGCTACAAGCGCATCGGCCTCAATTGCACGCTGCATGGCGCGGTCTGCCAAATGGGTGGGCTGGAAAGCGAAGATGGCGGTTACACTATCGTCGAAGGTAGCGGCCTGCCGCATCTGCAAGTGATCGGCCACCAGACCCGGGTCGACTGGCCCACGCTGGTGCGCCGCTTGCGCGAAGCCATCAATGGCCATGCGCCGGTGATCCGCTGAGCGGACCGCTGTATTGTCGTCGTTCACAGGAGTGGCACATGCGCAAGCTCGCCTGCATCGTCCTGACCGCGCTGGTTGTCGCCCTGGCCGGTTGCGTCACGATCAACGTCTATTTCCCGGAGGCGGCAGCGCAGAAGGCCGCGGATCAGTTCATCGGCACCGTGCTCGATAGCAGCGGCCAGAAGGCACCGCCTGCGCCGGACAAGAACGCCGCGCCCGCGCACGACAATCCACCGGCCGCGCAGCACCCCTCGGCGATGCTGCTGGATCTGCTGGTACCGGCTGCCCAGGCCGCGGACGTGCCGAACCTGCGTGTGCAGACGCCGGCGGTGCAGGCCATCCACGAGCGCATGCGCACGCGCTTCCAGAACGCGTTGCAGGCCTTGCTCGACAGCGGTGCGGTGGGGTTCACCCGTGACGGCCTGGTCGCCGTGCGCGATGCCGCCAAGGTGCCGCTCAGCGAGCGTGCCCAGGCCAACGCCGCCGTGGCCGACGAGAACCGCGACCGTGCCGCGCTGTATCGCGAGATTGCCAGCGCCAATAACCACCCCGAGTGGGAGGCGCAGATCCGCGCCACCTTCGCCGAGACCTGGATCGAGCACGCACGCCCTGGTTGGTACTACCAGGGTGTTTCCGGTGCGTGGCAGCGCAAATAGCTTGCGGAGGCGTGGCGAGCGAAGGGTGGGGCGAGCGGCCGGACAATTGGCCGGACAATCGATGATAATGACCGGTCTGCCCATGCCGCATTGAAGTCCTGCAGACCATGTCCCGATCCAACTCACGCTCCCGCGCACCTGCCGCCGAGCTCGAAGCCGACATCACCGACCTGAGCCACGACGGCCGCGGCGTCGCCCGCATCGACGGCAAGGCGGTATTCGTCGCCGGCGCGCTCGAAGGCGAGCGGGTACGCCTGCGCATGCGCAAGCGCCATCGCCATTTCGACGAGGCTGAGGTGGCCGAAGTGCTCAGCCCCTCGCCGCATCGCGTCGAACCGAAGTGTCCGCATTTCGGCCAGTGCGGCGGTTGCTCGTTGCAGCACCTGGACGCGGCGGCGCAGATCGGCGCCAAGCAGCGCGTGCTGGCCGACAACTTCGCCCGCATCGGCAAAGTGGAGCCGGCACAATGGTTGCCGCCGCTGGCCGACGAACCCTGGGGCTACCGCCGCAAGGGCCGGTTATCGGTGCGTGCGGTGGCGAAGAAGGGCCGCGTGCTGGTCGGTTTCCGCGAGGAGGCCAACCCGCGTTACGTCGCCGACATCCGGCATTGCGACGTGGTGCATCCCGCGCTGGGGACGAAGATCGAGCTGCTTGGCGAGATGGTCGGTACGCTGGACGCTGCCGCGGATATCGCGCAGATCGAGTTCGCCGCCGGTGACGACACCATGGCCCTGGTGTTCCGCCATCTGCAGCCGCTGTCCGAGCGGGACCGCGAGGCGCTGGTCGCGTTCGGCAAGGCGCACGGTTTCGCGATCTACTTGCAACCAGGCGGCGTGAGCAGCGTGCATCCTTTGTGGCCGGAGGCGCCGCGGCTGGCATTCAAGCTGTCGCCGGGCGGCGGCGCGGACGACGTGGAGCTGGAGTTCCAGCCGCTGGATTTCGTGCAGGTCAACGCCGGCATGAACCGCCGGATGATGGCGCGTGCGATGGAACTGCTTGATCCGCAGCCCACCGACCGCGTGCTGGACCTGTTCTGCGGCCTGGGCAACTTCACTCTGCCGATCGCGCGTCGGGTGGCCGAGGTGGCCGGGGTGGAAGGCGAGCACGGCCTGGTGGCGCGCGCTGGCGAGAATGCGCGGCGCAACGGCATCGTCAACGCCAGCTTCCATGTTGCCAACCTGTTCGAGGAGCAGCGCGGCACCGACTGGGCGCGCCAGCCCTGGGACAAGCTGTTGCTCGACCCGCCGCGCGCTGGCGCCGACCACGTGCTGGCCTACCTGCCGCACAAAGCCACGCAGCGTATCGTCTACGTTTCCTGCCATCCCGCCTCGCTGGCGCGCGACGCCGGCATCCTGGTCAACCAGCATGGTTTCCGGCTCAGTGCAGCGGGGGTGATGGACATGTTCCCGCACACGGCGCACGTGGAATCCATCGCGGTATTTGAGAGGTGATTTGTGCATTCGTCTATGAATGCGAAGATCACAAAGCGGCCAATCAAGGCCGCACTCTCAAATAAAGCGGCGCTTCATCCACGTGTTGCCTGGAGTTGAAATCCGGATCTATGGGTATCGAGATCGAACGCAAATTCCTCCTGCGCGACGACAGTTGGCGTGCACAGGTCGGGCACAGCGAGCGCATCGCGCAGGGCTACCTAGTTGGAGCGACTGCGCTGGCGGCAGGGCATACGCGTTCCTCGGTGCGGGTGCGCCTGGCCGGTGACGAGGCCTGGCTCAACATCAAGGCTGCGCGGCTGGGCGTCGAGCGTGCCGAGTACGACTACGCGATTCCGCCGGATGATGCCGATGCCTTGCTGGCCACGCTGTGCGATGGCCTGCTGAGCAAGTGGCGCCATCACGTCATGGTCGACGGCGTACTGTTCGAGATCGATGAGTTTCTGGGCGACAATGCCGGCCTCGTGGTGGCCGAAGTGGAATTGCCGCGGGCGGACGCGCCGTTTCCGCGGCCGCCGTGGCTGGGCCGAGAGGTAAGCACGCTGGCGCGCTACTACAACGTCAACCTGATCGCGCATCCGTATGCCCGCTGGACACAGGCCGAGCGCGACGCTGCCGAAGGGGAATCCGCCTGATGCTGCTGATCGGTCTGGCCGGACTTGAAGTCGCCGAGCACGAACGCGCATGGCTCGTCGCGCCCGGCGTGGCGGGAGTGATCCTGTTCGCGCGCAACTACGCCGACCGTACGCAACTGATAGCCTTGTGCGAGTCCATCCGCGAGATCGGCGGCGAAGCGTTGCTGATCGCGGTGGACCAGGAGGGCGGTCCGGTGCAGCGCTTCCGCGAGGGCTTCACCCGCTTGCCGGCATTGGCAAGGATCGGCGAGGTGTACGACCGCGATCCGACCGATGCGGTGCGCCTTGCCGAAGAGCACGCCTGGGTGATGGCCAGCGAACTGCGCGCCAGCGGCGTGGATTTCAGTTTCGCGCCGGTGGCGGATCTGGCGCGCGGCAGCGCGGCGATCGGCGTGCGCGCCTTTCACGCCGATCCCGCCGTGGCCGCCGAACTCGCCGCGGCCTATGTGCGCGGCATGCATCTGGCCGGCATGGCCGCGGTGCTCAAGCATTTCCCCGGTCACGGCTCGGTGGCTGCCGACACGCACAAGGCTCAGGCCATCGATCCGCGCTCGCTGGAAGAGATCAGCCGCGACGACCTGCGCCCGTTCGCCGAGTGCATCGCCGCGCGGGTAGAGGCGGTGATGATGGCGCATGTGATCTATCCCGCCGTCGACGCGCAGCCGGCCGGCTACTCGCGCGCGTGGATCGGCGAGATCCTGCGCGGCGAGTTGGGCTTCGCGGGCGCGGCGATCAGCGACGACATCAGCATGGCCGCCGCAGGCGTGGCCGGCGGCGTGGCCGAGCGTGTGCACGGTCATCTGGACGCCGGCTGCGACTTGGTGCTGGCCTGCTTCCCCGAGGCCGTGGAGCTGGCCATCGCCGCCGTTGCCGGGCGCGCGCCGGCGCACCCCGAACGGCTGCTCCCGCTGCGCGGCGCGATCGGCGCCAGCTGGGACAGCCTCACCGACAATCCCCAGCGCGATCGTTTCGTCGCGCGCATCACGGCGCTGGACGCCGCACAGGGCAACGCATGAACGAGACGCCTCCCTCTCTCCGCGACGCGCTGGCGCACGCCGATGTGCTGTTCGAGCGCGAGGAACTGGAAACCGTGATCGCCGACCTCGGTCGACGGATCGATGCCGCGCTGGACGGCGAGCGTGCGGTGTTCCTCACCGTAATGAACGGTGCGCTGATGTTCGCCGGCCAACTGGCGCTGGCGATCCGCACCGATCTGGAATTCGACTACGTGCACGCCACCCGTTACCGGGGCGCGACCAGCGGCAGCGAGCTGCACTGGCTGCGCGAGCCGGCCGCAAACCTGGCGGGGCGCACTGTGTTGCTGGTGGACGACATCCTCGACGAGGGCCACACGCTCAAGGCCGTGCGCGACGACTGCCTGCGCCGCGGCGCGAAGCGCGTGCTGATCGCCAGCCTGTGCAGCAAGCAGCACGATCGGCTGGTCGAAGGGGTTGTTTCCGACTTCAATGGCGTCGTATTGCCCGATCGCTACGTGTTCGGCTACGGCATGGACTACCACGAGCAAGGCCGCAACCTGCCGGCCATCTACGCGTTGCGCTGAACGTACCTCGCGGGAGTGACACATGGACATCCTGGGCATCTCCGGCAGTTTGCGCCGGGCTTCGTTCAATACCTCGCTGCTGCATGCCGCGCAGGAACTGGCGCCAGCGGGCACGACCATCGCCATCCATGACTTGCATGGCTTGCCGCTGTTCGATCAGGACGTCGAAGAGCAGGGCGACCCCGCGCTGGTGGTGGCGCTGAAGGATGCGGTGGCGCGCGCCGATGCCTTGCTGCTGGCCTGTCCCGAATACAACGGCGGCATCACCGGCGTGCTGAAGAACGCCATCGACTGGGTCTCGCGGCCCGGCGTCGCGCGGCAGGCCGCGCCACTGGCGGGCAAGCGCGTCTGCATCGTCGGCGCCAGTCCGGGCATCACCGGCACCGTGCGTGCACAGGACCAGTTGCGGCTGGTGTTGCGCCGTGCCGGTGCGATAGTCGAACCGCAGGGTGAGGTGCTGGTGTTCCAGGCGCACACCAAGATCGCCGACGGCCGGCTGGCCGACGAGCGCACCCGCGAGCTGCTGGCGCGCCACCTTCACAACTTCCTCGGGACCTTTCCATGAGCAACCCACTGATCGACCTGGCCGTGATCGGCGGCAGCGGCCTGTACAAGTTTCCCGGGCTGGAGAACGTCGAGCGCCGGGCCGTCGAGACCCCTTGGGGCGACGCTTCCGGCGAGGTGGTGATCGGCGACTTCGCGGGCCGGCGCGTGGCCTTTCTCGCCCGCCACGGCGAAAGCCACAGCCTGCCGCCGCACCGGGTGAACTACCGCGCGAACCTGTGGGCGCTGCATGGCCTTGGTGTGCGTACGGTGATCGGCGTCAACGCGGTCGGCGGCATCCGCACCGACATGGGGCCGCGCGCCGTCGTGGTGCCGGACCAGCTGATCGATTACACCCATGGCCGCTACACCAGCTTCTGCGATGCGGAAGGCGCCGAGGTAAAGCACATCGACTTCAGCGAACCGTATACCGCATCGGTGCGCTACCGCCTGCTACAGGCCGCACGCAAGGCCGGCATTGCGGTGATCGACGGCGGCTGTTACGGCGCCACCCAGGGGCCGCGGCTGGAGACCCGTGCGGAGATCGCCCGCATGAAGCGCGACGGCTGCGACCTGGTCGGCATGACCGGCATGCCCGAAGCTGCGCTGGCGCGCGAGCTGGGACTGGACTACGCCTGCCTTGCCCTGGTGGCGAACTATGCCGCGGGTTGCGGCGACGAAGACGAAATCAGCATCGAAGAGATCTTCGCCCACCTTGCCGCGGCCACCGCCGAGGTTCCGCGCCTGCTGGAGGCGATGCTGCGCGCGTAAGCGTGCGTTATTGCATTACTGCGTGACGCCTCCCCACGGGCCGGAATGGGGTCCCGGGCAGGAAATTGGCAGGCGCATATTGCGCTTTACCTTGAAACATGTTGATACTTTCCGGGCACCAGGACGGTGAGCCAGGGGGATGGTTCGAGCTCGGTCGGGTGCATCCTGTCCATGCTTCCAGAGGTTCCAGCAATGCGTTTCGGTACGGTCAAGTGGTTCAACGACGCCAAGGGCTTCGGTTTCATCGCGCCTGAGGACGGTGGGGAGGACGTATTCGTCCACTTCTCGGCCATCAACTCCAAGGGCTTCCGCAGCCTGCAGGAAGGCCAGCGCGTGAAGTTCGAAGTCACCCAGGGCCCGAAGGGTGCCCAGGCTTCGGGCGTCGAGATTGCGGCCTGAGTTCCGCCGGCCGGCGTTTGCGCCGGCCAAGCAGTGAGACCGAGCCCCGCGCCCAGGCGCGGGGCTCTTTGCTTTGAGCCGTGCCGTTCTGAAAAGTCCGGCCGTGAATGGGCGCCCGTGTGATTCTCGCGATCAGGACGATCGCAAGTTGAAGGGTGCAGCCAAGGATGACTGCCCATTCGATCTCCGCGATCATGGACGATCGCAAAATGCAGGAGCTTTCATGGCCGATCGCCGGCAATTCCTCAAGACCTCGTTGCTGGGCGCCTCCGCGCTGGCGATGAGCAAGCCGCTCGCCGCCGCCGGATCCACCGGTACGGCAGGCAAGTCTGCCACCGTGCGTGTGGCCTCTACCTGGGATTTCGGCATCGCCGCCAACCAGGCGGCGTGGGCGATCCTGGACAAGCACGGCCATGCGCTCGATGCCGTCGAAGCCGGCGTACGCGTACCCGAGGCCGACCTCAAGAACCACAGCGTGGGCAAGGGCGGTTACCCCGATCGCGACGGCAAGGTGACCCTGGATGCCAGCATCATGGACGCCGAGGGCAACTGCGGCGCAGTGGCCGCGCTGGAACACGTGACGCATGCCATCTCGGTGGCGCGCCGGGTGATGGAGCGTACGCCGCATGTGCTGCTGGCTGGCGACGGTGCGCTGCAGTTCGCGCTGGAGCAGGGCTTCGAGAAGGAGAACCTGCTGACCCCAGAGGCGGACCAGGCCTGGCACGAGTGGCTGAAGACCGCGCGCTACCAGCCCGTGATCAACAGCGAGGTGCGCGATTACGGCGCCGGTAAACCCGCCGCGCTTCCCGGCGGCAAGGACAACCACGACACCATCGGCATGCTGGCCCTGGATGCGCACGGCAAGCTGGCCGGCGCCTGCACCACCAGCGGCATGGCGTGGAAGCTGCACGGCCGCGTGGGCGACTCGCCGATCATCGGCGCCGGCCTGTACGTGGATGGCGAAGTAGGTGGCGCCACCTCCACCGGGGTGGGCGAGGAGGTCATCCGCAACGCCGGCAGCTTCCTTGTGGTGGAGTTGATGCGCCAGGGCCGCACGCCCACGGAAGCCTGCCGCGAGGCGGTGATGCGCATCGTGCGCAAGAAGCCGAAGACGGCGAAGGATATCCAGGTGGGTTTTCTCGCCATGAACCGGGATGGCGAGGTGGGCGCCTGGGCGATCCAGTCCGGTTTCTCCTACGCCGTGTGCGATGCGAAGAACCAGCGTGCGTTGATTCCCTCGAAGAGCGTTTATCCCGCATGAGCAAGTATTTGCTGGAAGTGGCTGCCAACTCGGTGGCCTCCGCAGTGGCCGCGCAGGCAGGCGGGGCGGGGCGGGTGGAGCTGTGTGCCGCGCTGGAGCTGGGCGGCCTCACGCCTTCGCAGGCCGTCATCGCGATGGTGCGTGAACGTCTGCGCATTCCGTTGTACGTGCTGATCCGTCCACGCGCCGGCGATTTCCTCTACGACGATGACGAATGCGAGGCGATGCGCCGCGACATCGAGACCTGTGTGGGGCTGGGCTGCGACGGTGTGGTGCTCGGCGTGCTCGATGCCGACGGCGAGGTGGACATGGAGCGCTGCTACGGCCTGATCGCCGCAGCGGGTCACCTCGGCATCACCTTCCACCGCGCCTTCGATCTCGTGCGCGATCCACGGCGCGCACTGGATGATGTGATTGCGCTGGGCTGCGAGCGCGTGCTGACGTCGGGCGGGCAGGCCAGCGCACTGGCAGGCGCCGCCCTGATCCGCGAGATGATCGGGCAGGCGAATGGCCGCATTGCCATCATGCCCGGTGCCGGTGTGACGGCCGACAATCTCACCGCGCTCGCCACCGCCACCGGTGCCTGCGAATTCCACGCATCCGCCAAGCGGCAACTCGCCTCGGGCATGCGCCATCGCCCGCCGCTGCTCACCGACATGCAGGGTGGCGAATTGCGCAGTGACGAGGAACAAGTGCGTGCGTTGGTGCAGACCCTGCGATCCATCCGCTAGTGCGGCGTGTGGTCTGTTCCCTTCTCCCGCCGGGAGAAGGTGGTGCGCGGCGCCGGATGAGGGTCCGGACACGCCGTAACGATCGAATGCCCCTGTATCAGCGTCCCAAAGCCCACTCCCACGCGCATCAAAGCAGGTTCACCCATGGCCTTTCCCACGCCCGGCGGGACAGGGCGCGCGTTTCCCTACCGCAGCGCATGGACCCCGGCCTTCGCTAAGATGCCGCCTTGCGAATTCCCCGTGGAGCATCACCAGTGATCATCAAACCCAAAGTGCGCGGTTTCATCTGTGTCACGGCCCACCCGGTCGGATGCGAGCTCAACGTGGCCGAACAGATCGCCACCACCAAAGCCGCCATCCACAACGACGGCAAGGGTCCGAAGCGCGTGCTGGTGATTGGTGCTTCCACCGGCTACGGCCTGGCGTCGCGCATTACCGCCGCGTTCGGCTACGGCGCGGCCACATTGGGCGTGTTCTTCGAGAAGCCCAGCAGCGAGGACAAGCCCGGCACCGCCGGCTGGTACAACTCCGCCGCGTTCGACAAGCTGGCCAAGCAGGCGGGCCTCTACAGCAAGTCCATCAATGGCGACGCCTTCGCCAACGAGACGCGCGAGCGCGCCATTGAAATCATCAAGAACGAGATGGGCGGGCAGGTGGACCTGGTGGTCTACTCGCTGGCCTCGCCCGTGCGCAAGCTGCCGGACACTGGCGAAGTGGTGCGCTCCGCCCTCAAGACCATCGGAGAGCCGTTCACCAACACCTCGGTCGATACCAACAAGGATACGGTGATCGAGGCCACCATCGAGCCGGCCACCGAGCAGGAAATCAAGGACACCGTCACCGTGATGGGCGGCGAAGACTGGGCGTTGTGGATCGACGCGCTGGGCAAGGCCGGCGTGCTGGCGAAGGACGCCAAGACCATCGCCTACAGCTATATCGGCACCGAGATCACCTGGCCGATGTACTGGCACGGCACGCTTGGCCAGGCCAAGCAGCATCTGGACAATACCGCGAAAGCACTGCGCGAGCGCCACACCGCCGAGGGCCTCGACGCCCGCGTCGGTGTGATGAAGTCGGTGGTCACCCAGGCCAGTGCCGCGATCCCGGTGATTCCGCTGTATGTCTCCATCGCCTTCAAGATCATGAAGGAGAAGGGCATCCACGAAGGTTGCATCGAGCAGATCAACCGCCTGTTCCACGACCGCCTCTATCGGGCCGACGGCGCCGCCTTGCCCATCGACACCGAGGGTCGCGTGCGCCTCGACGACTGGGAGCTGCGCGACGACGTGCAGGACGCCTGCAAGGCGCTCTGGCCCACCGTCACCACCGAAAACCTTCGCCAGATCACCGATTACGACGGCTACAAGCACGAGTTCCTCAAGCTGTTCGGCTTTGATCGCGGCGATGTGGACTACGACGCCGAGGTGGAAACCGACCGGCGCTTCGACTGCGTGGAGATGTAACGGACACGGAAGGGCGCGGCGTGTCGCATTGATGCCTGGCGCCGCGACCCCATATACTTGTCCGGCCATACCGTTTTCCCCGGGGGTGTACTGGCTTCGACGGGGGTAGTGAGATGGCTTGGTGCATGCCGAGGGGGCAGCTTTCCTCGTTAATCCAGCCGCAAACTCATAGTTGCCAACGACGACAACTACGCTCTGGCCGCTTAAGGCCTAGCCCCGAACCCACTTGTGCTCGTGCTCGTCGGTGTAGGGTCATTATCACGGGATCGCCCGAAGTCGCCGCCTGTCGGCCAGGGTCAAATAAAGCAGGCTGGTCCTTCGATGCGCTTCGCACATCGTGCTGTCGCGGGACGAGATTCAACGGTGAGCTAAGCATGTAGTACCGGGCGTCAAGCGCCTTCGGACGCGGGTTCGACTCCCGCCACCTCCACCAACACCTGTCGGCCGATCAGTCTAAACCGCTGATCGGCCGATGCTTTTTAGGCACTCAACGATCCCCGAAACGCCTTCCCACAGGTATCGTTTTGGGTATCGTTTCTATGCCGAAACCTTTTATCTTCCAGCGATCGACTGGTTGGTATGTCCGCTTTCTGGTGCCCCAACACGCGCGCGCGGCGATGGGTTCTCGCTTCATCGTCCGCGCCCTGGGCAACATGGGCGGTGATGAAGTCCGATTGATGGCGGCTCAACTCGGCTACGCTTTGTCACGTCAATGCGCTGCCCTCAGAGCCTCCATGACCGATGCTTCAAAGTCTTCCCACCAGGCCCTCAAACTTTCCACCAAGGTGGATTTGGATCCGTGGGGATTTGCTCGGGAGGCCGTGAACTACACCATCGAAATTGCACCCGATGGCACGCGCCGCATCCATGCACTGGGCCCCGCCGATCACGCCATGGCGCTGGAAATGCTTCGGGAGATGGACAAGCGCTATCAACCAACAGCCATCATCCCAGCCTCGGCCGCTGTGTTGCCCGCAGCCGGGCCAACGCCTCTTTTGTCTGAGCGCATCTCGCTGTTTCTGGCTCAGTTCAAACAAAAGCAGCGCGCCACCGCAAATGTGCTGGACACCACCCACACGCTGCGACTGTTCCTTGGGGTTGTCGGTGACAAACCGCTTTCTGCGATCGGACCCGACGACATTGATGCCTTCCTGGCCGCCATTGCCGATTGGCCCATCAATGCCAGTAAGAAACCCGACTACAAAGATCTGGACGTCCTTGGCGTGCTTGCTCTGTCGCGTCGGCTTCATCCGCCCACCATTGGTTTGCGCACCCAAGAAAAACATTTGGATCGGTTGCGGGTGTTCCTCAACTGGTGTGTGAAGCGCCAACACTTGCCCACCAACCCGGCGTCCGATGTGCATGTGATGACCCGATCCCAAGAGGACGAACGCAGCCGCCGTGCGTTTTTGCCCAGTGAACTGCAAGCCTTGTTTGATCCGGAGCGTCGGGACAAACACTGCCGCACGCCTGCACGGTGGTGGATCCCGTTGTTGGCGTTACACAGTGGCGCCCGGGTCAATGAGCTGGCCCAGCTCAATACCGCGGACATTGAAGAAATAGACCATGTGTGGGGTTTCCACGTTGCCACGCGTTTTTCGGAGCAACATTTGAAGAACTCCAAAACGAAGCGATTTGTTCCGCTCCATCGTGCGTTACTGGAAGCGGGTTTCCTGGCCTACGTGGCCGATGTCACCCAAGCACAAAACCAGGCCACGGGTCCGCTATTCCCTGGCTTGGGCAAGTCAGGCGGTGACAAGGTGGGCGACTGGTGGAACCGCACTTATATGCCGTTGTGTGGCATCAAAGATGACAAGCTGGTGTTTCATTGTTTCCGGCATACCTTCGCAACCTTTGCCGAACGTGCAGGCATGTCCGAAGGACGCATTGCCCGCATCACTGGGCACAGCACCAAGGGCTCCATTTTGTCCGAGTTCTACATTGATCCGCCGACCCTGTTGGAACGCGTGGGCACCGTCAACGCTGTGGCCTATGACCTGCCGCCGCCCGCTCCCTATGTGCCTCGTTCGGTTGGCGCGTTCTTTCCAAAACTGGACCGTGTGCAACAGCGACGGGTTGCCGTGGAAGCACGTGCAGCACGTCAAGCTCAAAAAAGCCGTTAATGCCGCATGATCAGATTTGAACCCTGGGCCGACATCGGGCACCAGTCACGTCTGGCGCTTGGTGTTGGCCAACCGTGGGAGGACGCTCACCGCTAGGCTGTCCCTTTCCGTCCCCCAGGTTTACGTCCGCCGCCCAGGGCTTTTTCTACTTCCGTCGCCCAAGCAATCAGGTCTGTGCCACAGGCCTGGGGTAATCCCCCCGCTTTTAGCGCTCGCCAAAAGTGGAGCTAAGCGGGCAAGGCCAATTTCTGCATGGGTGTGATGCCGCCGAGAGCCATGTTCGGACGCTCGTGGTTGTATGTCCATAGCCAGTGGGTCGCCGATGCTTGCACCTCGTCAATCGAGTCGAACAAGGTTTGCGCCAACCAGTCATAGCGTACCGTTCGGTTGTAACGTTCGACGTAGGCGTTCTGCTGCGGCTTGCCGGGCTGGATGTGCTCGATGCGGATGCCGCGTTGTTCGGCCCAGGTCAGAAACGCACCACTGATGTATTCAGGACCGTTGTCACAGCGAATCACCTCGGGCTGACCACGCCACTGGATGATCTGCTCCAACGAACGGATGACGCGCATGG
>NZ_JADIKL010000009.1:0-116765 GCF_044904705.1 Dyella agri
GTGGTCCCACCCGATCCCATCCCGAACTCGGAAGTGAAACGCAGCCGCGCCGATGGTAGTGTGCATCTCGCATGCAAGAGTAGGTCACCGCCAGGGGCTTTATCCTTAAACGCCCTCACCGTTATCGGTGAGGGCGTTTGCTTGTGCGCGATAGAAACATCGCGCTTTACCTGCAGGCGCCGGCAACAAACAGGCCGGGCCCAGCGTGCGGAACGCATGCGGGCTTCACCCGCGCGCGAACAGCCGCCGCGCGATGACGGCGATCGCGATTAAATCTCACACGGGATCGATTGCGGGATCCTGGAGCGCAGCTATTGGCGACAGCTTCAGGCGACAGCGATGGCCGGTGCTTTCACGGCCATCCGCCCGGACTCGCCAACAGGCTTTGTTACTGCACGCTCTTCTCGTTGGCGCTGGCGTAGACCTGATCGGCCCACTGGGTGGCGTTGAGATAGATCGCCGCCAGGCGTTGGATGCGTTGCGTAGGGATCTGTGCGCTGGTCAGCTCGTTGGCCTCCCAGGCAAGAACCTGCTGCAGGATCGAGGCGAACGGACCGCCGCGGCCGGTCAGCGCGTCGCTGATCTCGGGTGTCAGGCGCAGCTGCGGCAGCAGGAATTCCATCGGCGCGCACATCAGGGTGTCCAGCAGCGAGAACAGGCCGACGGTGAAGGCCATTTCGGCGTGGCCGTGCGGCATGCCCTGGGCCAGTTCTTCGCACATGTGAGCGCGGATCAGCGCGGCGCGCAGCAGCTCGGGCGGGCGGTCGTCCATGCTGCACATCGCCATGGTGTCGACCCAGTTGCGCATGCGGGTGACGCCGAAGAAGATCGCGGCCTGCTGCACGGATTTCAGTTGCCGCGGCAGCGCGAAGTAGGCCGAATTGACGCAGCTCAGCAGCTTGTAGCTGAGCACCGCGTCGTCGCGGACGATGTTGCCCAGCTCGACCGGGCCCGGATTGCTTTCGTGCAAAGCGCCCATCAGGCGCAACATGCTCAGGCGGTTGGCGGTCAGCACCGGAACGGCCATCGGTTGCGGCACCAGCAGGTAGCGTCCCTGCACCGCTCCCAGCGGCAGCTCCATGCAGCGCTCGTAGGCGAGGTGATCGTTCACCTGGCCGGCGACCACGTGCAGGCCGCGCGCATGCAGCAGTTGGGCGCGCTGCGCCAGCAGTTCCGGTGCCAGCTGGCTGGCGTCCAGCCGGACCAATTGCACCATGTGCAGCAGGGCTTCGAACGGCAGGCTGTTGTCGAGATCCTGGCTGCCCACGTCCAGCATGAACTGGCAGCCGCGCTGCGCCATCTGCTGCAGGCGCTTCATCAGCGCCGCATCGTTGGCCACGTGCGGTTGCAGCACCACGCCCAGGCGCGGCTGATGCAGCAAGACGTCGGCGTCTTCCGGCAGCAACTCGGCCGGCAGGTTCAGGAACGCGCGATTGCCGCGAACCAGGCGGGTCAGCGCGCCGTCGGTAATCATGCCCAGCGCGCCCCGCAACAGAGCTTGCGGGTCGCTGCTTTCGTGATGGAACAGGATTTCGTAGGCGAACAGCTCGCGCTCGCGATTGAGCAGCGGCACGCGCATCACCGGCAGCGGCGGCGCGACGCCTTCATAGGCGGTGGATGGGGTAGCAGCGGGAACGGTACTGGCGGGGACGGTGTTCATGCTGGATCCGGCATCGCATAGGGTGGTGAAGCGTGCCGCGGCTGACGGTACGCAGTAGACGCCCATGCGGGTGCGGGCGGCGATGGACTCATCTCGACATCATGCGGCTGCCAGCGGGCGCGAACGCGCACCGGCGTGCAGCTCTCCGCTGCGGTCATAGAGTCCGTTGCTGTTGTCCGCGCCGGTCAGCACCGCCAAGGCCTGACGCACCATCTGCAGGCGCTGGCTGACGATGCCGCCATTGCGCTGATTGAGCTGATGGCAGTGCCGCAGCGACTGCACGATGGCGGCCCAGGCCGGATCCGGCACGGCCTCGGCGCGCGGCTGTTCGCGCGCCAGTTGGCGGCGCTCGGCGTCCAGCTGCTCCAGCTGCTGCATCAAGGCCTGCTTATGCGTACCGGCCTGGCCGAGCGCTTCGCTGTCGCCGCTGTCGAGTGCCGCACGTTCGGCCTCGAGCGTCTGCACGAGTCGATCGAGTGCCTGGCGCATTTCGCCCTGCACGGCCGCGAGGGCCTCATCGAACTCCTGCCGCAGCTGCGGGCTCATGCCTTGCCCGTGCCGCCGAGCTGCCGATCCATGGTGATCATGCGGTCGGCGATGCGGCCAGCATCGACCTTGTAGCTGCCGTCGGCCAGCGCCTGGCGCACGCGCTCCACCCGCTGCGGATCGACCGCGGCGGTATCGGTGCGCGCTGCCTGCTGCAGCGCCCGGGCCGAGTCGGTCAGCTTGAGCTGGTCATCGCCCCGGGTGGCGGCTGCGCCGGTGTTTGCGGCGCCGGCGGGAGACTCTGTCGCCGGACTGCTGCCCGCATGGCCGGTGGCTTGCGGGAGTTTCGGCAAGCCGTTGTTGGAAATTGTCGTGTTCATGCGTCCGTTCTCACTGTGGAGTGGCCCTGTGAGTGCTGCATCGGCCTGATGTACGGAAACTTTAGGGCTTGGGAATCGGGTGTGGAAGGCATGGCGGGTCAGGGCAGGGCAAGCACCACGCCGGGGGCGCGGACCATGGCGTCGACCACCTTGCCCGAGCTCTCGTTGCGCACGCGCAGGCGGGCGCCATTGTCGCCGCTGCCCAGCGCCACGCCGTCGGCGCGCACCACGATGCCGTCGAGGTCGGCCATCACCTGCACGTGGTCGCCCGCGCTCACCATGCGCCGACCGGCCAGGGCGGCCGGGGTGAGCAGGCTGCCGCTGGGCAAGGCGCGGGCGAGGCTGCGGCCAGTGACCTGGTCGAGATTGTCGACATAGCCGTAGCCGAGCCGGGTCACGTCGCGCTGCTCGGCGTGCACGTCCGCCGGGCGCAGGCCGTCGCCGCGCAACAGCGCACGGTTGGTCACCAGCACGGCCCGGAACAATTGCAGTTGTACCTGCACGCGTACCGTCCAGCCGTCGGCTTGCGGGCATTGCACGGGGACGCTCAGCCGCGGCGCGGGACGGATGGCGTCGGCCAGCACGGCGCGCAGCGGCACGCCGCACGGTGCCAGCCGCAGGCGCGGATCGAGCGGCGCTGCCTGCGCCACGACGCGGCTGCCGGGCAGGTCGAAACGGGCGTGCACGGCCTGTTCGGCCACGGCGCGCACGGCGTCGGGCGAAGGCGCGGCGGCCAGGCCGATGCCCGGCAGGCCCAGCCATGCCAGTACCAGCAGCCGGCCAGCGCTGACGCGGCGCCGGCTCACGCGTCCGCCATCACAAGGTCGAGTTGCCCCAGCAAGGCATCGCGGGCGGATTCGATCTGCCGCGACAGCGCGGCGGCCTGCGCGGCTTCGCCGTCGCATAGCAGCGCGATGAAGCGGTTGCCCTGTTCGCATAGCTGCATGCCGGTTTCGGTGAGACCGGCCGTGGCGGGATGATCCGGCCGCTGCGCGCCGAGCCGCTCGACGCTGCGGCGGATCGCATGGGTGTCGAACCAGCGCCGATCCAGCGCGGCAGGTTCGTGCAGGGCCAGTTCGGCCGCCTGGCGCAGGTTGAGGGATGCCTCGCGCACGGTCAGGCTCAGGCTGCCGGTGTCGTTGCCGCTGACGCCCTCCAGCCAGTCCAGTCCCAGCCGATGCGAAAGCAGCGCCGCGCGCTGCAGCGCGTCGGACTGCCGCCTCGCTTCGCCAGCGCGGCGCTGCATGGCGCCGAGCGCGGCCTGGACGCTGGTGGCGCGCGCATGCTGCGCATCGTGGTTCTGCTGCAGCTTGTGGACGCGGTCGCCTGCCGCGCGCAGCGCCTGGCCGCCGCTTGCCAGGGTGGCGCCCGATTGCGCCGCACCACTCTGCGCCCGTTCCAACTGCTGCAGGCTGTGCTGCACGTCGCCGTTCAATTGCGTGGAAAAGTCGCCGATCGAACCGGTGACGCTCTCGATCTCGGCCGTGGCGACGGCGGTTTTTTCCGCCAGTTGCTTGACCTCGTCGGCGACCACGGCGAAACCGCGGCCCGCCTCGCCGGCGCGCGCGGCCTCGATCGCCGCGTTCAGCGCCACCAGGTTGGTCTGATGGGCGATTTCCTGCACGGTGGCGGTGAGCCTGCGGATCTGTTCCACCTGCTCGGCCAGCTTGCTCTGGTTGCGGTTCATCGCCGCCAGCGCGCTGCGCAACAGGCGCAGCTGGCCGTCGAGCTCGCTGACGTTGCCGCTGCCGGCCTCGCTGGCCTGGCTGGCCAGTTCGAGCTCGGCGCCCACCTGCCGCAGTGCCGTCGAGATACCGGCGCTGCCATCCGTCAAGCGATCGACACTGCCGCGACCGTCCTCGCTGGCCTTGTCCAGCGCTGCTTGTTCTCGAGCCAGCTGCTGCACCGCGGCCAGCACCAGGCTCTGCTGCTCCACGGCTTGCAAGGCCACGGCCGCGGGCGGCCGGCTGGCAACACGCGCAAGCAGCGGCGCCAGCGCCTGCGCGGCGCGTGGATGGGTACGCCGGAGTGCGGCGATCCGTGCTTCGTCGCCGGCAGCGGCGGCTTCCACCAGAGGGGCGAGATGCTGATTCCAGATCAGGCTCATGGGTCGAACATCACCTTATTGTCGATGGGGCGGCGGGCTCTTGCAGGAGACTGCATCGTCCAAAACCGCCGCGGCTTGAGGAAGCAAACCGCATGCCACTCCATTCCCGGGCGGTCGCGTGCTCAAGCGCGGCGCGATGCGGTCGATAGCCTGCGCGTACGGCCGCTGCGGCGGCGGGTCATTCGCGAGGAGTCCGCATGGGCGGCACGCTGCTGGAAAAGGTCGAGCAACATACCCGGCTGGCCGGCCACAACCGGGTGGCCATGCTGCTGTTCCGGCTCGGCGACGCGCAGCTGTTCGGCATCAACGTATTCAAGGTGCGCGAGGTGATGCGCCGGCCGCCGCTGGAGCGCGTGCCGGGCACGCATGCCTTGCTGGCAGGCAGTTGCGACTACCGCGGGCAGACCATCCCGGTGATCGACCTGGCCGCCGCGCTCGGCTACCCGCCACTGCGCGACGAGGCATCGGCACACCTGATGGTTACCGAGTTCAGCCGCTCGGTGCAGGGCTTCCTGGTGGCCGACCTGCAACGCATGGTGCAGTGTGACGGCGACCGGCTGGAGGCACCCGCCGCCACGCTGGGCTTCGGCGCGCGGGTCAATGCGGTGACCCGCGTGGACGGCGCGCTATTGGCGGTGGTGGACGTGGAGCAGGTGCTGGCCGGCATCGACGCGGCGCCGGCCGAACTATCCGTGCAGATGCAGCGCCTCGCCGGCGCGCACACGCTGGCACCACGGCGCGTGATGGTGGCGGACGACTCGCTGATCGCCCGCCGCCGCCTGGTCGAGCTGTTCCGGCAGATGAACATCGAGTGCGTGGTGGCGCAGGACGGCCGCGAGGCACTCGATCGACTGCATGAGCTGGCCGCCGCGGATCCGGCCGAGGGCGTCAAGCTGGTGGTCTCCGATATCGAGATGCCGCGCCTGGACGGCTACGCGCTGACCCGCGCGATCCGCGAGGCGCCGGAGCTGCGGCGATTGAAGGTCGTGCTGCACAGCTCGCTCAGCGGCATCTTCAACGAAGCGATGGTGAAAGAAGTCAAGGCCGACCGTTTCATCGCCAAGTTCCAGCCGGACCTGCTGGCGCAGGCGGTGCTGGACTTGTTGCCGGCGGAGCCGCCGGCCGACTGAGGCGCCGGGAGGCGTCAACAAACCGACTCTGCCCTGGCGACGCCGACGCGGCGCCAGGGTGCGGACCCTTCCAGCCCAGTCGTGGCAAGGGTTCCGGTGTGGTGGCATGCAACTTGCCTCCAGCTCCCTGCGGCAACCGCACGCGGAGCAGACGATGAGCCCCACACCGCAAAACCTGTTCGGCATCCACACCCAGGCGCTGGACCTGTGGCAGCGCCGTGCCGACGTGCTGGCCAACAACCTGGCCAATGCCGACACCCCCGGCTACCTCGCCCGCGACATCGATTTCCGCAAGGCACTGGCCGCGGCCGGCGGCGGCGCCGACGGCAACCTGCCGCTGCAGGCGTCCACGCCCGGGCAGATCGGCGCCGGGCCTGGCGCGTCGACGGGTACCGCGGCGCTGGCCTACCGCGTGCCGACGCAGCCAAGCATGGACGGCAACACCGTCGACGCCCAGATCGAACAAGCCGATTTCGCCGCCAACAGCGTGCACTACCAGGCCAGCCTTTCCTTCATCACCGCGCAGATCCACATGCTGCGCACCGCCATCACCGGAGGGCAGAGCTGATGTCGCTCTTTTCCATCTTCAACGTGGCCGGCTCCGGCATGGCCGCGCAGTCGTTGCGGCTCAATACCGTGGCCAGCAACCTGGCCAACGCCGAAAGCGTGTCCGGCACGCCCGAGGGCGCCTACCGTTCGCGCGAGCCGCTGTTCGCCGCGGTAAAGGCGCAGCAGTCCGGCGGCAACGCCGATGGCAGCCAGGGCGTGCAGGTGCTCGGCGTCACCGAGAGCCAGGCCGCGATTCCCCAGCGCTACGAGCCGGGCAACCCGATGGCCAATGCCGACGGCTACGTCTACGCCAGCAACGTCAACCCGGTGGACGAGCTGGTCAACATGATCTCGGCGTCGCGTTCGTACCAGAACAACGTCGAAGTGATGAACAGCGCCAAGCAACTGATGCTCAAGACCTTGACCCTCGGCCAGTGAGTTTCCTGCCATGACTACCAGCGTGACCAACAACGTCGGCACCACCAGCACCACCACCGGCGGCGCGGCTACCGGCAGCGCCACCGCGGCCAGCTCCGCGCTCGGCAACACGATGAACCAGGCCGACTTCCTGAAGCTGCTCACCACCCAGCTGCAGGCCCAGGATCCGACCAACCCGATGGACAACTCGCAGTTCGTCTCGCAGCTGGCGCAGTTCAGCCAGCTGGCTTCCACCCAGGACCTCAACACCAGCCTCAACAGTCTCTCCAGCCAGATCACCAGCGGCCTGCAATCCTCGCAGGTGCTCGGTTCGGTCGGCCTGGTGGGCCGCCACGTGCTGGTGCCGTCGGCGAATCTCAGCTACGCGGGCAGCGCGCTGGACGGCGCAGTCGGCGTCACCGCCACGTCCTCCGACGTGCAGCTCGTCATCAAGAACAGTAGCGGCAAGGTAGTGCGCACGCTCGACATGGGCGCGCAGCAGTCCGGCCTGGCTCGTTTCGACTGGGACGGCACGGACGACAACGGCAACCCGCTGCCCGCGGGCGACTACAGCATCGCGGCCGCCGACCAGAGCGGCAACGCACTTTCCACGTATGCAGACGGCACGGTGAGTGGCGTGGGCTACGGCGGCAGCAGCGTGGGTACGTACGTGCAGGTAAACGGCGTGGGCGGCGTGCCGCTCAGCGCGATCGCGCAGATCAACTGACCGCCGACAACAACCTTCCAGCGAGGAACCATCCATGGCACTCAACCAAGCTCTCAGCGGCATCAACGGCGCCCAGTCCGACCTCAACGTCATCGCCAACAACATCGCCAATGCCAACACCACCGGCTTCAAGGGTTCGCGTGCGGAATTCGCCGACATCTACGCGGTCACCGGCATCAACCTCAGCGCCACCGCGGTGGGCAGCGGCGCGCGCCTGACCAGCGTGGCGCAGCAGTTCGCCCAGGGCGACATCCAGACCACCGGCAACAGCCTGGACCTGGCGATCAGCGGCAACGGCTTCTTCGTGGTCAACACCGGCAACGGCTACGCCTACACGCGCGCCGGCGCGTTCCACCAGGACCAGACGGGCAACGTGGTCACCCAGGACAACCACGCGCTGCAGGTCTATCCGTACAGCACCGCCAGCAACAGCTTCGACACCAGCACGCTCACCAATCTGAACCTGGTCACCGCGCAGAGCTCGGCCAAGCCCACCACCACGGCGGTGGTTTCGTCCAACCTGCCGGCGGACGCCACCGTGCCGCCGCTGGCCTTCGACCCCACCAACCCGGCCACCTTCAACCAGTCGTCCACCTTCACCGTGTACGACAGCCTGGGTTCCTCGCACCAGGCCACCGCCTACTACGTGAAAACCGGCACCAACGCCTGGAACGTGGACCTGTACGTGGATGGCAACAACGCCGGCACGCAGGCGCTGACCTTCGACAGCAGCGGTGCGCTGACCACGCCGGCCAACGGCATCGTCGGCTTCAACCCGGTGAACTACGGCAACGGCGCGAATGCGCAGACGCTGTCGATCAACTTCGGCAAGACCACCCAGTACGGCACCGGCTACGCCGCCGGCACCATCAGCCAGGACGGCTACACCGCGGGCGCGCTGTCCTCGATCGACATCGACAACGCGGGCATCGTCACCGCGAACTATTCCAACGGCCAGAGCAGCAAGATCGGCCAGCTGGCGATGGCCAACTTCCAGAACCTGCAGGGCCTGCGCCAGCTCGGCAGCGCCAGCTGGATGTCCAGCACCGATTCGGGCACCGCGGTGATGGGCACGGCTGCCAGCGGCCAGTACGGCACCATCCAGTCCGGCGCGCTGGAGGAGTCCAACACCAGCGACACCACCCAGCAGCTGGTCGACATGATCCAGGCGCAGCGCAACTACCAGGCCAACGCCCAGGTGCTGTCCACCGACAACACGCTGGCCAGCACGCTGTTCAACGCCGTGTCGCGGTAACTAGAGCCTGCTCATGACCCCCAAACACCCCGCGTTGTCATCGAGTGGTCGCCAGGTGGTAGAGCGTGGCGCAGGCCTGCCTGGCTGGCAGGTCAAGCCGCGCGCTGCCGCCTGGTGGCCACTCGATGGCAACCCGAAGGGCCGGGTCTGTTTGCCCGCATGCCGTCGTCATCACTCAGTCGTGGACGGACGTCCACTCTTTCGTTCTTCCTTGGCCTGCGCGCAAACAGCTTCCGGCGCGGGGTGCTTGGGGATCGTGAGCAGGCTCTAAGAGGTAGCCGCCCATGGACCGTTCCGCCTACATCGCCATGACCGGGGCCACGCAGATCATGCGGGCCCAGGACGTGGTGAGCCACAACCTGGCCAACGCCAACACCACCGGCTTCAAGAGCGAGCTGGACGCGTTCCGCGACTTGCCGGTGCAGGGGCCGGGCAGCCCCACCCGGATCAACGCGGTGGCGCAGAGCCTCGGCCGCGACGACAGCCAGGGCACGCTGCAGCAGACCGGACGTCCGCTGGACGTGGCGGTGCGCGGATCGGGCTGGATCGCGGTGCAGGCACCGGACGGCAGCGAAGCCTACACGCGTGCCGGCAACCTGCAGCTCACTGCCGACGGCACGCTCACCGACGCCGCCGGTAATCCGGTGATCGGCAGCGGCGGACCGATCAGCATCTCCGACAGCGCGCAGATCGTGGTCGGCGACGACGGCACCATCTCCAGCGTGCCGCTGGGGCAGGGGCCGAACACGCTCACCCAGATCGACCGCATCAAGCTGGTCAACCCCGATCCCACGCAGCTCGCCAAGGGCGCGGACGGCCTGCTGCACATGGCCGCTGGCGCCAGCGCCGACGCCGATCCGGGCGTGCAGCTGGCATCGCAGACGCTGGAAGGCAGCAACGTCAATCCCTCAGCCGAACTGGTGCGGATGATTTCGCTGTCGCGCCAGTACGAGATGCAGGTGCGCTCGATCAAGACCAGCGAAGACAACGCCGACGCCAGCCTCAAGCTGTTGCAGGCGAGCTGAACCCGACACTTCTAGCGGAGCCACGCCATGTTCTCCTCCCTCTGGATCGCCAAGACCGGCCTCGATGCGCAGCAGACGAGCCTGGACGCCATCTCCAACAACCTGGCCAACGCCAGCACCACCGGCTTCAAGGCCTCGCGCCCGGCGTTCCAGGATCTGATGTATCAGAACCTGAGCCAGCCCGGCGCGCAGACCACCGAGCAGACGCAGTCGCCCTCGGGCCTGCTGATGGGTACCGGCGTGCGCGTGGTGGCCAACGAGAAGCTGTTCACCCAGGGCGCGATCAGCCAGACCGGCAACGCGATGGACGTGGCGATCCAGGGTCGCGGCTTCCTGCAGGTGACCATGCCCGACGGCACCACCGCCTACACCCGCGACGGTTCGCTGCATACCGACGCCAACGGCCAGGTCGTCACCGCCGACGGTTATCCGATCGAACCGGCGATCACCCTGCCGCAGGGCGCGCAGAGCATCACCATCGGCACCGACGGAACGGTCAGCGCGACGCTCGCCGGGCAGGCGGCGCCGCAGCAGGTCGGCAACATCCAGCTCGCCGACTTCGTGAATCCGGCGGGTCTGCAGGCTATGGGCCAGAACTTGTTCCTGGAAACCGCGTCCAGCGGCACGCCGCAGGCCGGCCAGGCGGGCTTGAACGGCATGGGCACGCTGCTGCAGGGCTCGCTGGAATCCTCCAACGTCAACGTGGTGGAGGCGATGGTGGACATGATCCAGACCCAGCGCACCTACGAGATGAACTCCAAGGCGATCAGCGCCGCGGACGACATGCTGCAGACCATCACCAACAAGACCTGAGGCATGCCGTGATGTCCGTTCGTCGTTCTACCTTCGTGTTGCCGTGCGCCCTGGCGCTGCTCGCAGGCTGCGTGATGCAGCAGCCGCGCGACGACGCGCAGTGGGCCGCCACGCCGCCGGTGGTCGCCGCTGCCGCACCGGTGGCCGACGGTTCGATCTACCACGACGAACAAGGCATGGAACTGTTCGCCGACCCGCGCGCCCACCGCACCGGCGACATCCTCACCATCGTGCTGGTGGAAAACACCCAGGCGGTGAAGAAGGCCAGCACCAGCACCAGCAAGACCAACAAGGACAACATCGGCGCGCCTTCCTTGCTCGGCCGCACCTTCAACAAGGCCAGTGTCGGCATCAACAGCGACCACAGCTTCGACGGCGGCGGCTCCAGCAGCCAGAGCAACCAGCTCACCGGCAACATCACCGTCACCGTGGCGCAGCGCCTGGCCAACGGCAGCCTGATGGTGCGCGGCGAGAAGTGGCTCACCATCAACCAGGGCCAGGAACTGATCCGCATCACCGGCATCGTGCGTCCGCAGGACATCGGCCAGGACAACACCGTGCCGTCCACCCGGGTCGCCGACGCCAAGATCTCCTACACCGGCCGCGGCACCCTGGCCGACGCCAACACCCAGGGCTGGCTGTCGCGTTTCTTCACCTCCAAGTGGATGCCTTTCTAAATGAAACTCCACGGGCCCATGACATCGCAGGCTGCCCTGCAGCACGAGCGTGCGAACCCGCACGGCACGTTCGCCCCCTCTCCCCTCCGGGGAGAGGGTTGGGGAGAGGGGACACGCTCGCGAGGTGCTGCTTTCGCTTCGCTCTTCGCTCGTTTCTCCAAGCTCTTCCGCAAGCCCCGCCCCTCACCCCAGTCCTCTCCCCAAAGGGGAGAGGGAGTGGCGTGCGTCGCTTTCGCACTCTTCACCCTGCTCGCCACCCCCGCCCACGCCGACAAGATCCGCGACCTCGCCTCGGTCGGCGGCGTGCGCTCCAACCAGCTGATCGGCTACGGCCTGGTGGTGGGCCTGGACGGCTCCGGCGACCAGACCACGCAGGCGCCGTTCACCACCCAGAGCCTGGAGAACATGCTGCAGCAGTTCGGTATCAACGTGCCGGCGAACGTGCGCCCGCAGCTGAAGAATGCCGCCGCGGTGACGATCACCGCCGAGCTGCCGCCGTTCGCCAAGCCGGGCCAGACCATCGACATCACCGTGGCCTCGATCGGCAACGCCAAGAGCATCCGCGGCGGTGAACTGCTGATGTCGCCGCTGCGCGGCGCCGACGGCAACGTCTACGCGGTGGCCCAGGGCAGCGTGGTGGTAGGCGGCATCAGCGCCCAGGGCAAGAGCGGTTCCAGCGTGGAGAAGAACATCTCCGCCAGCGGGCGCATCCCGAACGGCGCCACCGTGGAGCGCAGCGTGTCGTCCGCGTTCACCGGCAGCGACGATTTGCGCCTGAACCTCAACACGCCGGACTTCACCACCGTCTCGCGCATCGTCAGCACGATCAACCGCACCTACGGCAGCGGCACCGCGCACGCGGTGGACGGCGGCACGGTGGAAGTGCGCGTGCCGCAGGACCCCACCCAGAAGGTGGCCTGGCTCGGCACCATCCAGGATCTGGACGTGACCCCGGGCGCGCCGCCCGCGCGCGTCGTGGTGAACTCGCGCACCGGCACCGTGGTGATCGGTTCGGACGTGCGCGTGTCCGCGGCGGCGGTGGCGCATGGCGCCATCCAGGTCACCATCAGCGAGCAACCGCTGGTCAGCCAGCCGGCGCCCTTCAGCAACGGCCAGACCACGGTGGTGCCCTCCAGCAACGTGCAGGTCAGCGAGGAGGGCGGACACATGTTCAAGTTCGGCCCGGGCGTGAGCCTGGACGCGATCGTGCGTGCGGTGAACCAGGTCGGCGCATCGCCCAGCGACCTGATCTCCATCTTGCAGGCACTGAAGCAGGCCGGCGCGCTGCACGCGGATCTCGTGGTCATCTAGCGATGTCCGACGCCGCGCTGTCCGCCAACGCCTCGCTGAGCACCTGGACCAATCTGTCCGGGTTCGACCAGCTGCGTGCGCAGGCGCAGCAGAACGGCAAGGCAGCGCTGCCGGCGGTGGCCAAGCAGTTCGAGGCGCTGTTTACCCAGATGATGCTGAAGTCCATGCGCGCGGCCAGCGACAGCTTCGGCGACGCGATGGGCGACAGCGATGCCGGCAAGGCCTACCGCGACCTGTTCGACCAGCAGCTTTCGGTGAGCTTGTCCCAGGGTGGCAACGGCATCGGCATCGCGCAGATGCTGATCCGCCAACTGGGCGGCACGGCCACCCCGACGCCAGCTGGCGCTGGCGCCTCGATCGGCACGGTCGGCGGCAGCGGCACGCCGACGGCGGCCGATCCCGCAGCGGACCCCGACGGCATCGGCGACCCCACGCAATTGCCGGCTACTGCCGACCAGTTCCAGCGCCGCCTCGCCAACGTGGTGGAAGCCGGGCGCGAGGTCGGCCGCAGCGCGATGAAATGGTTGCCGCAGGACGCACAGGAGTTCGTGCGCGCACTGGCGCCGTACGCCGAGGCCGCGGCGCAGAAACTGGGCTTGTCGGTGCGTACCGTGCTGGCCCAGGCCGCGCTGGAAACCCAGTGGGGCAAGCGCATGCCGCGCAGCGCCGACGGTTCCACCAGCTTCAACCTGTTCGGTATCAAGGCCGGCGAAAGCTGGGACGGGCGCAAGGTCGGCGTGCCCACGCTGGAATACGAAGGCGGCGTCGCGGTACGTCGACGCGCGCAGTTCCGTGCCTACGATTCGCCGGCGCAGTCGTTCAAGGACTACGCCAACCTGATCGCCTCCAACCCCCGCTACGCCGCCGCGCGCGGCCACGGCGACGACGTGCGTGGCTTTGCCCGCGCCCTGGTGCGTGGCGGTTACGCCACCGACCCGTCGTATGCCGAGAAGATCAGCGCCATCGCCAGCAGTCCGCAGATGCGCGATGCGCTGGCCGCGCTCAAGAATCCGGCCAGCGTGCCGAACGAATAAGCGATCCCAGGAATCCCGGTCATGTCCAGCCTGTTCAGCATCGGTGTCTCCGGCCTCAACGCCGCCCAGCTTGGCCTGAAGGTCACCGGCAACAACATCGCCAACGCCGGCACCGACGGCTACAGCCGCCAGAACACCGTGCAGGTGGACCAGGTGGGCCAGAACACTGGCCGCTACACCATGGGCACCGGCGTGGACGTGATCGGCGTGCAGCGCGCCTACAGCCAATACCTCACGCAGACGTTGTGGAGCACCAACAGCGCCTTGCAGGGCGCCACCACCACCAACGACCTGGCGACCACGTTGAACGGCCTGCTGCAGAACAGCGGCAACCTGCAATCTGCGCTGGACAGTTTCTACGGCGGCTTCAACGCGGTGGCGAACGCCCCGCGCGATCCTTCCGCACGGCAGGCGGCGCTGGGCAATGCGCAGACCCTGACGCTGGCCTTTAATACCTTCGGCCAGCAGCTCGACCAGCAGCGCACGCAGATCAATACGCAGATCGCCGACGCCGTCGGCAACGTCAACTCGCTGGTCAAGCAGATCGCCGCGCTCAACACCAGCATCAGCCAGGCCGGCAACACCCAGCCCAACGACCTGCTCGACCAGCGCGACAGCCTGGTCAAGCAGCTGGCCGGCGTGACCGGCATCTCCGTCTCATTGCAGCCCGACGGCACGCTGAGCGTCTACAGCACGTCCGGCCAGACGCTGGTGAGCGGCAACTATGCCTACGGCTTCCAGGTCGGCAGCGACGCCTACGACGCCACCAGCACCAGCGTGCTCGACGCCAGCGGCCACGACATCAGCACGCGCCTCTCCGGCGGCACGCTGGGCGCGCTGCTGGCCTATCGGCGCAACACGCTCGATCCGGCGCAGAACCAGCTGGGCCGTGCCGCGCTGGCGCTGGCGCAGACCGTCAACGCGCAGCAGGCCAAGGGCCTGGACTTGAACGGCAACCAGGGCGGTCCGCTGTTCAACGTGCCCAGCCCGGTGGTCGCGGCCGCAACCGGCAACAAGGGCAGCGCCACGGTGGGCGCCAGCGTGAGCAACATCGGCGCGCTCACCACCGACAACTACGTGCTCACCTACACCGGCAGCGGCACCGCGCCCTCGGTCAACGGTTGGGCGCTGGCCACCAGCAGCGGGCGCTCGGTACCGCTGACCGCCAACGCCGACGGCACGCTGTCGGCCGAAGGCCTGACCTTCAGCGCGTCCGCCGGCGCCCAGGTCGGCGACAGCTTCCAGATCCGGCCCACGCGCAACGCGGCCAGCGGCCTCGCCATAGCGACCAGCGACCCATCCGCCATCGCGGCCTCGACGGCGCTGAAGGGCACGGCCGGCAGCACCAACAGCGGCGGCGCCACGGTGAGCGCGGTGAACGTGGCCGACAGCACCAACGCGAACCTGTTCTCCGGTGCCAGCGTGAGCTTCGGCGCAGGCGGCAGTTACACCGTCACCGACGGGGCGGGCAACACCACCACCGGCACGTACACCGCCGGCACGGCGATCCAGTTCGACGGCTGGAGCCTGAGCCTTTCCGGCACGCCCGCCAGCGGCGACAGCTTCACCGTGGCCAAGAACAGCGACGGCCTGAACGACAACGGCAACGCGCTCGATCTCGCCGGACTCGCCGATAGCGGCGTGCTCGACGGCGGCCAGACGTCGGTGGTGGGCGCCTATGCCGGCCTGACCAACCAGATCGGCCTGGCCGGCAGCACGGCGGCGAACGACCTGACCACCCAGACCGGCCTCTACAACCAGGCGACCAGCGCGCAGCAAAGCGTGGTCGGCGTGAACCTCGACGAGGAAGCGGCCAACCTCATCAAGTACCAGCAGGCCTACCAGGCCTCGGCGCAGGTGATCTCCACCGCGCAGACGCTGTTCACCAGCCTGATTTCTGCCATCCAAGCTTGAGGACCTGTTCATGATCCGCCTGTCCACCAGCTGGATGTACCAACAGTCGCTGACCACCATGCTCGACCAGCAGGGGTCGCTGGCCGCCACGCAGAATCAGGTGAGCAGCGGCCAGCGCATCAACCTGGCTTCGGACGACCCGTCCGGCGCCGCGCAGGTGGTGTCGCTCAACCACATCCTAGCGAGTACCGCGCAGTACTCCTCCAACATCAACGACGCGAATGCGCGGCTCTCCACCGAGAGCAACACGCTCAGCTCCTTCAATTCGCTGCTTGACCAGGCGCGTTCGATGGCGGTGCAAGGCATCAACGGCAGCTTGTCGGCATCGGACCGCCAGGACATGGCCACCCAGCTCACCCAGATCCGCGCGCAGCTGGTGCAGTTGGCCAATACCACCGACGCCAGCGGCGATGCGCTGTTCGCCGGTACCAGCACCACCAGCACGCCGTTCACGCTCAACAGCGACGGTTCGGTGAGCTATGCCGGCAACAGCGACAACCAGATGACCACGATCGGCAATGGCCTGCGCATCCCCAACAGCGATGCGGGCGCCGGCCTGTTCATGAACATCCCGGCAGGCAATGGTTCGTTTGTGGCGAGCGCGGCGGCCGGCAACACCGGCACCTTGCTGGTGGGCGCCACCAGCGTCACCGACAGCAACGCCTGGAAGGCGGCCACCGCCTCCGGCCCGGCGAACTACGCGATCAGTTTCGATGCTGCCGGCAACTGGACCGCCACCGATGCCAGCCACGGCAATGCGGTGGTGGCCAGTGGCAGCTACCAGGACGGCGGCAGCATCAGCTTCAACGGCATGACCATCGCGCTGAGCGGCACGCCTGCCGCCGGCGACAGCGTGAGCGTGAACTCCGGCAAGACCCAGGACGTATTCGGCACGTTGACCAACATGATCAACGCGCTGAACGGCAGCGGCGGCGACACGCAGCTCAACAACACGATGAGCCGGCAGATCGAGTCGCTCGATCGCGCGCAGGGCCAGCTCTCCAGCACCCAGACCGACGTGGGTGGCCGGCTGAACCGCCTTACCCAGCAACAGAGCAACTACAGCAACCTCACGCTGACCTACCAGACCACCTTGTCCGGCGTACAGGACACTGACATGGCCAGCGCGATCAGCAAGCTGATGCTGCAATCCACCGCCCTGCAGGCCTCGCAGCAGACCTTCGCGAAGGTGCAGGGGATGAGCTTGTTCGATTATCTGAAGTGATGTGCCGCGCGAGCCACAGCCGCCGCGGTGCGCTGGCCATTTCCTGGACCGGCCGCGGCCTACTGGCGACAGTGCAGTGATCGCCGCCGGGGCCTGCGTCGCCAGGGACGCGCCGGCGAACGTGCTGGCTGCCGGCGTGCTCGCCGCAATGAAGAGCCTGCGGTCATGACAATGCAGGTCCGCAACACCGCGTCGATCGAGCCGGGCCGAAGATCGGTCGCGGCAGAACCCATGTCATTCCCCAAGTTTGCGTAAGGAGTGTATTCACCATGTCATCGAGCATTGCCGCCGTCGATCTTCCCGCGCTCAAGAATCTCCTGAGCGAGGCCAGGGTCCGGAAAGGTGTCGACGACATATGGGACATGGTCGGCAGCATCTTCGAGAAGGCGCAGAACGAGCTGCCGGCGCAGCAGGCCATGCCGCGCAGGGAGCTGTCGTTTCACGACCACGTGAAGCTGCTCGGATACCTCTGCCTGCTGATGGGGGAGATTCCGGGCGACATCGTCGAAATAGGGGTATGGAAGGGCAAGTCCCTGTGTTTCATGAGCCAGATATGCGGGCGGAAACGGCGAATCTTCGGGATCGACCCGATGGAACTCGAGAAGCAGCCCGACGAGCTGGGCTACTACCACGGGAAGCTGTTTCCGGAAGCCACCCTGGTCCGCGGCTATTCGGAACGGGTGGCGGATCGCGTCTACGCGGAAGCGCCCAGGACCGTGCTTTTGCACATCGACGGCGGACACGCAGGCCGCAACGTGTTGCTCGATTTCCTTCTGTATGCGCCTAGCGTGGTGAGCGGCGGTTTCGTCGTTTTCGACGACTACGGCGACCATCGCTATTCACCCGAGGTCGGCCCTGCGGTGGATCTGCTGAGGGTGGGCGGCTATTTCAACGATTTCCGCATTATCGGCGTGGTCCCCGGGTACGAGAACAGTTACCTGTTGCAGCGCAAGTGACCCTTCCGATCCGGCCGGCCTGAGCTTTGCCCAGGCCGGCACGGGGAGACGTCAGCGATCGGGTAGCCGCGCACGATGCCAACTGACCAGGTTGTGGCCGGCAAGCATCCAGTAGTTGAAGTGCTCCGCCCGTCGGGCGCGGCGGGCTGGCGCCGCGTCACGCGACGTGGTATCTCCGGAGCAGGTCCTTGACCGTTGCGATGTCGTTGAACATCAGCACGTCGATGATAGACAGCGACGGTACGAAGCTGTCCGCCGCGTACTGGCGATACGAGACTTCCCCGCTCTCCACGAAGCCGAGCTCGACGCCGCGTTCGGCGAAATAGCCCTTTTCGTACAGGGTCGCCCCACCGGGCGCATTGACATAGGCGGCGTAGCCAAGGTCCCGGGTGATTTCTATCAGCCGGTCCGCACGCTCCAGCCCGCGGGTGTCCGGCGCACACGCGGAGGAGCGGGTGTGGCGGAACGGTAGGCCGAGATAGTCGTGGACTGCTTCGATCGAACGGATGGCCAGATCCGCGATGCTGTCGCCCGGTGTCGAAAACGCCGCCATGACGGGTTCCATGGCGCGAGCGAACTCGGGGGCTTTGCGATAGGCGTGCTGCAGCGTGCGGTAAAACCTGTCCGTCCATGCGGCGTCGCAGGCCTGCATGGTTTCGCCAATGGTCTTGCTTTGGCTGGCTCCCGCCACCGGCACGGTGAACAGGTGGTCCGTGCCATTGAGCAGAATCCTGTTGCGGTTGATCCAGCCCCTGGTCGTGTACTGCACGTCGTCGTAGAAAACGAACAGGTCGCTGGCCTGCGCCAGGTGGAAATAGCCAATGTACGGGAAGACATAAGGCTGCATGATCGCCACGCGTCGCCGCAGGCGCAGGGTGCGCGTGGCGCCGGTGCCGCCTTCGTCGACGAAGCCCAGCTTTTCGTAGAGCTTCGTGGCGGGATTGTCCTGATGCACGTGCAGGACGATGTCTTTTCCGGTCGAGCGGATCAGCCGCTGCAGCAACGCCTCCGCCAGCCCCTGGCCGCGGCATCGCGGGCAGGTCCAGACCATGGAGACGAAAAGCTCGGGTTGGTTGTCGTAGAAGAGCACATAGGATTGCAGCTCGCCCGCGCCCTCCGCTCGCGTCACCAGGCTTTTCCCCGCCGTTGTCACCTTTCTGGCGTATTCCTCGAGGTCTCCGACATGGAAGAACACGCCATTCAGCGGCGCGAGGGTGGAGACGATCTCGTGTGTTGCGATCAAGAGCTGCATCCTGGATGCAAAGGGTCGGCGATGAGCTAACCCGGCAGCCAGGCGTCCCGCCAGGCGACCAGGTTGTCGCCGATAAGCATACAGTCGCGGCGCACCGCATCGCGCAGCGCGTCGCCCATCCGCGCCGCGGCATCGAGGTCGGCGGTGTGCATGCGGATCGCGTCCACCCACTCCTTGAAACGGTTGCGCACGCGCGTCACCGGCAGGTCGCCGCGGTAGCAGACGATGTCGCTGCACACCACCGGGAAGCCGCAGGCGCCGTATTCGAGCAGGCGCAGGTTGCTCTTGCAGGCGTTGAACAGGTTGTCCTCCAGCGGCGCCAGCGCGAGGTCGAGGTCGAGCGCCGCCAGCGCCGCCGGGTATTTGTCGATCGCCACGCCCTCATGGTGCTCGTGCACATGCGGACGCAGCTTCTCCGGGCACATGCCGAAGAACACCCATTCAACCTCGCCGGCCAGCTCGCGCACCACGTCGGCGATCAATTCCAGATCGCCGCGGTGGCTGCTGCCGCCGGCCCAGCCCACGCGGGGCTTGCTGCCTTTGCGGCGCCGGGCGGTCAGCTGGCCCCACCAGTCCACCGGCAGACGGTTGGGTACCACGCGGATGTCGCTGTGCAGGTCGGCGAACTGTTCGGCCAGCGGCGCGGTGGACACCACGAAGCGGTCGGTCAGGGCCACCGCCTTGCGCAGCGATTTCAGGATGTCCTTGGGCACGCCGTCGCGATGCACGCTTTTTAGCGGCAGGTTGGGCAGGTAGTCGTCCAGCTCGTAGACCTTGAAGGCCCGGCTGAAGTCGCGGTAGCCGCGCAGGGTTTCGATCTGGCTGTCGGTGAGCTGGCGCTGCAGCACGATGGTGGACGGCGCATAGCGCTCCATCGCGATCGGTTCCAGGTGCATCGGGGCGACTATGCCTTCGGCCAGGCCTTCCCGCTGCATGGCGAAAAAAGGCTGCCTGATGCGGTAATGGCCGCAGCCGTTGGCGTCGGCCGCCACGCAGAACAGGCGCGGCAACAGCGGCTGCCCGAAGGGTTGCCAGGCCAGCGACCGGGCCTGGTCCAGCTCGAAGCCGTTGCCGGCCAGGCTGAGGTTGCGGTTGTAGGCCGGGTCGCGCGCCAGCAGCGGCATCCACTTGCGGTACATCGCCTGCTGCTCGCCCTTGAAGCGCGCGTGCTTGGCTTCCCGGGCGCTGGTATCCACCTTGTTCTGGCTGACGCTGCCTTCGTGCATCAGGCGCGCATACGGCGTCCACACCGTCAGGTAGCCGGCGCGGTTCACCTTGAGGCAGAGGTCGACGTCGTTGTAGGAAACCTTGAAATCCTGTTCGTCCAGCCCGCCGACTTCCTCGTACACCGACGTGCGGACCATCAGGCAGGCGGCGGTGACCACGGTGTAGTTCTGGTCGACCTGCAGGCGGTGCATGTAGCCGGGCGCGTCCATCGCCTCGCCGATGAAGGGATGGTCGGCCGGCCCGCGCAGGCCCAGCACCACGCCGGCGTGCTGGATGCGCCCGTCGGGGTAATGCAGCTTGGCGCCGACGATGCCCACCTCGGGTCGCTGCGCGTGGTTGAGCAGCGCCTCGATCCAGTCCTCGTGCAGCACCGCGGTGTCGTTGTTGAGCAGGATCAGGTACTCGCCGCGCGCCTGCGCCGCGGCGAAATTGTTGATCGCCGAGTAGTTGAACGGATGCGGCCAGCGCAACACGCGCAGCTGCGGGTTGTTCAACCGCTCGATACCGTCCAGGTAGGCACAGGCGGCCGGGTCGCGGCTGTCGTTGTCCACGATCAGCAGTTCGTAGTTCCGGTAGCTGGTCTTCGCGATCAGGCTGTCGATCAGGCCGTTGAGCATCGGCAACTGGTCGCGGGTGGGGATGATGATCGAGACCGGCGGCTGGCGGTCGCAGAGGTAGCGCACGCGGCTGATGCCGCCGAAGGCGCCGGGCAACAGCTCGTGCGCGATGCCGAGCCGGTCGAGGTGGGCGCCGACGATCGCAGGGGCCTGTTCGCGCACCGGCGCCGACGCGAGCCATTGCGCGAAAGGCTGGCCCGCGTGATACAGCACCTCGGCAAGATGCCCCACCGACTCCAGTCCGAGCTGTTCGATGCTGCGGAACACGAAGTCGTAGTGGGCGAGCGGACCGTGTCCGGCGTCCAGCCCGTTCAATGCAAGCAGCGACTCCCTGCGCATGGCCAGGGTGCGGCCCAGGTAGGGATAGCTGCGCAACATGTCCAGGTTCAGATCGGGCTTGAAGATCGGCTGTTCGTAGCCTTCGCGGCCGCGCGAATCCTCGTCGACATAGCAGCAGCTCTGTTCCGGATGCATGCCGGCGTTTTCGGCCAGCAACAACAGCGCATGCGGCGCCAGTTCGTCGCCGGCGAACAGCGGCAGCAGCCAGTCCGCGTCGCCCGTGCGGGCCAATTCATTGAACCGCGCGACCCAGTCGCCGCGCAGGGGGCGTGCCGAGGTTTCCCCGCGATAGACATCGTCGCGGTCCGACAACACGCATATCTGCAGGTCTTCGTACTGTTGCCGGGCCAGGCTGTCCAGGCTGGCCTGCACGTCGGCGGGGATGCCATCCGCATCGATCACACATACCTGCACCCGGCAGCGTGGCTGGCGATCCTGCGCCAGGGCGGCTTGCCCGTCGGACAGCTGCTGGGGCGCGAGCCAGTGGCGGTATTGCTCCTCCGGCCTGACCGGGCGGAAGTGGAGGGCCGGCGCCTGCTGTTGTTCCAGCACCGATGCGCGGAAATAGTCGCCATGGTGAATGGCGGTGATTTCCTCGGTGTGCGCGTGCCGCACGCCCATGTCGAGCAGGCGTTCCCACAGATCCCAGTCGCCCGGATAGAAATACTTCCAGCATCCGGGGTTGTATCGGAAGGTCTTCAACCCGGCATGGTAGATGCTGCCGATGCGCGATATTTCGCTGAGGCGCGGCACGGCGCTTCCCACCACGCACTGCTCGTTGCGCTGGTCGTCCAGAAAGCGGACGCGCCCGTGCGCCCACTCGGCCCGGTTCTCCCGCGCGGTGCGTAACAGGCGCGAAAGATGGTCGGGAAGGAACTCGTCGTCGTCGTCCAGATGGGCGATCCATGCGCCACGGGCGAGGCGCAGGCCGAAGTTGACCGGCTTGATGCCGGCCACGTACCACATCGGCCCCTTGGTCGACGGATACCTGCCGCGCCGCCGCAGGTTGTGGAAGCGCACGCGGGGATCGATCCGTTCGGCCTCACGCAGAATGGCCGCCTGTGCGGCGTCCATGCAGTCGCCCACGATGAGCAGCTCCCAGCGCGGATGATCCTGGCGCAGCACGCTGGGAAGCGTGCGCTCCACGATCAGCTCGGCGCGGTTGTACGTGGGGACGATGACCGAGACCAGCGGCTGTTCGCCATAGGCTTCCTCGTAGTCCGGCCGGTCGCGGAGGCGGGCGAGGCGCGCCGCATCGCCGGCGCGCAGCCGGGCCTTTTCGCGCAGCGCATGTTCGTCGAAGAATTGCCGCATGAACGCGATGCGCCCCTGCAACTGCTCGCATTGCCGCTGCAGCTGGGCGGTGTCCGTGTTGCTCATGGTCTGTCTGTCCTTGCCGGATGGTCGCTGGTCTGCCGCGGGTTCATGCCGGCTTGCCGGCGAACCGGCCGGCCAGCGATCCGCTTGCGCGGCGGATCTGCGCCGTGGTGGCGTCGTGGTGGATCGGCAGGCCGGGCAAGCGTTCCGGCTCGTTCGCCAGCGGACCGAAACAGGTGTGCCAGCGTGTGGCGCCGATACGACGAAGATAAGGAAGCAAGGCATCTGCGTCCGGCCGTTGCGCGCGCGCCAAAGGAATCGTCCTGGCGTGCCCGGTTGCCTGGTCCTGCATGGTGGCCGCTTGCATGTGTCCTGCGCCTCGCGAAGTGAGTCCTGGCGCCCGCGCCATCGACGGGTTTCCGTCGTCGGGCAGCCTTGCGCCGACAGCAGCAAGGTTGGTGCCAACAGTCAGGCTGGTCCGCGGGCGCGCAACCGCGCCAGTCGTGCGTTCGCAAGCGCGCGGCGCGGCATGCGCTCGATGCCCGGAGAAACGGGCGTGGCGCACATTTCGTGCCAAGGCAAAGAAATTTCCGGAAAAGGCTCAAGAAGCCTGCGCCGTCGCCGAAACATCCCCTGAGGCGGTTGGCACTCCGGTCTAGGAGCACCGCCGGAGAAGGTATCCGACAGCTTCAAGACCGCTTATTAGGAGACATTCCATGTCACTGGTCATCAACACCAACGTTTCTTCGTTGAACGCGCAGAACAACCTGACCAAGTCGCAGAGTGCGCTGGCCACCGCCACGCAGCGCCTGTCCTCGGGCCTCAAGCTCAACAGCGCGGCCGACAACGCCGCGGGCTTCGCGATCGCGCAGCGCTACACCACCCAGATCGGCGGCCTGTCGCAGGCCAGCGCCAACGCCTCGGACGCGATCAACCTGGCGCAGACCGCCGGCTCCGCGCTGGACCAGGTCACCGCCAACCTGCAGGCGATCCGCGACCTGGCCGTGCAGTCCGCCAACGGTACCTACACCGCCTCGGACCGTTCCTCGATCGACCAGGAAGTGCAGCAGCGCCTGGCGGAAATCACCCGCATCGCCAACCAGACCACGTTCAACGGCTCCAAGGTGCTGGACGGCTCGCTGGGCACCAAGAGCTTCCAGGTCGGCGCCGACGTGGGCCAGACCATCAGCGTGAACCTGCAGACCAGCGTGAAGGCGTCGGCCATGGGCTCGATCGCCCAGGTGGAAACCGGCAACCTGAGCGGCGCATTCGTCGATGCCAGCGGCAACGCCACGACGATGGACCTGAGCAAGATCTCCATCAAGGGCACCGACGGCACCTCGGTCACGCTTTCCGGCACCGCCAGCAACGTGCAGGACCTGGCCGACGCGATCAACGCCGCGGGCGTCACTGGCGTCAGCGCCGCGGTTGACGGCAAGGGCGGCGTCAGCCTGTTCGCCAACGGCAGCTTCCAGGTGACCGACAGCGGTGCGGCATCGAGTGGCGCGGTCAGCTCCGGTGCGATCAACAGCAGCGCCTACGTGAATGGCGCCACCACGACCAGCAATGCCTCGGGCAGCATCACCGTGTCGGGCTCGCTGCAGACTGGCAACGTGCAGACCGTGAACAGCTCCAACGCCCTGATCACCCAGGTCGACGCGGCGCTGAAGACGGTGGCCGACTTCGCCGCCCAGCTGGGTGCGGTGCAGAACCGCTTCCAGTCCACGATTGCCACAGTGGCGGCGCAGTCCACCAACCTGAAGGCCTCGCAGTCGACCATCCAGGACGCGGACTTCGCCTCCGAGACGGCGGCACTGAGCAAGGCGCAGGTGTTGCAGCAGGCGGGTATCTCGGTGCTGGCCCAGGCCAACTCCAACCCGCAGCTGGCGCTGAAGCTGCTGCAGTGACGGCGGCGGGGGAACCGTTCGCGGGCCGGGTGCGCCGCGAATGGTTCCCCCAGGCGGTGGCGGCTCCCGCAGCGGAGCCGCCGTCGCCACGAGGATTTCAGGCAAAGCCCATGCGGCTGGCGTGAGTTTTGCCTGTGATGCTCGAATCCCCTTCGATCGGGGTCGGATCACGAAAGGAAAATCCCATGACCTCCATCTCCGGCGTAGGCACCACCACGACGCCCACCACCACGGGTGGTGCTACGGGCAGCAGCTCGAGCGGCCTCGGCAGCACCAACAGTCCGGGCAGCGGCCTGCTCAGCTCGGCGGGCATCGGCTCGGGGCTGGACGTCAACGCCATCATCACTGCGCTGGTCAACGCCAAGCAGGCGGGGCCGTCGCAGCAGATCAGCAACCAGACCACGCAGCTGCAGGCACAGGAAGCCGGACTGACCGGTTTGGGCAGTGCGCTGAGCTCGCTGCAATCCACGCTGAGCACGCTGGGCAGCAGCCTGACCTTCAACAGCTACGCGGCCACGTTCGGAAACACCGCGGTGGGCACCGCCACGACACTGCCCAATGCGCAGCCGGGCAATTACAACCTGGTGGTGAACCACCTGGCCACGGCGCAGAAGCGGTCCAGCGCCGCCTATGCCTCGGGCAGTGCGGTGGGCGCCGGAACTTTGACGGTCAGCGTCGGCAACCAGACGATGAACCTCAATGTCTCGGCGACCGATTCGATCAGCACCATCGCCACGGCGATCAACCAGTCCAGCGGTAATCCCGGCGTGCAGGCCACCGTCGTCAACGGCGCCAATGGCGCGCAGCTGCTGCTGACCTCCACCAAGACCGGCGTGGCGAACGCCTTCACCGTGAACACGGGCGCCGGCAGCAGTACCGGGCTGTCATCGCTGGCGACGGCACTGAACACGGCCGGCGCCAACGAGGCCAGCGACGCCAGCCTGAGCATCGACGGCATCGCGGTGACCAGCGCTACCAATTCAGTGAGCGGCGCGCTGAACGGCGTCACCCTGAACCTGACCGCCACCGGCTCTTCCAGCCTCACCGTGAGCCAGGACACCAGCGGCGTAACCACCGCGGTGAACGCCTTCGTCAGCGCTTACAACAGCTACGTCTCCACCGTGGGCACGCTGAGCAGCTACGACCCGAGCTCCCAGCAGGCCGGCGTACTGCTGGGCGATACCACGCTGATGTCGGTACAGCGCCAGATCAACAGCGTGCTGAGCAGCAACGTGCCGGGCAACAGCATCGGTTCGCTGGCAGCGCTGGGCCTGACCCGCAATGCCGACGGCACGCTCGCCCTGAACAGCGCCACCTTGAACACGGCGCTGCAGAACAACCCGGGCGCGGTGCAAGACCTGTTCGCCGGCCCCAAAGGCTATGCCACCCGCCTCAACAGCTCGCTGGACGGCTTCACCGCCAGCAACGGCATCATCGCCACGCGCACCGCCAGCATCCAGAACCAGCTCACCAATCTGAGCCAGGAATCGACGGCGCTGACCGCGCGCATGAATGTCTACACGACCCAGTTGCGCCAGCAGTACACCGCGCTGGACACGCTGATGTCTTCGCTCAACAACACCAGCAGCTACCTCACCAGTTCGCTGCAGGCGATGTTGAACAGCAATTCCTCGAACAAGTGATGGAGGCCTGTTCATGACGAACACTTATATGCGCCAGGCCAGCGCGATGTATCAGCAGACCCGCGCCGAAGGGCGCGTGGAGGGCGCCGACCCGCACCAGCTGATCGCCATGCTGCTGGACGGCGCGATCGAACGCATCGCGCAGGCGCGCTCGCTGCTTCGCCACGGCGACGTGCCCGCCAAGGGCGCCGTGATCACCAAGGCCGTGGCGATCGTCGGCGAGCTGCGCGCCAGCCTCAACCACGAGGCCGACGCCACGCTGACCCAGCGGCTGGACTCGCTCTACGACTACATCAACCGCCGACTGCTGTTCGCTCAGCTCAACAACGACGACCCGGCGCTGGCCGAATGCATCCGGCTGCTCGAACCGGTGCGCGACGGCTGGAACGGCATCCGCGATGCCTACCTCGCCGGCCGCCCCGGCAACGTCGCATGAGCACAGGGCACACCCTGCTGGAGCGCGCGCTGGCGGTCAGCAGCTCGATGCTGACGGCCGCCCGCGACGGCCGCTGGGACAGCTTGCCCCGGCTGGATGCGGAGCGCCAACCGCTGCTGCGTGCCAGCCATCCGCGCGACAGGCGCAGCCGCGAGCTGTTGCAGCAGCTGCTGGCTTGCAATGAAGAGATGCTGGACCTGGCCGCGCGCGCGCGCGCCGAGGTCGCTGATGCGCTGAGTCGCCACGGCTACGCACACCACGCCTTGCGCACCTACGTCGACCTGGCCCGGTAAACCGGGGGAATAGATGGCGAGTCGACGCGGTTCGTTCCACGCTTGCATGCCTTGACCGCGCTTCCGCTTGATCCGCGGCGAGCGGGCGAGCATGTTGCCGCGGCAACACCAGCCATGGGCCGACCAGCGGCCCGGACCACCACGCGGAGCCGACATGACTGCCAGCAGCTGGGACGAATTCGATCAACGCCTGAGCAGCGAGGAGCATCTGCACTCCGACAGCGAGCCACTGGCCTGGCCGCCGCCGGCCGAGCTGCTGCAGCGGCTGGCCGAACGCAACGCGAACACCTTGGCGACCCTGGCGGCGCTGGAAGAGCGCCGCGCCGATTTCGGCGACGACGACAATCCATTGATGCAGGAAATGCTGCGCATGGATGCCAAGCTCACCGCGCTGGTGGAAATCGTGAACCAGCTGCTGGCACCCGCCGCCACGCTGCCGCCGCGCCATGCGCTGCGTTTCAATGCCGTCGGTGCCCTGCTGCCGGCCGCGCTGCTGCCGCCCGGCGATGGCTTGCGCCTGCGCCTGCACTTCGATGCCTGCCGCAGCTTGCCGCTCGAACTGGTGGGGCGCGTGGTGCGCGTGTTCGACGACGGTCGCGGTTTCATGGAATTCGCGACGCCGGGCGATGCGATAAGTGACGCGATTGAGCGCCTCGTGTTCCGTCATCACCGACGCAAAGTGGCAGAGGCGCGCCAGCAGCTTGGATGAGCCGCCGACGTAGTTGTCATTTCGCATGTGATATCGATCACAGTTGCGCAACTTCCGCTGAAAAAATTTCGACGCCCGTCACGTGCTTCCGGATGCCTTCGTCACGAAGCCGGCGCCTGGCAAAGACCTTTCGTTTCATGCGTTTGCGGCAAACTCTTGCGCACGCCGCCCAGTCCGGCCGTCGTGGTTCATCCGACGAGCGACGTTTTGCTGTCGCCACGGCCGCCAAAGTTGGCCTCCTTGTTGCTCTTGGTTCATCGAGCCGGCGACGGAAAGTCGGCACAGACGAACAGCGCGCCCCGCTGGAAGCCGTGGGCTGCGATTTGTGCGTAAGGAGAAGGGGTGTGCAGAAATTCGATTTCCTCGTTATCGAGCCTGATGCGGAACGTGCAAGCGCCGTGCTGTCGGCGCTTCATTTCCTGGGCTACCGGCCGCGACACGCCGCGGACTGCAAGCTAGCCGACGAGTCCATTCACGATTGGCGCGCGGTATACGTGGGCGGCGTCGACGACGAAGCCGAGACCGAGCGCCAGCTGGGCCTGCTTGGCGACGCCGCGCATCGCGTGCCGATGCTGGTGGCGGCCGACGTGCCGCTCGCCGTGCGCTATGCGAGGACAGCGGCGCAGTCCGCCGCGCGCGTGGGCATGCTGGAGTTCCCGTTGCGCTACGAACAGGTGGCCGAGGCGCTGCGCGGCATCCATGCGCGCCAGCCCGATACCCAGCCCGCCGCGCTGCGCTTCGTGGGCAACTCGGCGCCGATGCTGCGCGTCAATGCGCTGATCCGCCAGGTGGCGCCGTTCGATTCGACCGTGCTGGTGCTGGGTGAGTCCGGCACCGGCAAGGAAATGGTGGCGCGCGCCGTGCACGAGCATTCCGGCCGCCGCGACAAGCCGTTCGTGGCGATCAACTGCGGCGCCATCCCGGCCGAGCTGCTGGAAAGCGAGCTGTTCGGCCACGAGAAGGGCGCGTTCACCGGCGCGATCAGCGCGCGCAAGGGCCGCTTCGAACTGGCCGAGGGCGGCACGCTGTTCCTCGACGAGATCGGCGACATGAGCCTGCCGATGCAGGTGAAGCTGCTGCGCGTGCTGCAGGAGCGCGTGTACGAACGCGTGGGCGGTACCCGCACCCAGCGCTGCGACGTGCGCATCATCGCCGCCACCCATCGCAACCTGGAGCAGTCGATCGCCGAAGGCCGCTTCCGCGAGGACTTGTTCTACCGTTTGTCCGTGTTCCCGCTGGAGCTGCCGGCGCTGCGCGAGCGGCTGGAAGACCTGCCGCTGCTGATCGAGGAATTCAACCAGCGCCTGGCCCGCCGCGGCCTCGGCGTGGCGCGCTTCAGCGCCGGCGCGATGCAGACGCTGCGCGATCACGCGTGGCCGGGCAACGTGCGCGAGCTGGCCAACCTGGTCGAGCGCATGGCGATCCTGTGCCCGCACGGCGAGGTGCGCGCCAGCGAACTGCCGTCGAAATACCGTCACGCGCACGCCGGCGACGAAGTGCACGGCGCCGCCCTGCTGGCCATGATGGAAGACGGGCTGGTGCCCTCCGCTGCGATCGGCGTGCAGCCGGTGGATGAGGCGCAGCGCCTGTTGCCCGAGGACGGTATCGACCTGAAGGACCACCTGGCCGACATCGAGGTGGGGCTGATCCGCCAGGCGCTCGACGTCACCGGCGGTGTGGTGGCGCACGCCGCGCGCCTGCTGCGCATGCAGCGCACCACGCTGGTGGAGAAGCTGCGCAAGTACGGCCTGCAGGCCAACAACAGCCTGGCGGCGTGAGAGCGGCCACGCATCGCGCGCGATGCGTGGCACGGCTCGTGCATTCACAGCTTCAAACCCGTCACGCGACGGGATTTCGTCTCCCACCCATCGGCATGGATCCCGCGCCATGAGCACGATCGACGTCAACAACCTGCTTGCCCAGATGCGCCAGATGACGGCGCAGGTGCGCATGCCGGAAACCGCGGTGCAGGCGCCGGCCAGCAGCGGGCCCTCGGATTTCTCCAGCCTGCTCAAGCAATCCATCGCCGCCGTGGGCAACAGCCAGATGCAGGCGGGTCAGATGGCCGCCAGCTTCGAACGCGGCGATCCCGGCGCCGACCTCGGCCGCACCATGATCGCAGTGCAGAAGGCCGATCTCTCGCTGCGCACGATGGTGGCGGTGCAGGGCAAGCTGGTCGACGCCTACAAAGACGTCATGAACATGTCGGTCTGACGCCGGCGCCACGATTACCGAACCATACTGACCGACGAGCAGCCGCATGGCCGACAACGCCATCGCCACGACCGACAACAGCGGCGTGCGCCTGGACTCCCTCAAGCAGATCACCCGCAATCCGGCGGCGCGCCAGCTCGCGCTGCTGGTGGCGGTGGCTGCGGCGGTAGCGCTCGGCGTGGCGGTGGTGCTGTGGTCGCGCGGCCCGAACTACGGCCTGCTGTACGCCGGGCTGGACCAGAAAGACGCCGCCGCGATCACCCAGGAGCTGCAAGCTTCCAGTTCCGCATACAAGCTGGGCGACGATGGCACTTCGATCATGGTGCCCGCCGCCGACCTGGCCGCGTTGCGGCTGCGGCTGGCGGCGAAGGGCTTGCCGCAGGGCAGCGCCGCGATCAACACGCAGTCGGCCGGCGATTCGCCGTTCGGCATGAGCGACCTCGCCGAACGCACGCGCTACCAGCAGATGCTGGAGAGCGACCTCGGCGCCACCATCGCGTCGCTGCAATCGGTGCGCGCCGCGCGCGTGCACCTGGCCATGCCCAAGCCTTCGGCCTTCATCCGCGACAACCACGGCGCCAGCGCCTCGGTATTGCTCACGCTGTACCAGGGACGCCAGCTCGATGCGGGACAGGTCGCGGCGATCGTCCACCTGGTGGCATCCAGCGTGCCGGGGCTCGATCCCAACCAGGTCTCGGTGGTCGACCAGCAGGGGCGGCTGCTGACCAGCAGCAATGCGGACTCGCCTGATGCGGCGGGCGACGATCGCCTGCGGCTGGCCACGCGCATCGAGAACGGCTATGCACAGCGCATCGAAGAACTGCTGACGCCACTGGCCGGTCCCGGCCGCGTGCGCGCGCAGGTCAACGCGGACCTGGATTTCAGCCAGACCGAGAAGGCCAGCGAGACCTACGGCCACGATCATCCCGCGTTGCGCAGTGAGCAGGTCAGCAGCGAACAGCATGGCGCGGGCGAGGCTGGCGGCGGCGTGCCCGGCGCACTCAGCAACCAGCCGCCGCAGACCGTGGCGCAGCCCACGGCCGCCAAGCCGAACGCCGGCGCGGCCGCCAAACCGGGCAGCGCGACCGCGGTGACCGGCAGCCGCGATACCGACAGCTCCAACAGCGCCACCCGCAACTACGAACTGGACCGCACCATCAGCCACGTCAGCGACCCGGCCGGCCGCCTGGCCCGTCTCACGGTGGCAGTGGTGGTGGACGACAAGCTGGTGGGCGGCGCCAACGGCGCCAACGGCGACGCCAAGAGCGTGCCCTTCACCGCGCAGGAACTGCAGCACCTCACCGACCTGGTGAAGAACGCCGTGGGTTTCGACGCCGCACGCGGCGACAGCGTCAGCGTGATCAACCAGGCCTTCCATCGCAACGGCGCACCGGATGCGCAGCCGGCGACGCCGCTGTGGGAACGCCCCGGCGCGCTGGACCTGATCAAGCAAGGCCTCGGCGTGCTGGTAGCGCTGCTGGTGGCGTTCGGTCTGTTGCGCCCGCTGCTCAAGGGCTTGCTGCGCAGTGCGCCGGCGCGGGAAGCCTTCGCGACGCCGCTGCCGAGCGTGTCCGTACGGATAGGCGACGACGAGCCGCGCGAAAGCAGCCAACCGGTCCGTATCGATATGGCGCCTACGCTGGCCTACGAACAGCGCATCGGCCAGGCCCGCCGGATGGTGGGCGAAAACTCCAAGCAAGTGGCGCAGGTGGTCAGGAACTGGGTGGGCGAAGATGGCAACTAACCGTTCCGAAGCGCCCGTCACCGGCGCCCAGCGCGCGGCGATCCTGCTGCTGACGCTCGGCGAGCAGGATGCGGCCGAGGTGCTGAAACACCTGAGCGCGCGCGACGTGCAGGCGGTCGGTACCGCGATGGCGGCGCTCGCCAGCGTGTCGCGCGAACAGGTCGAGCAGGTGCTGGACAAGCTCAATGAAGACATGGGGCGGCAGACCGCGCTGGGCGTGGGCACCGAGGAATACATCCGCAAGATCCTCACCAACGCGCTGGGCGAGACCAAGGCCGGCGGCCTGATCGACCGCATCCTGCTCGGCCGCAGCAGCAAGGGGCTGGAATCGCTGAAGTGGATGGAGAGCCGCGCGATCGCCGAAATGATCAACCAGGAGCACCCGCAAATCATCGCGCTGGTGCTGGCGCACCTGGAACCGGACCAGGCGGCCGAAGTGATCGGCTACCTGCCGCAGCGCGTGCGCTCCGACGCGGTGATGCGCATCGCCACCCTCGACGGCGTGCAGCCGCATGCGCTGAACGAACTGGACGAGATCATGGAGCGCCAGTTCAACGGCAACACCAAGAAACTCAAGTCCGCCAACGTGGGTGGACTCAAGGCCGCCGCCAACATCCTCAACGCGATGGACAGCAGCCGCGAAGCCGAGCTGATGACTGCGATCCGCAGCCAGGACGAGGCGCTGGGCGGCCGCATCGAGGACTTGATGTTCGTGTTCGAAGACCTCGCCGAGCTGGACGACCGCGGCATGCAGACCCTGTTGCGCGAAGTGCCGTCGGGCATCTTGATCACCGCGCTGAAGGGCGCCGAGCCGGCGATCCGCGAGAAGATTTTCGCCAACATGTCCAAGCGTGCCGCGGACATGATGCGCGACGACCTGGAAGTGAAGGGTCCGGTGCGACTCAGCGAAGTCGACGCCGCGCAGAAGGAAGTGCTGGCCGCGGCCAGGAAGCTGGCCGACTCCGGCCAGCTCAGCCTGGGCGGCGGCGGGGATGAATACGTCTGATGGCAGCCGCGATCCACGACGCCGCGATGGACTTCCGGCGCTGGGAGTTGCCGGAAGTCGGCGCCGCGCCGGACGTGTCGCGCGCCGACGCCGCGCCACCGCAGCCGACCGTGTACGAACTGGAGGCGCTCGAACAGCAGGCACGCGATGAAGGCCATGCCGCCGGCATCGCCGAGGGCCGGGCCGCGGCGCGGCAGGAGCTGCGCGAGCGCATGGCCCAGCTGGACGCCGTGTACGAGGCGGCAGCGCGCCCGCTGCAGGTATTCGACGAGCAGATCGTCCAGGAACTGGCGCGACTGGCAATGGTGGTGGCCGGCCGGGTAGTCGCCCGCGAATTGCAGCTGTCGCCCGAGCTCGTCGCGCGCGCCGTGCGCGAGGCGGCCAACGCGCTGCCGGCGGCCACCCGCGAACTGCGCGTGCACCTGCATCCGCAAGACCTGGCCCTGCTGCAGGAGCTGGGCTCGGCCGAGCGCCACTGGCAACTGCTGGCCGACCCCACGCTGGCGCGTGGCGACTGCCGGCTGGAAAGCGAGCACTCGCGACTCGATGCGCGGGTGGAAACCCGCCTGGCGGCGATGGTCGACGCCGTGCTCGGCGAAGCCGCCGCGCCAGACGGCGGCGACGCATGAACACGGCTGCCGATCCGGTCGCTCGACGCGAACGCTGGCAACGCCAGTTCGCGCGGCAGGCCGCCCGCGCGGCCACGGCACGCACGCTGGCGGTGGAAGGCAGCCTGCGCCGCGTAGTCGGCCTGACCCTGGAGGCCGAAGGCTGCGAAGCCGCGCTAGGCGCGCGCTGCCTGGTCGACACCGCCGACGGCGGCAAGCTGGAAACCGAAGTGGTCGGCTTCGCCGACGAACGCCTGCTGCTGATGCCGGTGGGCGACATGCATGGCGTGTTGCCGAATGCACGGGTGCGTCCCTGCGCGCGCAGCGGCGGCTTGCCGGTGGGGGCGCATCTGCTGGGCCGGGTAGTCGGCGCCGACGGCTTGCCGCTGGACGGCCTCGGCGCGCTCGATGTCGACGAGCACGCGGCGCTCAAGAACGAGCCGATCAACCCGATGGCGCGCAAACCGATCGACGCGCCGCTGGATGTGGGCGTGCGCGCGATCAACGCGCTGCTCACCGTGGGCCGCGGCCAGCGCCTGGGCCTGTTCGCCGGCTCCGGCGTGGGCAAGTCCACCTTGCTCGGCATGATGACCCGCTACACCAACGCCGACGTGGTCGTGGTCGGCCTGATCGGCGAACGCGGCCGCGAGGTGAAGGAGTTCGTCGAACACACGCTGGGCGAGGAAGGCCGGCGCCGCGCGGTGATCGTGGCCGCGCCCGCCGACGCACCGCCGCTCAAGCGCCTGCGCGGTGCGCAATACGCCACCGCGATCGCCGAATGGTTCCGCGACCGCGGCCAGCGCGTGCTGCTGCTGATGGATTCGCTCACCCGTTACGCCCAGGCGCAGCGCGAGATCGCGCTGGCGATCGGCGAGCCGCCGGCCACCAAGGGCTATCCGCCCTCGGTGTTTGCCATGTTGCCCGCACTGGTCGAGCGCGCCGGCAACGACGCCGAGGGGCGCGGTTCGATCACTGCGTTTTACACGGTGCTCACCGAAGGTGACGACTATCGCCACGATCCGATTGCCGATGCCGCCCGCGCGATCCTCGACGGCCACATCGTGCTGTCACGCGACCTGGCCGAGGCCGGCCACTACCCGGCCATCGACATCGAGGCGTCGATCAGCCGCGTGATGCCGGCGGTGGTGGAGCGCGAACACCTGCAGGCGGCCCAGCGTTTCCGCCGCGTCTACTCGGCGTATCGCCAGCAGCGCGACCTGATCGCGGTGGGCGCCTACCAGCGCGGCTCCGATCCGCAGGTGGACCTCGCCATCGAACTGTGGCCGCAACTGCGCGGCTTCCTGCAGCAGGAAGTCGACGAACCGATGACGCTGGAAGCCGCCGTCGCGCGGCTCGACACTCTTGCCGCACAGGTGACTGCATGAACTCGCGCTCCAAGCGCCTGCAACCGGCGGTGGACCAGGCCCACCAGAAGACCGAGGACGCGCTGGCGAAACTGGCCACGCAGCAACAGCAGCTGGCGAAGGCCGAACACCAGCTCGGCGAGCTGGAGCGCTACCGCAACGAATACGCGGCGGCAGGCGAGGGCGCGGTCAGCGTCAGCGCCTTGCTCAACCGCCAGCAATTCGTCGCGCGCATCGACCAGGCGATCGCCCAGCAAGCCGCCGAGATCGACCGCCAGCATCGCCGGCTGAACCAGGTGCGCGACCACTGGAAACAGGCGCATGCACGCGAGAGCGCGCTGGGCAGCGTGGTCGCGCAGCACCAGGAACACGAACGCCGCGCCGAAGAGCGGCACGAACAAGCCGAGATCGACGAGCGCATGCAGCATCGCCGGCCGCGCTGAGGCGCCGCGATGCCGCGCCCGTCCCCCGGCAAAGGAATTCTTCCGCCATGACACCGCCTGCCGTACTTCCCGCGATGCCTGCCGCGCCAAGCGCGAGCAATCCGGTCGCCGCCGTTTCAGCCAATGCGCCGCGCGGCGAGGCGGCGCCGAATCCGTTCGACCAGCACCTGCAAGCGGCCAGGAACGCACCGCCCACGAGCCAGCCTGCGCAGGACGATGCTGCTTCCACCCAGGCCGCGGCCAAGCCCGCGCAGGAGTCCGGTGTGTCGACGACAGCCGCTACGCCCACGACGCCGGCTGCCGGCGCACAGGCCGCCGCCGCGCCACGGGGACAGGCGGACGCCACGCTGCTCCAGGCGGCCTTGGCCGCCGCCCAGGGCGCGCCGGCCACTGCCGGCACGGACCCCGTCGCGGAAGGCGCCGCATCGAAAACGGCTACGCCGTCGAAGACTGAAACACCCGACGAAACGGCTGCCGCGACGCTGGCCGGCGCGATGCTCGCCATGCTCGGCCAGGTGACGGGTGGCATGCCGGCAGCATCGGCCGATACGGACGATGCCACGGTCGCCGCCGACGGTTCGGCATCGGGCCAGGCCAAGGCCGCGGTAATGCCGCAGCGCCTGGTCCTGGACGAGCAGGCGGCCGCGGCGGCGGTCGCCGCCACGCCGACCGCGAACCTGGTGGGCGTGCCGGGTGACGCGATGCGCGCGCTGGCATCGGCCGCCGCCGATACGCGCAAGGATCGCGGCTTGGAGGCATTGGCGCTGGCCACCGCGCCGGCAGCGACACCGGCGCCTGCCGCGCCGACGCCGACGCTGCCGCAACTGCAGCTGTCGTCGCCGCCCGGCAGCACCGGTTTCGCCGACGAACTCGGCCAGCAGGTGGCGTGGCTGGGCCAGCAGGATATCCAGCAAGCCAAGATCCGCCTGCATCCGCAGGACCTGGGCTCGCTGGACGTGCAGCTCAGCGTGAGCCACAACCGCGTGGACGTGGTGTTCAGCGCGCAGCATCCGGCCGCCGTCGCGGCCGTGCAGCAGAGCCTGCCGCAGCTCGACAACATGCTGGCCCGGCACGGCCTGTCGCTCGGCCACGCCGAGGTAGGGCAGCAGCAGAATCGTGGCGACGAACGGGGGCGCGGCGAGGGCCGCGCCGCAACGGCGACGGACGAGATCGGCGAAGCGCACGGCGCCGTGCAGGCCGTCGCGACGAGCCGGGTCGGCCTGCTCGATACGTTCGCCTGACAGCGCCGCGCCGCAAGATAGCGCCGCGATGGCGGCGGCGCATCGTGTCGTTTCCGGTTCCCTGACGCGCGTCGCGATTGCGTCGCGGCGGGCTTCCGGCGCGCGTCAAGAAAGCGCCGCCGTCTCGGCCGACTTTCCCGCCGATACCTGCAAACCGGCTCGCCGCAAGGCTTTCCGGGCATGGCACATGGATTGCTTTGGCAGTGTGTGCGCGCAACCCCGCGCGGCTCTCCACCAGGCAGATCGAGGATTCCGTGGCCAACGAGGAACAGACTGAAACCGCGCCGGCGGCACGCAAGCGACGCAGCCCGTTGCTGATCGGCGTCGTGGCGCTGCTGGTGCTGGCCGGCGGCGGCTATTTCTGGCAGGCGAAGAAGGCCGCCCACGCCAAGGCGGGCGAACAGGCCGCGACACCCAAGGCTGAGCTGTACCTGCCGATGGATCCGGCCTTCGTGGTGAATTTCCGCGACCAGGACTCGCTGCGCTACCTGCAGGTGGCGGTGACCCTGATGTCGCACGACCCGCAGGCGATCGACGTGGCGAAATCCACCGATCCGGTCATCCGCGACGCCCTGGTGTCGCTGTTCAGCAACCAGGATTACTCGGTCATCAGCAATGCCGCCGGCCGCGAGAAGCTGCAGGCGCAGGCGCTCGACGCGGTGCGCAAGATCGTCCAGGCGCGGTTGGGCCGGCCCGGCATCGACGCGCTGTACTTCACCAGCTTCGTGATGCAGTGACGGGAGCGACGCACGCATGAGCGACTTGCTTTCCCAGGACGAGATCGACGCGCTGCTCGATGGCGTGACCGACGGCGCGGTGGAGACCGGCGGCGACCAGCCGCTGCCGCCGGACGCGGTGATCTCCTACGACTTCACCCAGCAGGACCGCATCGTGCGTGGCCGCCTGCCCACGCTGGAAATGGTCAACGACCGCTTTGCGCGGTTCTTCCGCACGGGCGTGTTCAGCGTGCTGCGCAAGACCTGCGAGGTCTCGGTGCTGGGCGTGAAGATGCTGAAGTTCGCCGAGTACGTGCACAGCCTGGTGGTGCCCACCAATCTGAACCTGGTGAGGATCAAGCCGCTGCGCGGCACCGCGCTGGTGGTGTTCGAGCCGCGCCTGGTGTTCACCGTGATCGATAATTTTTTCGGCGGCGACGGCCGTTTCCATGCGCGCATCGAAGGTCGCGATTTCACCGCCACCGAGAACCGCGTGATCCAGATCATGCTGGGCGAGCTGTTCACGGCGATGGTCGAGGCCTGGGCGCCGGTGCTCGCGCTGCAGTTCGAATACCAGGGCTCGGAGATCAATCCGCAGTTCGCCAACATAGTCAGCCCCACCGAGACGGTGGTGGTCTCGCGTTTCCACGTTGAGCTCGACGGTGGCGGCGGCGAGATCCACCTGACCCTGCCGTACGCGATGGTCGAGCCGATCCGCACCCTGCTCGACGCCGGCGTGCAGAGCGACCGCGTCGACCGCGACGACCGTTGGGCCGAATTGCTGCGCGACGAAGTGCTCGACGCCGAGGTGCCGCTGAGCTCGCAGCTGCTCGACATCGAGCTGACCCTGGGCGAGTTCCTGCACCTGCGTCCCGGCGATGTGCTGCCGATCCACCTGCCCGAGCTGGCCACCGTCTACGCCGAGGACGTGCCGCTGTTCCGCGGCCGCTACGGCCAGGCCAACGGCCGCAACGCCATCCGTTTCCACACCCAGGTCGGGCGGCGCGAAGTGCGCACCGCCGGCGACCAGTCCAGCCGAGAAGAAATCGCATGAACCAGTCCACTGAAGCCTTCGTCGCCGATGCCGGCGAGCGCGTCGAGTTCGATTCCCTGCGCGGCGGCAGCACGGGCGCCGGCGAGGTCAATCTCGACATGATCCTGGACGTGCCGGTGACCTTGGCGATGGAGGTCGGGCGCACCCGCATCAGCATCCGCAACTTGCTGCAGCTCAACCAGGGCTCGGTGGTGGAACTGGATCGCGCCGCCGGCGAGCCGCTGGACGTGTTCGTCAACGGCACCCTGGTCGCCCACGGCGAGGTGGTGGTGATCAACGAGAAGTTCGGCATCCGCCTGACCGACGTGATCAGCCCCGCCGAGCGCGTGCGCAAGCTGCGGTGACGGCGGCCGTGATGGACTCGGGATTCAGGATCCGACTCGCGTTGGCGCCTGCGGCGCTGCCGGCGGCCGACATGAACATGGGCGGCGAACTGCTGCGCGTCCTGCTCAGCCTCGTCGCGGTGGTCGCGCTGATCTTCGTGGCCGGCTGGCTGTCGCGGCGCCTGCAGCTGCGCAGCCGTCCGGGCGGGCGGCGTATCCGCTGCGTGGAGGCGATGGCGGTGGGCGCGCGTGACCGCGTGCTGCTGCTCGATGCCGACGGCAAGCGCTTGCTGGTGGGCGTGGGTCCGGGCGGCATGCGCACGCTGCATGTGTACGAGGGCACGGCACCGGTCGAACCCGCGCCGCCGGCGCCGCTGCCGGCCGTGCCCAACATCGCGCAGTTGCTGACACGCTGGAAATCAAAGCCGTGACCCGCCGTTTCCCATTCGCCGCGCGCTGCTGGCTCGTGCTCACCCTGCTGCTGTTGCCGCTGTTCGCGTCGGCCGCGCCACAGGCCGCGGCCGCAGCGTCCACGCCGACGCTGTCGATGCCGGCCAGTCCGGCGGGCCTGGGCAATGCGGGCATTCCCGTGCTGACCGTGCACGACGCGCCGGGCGGCGCGAAGAACTGGACGCTGTCGCTGCAGATGCTGGCACTGCTCACGGTGCTGACCCTGCTGCCGGCGATCCTGCTGATGATGACTTCGTTCACCCGCATCATCATCGTGCTGGGGTTCCTGCGCCAGGCACTGGGCACGCAGTCCACGCCACCGAACCAGGTGCTGATGGGACTGTCGCTGTTCCTCACCTTGTTCGTGATGTCGCCGGTGCTCAACCGCGCCTACGCCGACGGCGTGAAGCCGTACATGGACGGCCAGCTCAGCGCCGAGCAGGCGCTGCCGGCAGCCAGTGCGCCGTTCAAGCGTTTCATGCTCGACCAGACCCGCGAGGCGGACCTCGCGCTGTTCACCAAGCTGTCCGGCGAGCCGCCCTACGCCAGCAAGGCCGACGTGCCGTTCAAGGTGGCGATGCCGGCCTTCCTCACTTCGGAACTGAAGACCGCGTTCCAGATGGGCTTCCTGCTGTTCATTCCGTTCCTGATCATCGATCTGGTGGTGGCCAGCGTGCTGATGTCGATGGGCATGATGATGGTGTCGCCGACGATCATCTCGTTGCCGTTCAAGATCATGCTGTTCGTTCTGGTGGATGGGTGGACGTTGTTGCTGGGGACGTTGGCGGGGAGCTTCTACACATGAGCGCCGCGCGGACGTCTACTCCCTCTTCCCTTTGGGGAGCGGGTTGGGGTGAGGGGTGGGTGCTCGCGGGAGCGTTTGCCGCTGGCGGGTTTGTTCGCGAAGAGCTTTCGTGCGCCTTCGGCGCCCGAGTTACTTCTCCTTTGCTTGTCCAAAGGAGAAGTAACCAAGAGGAAACGACACCCCGGTTGGCGCTTGCCGGGCGTCCTGCCCGGCAAGTCCGTGAGTCGGCGCCGGGTTTTTCGAGCGGACTCCTGCCCGCGCGAAAAGTCGAGTCCATCCATGGACTCGCCCGCTGCGCGGCCTTTTCGTCCCCGCCTCACCGCCGCCCAGGGGCCCCGGGTAAAGCGGCGGGCCATCCTGGCCCGCACTCGGTGCGCAGCGGCGTTGCCGCTGCGAAGGCCAGCGCGCGCGGAGGCTGCGCATGACCCCCGAATCCATCATGGAGATCGGCCAGCATGCGCTCTACGTGGCGATGCTGGTGGCGGCGCCGCTGCTGCTCACCGCACTGGCGGTGGGTTTGTTGATCGGTGTGGTGCAGGCGGCCACGCAGATCAACGAGATGACGTTGAGCTTCATTCCCAAGTTGATTGCGATGGCGCTGGTGGCGTTGATCGCGGGGCCGTGGATGCTGCGGCTGCTGGTGCACTACACCACGCAGCTGATCGAGAGCTTGCCGGGAGTGGTCCGGTGATGACGCTGGACCTGGCCTGGCTGGCGACGTGGCTGGGTCGTTTCCTGTGGGCGCTGGCGCGGGTGAGCGGCCTGTGCCTGGTGGCGCCGGTGTTCGGCGCTTCGGTGTTGCCGATGCGGGTGCGTCTGGGCGTGGTGCTGGTGCTCGCTATGGTGCTGGCGCCGCTGGCGCCGGGCGCGGTGGATATCCTCAGCGCCGCCGGCATGCTGGGCGTGGCGGGTCAGATCGTGATCGGTGCGGCGGTGGGCTTCGTGCTGAAGCTGGTGTTCGACGCGGTGCAGTTCGGCGGCGGCCTGGTCGGGCAGAGCATGAGCCTGGGCTTCGCCGAGGTGGTCGATCCGCAGGCCGGCGGCAATTCCAACGTGCTGGGACAGTTCTACCTGGTGCTGGTGACCTTGCTGTTCCTGGCGATGGACGGCCATTTGCGCCTGATCGCGCTGCTCGCGGACGGTTTCCACGGTGCGTCACCGGGCGGCTTCGCGATCGATGCCAACGGTTTGCACGCGGTACTCGCTTTCGGGGTGCAGCTGTTCGGCGGCGCGGTGCGCGTGGCCTTGCCGGCGATGACCTCGCTGCTGGTGGTGAACATCGGCTTTGCCGCGATCAGCCGCGCGGCGCCGTCGATGAACCTGTTCGCGGTGGGTTTCCCGATCACCGTCTCGCTCGGCTTCATCGCGTTGTGGCTCTCTTTGCGCAGCCTGCCCGGCGCGTTCGATGCCTTGCAGAGCGATGCGTGGGACCTGATGCGCCATCTGCTCGGGGCTTGAGCGATGAGTGACGACAGCGACCAGGAAAAAACCGAACAACCGACAGAAAAGCGGCTCAAGGAGTCGCGTGAGAAAGGCGAGGTCCCGCGATCGCGCGACCTCAGCGGCGCGGCGGTGGTGCTGGCCGGCGTCGCGGCATTGATGGCCGGCGGCCCGCGTGCGTTCGAGCATGCACGCAACATTTTCGGTTTTGGCCTCGGCTATTCGCGCGAGGCGCTGTTCTCCGATGCGCTGCCGGGGCGCGCGCTGCACGCGGCGATGCACGAGGCGCTGGCGCTGTTCGCGCCGGTGGCGCTGGCCACGCTGCTGGCGGCGCTGGCCGCGCCGCTGTTGCTGGGTGGACTCAGCTTCAGCGGCCAGGCGCTGGAACCGAAGTTCGAACGGCTGGACCCGATCAAGGGCCTGGGCCGCATCTTCGCGCTGCGCGGCCTGGTGGAGCTGGGCAAGGCGCTGCTCAAGGTCGTGTTCATCGGCGCCGTGCTGGCGCTGCTGCTGCGCCACTGGCAGGACCCGCTGCAGGCCACCGGGCGCGGCTCGGTGTCGGCGGGTATCGCGCAGGCGCTGGGTTTGCTGGGTCAATCCGCGCTGTGGTTCGGCAGCATCCTGGCACTGCTCGGCGGCCTCGATGCGCTGTACCAGAAGTACGACCACACCAAGAAGCTGCGCATGAGCCGGCAAGAGATCAAGGACGAGATGAAGGAGAGCGAGGGCAGCCCCGAGATCAAGGGCCGCATCCGCCAGGTGCAGATGGCGCAGGCGCGCCGCCGCATGATGGAGGAACTGCCCAAGGCCGACGTGGTGGTGGTCAATCCCACGCACTTCGCGGTGGCGCTGCGCTACGACGAAGGACGCACGGGCGCACCGCGGGTGATCGCCAAAGGGGTCGATGTGCTGGCCCAGCAGATCCGCCTGGTGGCGGGCAGCCATCGCATTCCGCTGGTCGAGGCGCCGCCGCTGGCACGCGCTTTGTATGCAACCACCAGGCTAGGCCAGGAAATCCCCGCTGCGCTGTATGTGGCGGTGGCCCAGGTGCTCGTCTACGTCTACCAGCTCAAGCAGGCTGCGGCGCAAGGCGAGACGCCACCGGCCGCGCCGAATCCCGAGGTCGATCCCGACCTGATGGGTCCCTATCGCTAATCGTTTACGAGTCAAATCCATGACGGGCACGCAGGTACTGGGCAGTTTCAGGCAGCTGGCGCGACGGGGCGCCGGCGCACCGGTGATGATGCTGGTGATGCTGGCGATGATGATGTTGCCGCTGCCGCCGTTCCTGCTCGACATGCTGTTCAGCTTCAACATCGCGCTCTCGCTGGTGATCCTGCTGGCGGTGGTCTACGTGATGCGGCCGCTGGAGTTCGCCGCGTTCCCCACCGTGGTGCTGATGGCCACGCTGCTGCGCCTGGCGCTGAACATCGCCTCCACCCGTGTGGTGCTGCTGCACGGCCACGACGGCCCCGGTGCCGCGGGCAAGGTGATCGAGGCGTTCGGCGAGTTCGTGATCGGCGGCAACTTCGCGGTGGGCCTGGTGGTGTTCGCGATCATCACCATCATCAACTTCGTGGTGGTCACCAAGGGCGCCACCCGCGTGTCCGAGGTGACCGCGCGCTTCACCCTGGACGCGATGCCCGGCAAGCAGATGGCGATCGACGCCGACCTCAACGCCGGCCTGCTGACCCAGGAACAGGCGCGCGAACGCCGCCAGGAAGTGCGCGAGGAGGCGGATTTCTACGGCTCGATGGACGGTGCCTCGAAGTTCGTGCGCGGCGACGCCACCGCGGGCATCCTGATCCTGATCATCAACATCGTCGGCGGCTTCTTCGTCGGCGTGATGCAGCACGGCCTGTCTGCCGGCGAAGCGGCGCAGACCTACACCTTGCTCACCATCGGCGATGGCCTGGTGGCGCAGGTGCCGGCGCTGATGCTGTCGGTGGCCACCGCGATCATCGTCACCCGCGTGTCCAAGGCGCAGGACATGGGGCGGCAGCTCGCCGGCCAGGTGTTCGGCCAGCCGCGCGCGCTGGCGGTGGCGGCCGTGGTGCTCATCGTGATGGGCCTGATCCCCGGCATGCCGAACATCGCCTTCCTGCTGCTGGGCGGCGTCTGCGGCGGTGCGGCCTGGCTGTTGCTCAAGCGCCAGCGCGAGACGCGCGAGAAGCTGGCCGCCGCGCCCGCCGAAACACCTGCTACCGCCGCGCCGGCCGAACGCGTGGAGCTGGGCTGGGAAGACGTGACCACGGTCGATCCGCTGGGCCTGGAAGTGGGCTACCGGCTGATCCCGCTGGTCGACGTGCACCAGGCCGGCGAGTTGATGGGGCGGATCAAGTCGGTGCGCCGCAAGCTGTCGCAGGAGCTGGGCTTCCTGATTCCCGCGGTACACATCCGCGACAACCTCGACCTCGGCCCCAATACCTACCGCATCATGCTGATGGGCGTGCCGATGGGCGAGGCCGAGGTGCACACCGAGCGCCTGCTCGCGATCAACCCCGGCCAGGTGCACGGCACCGTGCAAGGCATCGCCACCCAGGACCCGGCGTTCGGGCTGGAGGCGGTGTGGATCGAGCTGGGCCAGCGCGAGCTGGCGCAGAGCTACGGCTACACCGTGGTCGATCCGGCCACGGTGATCGCCACCCATCTGTCGCACATCCTGCAGGGCCACGCGCACGAACTGCTCAGCCACCAGGACGTGCAGCAGCTGCTCGACCGCCTGGCGCAGGGCGCGCCCAAGCTGGTCGAGGACCTGGTGCCCAAGCGGCTGGCGCTGGGCGTGGTAGTGAAGGTGCTGCAAAACCTGCTGGCCGAGCGGGTGCCGATCCGCAACATGCGCGGCATCGTCGAATCCTTGGCGGAGCACGCGGGGCAGAGTCAGGATCCCGGCGTTCTCAGCTCCGCGGTACGCGTGTCGCTGGGCCGGCAGATCGTGCAGGAAATCGCCGGATTGGGCACCGAGATCCCCGTCATCACACTGGCGCCGGAGCTGGAGCAGATCCTGCTCGGCTCGATGTCCGGCGGCGGCGTGGCGGGCGCCGCGGTGGAACCGGGCCTCGCCGACCGCCTGCAGCAGAGCGTGGCCGACGCCGCGCGGCGCCAGGAAATGAGCGGCGAACCCGCGGTGCTGCTGGTCGCGCCGCCGTTGCGGCCGTGGCTCGCGCGCTTCACCCGGCACGTGGCACAAAACCTGCACGTGCTGGCCTACAACGAGGTGCCCGACAACCGTCGGGTGCGGCTGGTGCAGGCCTTGGGGCGATGAGAACCGGGATGACGGAATTCGAGAGTCGGCATTCGGAAAAGGCGGCGGCGCAGCGCGTTTGCGGTGCATCGGCTTTTGACCAACCCCGGATTTCCCATCCCGCATCCCACGCGCGGAGCGAGCAATGAAGATCAAACGTTTCGTGGCGCCCGACATGCGCCAGGCCATGCGCGAAGTGCGCGAGGAGCAGGGGCCGGAAGCGGTGATCCTGTCCACGCGCCGGATGGCCGAGGGCATCGAGGTGATCGCCGCGATCGATTACGACGAGGCACTGGTGCGCGAGGCCGCCAGGCACGGCGCGCCGGTGGTGCCGAAAGCGGAAGCGAAGGCAGAACCCGCACCCGCACCCGCACCGGTCGCGCCTGCAGCAGCGAAGCCGGCGATCGCGCCGCCCGAGCTGCCGCCGCGCCGCCTGCACCCGGTCGCGCCGCCCGCCGTCGCGGCCGAGCCGGCGGCGGTGCATCCGCTGATGGAGCGCACCGCGCACGACACCGCGCAGCTGCGCAGCGAACTGGGCGACTTGCGCGCGATGCTGGAGCTGCAGCTGTCGAGCCTGGCCTGGAACGACATGGAGCGGCGCCAGCCGCTGCGCGCGCGGATCCTGCGCGAGCTGACCCGGCTCGGCATCGAGGCCGACGTCGCACGCACGCTGGTGGCCGAGCTGCCGGAGAAGATCAACGCGGAACAAGCGCGCTACCTGCCGCTGGGCATGCTTAGCCGCAGTCTGGCGGTGAGCGGCCGTCACCTGTGCGACGCCGAGCGTGGCGTCATCGCGCTGGTCGGCCCCACCGGCGTGGGCAAGACCACGACCATTGCGAAACTCGCTGCGCGGGCGGTGATGCGCCACGGCGCCGAGCGCGTCGCGCTGGTCAGCACCGACCACTACCGCATTGGCGCTGCCGCGCAGCTGGAACACTACGGGCGCCTGCTCGGCGTGCAGGTCTACCCGGCCTACGACGCGCGCAGCCTGCGCAAAGTGCTGGAGATGCTGCAAGGCCGCCACACCGTGCTGATCGATACCGCCGGCATGGCCGGCAGCGATCCGCGGCTGGCGCAACAGCTGGAGATCCTCGCCGACGCCGGCGAGCTGCGTTCCTGCCTGGTGCTGGCGGCCAACGCGCAGACTCCGTCGCTGGAGGAGGCGGTGCTCGCCTATCGTGCGCTGAAGCCGCACGCCTGCATCCTCACCAAGCTGGACGAGGCACCCAGGCTGGGCGGTGCGCTGTCGGTGCTGATCCGCCACCGGCTGTCGCTGGACTACGTCACCGACGGCCAGCGCGTGCCCGAGGACATCGCCACCGCCGACGCTCGCGTGCTGGTGTGCCGCGTCGCGCAATCGCTCAAGGGCGAAGCGCCCGACGACAACGTGATGGCCGAACGCTTCGGCCGGGCGGTGGCCGAAGCATGAACGGGACGCTCGCGATGAACCAGGCTTCGGGACTGAAGCAGATGCTGGCCGCGATGGTCGGCCGGCCCGTAGCGGAAGCGGGCGGCGGCCACCAGGCCGAAGGGCTGCGTACCGCGGTGTCGACCCCGCGCCGGCATTGCCAGACGATCGCGGTGGCCGGCGGCAAGGGCGGCGTCGGCAAGAGCACGGTGGCGGTGAACCTCGGCGTGGCGCTGGCAGGCGCCGGCCACGAGGTGATGCTGCTGGACGCGGACATCGGGCTGGCGAACGTCGACGTGATGCTCGGCCTCGCCCCGGCGCGCCACATCGGCCACCTGCTCGACGGCGAATGCACGCTGGAAGAATTGCTGCTGCCTGCGCCATGCGGCCTGCAGGTGGTGCCCGCCGGCTCCGGCGCGCGCCGGCTGGCGCGGCTGAGCCACGGCGAGCTGGCGGGGATCATCCGCGCCTTCGACGAACTGGCGCGGCCACCCGAATACCTGCTGGTGGACACAGCCGCGGGACTGTCCGACAGCGTCACCATGTTCGCCGCCGCCGCCGCGGAGGTGATCCTGGTGGTATGCGACGAGCCGGCCTCGCTGACCGACGCCTACGGCCTGGCCAAGGTGCTCAGCCGCGACTTCGGCGTGCGCCGCCTGCGCATGGTCGCCAACATGGCGCGCAACGAGGGCGACGCGCGCTTGCTGCACCAGAAGCTGGCGCGGGTCAGCGACCGCTTCCTCGACGTGGCGATCGAATTCTGCGGCTGGGTGCCGCACGACGAGCGCCTGCGCCAGGCCATCCGGCGCCAGGCGGCGGTGGTCGAACTGTGGCCTTCCAGCCCGTCGGCCAGGGCATTCAAGAAATTGGCCGATGCGGTCGATAAGTGGGTCGAGCCCGGGCGCGCGGGTCTCGACCGCATTTCCTTCTTCGGTGGCCGGACGGCTCCGGTCGGAGGCATGCCGGGATGAGCGCGGCTTCGGAATATCTGCAACTCTCCCGCGAGAGTGCCGACGAACTGGTACGTCGGCACGCGCCGCTGGTACGACGGATCGCCTATCACCTGATGGGGCGGTTGCCGGCCAGCGTCGACGTGGGCGACCTGATCCAGGCGGGAATGATCGGTTTGCTGGAAGCGGCACGCCACTTTGCCCACGACAAGGGCGCCAGCTTCGAGACGTTTGCGGGCATCCGCATTCGTGGCGCGATGCTGGACGAACTGCGCAAGGCCGACTGGACGCCGCGCTCGGTGCATCGCAAGACCCGCGAGGTGGCCGAGACGATACGCCAGATCGAGGCCGAGACCGGCGCCGAGGCGGACGACGCCGAGGTGATGCGCCGGCTCGGCATCAGCGCGGAGGAGTACCACCAGGTGCTCGCCGACGCGGCCTGCTCGCGCCTGCTCAGCCTCACCGCCTCGGACGATGGCGAAGAGACCGGCGTGCTCGAAGTGGCAGACGAGAACAGCCTGGCGCCGGACGAAGGCATCGAACACGACGGCATGCGCGAGGCGCTGGTCGAGGCCATCACCGCGTTGCCCGAGCGCGAGCAGCTGGTGATGTCGCTGTACTACGAGCAGGAATTGAACCTCAAGGAAATCGGTGCCGTGCTCGGCGTGAGCGAGTCGCGGGTGTGCCAGATCCACGGCCAGGCCGTGATCCGGTTGCGCGCGCAGCTGGCCGGCTGGCGCGACTGAGCAAACCGCATCCCACCATCCCCGGGGCCGGCCGCCGGCCCATCGCACGCGGAGCAGACGTTGGACAAGAACATGAAAATCCTGGTGGTGGACGATTTCTCCACCATGCGGCGCATCGTCAGGAACCTGCTGGTCGAGCTGGGTTTCACCAACACCTTGATCCAGGAGGCCGACGACGGCGAGAACGCGCTGGTGATGCTGCGCGGCCAGCCGTTCGACCTGGTGGTGACCGACTGGAACATGCCGAACATGACCGGCATCGACCTGCTGCGCGCGATCCGCGCCGAGGCCGCGCTGAAGGGCATGCCGGTGCTGATGGTGACGGCCGAGAACAACCGCGACCAGATCATCGCCGCCGCCCAGGCCGGCGTGAACGGCTACATCGTCAAGCCGTTCACCGCGGTCACCCTCAAGGAAAAGCTCACCAAGATCTTCGAACGGATCGCCGCAGCCGGAGCCAGCGCATGAACGCCGTCCTTCCCCTTGCCGTCGACGACGGCCTGCCGCCCGAGCTGCGCGACCTGCTGAACAGCCCCGAAGGCCCCGCCTTCGAGCAGGCGCTGGACACGATGGTGCGCCAGCGCGAGCAGCACCTGTTCCGCGCGCTGGGCCAGCTGGCCCGCGAACTGCACGGCGCCGTGCGCCGCCTCGGCAGCGAGCTGGCGCAGGAAGGCGTGCCCGGCATCGTCGCCGACGCGCGCCAGCACCTGCAGGACGCGCTGGAGATGAGCGCGAACGCCGCACACCGAAGCCTCGATTTCGCCGAACGCATGCGGCCGCAGGCCGAGGCGCTGGCACACAACGCCTGGGACGTGCTGCAGCAGGCCGAGGGCGATGAGCCCGCCGCCGCGCTGGCGCGCGAAGCCGCGGCGTTCGCCGGAAGCTGCCGCGACGGCCTCGCCGACATGGTGCTGGCGCAGTCCTGGCAGGACCTTACCGGCCAGCGCATCAAGAAGGTCGCCAGCTTCATCGGCACGGTCGAATCCTCGCTGCTGGAACTGGTTCGCCTCACCGGCGCGCTGGCCGGTGTTGAAGCGCCGGCCGACGTGGCCAAGGTGACCAGCCAGGAGGACGCCGACCGGCTGCTCAGCGAATTCGGTTTCTAATAGCAAGAGCCTGCTTATGCTCCCCAAGCACTCCGCGTTGTCATCGAGTGGCCGCCAGGTGGTAGTGCGTGGCGCAGCGCCTGCCTGGCTGGCAGGTCAAGCCGCGCGCTGCCGCATGGCGGCCACTCGATGGCAACCCGCAGGGCCGGGTCTGTTTGCCCGCATGCCTGCGTCATCGCTCAGTCGTGGACCGACGTCCACTCCTTCGTTCTTCCTTGGCCTGCGCGCAAACAGCTCCCGGCGCGGGGCGCTTGGGGAGCATAAGCAGGCTCTACGATGAACGCGGATTTCGACAACGAGCTGCGCCAGGATTTTCTGGTCGAGGCCGGCGAACTCGTCGAGCGCCTCGGCGAGCAGCTGGTCGGGCTGGAAGCGGCGCCGGGCGACAGCGAGCTGCTGAATGCCGTGTTCCGCGCCTTCCACACGGTCAAGGGCGGCGCCGGTTTCCTCGCGCTGGAGCCGATGGTGCTGCTGTGCCATCACGCCGAGGACTTGCTCAACGAGGCGCGCAACGGCGCCGTGCTGCTCGATGCCGGCTACATGGATGCGCTGCTGCAGACGCTGGACCTGCTCGGCGAGATGATGGCCGCGCTCGGCGCCGGCGCGCCGCTGGCGATGCCGCCGGCGGCGTTGCTGCAGACGCTGCTACCGCGCGGAGCGGCGGTCGTTGCGGCGCCCGCGCCGGCGGCCGTGCCGGTGCCATCGTCCGAACCCGTTGGCAGCACTATCGACGACAGCGAGTTCGAAGCCCTGTTGGACAGCTTGTATGGCAGCGCCGTGCCGGGTACGGTCGAGCCCGCTCCGCTGCCGCCCGCCAAGTCGGCGACGATCGGCGACGACGAATTCGAGGCGCTGCTGGACACGCTGCACGGCAGCGCCGCGCCGGGTACGGTCGAACCCGCGCCGTTGCCGCCGGCCAAGTCGGCGACGATAGACGACGACGAATTCGAAGCCCTGCTGGATACGCTGCACGGCAAGGGCGGCCAGCCCGGCGCGGCGGCCGTGCCGGTGGCAGCACCCGCGCCGGCTCCGGCGAATGCCGCCGCACCCGCGCCGGCTGCGCGTCCCGCTGCGCCAGTCGCCGAGAACACCGTGCGCGTGGATACCACGCGACTGGACGTGCTGGTCAACCACGCCGGCGAACTGGTGCTGGCGCGCAACCGCCTGCTCAGCCTCGCCGCGCGCCTCGGCAGCGAGATGCTGACGGAGGCGGCCGGCGAGCTGGACCGGATCACCGACGAGTTGCAAGGCGCGGTGATGGGCATGCGCATGCAGCCGGTGGGCCGCTTGTTCCAGCGCTTCCCGCGCATCGTGCGCGACCTCGCCCGCCAGCTCGGCAAAGAGGTCGAACTGGTGCTGGAAGGCGAGGGCACCGACCTCGACCGCAGCCTGGTCGAGGCGCTGGCCGATCCGCTGATCCACCTGCTGCGCAACGCGCTGGACCACGGCCTGGAGCCGCCTGACGCGCGCGAGCGTGCGGGCAAGCCGCGCAAGGGCCGGGTATGCCTGTCGGCCAGCCAGCGCGGCGAGCGCATCGTGATCGCGGTGCGCGACGACGGCCGCGGCATGGACCCGGAAATCCTGCGCCGCAAAGCGGTGGAGAAGGGTGTGATCGACGCGGCGCAGGCCGCGCGGCTCAACGAGGCCGAGTGCTACGAACTGATCTTCCGCCCTGGCTTCAGCACCGCCGCCACGGTGTCGGACGTTTCCGGCCGCGGCGTCGGCATGGACGTGGTGAAGACCCGTGTGGCCGAACTCGGCGGCACCTTGCAGGTGCATTCGCGCCTGGGCCACGGCAGCGAGCTGGAACTGGCGGTGCCGCTCACCCTGGCGGTGCTGCGCGTGCTGATGGTGCGCGTGGGCGGCCGGTTGCTCGCGCTGCCGCTGGGCAACGTGGAGGAGGTGTTCGAGCTCGCCGCGGGCCAGGACTGCCTGCTCGACGGACGCCTGGTCGCCCGCCATCGCGGTCGCGCGCTGCCGCTGGTCGACATGGTCGACTGGACCGGCGTGGCGGCCGAGGCGGTGCGCCACGTGGCGGTGCTGCACATCGGCCACCAGCGGCTGGGCTGCCTGGTGCACGAGGTGCTCGGCCGCGAGGACGTCATCGTCAAACCGCTCGGCCACTTGTTCGACGGCGTGCCGGGCGTCGCCGGCGCTACCGTCACCGGTGACGGACGGCTGGCCCTGGTGATGGACCTGGCCGGCCTGGCCGACGGCGCCGCGCAATCTCCTCTCCCCCTGGCACGGACCGGCTGACGTCATGGATCTGATCAGCATCATCGGCACGATCCTGGCCTTCGTGGTCATCATCGTCGGCACCATCCTGAAGGGCTCCTCGCTGGACGCGCTGTGGAATCCCGCGGCGTTCGTGATCGTGTTCCTCGGCACGCTGGCCGCGCTGCTGGTGCAGAACCACGGCAAGGTGCTCAAGCACGCGTTGAAGATGATGGCGATGGTCTACCGTCCGCCGCAGCACCGCCCGGCCGACCTGATCAGCCGCATCGTGGGCTGGAGCGAGATCTCGCGCCGGCAAGGCCTGCTCGGGCTGGAACCGCAGATCGAGGCCGAGCCCGATCCGTTCGTCAGCAAGGGCTTGCAGCTGCTGGTCGACGGAGGCGAGCCGGAGGCGATCCGCGGCGTGCTGGAGGTGGACCTGGAAACGCGCGAAGCGATCGATCTGGCCGGCGCCAAGGTATTCGAGATGGCCGGCATCTATTCGCCCACGCTGGGCATCATCGGCGCGGTGATGGGCTTGATGGCGGTGATGCAGAACCTTGCCGATCCGTCCAAGCTCGGCCACGGTATCGCGGCGGCTTTCGTCGCCACCATCTACGGCGTGGCGCTGGCCAACCTGTTCATGCTGCCGATGTCCGCACGGCTGAAGAGCCTGATCAACAAGCAGACCCGGATGCGCGAGATCCTGATCGAAGGCCTGGTGTCGATCGCCCAGGGCGACAACCCGCGTCAGATCGAATCGCGCCTGCAGGGCTACGTGGCATGAAGCGGCACAAGCACGAGGACCACGTGAACCACGAGGCGTGGGCGATCCCCTATGCCGACCTGATGACGTTGCTGCTGGCGTTCTTCGTGGTGATGTACGCCGTCTCGGTGGTCAACGAGGGCAAGTTCCGGGTGATGTCCGAATCGCTGATCGAGGCGTTCAACGGCTCCAGCCACGCCATCGCGCCGTTGCCGCCGACCCGCGTCCGCCCGCACAACATCAATCCCGCGATCGCCGCGCCGGCCGGGCAGTCGGGTGCTTCGGTGGTGCCGATCGCCGTGCCGATCCCGCCGCATCCGGTGGCGATGCAAGGCGGCGATGGGCGCAACATCGCCCATCAGGCCGGGTCGGCGAACCTCGGGCGCATCGAGGCCGAGGTGCGCAAGGCGTTGCAATCGCTGATCGACCGCAAGCAAGTGGCGGTGCGCAACAAGGAACACTGGCTGGAGATCGAGATCCGCACCGACATCCTGTTTCCCAGCGGCGTGGCGCAGCTGTCCACGCCAGCGCAGGGCGTGCTGCACAACCTGGCCTCGGTGTTGGCGGGATTCGGCAATTCGCTGCGGGTCGAGGGTTTCACCGACGACGTGCCGATCAACACCGCGCTGTATCCCTCGAACTGGGAACTGTCGGCGGCGCGCGCGGGCAGCGTAGCGCGCCTGTTCGTCGGCAGCGGCATCGCCGCGGACCGGCTCGGCATCATCGGCTGGGGCGAGGTGCATCCGGTGGCCGACAACGACACCGCGGCAGGCCGCAACGAGAACCGTCGCGTGCTGGTGGTGGTGATGGGCGATGGCTCGGCGCCCACGCGCGAGCACAGCGACATCGGCGAACTGGGCCAGCACAGCGGCATCGCCGAAGCCCCGGTGCCCGGCGTGCTGCCCACCGTGCAGGTGATCGAGTCCTTGCATCCGGCCGCGCCGGCGGGCGAGGCAGCGAAGCGCGCACCCGCCAGGGTCGCCAAGGCCGCGGCGGACACGGCGGTACCCGGCACCGCGAGGGCCATGCCATGACCCGCTGCGACGATCCGGGAGACTTCGCATGAACGCTCTTGCCGACGGCAATGCGCCGAAGGATCGCCACTGGCTGTCGTTCCGGATCGGCACGCAGCTGTATGCCGCGCGGCTGGCCGACGTCAGCGAAGTGATCCGCGACGATGAGCTGACACCGGTGCCCGGCGCCGCCCACGACTTGCTTGGCGTGCGGCACCTGCGCGGACGCATCGTGCCGGTGATGGATGGCCGGCGGCGGCTCGGGTTGCCGGCGCAGCCTGTGGCCGATCCGCTCGCAGTGCGCATCGTGATGCTGGCGCATGCCGGCAGGCCGCTTGGCCTCAAGGTCGACGCGGTCGGCGAACTGTTGTGCAGCGACGGGCTGGAAATCGCACCGCCGCCGCCGGGGCGGGCCAGCCGCGACGATGATCCGGTCAGCGGCGTGCTGCCGTGGCGGGAGGGCTTCGTGGCCTTGCTCGACGCCGGCCGCCTTTACCGGTTGGACGAGGAAGACGGCGATGCGACTTGAGTTCGGCGTGATCGCGCTGCTGGTGCTGGCCGTGGGCCAGACGATCCTGTTGTTGCGGCTGTGGCGCCAGTCCGGCCGCCTGCAGCGGCGCGTCGACGCGCTGTGGCAGAACGCGGCCGGCGCGGGCACCGATGTGCCGACCTCGATGCTGGTGACGGCGCTAGGCCGGCTGGAGCGGCAACTCGGCCAGGTCGAGCGGCCGGCCCAGCCCGGACGCTCCTGGGATCTGGCGAAACGCCTGGCGCGCGAGGGCGCCGATATCGAGCAGTTGGTGGCGTGCTGCGGGCTGTCGCGCGACGAGGCGAAGCTGATCCTCGCCATGCGCGCGCCGGCGGCGTAGAAACGCAGCTTCTGCGCTCCGCGTTGCTGCGCTCAGCCCTGCTCCTCCGCCGCATCGTAGATCGTGGCCAGCACCGAGGCGGCCGCAGCGTAGAGCAACGCCGGCACGTCTTCGCGCAGGCGCAGGCCGGCCAGCAGCGCGGCGATCTGCGGATCGGGATGCAGCGGCAGGCCCAGTGCCTGCGCACGCGCGCGCAGCTGTTCCAGCGATTCGGGCGGCAGCGCCTTGGACTCGCCGGCGCCGGGGCCGGACAAGCGCAGGCTGACCCGGCGCGCGGGAGGCGGCGTGTTCATGCGGTGGCCTGCAGCAGCACGGCGCTGTAGCGGCCGGTCGGTTGCGGCAGGCCGAGCTGGCAGCTCAGCTGGTCGAGCAGCACGCCGCAGGCGGCCAGGCGCTGGCGCAAGGCGGTGAACTGGCGTTCCAGCTGTTGCACGGTATCGGCGCGGGCGGCCCACAGCCGCACCGACAGGCGCGGTTCGCGCAGTTGCAGTTCACCTTGCACCGCGCCCAGCGCGGGCAGGTCGAGCGCGAAGCCCAGGTTCCAGCCGCGGCCGCCGTCGCTGGCGTCGATGACGTATTCCAGTTGCAGTTGCAGCACGTCGCGGCCGTCCTCGCCGTGCAGCGGGATCTCGATCATCCACGCCGGCAGCGGGCCGGTGCCGGATTCCAGCTGGGCCACCTCGATCCGTGCCAGTGCGGCGCGCACGTCGCCGTGCAGGCGATCCAGCAGCGGCTCCACGTCGTCGCCCGCGACCGGCACGGGTAGTGGCGCGCGCGGCTGCGCCTGCAGGCCGCGTTGCAGCAGCGGCGGTGCGATGTCGTCGCCGTTCTGCGTCGGCGGTGCCGGCGCGCGGCGGTCGAGCAGGGCGACCAGGCGCAGCAGCGCCCCTTTCCAGTCGTCCTGCGGCAGCAGCGCCGGATTGCCGCGTGGCTGGGCAAGCAACGATTCGAGAAACAGGCCGCTGCGTTCGATCGCCAGGCGCAGACCCTCGCCGCGAGTGATCTCCGCCGGGCTGCGCAATGCCTGTTCGAGCACGGCGAGCGCGGCGCGCAGGTCCGGCGGCAGCTGACGCAGCATCGGCCGCTGCGCCACGGCGGCTAGCGTGGCCAGCAGCGGCGCGTAGCCGTTCTGCTGCGGCAGGCGCTCGCGCAGGCCCCGCTGCAGCGTGGGGTCGGGTTGCGGCGACAGCATTTCCAGCAACGGCTGTGCGCCCAGGCTCAGCACGCGCACCTGGAACTGCGCGGGCAACTGCCCGCCGGCCACGTCCGCTTCCACCGTCAAGCCGCCGATCTGCAGCACCAGCAGCCCTTGCGGGTTCACGCCCAGCGGTCGCGCCGACAGCACGCTGCCGATGCGCCAGCTCTGCGCTGCGCTGCCAGAGGCAGCGCCGGCCCAGGTGAGGGCGGCAAGGCTGGTCGGCTGGATGATCATTCGGCTCCTGCGCGTGGATGGCGTGCATCGTGGACGGGTCGTCCCGGAGGGCATCGGCCGCTTATGCACAAACTTGAGGCGGTATTGCGGGGTCGCGGTGAAGCTGGAAGCTAAAGCGTACGCCACGACGGCCGATAAGCCCGCTGTAGGCGCCAGCAGGCGCGCAGGAGTGGCGGGCATGGCCGGCAAGCAGGCGGCAAGGCAGGACAAACAGCAGGCGGGCGGCGCGACGACGGTGGTGCTGCCGGCGGATTGCCGCATGGCCGCCCAGGCGGCGTTGCATGCCGAACTGCTGGCGGCGCTGCCGGGCGGCAGCGTTGCGCTGGATGGCAGCCAGGTGGAGCGCGTGGACACCGCTGCGCTGCAACTGCTGCTGCTGCTGCGCCGCGAGCTGGACAAGCACGGCAGCACGCTGGCCTGGCGTGGCGCGAGCGAAGCATTGAACGACGCGGCAGGGCTGCTCGGCCTGGCGCGGATTCTGGAACTGCCGGCCGCCGGGCCGGCTTGAACGAGGTGGCAGCATGGCGAAGATTCTTGCAGTAGACGATTCGGCTTCGATGCGCGGCATGGTGGCCTTCACCTTGCGCGGCGCGGGACACGAGGTGACCGAGGCCGAGAACGGCCAGCTGGCGCTGGACGCGGCCGGCGGCAGCGCGTTCGACCTGGTGCTTGCCGACGTCAACATGCCGGTGATGGACGGCATCGCGATGGTGCGCGCGCTGCGCGCGAAGCCCGAGTACAAGGGCGTGCCGATCCTGATGCTCACCACCGAGTCGCACACCGAGAAGAAGATGGAAGGCAAGGCCGCCGGCGCTACCGGCTGGCTGGTCAAGCCGTTCGATCCCGAGCAGCTGCTGGCGACCGTCAAGCGCGTGCTGGGCTGAGATCACCTACAGGCTCCAAGGGAAACACCGATGGCCACGGTCGACCTGACCCAGTTCCACAAGACCTTCTTCGAGGAAAGCCTGGAAGGCCTCGACGCGATGGAGGCGGCATTGCTGGCGCTGGACTCGGGTTCGACCGACCACGAGCTGGTGCACACCATCTTCCGCGCGGCGCACTCCATCAAGGGCGGCGCTGCGACCTTCGGCTTCGCCGACGTGGCCGCGTTCACCCATGTCGCCGAATCGTTGCTGGAGGAGGTCCGCAGCGAACGCCGGGCGGTGGATGCCGGGCTGATCGATCTGCTGCTGCGTTCGGTCGACTGCCTCCGCGCCATGCTCGATCGCACCAGCCAGGGCCGGCCCGCCGCCGACGCTGGCAGCGAGGCATTGCGCGCCGAGCTGGCGCACCTGGTCGAGGGCGTGGCGGCGTCGCCGGCCGCCGCGGCGAAGGTGCAGGCTGCACCGTCCGCCGGCTGGGACATCCGTTTCGTCGCGCTGCCGCACCTGTTGCAGACCGGCAACGAACCGCTACGCCTGTTCCGCGAACTGCAGCAGCTCGGCCGGTTGGAGGTGCTGCGCGCCTTCGTGAGCGACGCCGCGCCGGCGGATTTCGCCGCGCTCGATCCCGGGCAGTGCTATCTGGGCTGGGAGCTGCGCCTGCACGGCGCGGTGGCGCGCGCCGATCTCGACGCCGTGTTCGAGTGGCTGGACGGCGACTGCGAGCTGGCCATCGCGCCGTTGGCTGCGGCAGCCGCCGAAGCCGTGGCGCCGACGCCGGCCGCGGTGGCCGTGCCCGCGGCGGACGCGCCGGCGCCGGTGCGAGAGGTCGCTGCGGCGGCCAGCGCCGGCCAGGCCGACGGCGGCTCGATCCGCGTAGGCATCGACAAGGTCGATGCGCTGATCGACATGATGGGTGAGCTGGTGATCACCCAGTCGATGCTCAGCGACATCGGCGCGAATTTCGACCTGTCGCAGCTGGAACGGCTGCGCGACGGGCTGGCCCAGCTGGAGCGCAACACGCGCGAACTGCAGGACAGCGTGATGCGCATCCGCATGCTGCCGATCGGCAGTGTGTTCAACCGCTTCCCGCGCCTGGTGCGCGACCTGGAGCGCAAGCTCGGCAAGCAGGTGAAGCTGGAGCTGCACGGCGAGCACACCGAGCTGGACAAGACCGTGCTGGAGAAAATCGGCGATCCGTTGGTGCACCTGGTGCGCAACGCGATCGACCACGGCCTGGAGATGCCGGAGCAGCGCCGCGCCGCCGGCAAGCCGGAAACCGGCACGCTCACCCTGGACGCGCATCACGAAGGCGGCAACATCATCGTGCGGATCAGCGACGACGGCGCCGGGCTCAACCATGAGCGCATCCGCGCCAAGGCGGTCGAGCGCGGGCTGGTGTCGTCCGGTCAGCCGCTGAGCGAGGACGAGATCGCCGAGCTGATCTTCGAGCCCGGCTTCTCCACCGCCGCCCAGGCCACCGACCTGTCCGGCCGCGGCGTGGGCATGGATGTCGTGCGCCGCAACGTGCGCGACCTCGGCGGCAGCGTCGGCGTGAGAAGCGTGGCCGGCCGGGGCAGCGTGTTCACCATCGCCTTGCCGCTGACGCTGGCGATCATCGACGGCCTGGTCACCGCGGTGGGCGGCGAGCGCTACATCGTGCCGCTGGTTTCCATCGTCGAATCGCTGCGCCTGCCGCCGGATGCCGTGCGCCGCACCGCCGGCGGCGGCGAGGTGTTCCGCTTCCGCGACGAGTACCTGCCGATCATCCGCCTGCACCGCGCCTTCGCCTGTGCCGACGCGGTCACCGAGATCGGCCAGGGCATCGTGGTGGTGGTCGAGGACGAAGGCCAGCGCGTGGGCTTGCTGGTCGACGAGCTGCTGGGCCAGCAGCAGGCGGTGATCAAGTCGTTGGAGAAGCATTACCAGCGGGTGCAGGGCGTGTCCGGCGCCACCATCGTCAGCGACGGCTCGGTGGCGCTGATCGTCGACGTGGGCGGCGTGGTGCGGCTGGGCCGGCACAGCAAGGCCGCCTGAGTCCAGGGGAAGGGGCGCCGGCCACGCTGCGGCGCCCGACCAGAGCCTTCGCGGCCGCCGCGGCAGGCTCAAGTCCTTCCTGGCGGGGCCGATACAGCATCGAGGCCGGGCGTCCACGGACGCCCATCACGGGGTAGACGATCCATGCACGAAAAAAACGCGCACGCGGCACCTGCCGTGCAGCAGCTGACCTTCAGCCTGGCGGGAGAGGAATACGGCGTCGACATCTTGTCGGTGCGCGAAATCCGCGGCTGGACCCGGGTGACCCGCATCCCGCAGACACCCGGCTACGTGCTCGGCGTGCTGAACCTGCGCGGCGCGGTGGTGCCGGTGATGGACCTGCGCCTGCGTTTCAGGCTCGAACGCGAAGGCTACGGCGACAACACGGTGATGATCGTGGTGGCCGTCGCCGAACGCCTGTTCGGCATCGTGGTGGACGCGGTGTCCGACGTGGTCGACATCGACCCGGCGGCCATCAGTCCGGTGCCGGACATGGGCATGATCGTCGACACCCGCTACCTGAAAGGCCTGGCTACCCATGCCGAACGCATGGTGATGCTGCTGGACGTGGAAAAGCTCATGCGTCCGGAGGACGTTGAAACGCTGGATGCCGCGTTGTCGGACGTCCGCAATGTCGAAGTTGCCGCCTGATCCGGGAATCACGATGAACATCAAGAAATTCGCTGTGCGTTTCGTCAAGTTTTCGACCTTGTCCGTCAAGGCCCGCCTGGTCGGCACGTTCGCGCTGCTCGCGATCATGCTGGTGGCGGGCGCGGCGGTCGGCCTCGGCGTGATGTCCTGGCAGAACGAGAACATGCGCAAGACCTACGACGAAGGCATGGCGCCGGCGCAGCTGATGGGCGAGCTGCGTTCCAAGTCGCTGATGAACTTCATCGTGCTCGGCGAGGCGGCCAGCGTGATCGGCAAGCCCGACCAGGTGAAGCAGAAGGTCGCGGAATCCCGCCAGCTCGAGCAGCAGATCACCGAGGTCAACAAACAGCTGGCGGCGCGGTCGATGAGCGCCGCCATCACGGCGAAGTACAAGGCCTACCAGGACACCACGGCCGACTACATGAGCGACCTGAAGGACGTCTACGACGCCCTGGGCCAGAACGACGACAGCACCCACGATCTGCTGGAAATGCAGGTGCGCCCGCAGCTGATGATGCGCCAGGACGCGCTCAACCAGCTGATCCGGGCGCAGGGCGACGAAGTGAAGCAGCTCTATCAGACCCAGCTCGGCCGCTACGGCGTGATCCGGGCGCTGGTGCTGGCTGCGCTGTCCGCCGGCCTGATCTTCGCACTGCTGGTGGCGACCCTGCTGGTGCGTTCGATCAGCGGCACGCTGGCGCATCTGATGAAAGTGGCGCACGCCATCGCCGAAGGCCGGCTGGGCCACGGCATCGAGGTCAAGCGGCACGACGAGCTGGGCCGGCTGCTCGATGCCTTCCGCACGATGGATGAGCGCCTCAGTGCGATCGTGGGCGAAGTGCGCCAGGGTTCCGACGCGGTGTCCAGCGCGGCGCAGCAGATCGCGCGCGGCAACGACGACCTCAGCCAGCGCACGCAGGAACAGGCTTCCAGCCTGGAAGAAACCGCCTCGTCGATGGAGGAGATGACTTCTACCGTGAAGCAGAACGCGGAGAACGCCAGCCACGCCAACCAGCTGGCGCGCGGTGCCCGCGAGCAAGCCGAACACGGCGGCGAAGTCGCCGGCAAGGCGATCGCCGCGATGGCCGAGATCGACACGTCCAGCCGCAAGATCGGCGACATCGTGGGCTTGATCCAGGAGATCGCCTTCCAGACCAACCTGCTGGCGCTGAACGCTGCAGTGGAAGCGGCGCGCGCCGGCGAACAGGGCCGCGGCTTCGCGGTGGTGGCCAGCGAGGTGCGCAACCTGGCGCAGCGCAGCGCCGGCGCGGCGAAGGAGATCAAGAGCCTGATCGCCGAGAGCGAGGAGAAGGTGCGCAGCGGCTCGGAGCTGGTCAACCAGTCCGGCAAGGCGCTGGCCGAGATCGTCGAGAGCGTGAAGAAGGTCACCGACATCGTGGCGGAGATCGCCGCAGCCAGCCAGGAGCAGTCGGCCGGTATCGATCAGGTCAACAACGCCGTGATGCAGATGGACGAGATGACCCAGCAGAACGCGGCGCTGGTCGAGGAAGCCTCGGCCGCCGCCCGCGCCATGCAGGAGCAGGCAGCCGAGCTGTCCGGCCAGGTGGGCTTCTTCCGCCTCGGCGGCGACGGCGCGGCGGAAGAGGACGTACCGCCGGCGCGCGCGAAGGAAGTGGCCAAGGCCACCGAGGCGGTGTTCGCTGCCGTGCGCAAGGCGCCGCCGCGCGCTGCCGCCGCCGAACCGGCGGATGCCGGCGCCTGGAAGGAATTCTGAGCATGGGCGCCGTCGCCGGGGCGATCAGGAACAACGCCGCCCCGGCGGGCGACGGCGCGGCGCTGCTCGGCGACGCCGAGTTCCGCTTCCTGCGCGATTTCGTCTACGAGCACTGCGGCATCGCGCTGGGCGAACACAAGCGCCAGCTGGTGCAGGGGCGGCTGGCGCGACGTCTGCGTGCGCTGGGGCTGCCCGACTACGCCGCCTACTGCGCGCTGCTGCGCAACGACCCGCACGGCGAGCTGGGCGAGCTGGCCAGCGCGATCAGCACCAATGTCACCTCGTTCTTCCGCGAGCCGCACCATTACGAGCTGCTGGAGCAGGAGCTGCTGCCGCAGTGGCTCACGCACAAGCGCCGCGACGGCGACCGCCTGCGGATCTGGTCGGCCGGCTGCTCCACCGGCGAGGAGCCGTATGCGCTGGCGATGGTGCTGGCCGAGGCGCTGGAGCGGCATGGCGCGGCGGGCATGGACGCGAAGATCCTCGCTACCGACCTGTCGCCGCAGGCATTGGAAGCCGCACGCAACGGCGTGTATCCGCTGGACAAGCTCGGCGGCATCAGCGACGAGCGCCGGCGCCGCTGGATGCTGCGTGGCGCCGGCGAATACGAGGGCTACGCCTGCGTGCATCCGCGCCTGCGCGAGCTGGTGACCGTACAGCCGCTGAACCTGCTGCACGACTGGCCGATGCGCGGGCCGTTCGATGCGATCTTCTGCCGCAACGTGGTGATCTATTTCGACCAGCCGACCAAGCAGCGGCTGTTCACCCGCTACGCCGCGCTGCTGCCGGCGGGCGGTCATCTTTTCCTGGGCCACTCCGAGTCGCTGCACGGCATCAACGACGAGTTCGAGCTGATCGGGCGCACCGCCTACCGGAAGCGCGCGTGATGCTGGTGCGTACGGCCGAACGCCGGGCCACGCCCACGCTGCCCGAGGCCATGCCCGGCTTCGAGCACCTGCGGCGCTTCTGGGATCCCACCCAGAACTGCATGGTGGTCAAGGTGCTGCCGGGCGAGTTCTACGTGAGCGCGCAGGACGAGCTGGTGAGCACCGTGCTCGGTTCCTGCGTGGCCGCCTGCATCCACGATGCGAACCGCGGCATCGGTGGCATGAACCATTTCATGCTGCCCGAGCCCAGGGGTGCCAGCGACGGCTGGTCGTCCACCGTGGGCCGCGCGGCGCGCTACGGCAGCGACGCGATGGAGCAGCTGATCAACGCGGTGCTGAAGGCCGGCGGGCAGCGCGCGGACCTCAGGGTCAAGGTGTTCGGCGGCGGCCGCGTGCTGGCCCAGCTCAGCGACGTGGGCCAGCGCAACATCGACTTCGTGCACCGCTACATCGCCGCCGAGCGGCTGCAGCTGGTGGCGGAGGACCTGGGCGATGTGTATCCGCGCCAGGTGCAGTTCTTCCCGCACAGCGGCCGGGTGCGGGTGCGCCAGCTGCGGCGCGGCGACGACGTGGCGCTGGTGGCCGGCGAGCGCGGCTACCTCAAGCGTTTGGCAAACGATCCGATAAAGGGTGAGGTCGAGCTGTTCTGACGCCGGGCGCCGGCGCGGCATCGACCGGGCCATCGCCGTCGGCGACGGTTCCGCATGGCCAAGGTGAGCAATGGAAAGAGTGCGCGTACTGGTAGTCGACGATTCCGCGCTGGTGCGCAAGTTGATGTCGGCCATGCTTGCCTGCGACCGGGAGATCGAGGTCGTGGGCACGGCGGCCGATCCGCTGATCGCCCGCGAGAAGATCAAGCAGCTGAATCCCGACGTGCTCACCCTGGACGTCGAGATGCCGCGCATGGACGGCCTGACCTTCCTGGAAAACCTGATGCGGCTCAGGCCGATGCCGGTGGTGATGGTGTCGTCGCTGACCACCCAGGGTGCCGAGGTGACGCTGCGCGCGCTGGAGCTCGGCGCGGTGGATTTCCTGGCCAAACCCAACAGCGACCTGGCCTCGAGTTTCGGCGACAGCGCGCTGGAGATCTGCGCCAAGGTCAAGCAGGCGGCGCGCGCGAAACCGCGTGCGCGCACTGCCGTGCGCAAGCTGGACGTGGCGCCGCGGCTCTCCGCCGACGCGGTGCTGCCGCGGGTGCAGACCGCGGGCAGCCGCGGCGGCAGCCCGATCATCGCGATCGGTGCCTCCACCGGCGGCACCGAGGCGGTGCGCGTAGTGCTGGAGGCCATGCCGCCGGACGCGCCGCCGATCCTGGTGACCCAGCACATCCCAGCCGCCTTCAGCGGGCCGTTCGCCGCGCGCATGGACCGCTGTTCGGCGATGCGCGTATGCGAAGCGCGCGACGGCCAGCCGATCCAGCAAGGCCATGCCTACATCGCGCCGGGCAGCCACCACCTGCTGGTGATGTGGGACGGCGCGAAGTACGTCTGCCGCCTGCACGACGGCCCGCCGGTGAACCGGCACCGCCCCAGCGTCGACGTGCTGTTCCGCTCGCTGGCGGCCAGTGCCGGTGCGGCCACCATCGCCGCCCTGCTCACCGGCATGGGCGACGACGGTGCGCGCGGCTTGCTGGAACTGCGCCAGGCCGGCGCCGCCACCCTGGTGCAGGACGAGGCCAGCTCGGTGGTGTGGGGCATGCCCGGCGCCGCCTGGAAACTCGGCGCGGCGGCGGAAATGCTGCCGGTCGACCACATCGCGGCGCGCCTGCTGGCGCTGGCCCGCCATACCCATTCCCTGGCGCCGGCGGCGCCTGAGGGCCTGCTCAATGTCTCCACATAGCCCGCGCCGGGTCTGTTTACCCGCATCCCCGCGTCATCACTCGGTCGTGGACGGACGTCCACTCCTTCGTTCTTCCTTGGTCCGCGCGCAAACAGCTCCCGGCGCGGGCCATGCGGAGACATTGATCAGGCTCTAACGGATAACGGAACATGTCACTCACTCCCGCCTTCCTTTCCCGACGCCCGCTGGTCGGCTGGGCCGCCAGCGCCATCGCCCTCTTGCTGACGCTGGCGTGGCATCCGGCCTGGCTGGCACCGTTGCTGGTGCTTGCCGTGACGGCGGCATGGGCGATCACCGCCCGCGCCGAACCGCCGGCCGCGCCCGTCGTCGCGGCGCCCATCGGCGCCGAGCCGGTGCGCGAGGCGCTGGAAGACGTGCGCAGCGCGCTGGTCGACGAGCTCGGCCACGCCACCCGCGAGCTGCACCAGGGCCTGGACCTGCTGCGCGACGCCGTGTCCGAACTGGGCGGCGGCTTCGACGGCTTGTCCAGCAAGACCACGCTGCAGCAGTCGCTGCTCAAGCAGATCATCGATGTGCAGGACGGCGGCGTGTCGGTGCAGGACTTCGCCGCGCGCACCGGCGACCTGCTGGAGCACTTCGTCGGCGTGATCGTGCAGATGTCGCGCGAGAGCCTGCGCATCGTCTACCGCATCGACGGCATGGCGAAGGAAATGGACGCTGTGTTCGGCCTGCTGCGCAACGTCAACACCATCGCGGAAGAGACCAACCTGCTGGCGCTGAACGCCGCGATCGAGGCGGCGCGCGCGGGCGAGTCCGGCCGCGGCTTCGCGGTGGTGGCTGGCGAGATCCGCAACCTGGCCAGCAACTCCAACCAGCTCAACGAGCGGATCGGCGACCACGTCGAGCGCGCCCGCGCCGCGATGGAGCAGCTGCGCGGCCTGATCGGCGCGATGGCCTCGCAGGATCTCAACGTGGCGTTGTCGGCCAAGGGCGGCATCGACGCGATGACTGCGCACGTGACCGAGAGCGACGCGCGCACCAGCAAGGTGGCCGACCAGGTGGTCGAGATCAGCCGCGGCCTCGGCAGCGACGTCTCCACCACCGTGCGCTCGCTGCAGTTCGAGGACATCCTGCGCCAGCTGATCACGCAGACCCGCACCCGGCTCACCGAGCTGCAGGACGTCACCACCGAATGCACCCGCGACATCGAGGAGCTGGCCTGCACCGCGCTCGAGGCCGATGCGCTGGCGGAGCGCTCGCAGCGTGTGCGCAGTCGCCTGGCGATCCAGCGCGAGAAGGCGCGCCTGCGTTCGCGCGGCCCGGCGCTGCAGAACTCGATGGATGCCGGCGAAATCGAACTGTTCTGACCTTATGCGCCGGGAATGCACTTTCCCGGCTCGCTCAAGTCCGGTGCGTGCCCGGACTTGGCTCCGACAAATCAGGCACGTTGTGCCTGATTTGCGTGCGATCCATCCGTGGATCGCCGTTCTGACCCAGGAACCGCCCCGATGAGCATGATTGTCCACCACGACCCCGAACTCGACTGCCTCACCCTGCAGCTGGGCGAGCGTTTCGATTTCAGCATCCACCGCGACTTCCACGATGCCTGCCTCGGCGGCGGCAAGCCCGCGCGCAGCTATGTGATCGACCTGGGCGAAGTCGCCGGCATGGACAGTTCGGCGCTGGGCATGCTGCTGCTGCTGCGCGAGCACGCCGGCGCCGACCGCGCCGACATCCGCATCGTCAACGCCTCCGGCGAGCTGCGCAGCACCTTGCGCGTGGCCGGCTTCGACAAGCTGTTCGTGCTGCATTGACGGTTGCCGGCGGGGCGGCAGGGAGCGGCGGCGCAAAACGTTAAAGTTTTCCGCGGAGATGCCGAAGAAAGGGACTACGGGCCCTTCCGTACCACGGTTTCCATTGTCCTTGGAGTCTCCCATGAAAGCTTTCGTCGCCTCCGTCGTCCTGCTGCTGGCCCCGCTGGCCGCGCATGCCGCCTGCGCGCCCACCGACTTCACCATCAAGGACTTCAAGCCCAGTGCGGGCGGCGCCCGCCTCAGCCTGCGCGGCGAGCTGGTCAACCATTGCGCCGCCGCCTCGGCCGCGCAGATCCGCATCGAGATCAAGGATTCCGCCGGCAACGTGGTGCAGAGCAAGCAGGCGTGGCCGGCCGGCACCTCCAACATCGCCCCGGGCGACACGGTGAGCTTCGACGTCGGCCGCATGTTCCGCCCGCAGCCGGGCATGAGCAGCTTCACCGCCAGCGTGGTGGACGTGCGCACCTGGTAAGTCGCCGGGAGCCTTCGCCGCGATGACCGGCGGTGCGGCGCTCGTGCCGTGCCGCCGTCTTCGTTGCTAATCTTCGTGCGGCCGTTCGTGCACGAGGTATTCCGTGGCAAAGCGATACATCCTGGCGCTGGACCAGGGCACCACCAGCACGCGCGCGATGCTGGTCGGGGCGGACGGCTGCGTGGCGGGCATGGCGCAGCGCGAATTCGCGCAGATCTATCCGCAGCCCGGCTGGGTCGAACACGACCCGCGCGAGATCCTCGCCAGCGTGCTGGTGACGGTGACCGAGCTGCTGACGCGCAGCCAGGTCGAATTGCGCGACCTGGCCGGCATCGGCATCACCAACCAGCGCGAGACCACGGTGGTGTGGGACCGCCGCAGCGGCCAGCCGGTGCACAACGCGATCGTGTGGCAGTCGCGGCAAAGCATGGCCATCTGCGAACGCCTGCGCGCGGACGGCGGCGAGCCGATGGTGCGCGCGAAGACCGGCCTGCTGATCGACGCCTATTTTTCCGCCAGCAAGATCCGCTGGATCCTCGACCACGTGGACGGTGCGCAGGCGCGTGCCGAGCGTGGCGAGCTGCTGTTCGGCACGATCGAGAGCTGGCTGGTGTGGAACCTCAGCGGCGGCCGCTTGCACGTCACCGACGCCAGCAATGCCGCGCGCACTCTGCTGTACGACATCCATCGCCGAGCCTGGGACGACGAGTTGCTGCGCCTGTTCGGCGTGCCGCGCGCAATGCTGCCCGAGGTGCGCGCCTGCAGCGAACATGTCGGCGACACCGATCCCGCGCGCTTCCTCGGCGCCGCGGTGCCGATCGGCGGCCTCGCCGGCGACCAGCAGGCCGCGCTGTTCGGCCAGGCCTGCTTCGAACCGGGCATGGCGAAGAACACCTACGGCACCGGCTGCTTCATGTTGATGCACACGGGCGCGCAGGCGGTGCCGTCGCGGCACGGCTTGCTGACCACGATCGCCTGGGACATCGGCGGACGCGTCGAGTACGCGCTGGAAGGCAGCATCTTCGTGGCCGGCGCGGTGGTGCAGTGGCTGCGCGATGGTCTGCACGTGCTGGAGCGCGCCGCCGATTCGCAGGCGCTGGCGGAGAGCGTGGCCTCCAGCGATGGCGTCTACCTGGTGCCGGCCTTCGTGGGGCTGGGCGCGCCGTACTGGCGCAGCGAGGTGCGCGGCGCGATGTTCGGCCTCACCCGCGGCACCCGCCGCGAACACCTGGTGCGCGCCGCACTGGAGGCGATGGCCTACCAGTCGCGCGACGTGCTGGCGGCGATGGAGGCGGACGCGGGTATCCCGCTGAAGGAATTGCGCTGCGACGGCGGCGCGATCGCCAACGATTTCATCGCGCAGTTCCAGAGCGACATGCTGGACGTGCCGCTGCTGCGCCCGCGGGTGCAGGAGACCACGGCGCTGGGCGCGGCCTACCTGGCCGGCTTGGCGCTGGGTTTCTGGGAGAGCCGCGAACAGCTGGCGCAGCTGTGGGGGGTAGAGCGCCGTTTCGAGCCGCGGATGCCGGCGGCGGAGCGCGAGCGGCGCTACCGCGGCTGGCAGGCCGCCGTGCAGGCCGCCTGCACGTTCACGCCGGGTTGAAAACCGATGTAGGAGCGCACCCTGTGCGCGATGGCTTCTGGCTTCGATCAAACACCAGAGCATTCGCGCACAGGGTGCGCTCCTACACGGCGACCCGGTCAGTCCAGCGCGTAGCCGAACTGTTGCTTGAACTCGGCAGAGAACTGCGCGTAGTCGAAGCGCTGGTTCTGCGTGCCGGGGTGCTCGACCTTGAGCGCGCCCATCAGCGAGGCCATGCGGCCCACGGTGGGCCAATCCTTGCCGCGCATGATGCCGAAGATCAGGCCGGCGCGGTACGCGTCGCCGCAGCCGGTGGGATCGACGACCTGGCGCTCGCGCGCCGGCGGGATCTCGTGCGTGGTGCCGCCGGCGTGGATCAGCGAGCCGCGCGGCCCCAGCGTGACGATGTAGGCCTGCACGCGGGAGGCGATGTCCTCGGCGCTCCAGCCGGTGCGCGTCTGCAGCAGCTGCGACTCGTAGTCGTTGACGATCACGTAGGTCGCCTTTTCGATCATCGCGCGGAACTCGTCGCCGCTGAACAGCGGCATCGCCTGGCCCGGGTCGAAGATGAAGGGCACGCCGCGCGCGGCGAACTCGTCCACATGCTGCAGCATCGCCTCGCGGCCGTCCGGCGCCACGATACCGATGTCGATGTCGGGGATCTCGCGCACGTGGTTGTCGTGCGCGCTGGACATCGCGCCGGGGTGGAAGGCGGTGATCTGGTTGTTGTCCAGGTCGGTGGTGATGAAGCACTGCGGGGTGAACTGGTCGTCGAACACGCGCACGCGGTCCAACGGGATGCCGCATTTCTCCATGTGCGCGCGGTACGGCGCGAAGTCCTGGCCCACCGCGGCCACCGGCAGCGGGTCGCCGCCGAGCAGCTTGAGGTTGTAGGCGATGTTGCCGGCGCAGCCGCCGAACTCGCGGCGCATCCGCGGCACCAGGAAGGACACATTCAGGATGTGCATCTGGTCGGGCAGGATGTGGTTCTTGAACTGGTCCTGGAACACCATGATGGTGTCGTAGGCCAGCGATCCGCAGATGACGGCAGACATGGTTGCGAGAGTGCCCCGGTGAAGGATGGCGCGCGTGGCGCGACCGACAAACCCGGACCCGGTGGATCCGGCCAAAGGATCGCATCCTATCGTGAACGGACATTCATGGCGAACCGTGCTCGGCGCGGTCCGCTCGATCCGGGGCGCCGAAATGTGCGGCAAACGGCGTCGCACAAGGCTTTCTTAACGTCTTTCCGGTTGCGCGCGCGAAGCCCGCTGACTAGACTGGCCAGCTTATTTTTTACTCAGCCCGGCGCGCGGCGGACCCCAATGTTCAAGAAGTTTCGCGGGATCTTCTCCAACGATGTCTCGATCGACCTCGGTACCGCCAATACGCTGATCTACGTGCGTGGACAGGGCATCGTGCTGAACGAACCCTCGGTGGTGGCGGTGCGCCAGGATCGCGGTCCGGGCGGCCCGCGCGCGATCGCGGCAGTGGGCAGCGACGCCAAGCGCATGCTGGGCCGCACGCCGGGCAACATCGCCACGGTGCGCCCGATGAAGGACGGCGTGATCGCCGACTTCACCATGACCGAGGCGATGCTGCAGCACTTCATCAAGCAGGTGCACAAGTCGCGCCTGCTGCGGCCCAGCCCGCGCGTGCTGGTCTGCGTGCCCTGCGGCTCCACCCAGGTGGAGCGCCGCGCGATCAAGGAGTCGGCCGAAGGCGCCGGCGCCCGCGACGTGTTCCTGATCGAGGAGCCGATGGCTGCCGCGATCGGCGCCGGCATCCCGGTGCACGAGGCGCGCGGCGCCATGGTGCTGGACATCGGCGGCGGCACCTCCGAGGTGGCCGTGATCTCGCTGAACGGCATCGTCTACTCGCAGTCCGTGCGCGTGGGCGGCGACCGCTTCGACGAGGCGATCATCAATTACGTGCGCCGCAACCACGGCACCTTGATCGGCGAATCCACCGCCGAGCGGATCAAGCTGGAGATCGGCTGCGCCTTCCCGCAGAGCGAGGTCAAGGAGATCGAGATCTCCGGCCGCAACCTCGCCGAGGGCGTGCCGCGCATGTTCACGATCAACTCCAACGAGATCCTCGAGGCGCTGCACGAGCCGCTGGCCGGCATCGTGGCCGCGGTGAAGTCGGCGCTGGAACAGACCCCGCCGGAGCTGTGTTCCGACGTGGCCGAGCGCGGCATCGTGCTCACCGGCGGCGGCGCATTGCTGCGCGACCTGGACCGCCTGATTTCCGAGGAAACCGGCCTGCACGTGCAGGTGGCGGACGATCCGCTGACCTGCGTGGCGCGTGGCGGCGGCAAAGCGCTGGAGCTGATCGACCAGCACGGCAGCGACTTCTTCGCCCCCGAATAAGTCGAGAGCCTGCTCGTGGCCTTCGAGTGCCCCGCGTTGCCATCGAGTGGCCGTCAGGTGGCAGGGCGTGGCGCAGGCCTGCCTGGCTGGCAGGCCAAGCCGCGCGCTGCCGCATGGCGGCCACTCGATGGCAACCCCGGCACCTATCAATTCTGGGGCCGGGTCTGTTTGCCCGCATGCCGGCGTCATCGTTCGGTCGTGGACCGACGTCCACTTCCTCTCTCTTCCTTGGCCTGCGCGCAAACAGCTCCCGGCGCGGGACGCTCGAAGACCATGAGCAGGCTCTAGCGATGGCGCGCGCCCGCGATGAGTCCTCGCCGCTGTTCGCCGGCAACGCCGCGGGCACGCTGCGGCTGATCGTCTACCTTGCCCTGGCCATGGTGCTGATGGTGCTCGACCATCGCAACGGCTGGCTGTGGCGGCTGCGCTATGCGGGGTCGGTGGTGGTCGAGCCGGTGTACCGGCTGGCCAACCTGCCCAGTGCCGGCATGCGCACCCTGACCGTAGCGTTCGCCGACCGCAAGCTGCTCACCGAGCAGAACCAGCGCCTGCGCGAGGACTTGCTGCTGGCCAATGCACGGCTCAACCGCATGGCCGGCGTGGCCGAGCAGAACCAGCGCCTGAAGGAATTGCTGGACACCCAGCACAGCCTGGACCTCAACGTGCAGCTGGCGCGTGTGGTGGGCGTGGACTTGGGCGCCTACCAGCAGCGGCTGGTGCTCAACCTCGGCGCTCGTGACGGGGTGAAAACCGGACAGCCGGTGATCGACGCGCACGGCGTGATGGGCCAGGTGGTCGAAGTGCTGCCGACCACGTCGGTGGTGATGCTGGTGACCGATCCGGCGCACGCGATCCCGGTGATGGTGGAGCGCTCCGGCCTGCGCACGGTGGCCTACGGCGCGCGCGACGGCAGCGGCCTGGTGCTGCCGAACATCCCGCTGTCCGCCGACGTGCGGGCGGGCGATCGGCTGCTCACCTCCGGCCTCGGCGGCCGCTTCCCGCCGGGCTTTCCGGTAGGCAAGGTGTCCGCGGTGGCGCCCGCCGCCTCCGGCATGTTCCGCATGGCGCAGGTACAGCCCGCCGCCGACATCGACCGCAGCGACGACGTGCTGCTGCTGCACGACCAGGCCGAGCCCGATGGCCCGCCCGCGCCGGCGGTACCCGCCGGACCGCCAGCGACGCTGGCGCCTGCGCCGGGTGCGGCCGCCACCGGCGCGCCGGCGGCCCATGCGCCAGCGGCCACCCAGCGCCCGGCGCCGGCGGGCACGACCGGAGGCACGCCATGAACCGCCAGCGCCTGTCCCTGTGGTGGTTCATCGGCACGTTGCTCTTCGCGCTGTTGTCGATGCTGGTGCCGCTGCCGGCGCCGCTGGAGCCGTTCAAGCCGTACTGGCCCGCGCTGGTGCTGCTGTACTGGGCGCTGGAATCGGAGGATCGCGTCGGCCTGGGCCTGGCCTTTCTGCTCGGCCTGGGGGCCGACTTGTTCGACGGCGCATTGCTGGGCGAGCAGGCGCTGCGCCTGACCGCGCTGGTGTTCATCGCGCTGCGCTTCCGTTCGCGGCTGCGCTTCTTCCCGATGTGGCAGCAGACCCTGGCGGTGCTGGCCTTGCTGCTGAACGACCGCATCCTGCTGCTGATCGTGCGCGTGCTGTCCGGCGCGCCGGTGCCGCCGGCGAGCTGGTGGATTTCCCCGTTCGTGGGTGCCGCGCTGTGGCCGTTCCTGTTCCTGCTGCTGGACGACCTTCGCATGCGCATGCGCCTGCAGTGACGCCCGGCCGATGAAGCTGCGACGCGCGATCAAGGATGCACGGAGCGAGGGCGAGCTGTTCCGCCGGCGCGCGCTGGCGGGCTTCGCGCTGATCCTGCTGGGCCTGGCCGGGCTGATCGTGCGCTACGTGTTTCTGCAGGTGCAGCGCTACGACGAGTTCGCCACGCGCTCGCAGAACAACCGCGTCAAGCCTATCCCGATCCCGCCCGCGCGCGGCCTGATCTACGATCGCAACGGCGTGCTGCTGGCCAACAACGTGCCCGCGTTCCGGCTCGAGGTGGTGCCCGAGCAGGTCGACGACATGAAGGCGACGCTGGAGCAGCTGGGCCAGGTCATCCCGCTCAGCCAGGACGACCTCGACACCTTCCATAAGCAGCTGAGGCAGAGCCGCCGCTTCGAGAGCGTGCCGCTGAAGATGCGCCTCACCGAGGACGAGATCGACCGCTTCGCGGTGAACCGCTGGCGCTTCCCCGGCGTGGACGTGGTGCCCTACCTCAACCGCCGCTATCCGATGGGCGGGCTGTTCGCGCACGTGATCGGCTACGTCTCGCGCATCGACGCGGACGACCTCAACCGGCTCGATCCGGTGCGCTACAAGGGCACCACCCATGTCGGCCGGATCGGCATCGAGCGTTCCTACGAGGATGTGCTGCACGGCACGCCGGGCTACGAGCTGGTCGAGGTCAATGCGGACGGGCGCACCCAGCGTGTGCTGCAGACGCATCCGGCCACGCCCGGCAGGAACATCTACCTCAGCATCGACGCACGCATCCAGAAGGCCGCCGAGCAGGCCTTCGACGGCCGCGCCGGCGCGGCGGTGGCGATCGACCCGCGCAACGGCCAGGTGCTGGCGATGGTCAGCGTGCCCACCTACGACCCCAACCTGTTCGTCGACGGCATCAGCCACGCCGACTACGACGCGCTGACCAGCGCGCCGGACAAGCCGATGCTGAACCGCGCGCTGCGCGGCATGTACCCGCCGGGCTCCACAGTGAAGCCCTACGTGGGCCTGGGCGGACTCGAACTGGGCTTGCGCACGCCGCAGGACACGGTGTTCTCCAACGGCACGTTCTACATCCCCGGCCAGTCGCGCGGCTACCGCGACGACCGCCGTGGTGGCTTCGGCACGGTGGACCTGCGCAAGGCCATCATGTGGTCGGTCAACACCTACTTCTACAAGCTGTCGCTGGACATGGGCATCGACCGCTTCAGCGCATGGATGGGCAAGTTCGGCTTCGGCAGGCCCACCGGCATCGACCTGGACGGCGAGTCCAGTGGCGTGTTGCCCTCGCGCGAATGGAAGGCGAAGCACTACAAGCAGTCGTGGTATCCCGGCGAGACAGTGATCGCCGGCATTGGCCAGGGCTATTGGACGGTGACCCCGCTGCAGCTGGCGCATGCGCTGGCGACCCTGGCCGGCCACGGCGTGCCGTACGCACCGCGGCTGGTGATGGCCACCCAGACCGGCGTGGACGCACCGAAGCAGCCGTTGCTCAATCCGCCCAGCGGGCCGTCGCTGGTCACCAACCAGTCCAGCTGGCAGGCGGTGGAGCAAGGCATGCAGATGGTGGTGAACGACCCGCGCGGCACCGGCTATGGCCTGGGTCGGGGCTTCCCGTATACCGTCGCCGGCAAGAGCGGCACGGCTGAGCGTTTCTCGCGCCGCACCGACGCCTACAACGAGAACAAGAACCTCGCTTACCTGGCCAGCCGCCACCGTGCCTGGTTCGAAATGTTCGCGCCGGCCGAAGATCCGCACATCGCGGTGGCGGTGGTGCTGGAGCAGGGCGCCTGGGGCGCTTCCTCGGCCGGCCCAATCGCGCGCAAGATCCTCGACGCCTGGCTGGCCACCCAGCCGGACGCCCCGGTGGACACGCCGCTGCCGCCGGAGGGCAAACTTTCCCTGCCCGGCAGCGTGCCGCCATCCGCGCCGGCACCCGCCAGCTCGGTCGAGCCGGAGGATGTGCCGGAGGACGTGCCGGCCGAGGCGGCCACGCAGGAGACGCCGCCATGATCGAGATGCTGCACGTGCGGATGCGGCGCATGGTGAACCGTGTGCTGACCAAGCCGCGGATCGACCTGCCGCTGGCCGTGGGCCTGCTGCTGCTTGCACTGGCCGGGCTGGGCACCTTGTACAGCGCTGCCGACGGCAGTTTCTCGCTGGTGGGCGGGCAGGCGGTGCGCTTCGCGCTGGGCTTCGGGCTGCTGCTGCTGATCTCGCGCATTCCGCCGTCGGCCTTGCGCAACTGGACGCCGTGGCTGTACGCCGGCAGCACCTTCCTGCTGGTGGTGGTGGCGGTGCTGGGCGAAGGCCGCGGCGCCGACCGCTGGCTCAATTTGGGCGTGATGCGCTTCCAGCCCTCCGAGCTGCTCAAGCTCACCATGCCGATGATGGTGGCCTGGTACCTGCACCCGCGCCAATTGCCGCCGGGCTGGAAGGACATCGCGATGGTGGGCCTGTTGATCGTGATCCCCGCTGGCCTGATCGCCAAGCAGCCGGACCTGGGCACGGCGCTGCTGGTGGCGGCGGCCGGCGCGTTCGCGCTGTTCCTTTCCGGCATGGCGTGGTGGCGCATCGGCCTGCTTCTGGGCAGCGCGGCCGCGATGGTGCCGGTGATCTGGCACCTGCCGGTCATCCACCAGTACCAGCGCGACCGTGTGCTGACCTTGCTCAACCCCGAGTCCGATCCGCTGGGCAACGGCTGGCACATCATCCAGTCGCAGATCGCGGTGGGCTCGGGCGGCGCGTTCGGCAAGGGCTGGATGCACAGCTCGCAGTCGCGGCTGGATTTCCTGCCCGAGCACACCACCGACTTCATCTTCGCGGTGTTCTCCGAGGAATTCGGCCTGGTCGGTGTCTGCCTGATGATGGCGCTGTACGCCTTCATCATCGGCCGCTGCCTGTGGATCGCGATGGAGGCGCGCGACACCTACTCGCGCCTGCTCGCCGGCGCGATCGGCATGAGCCTGTTCGTCTACGTGTTCGTCAACGGCGGCATGGTCTCCGGCATGCTGCCGGTGGTAGGCGTGCCGATGCCGATGGTGAGCTACGGCGGCACGTCGGCCGTCACCTTGTTGACCGGCTTCGGCATGCTGATGTCGATCCACGCGCATCGCAAACGGCACGACTGAAGCCCCGCCACTCGCACGACCCTTGCGTGCCACGGTTTGCGCCGAAGTGCGTGCTACGCTTCGACGCAGCCGTTGCAGAAGTCGATAAGCCATGCCCGTGAATGCCGCGCCGCGCCGTATCCGCAGCTTGTTTCCGCTTGCCCTGCTGTTGATCGTCGCGTCGTCGCCGGCATTGGCGGACACGCATCCCGGCCAGTCCGCGCTGGTGCAAGAGGTGGCCCGCGACACCGGCAAGGACCCGGCGGCGCTGAACGCGCTGCTCGACCAGGCGAAGCTGCAGCAGGGCATCCTCGACGCGATCAGCCGCCCGGCCGAGGCGAAGCCGTGGAGCGCGTACCGGCCGATCTTCCTCACCGACAAGCGCATCGGCGACGGCGTGGCGTTCTACCGCGAACACCGTGCGCTGCTGGAGAGCATCGGCAAGCAATACGGGGTGGCGCCGCAGTACATCGTGGCGATCATCGGCGTGGAGACGTTCTACGGACGCATCACCGGCAAGTACAAGGTGCTCGATGCGCTGGTGACGCTGGGCTTCCACTATCCGCCGCGCGCGCCGTATTTCCGCCAGCAGCTGAAGACCTTGCTGGAGCTGCCGGAGAGCCACCTCGCCGGCCCGCTCGATACGCTCACCGGCTCCTATGCCGGCGCCCAGGGCTGGGGCCAGTTCATGCCGGACAGCATCCGCGACTTCGCGGTGGACCAGGACGGCGATGGCCGCATCGACCTGGTGAACTCGCTGCCTGACATCCTCGCCAGCGTGGCGAACTATTTCGCCAAGCACGGCTGGGTCGACGGTGGCCCGGTGGCGGCCCGCGCGCAGCCGGATGGCGCGGCCAAGCCGCTGACCTGGCAGGCGCAGCCGCAATGGCCGCTGGAGCAGCTGGAGGCCTGGGGCTATGCGCCGTTCCAGCACATGAACCCGGGCGAGCCGACCAGCCTGCTGACGCTGGCTGGCGCGGGCGGGCCGGAGCCGTGGTTTACCTTCAACAACTTCTACGTGATCACCCGCTACAACCGCAGCCCGATGTACGCGATGGCGGTGCACCAGCTGGCGCAGGCGATCATGGACGGCGTGCACAGCGCGGATAGCGCGCAATGAGGTTCCTGCGCGGCCTGTCGCTGTTGGCGGCGGCGCTGGCGCTGACCGCCTGCGGCGGTCGCCATGCCACGCGTCCCGCCGGGTCCGCCTCCGCATCCGGTTCAGCGGCTCCGGCGGGCGAGGCGCACCGCGGCTGGTTCCATCGCGGCGACGACACCAGCTTGCCGCAGGACCGCCGCTACGGCGACAAGAACGACAGCTCGCCGACCGGGGCGCCGCCGTCCTTCATCGCCACCTTGCCGGAGCCGGTGCCGAAGGCGGAGTCGCGCTCGCTGTACGGCAACAAGTCGCCTTATACCGTGCTGGGGCAGAGCTACCGCGTGCTGCCCAGCGCGAGCGGCTACGACGAGCGCGGCATCGCCTCGTTCTACGGCAACAAGTTCCACGGCTACAAAACATCGAGCCTCGAGGACTACGACATGTACAAGTTCACCGCCGCCAGCAAGGTGCTGCCGCTGCCGAGCTACGCGCGGGTGACCAACCTCTCGAACGGCAAGAGCGTGGTGGTGCGCATCAACGACCGCGGGCCGTTCCACGAGAACCGCATCATCGACCTGTCCTACGCCGCCGCGGTGCGTATCGGCGTCTGGCCCAAGGGCACCGGCCTGGTCGAAGTGCAGGGCATCGATCCGTCCGCCCCCGGCGGGGAACCGCCGCCGCCGCAGACGGTCACAGCCGGCACCGGGTCGCCGGGCATCTACCTGCAGGTGGGCGCGTTCTCCGACCCGGCCAATGCCGAGCGGGTGGCGCAGCAGCTGCGCCAGGCCAACTTCGCACCGGTGCGGGTGGAAGAGGTTCAGGTCAGCGGCCGCACCATCCGCCGGGTGCGGGTGGGGCCGCTGGACGGCGTGGACCGCGCCGATCAGGTGACCGCCCGTATCGAAGGCATGGGTCTGCCGCGGCCGCAGGTCGCGGTAGACTGAGCGATGTTTTTCCATTGACGGCGTCCGCTGGCGCCGTGTTCAACCCAATCGGACCGATTACCACGATGAGCTTTCTCCGTAGCATCCTGACTCCGTTCGCCGTCGCCGCGCTGGTGGCTGGCACCGCCGCTGCCCAGACGCCGCCACCGCCGCCGCATCCCGCGGCCGTGCCGCGCCCGACGGTGCCGGCCATGCCGGTGCCGCCGCCGCCGGAAGTGGACGGCCAGAGCTGGGTGCTGATGGATTACGCCACCGGCCAGATCCTCGCCTCCAAGAACCCCGACGAGCGTCGCGAGCCGGCCTCGCTGACCAAGGTGATGACCGACTACGTGGTCTCCGCCGAGATCGCCAACGGCCGCGTTCACGCGAACGACCAGGTCGCCATCAGCGAGCACGCCTGGCGCAGCGGCGGCGGCGGCACCGACGGCTCCACCAGCTTCCTGAAGCTCAACAGCCAGGTGGAGCTGGACGACTTGCTGAAGGGCATGATCATCCAGTCCGGCAACGACGCGGCGATTGCGCTGGCCGAGCACACCGCCGGCTCCGAGGATGCGTTCGCGAACCTGATGAATGCCTATGCCAAGCAGCTGGGCATGACCAATTCGCACTTCTCCAACGCCTCCGGCTACCCGGTGGCCGACCACTACTCCACCGCGCGCGACATCGCGCTCATGTCGCGCGCGCTGATCCACGACTTCCCGGTGGACTACGCGATCTCCAAGATCAAGGAGTTCGAGTGGAACGGCATCAAGCAGCAGAACCGCAATGCGCTGCTGTGGCGCGACCCGGCGGTGGACGGCATCAAGACCGGCCACACCGCCGCCGCCGGCTTCTGCCTCGCCGCCTCGGCCCAGCGCGGCGACGAGCGCATGATCGCGGTGGTGATGGGCGCCAGCACCGACAAGGGCCGCGCCGACGCCTCGCTGGCCTTGCTCAACTACGGCTTCCGCTTCTACGAGACCCACAAGCTGTACGACGCCAGCAAGCCGCTGGCCACGCCGAAGCTGTGGAAGGGCGAGGCCAACCAGTTGCCGATCGGCGTGGCCGAGAACGTGCTGGTGACGGTGAAGACCGGCCAGTACGACAAGCTCAAGGCCACCATGGACATCCCCGCCACCCTGATCGCCCCGTTCAAGAAGGGCCAGCAGGTGGGCACGCTGCGCGTCACGCTGGACGGCCAGCCGATCCAGAGCGTGCCGCTGATCGCGCTGAACGACGCGCCCCAGGGCGGCTTCTTCTCGCGCCTTTGGGACTCGATCCTGCTATGGTTCCACGGCAACAAGAAGGCCGACGACGCAGCTGCGCCGGCCGTGGCGGCGGACGCGAAGTAATGCACGAGATCGACTTCAGTCAGGCAAAGCGGGAAGGCAAGGGCTTCCGGTTCCCCGGCGAGTTCGAGATCACCGCGGTGGGCAATGCCAGCGCCGGCCTGCCCACCCGCGTGCCGCAGCTGCTGGAGCGCGCCGGTTTGCTGGTGCTGCACGAGACCGTGCGGCACCGCCATTCCGGCAGCGGCAATTACGTCTCGGTCACCGTGAGCTTCCGCTGCGACAGCCGCGAGCAGTACGACAGCGCGCACGCCGCGCTGCGCGCCGACCCGGATATCCGCTACACGCTGTGACCGGCCGGCGGCCGCTCGCCGCCCTTGGCTTGCCGGCGATCGGCCGCATTTCCACTCCATTCCCCGTTTCGCCAGGTTTCGCCATGTCACTGCCGCTCAAGATCCGCCGTCTCGGCCGCCAGCCCTACGAGACGACGTGGAAGGCGATGAGCGCGTTCACCGACAACCGCACCGCCGACACGGTCGACGAGTTCTGGCTGCTGGAGCACGACCCGGTGTTCACCCTGGGCCAGGCCGGCAAGATGGAGCACGTGCTGGCGCCGGGCGAGATCCCGGTGGTTCCGGTGGACCGCGGCGGCCAGGTGACTTACCACGGCCCCGGCCAGATCGTCGGCTACCCGCTGATCGACCTGCGCCGCACCGGCGTGGGCGTGCGCGAGCTGGTCGGCCGCATCGAGCAGGCCATCATCGATACGCTGGCGCACTGGAACATCGTCGCCGGTCGCCGGGAGGGTGCGCCGGGCGTCTACGTGGCCGAGGCCAAGGTGGCCGCGTTGGGCCTGCGCGTGCGCCGCGGCTGCAGCTTCCATGGCCTGGCCTTCAACGTGAACATGAACCTCGAACCGTTCCATCGCATCAACCCTTGCGGTTACAAGGGTTTGGCGGTGACCCAGGTGCTAGACTTGGGCGGCCCGTCGCGGTTGGCGGACGTGGAGGACGTGCTGGTGCAGGAGTTCTGCCGCCAGTTCGGTTTCCGCGCCGAACCGGCCGCTCCCGTGATCCCCGAACTCCCCGCACGCGTGGCGGTCTGAGCCGAGTACATGAGCGATATTTCTGCTTCCCCCGCCAAGTCCATTCCGATCAGCGTCGTCAGCGGTGCGCCCGCGGGCGACAAACAGCTGGGCAACGACAAGATCGCGTTGAACCGCGCCGGCTTCGACACCGCCGTGCCGACGCTGCGCAAGCCGAGCTGGATCCGCGTGCGCCTGCCGCAGGGCAACGCCGTGCAGCAGTTGAAGGCGCGCCTGCGCGAGAACGCGCTGGTGACGGTGTGCGAGGAAGCCTCGTGTCCGAACATCCACGAGTGCTTCAGCAAGGGCACCGCCACCTTCATGATCCTCGGCGAGGTGTGCACGCGCCGCTGCTCGTTCTGCGACGTGGCGCATGGCCGCCCGGCCGCGCCCGATCCGCTGGAGCCGGCGCGCCTGGCCGAGACCATCCGCGACATGCGCCTGAAGTACGTGGTGATCACCTCGGTGGACCGCGACGACCTGCGCGACGGCGGCGCCGAGCACTTCGCCGCGTGCATCCGCGCGACGCGCCACGCCAGCCCCAGCATCCGCATCGAGATCCTCACCCCCGACTTCCGCGGCAAGGGCCGCATGGAGCGCGCGCTGGAAGTGCTCAAGGACTTCCCGCCGGACGTGTTCAACCACAACCTGGAAACCGTGCCGCACCTGTACCGCGAAGTGCGTCCGGGCGCCGACTACCAGTGGTCGCTGGACCTGCTCAAGCGCTTCAAGGCGCAGCACCCCGACGTGCCGACCAAGTCCGGCATCATGCTGGGCCTGGGCGAGACGCGCGAGCAGGTGCTGGAAACCATGCGCGACCTGCGCGCGCACGATGTCGAGATGATCACCATCGGCCAGTACCTGCAGCCCACGCCGCATCATCATCCGGTGGTGCGCTACTGGACGCCCGAAGAATTCGACGACCTGCGCAAGGAAGGCGAGGCGATGGGCTTCCATCACGTCGCGTCCGGCCCGCTGGTGCGTTCCTCCTACCACGCCGACCTGCAGGCCCATGCGGCCGGTGTCGCCGACCTTTGAGAGCCCCCATGACCTTCCGTCCCGCGATGGCCCTGCTGCTGGCCTTGACTGTCACCTGCACGTACGCGCAATCGGCCGCCGACCTCGGCGCCGGCGGCAACCGCAAGGCAGCGGTGTGGCCGCTGCAGCCCACCGCCATCCAGGCGCAGTCGGCGCAGTTGTCGGCGCGTTTCCTCACCCGTTTCCACTACGACGCGCAGCCGCTCGACGACGCGATGTCGGCGAAGATCTACAAGGACTACCTGAAGCTGCTCGACAGCGACAAGGTGTTCTTCACCCAGCAAGACATCGACCAGTTCGACCAGTACAAGACCAAGCTCGACGACGCGGTCTGGAACCAGGACCTCAGCGCCCCGTTCACCATCTACAACAAGTTCCTGCAGCGCGCGGTCGAGCGGATGACCTACGCGCGCGGGCTGCTCAAGGATGGCTTCGACTTCAACGGCAATGAGAGCTACGACTACGATCGCAAGAACGCCAGCTGGGCGAAGGACGACGCGGCGCTGAACGATCTGTGGCGCAAGCGCACCATGAACGACTGGCTGCGGCTCAAGCTCGCCGGTAAGGGCGACGACGAGATCCGCAAGACGCTGACCAAGCGCTACACCAACTACATCGATCGGCTGAAGCAGCTCGACGGCGAAGACGCGTTCCAGACCTTCATGACCGCGTATGCCGAAACCACCGATCCGCATACCGACTACCTCAGCCCGCGCCAGGCGGAGAACTTCGCGATCCAGATGAAGCTCTCGCTGGAAGGCATCGGCGCCCAGCTGCAGGCGCGCGACGACTACACCATGATCTTCAGCCTGGTGCCCGGCGGCCCGGCGGAAAAGTCGACCAAGCTCAAGCCCGGCGACCGCATCGTGGGCGTGGGACAGGGCGACAGCGGCCCGATCGTCGACGTGATCGGCTGGCGCCTCGACGACGTGGTCAACCTGATCCGCGGCAAGAAGGACACCACCGTGCGGCTGGAAGTCCTGCCTGCCGATGCCGGTCCGGACGGCAAGCACGAGCAGATCAGCCTGGTGCGCAAGAAGGTCAACATCGAAGAAAGCGCGGCCAAGAAGAAGATCATCGACGTCAAGGACGGCGGCGTCGTGCGCAAGATCGGCGTGATCGACCTGCCGAGCTTCTACTCCGACTTCGGCGCCCGCAGCGAGGGTGACAAGGATTACCGCAGCGCCACCCGCGACGTGGCCAAGCTGCTCGGCGAACTGAAGGCTGCCGGCGTGCAAGGCGTGATCGTGGACCTGCGCAACAACGGCGGCGGCTCGCTGGCCGAGGCCGACTCGATGACCGGCCTGTTCACCGGCAAGGGCCCGGTGGTGCAGGTGCGCGACGCGCGCGGCCAGGTCGACGTGCAGGGTGCGGACAACACCGACCCGGTGTGGAACGGCCCGCTGGCGGTGTTGGTGAACCGCGGCACCGCTTCGGCCTCCGAGATTTTCTCTGCGGCGATCCAGGACTACGGTCGCGGCCTGATCATCGGCACGCCCACCTTCGGCAAGGGCACCGTGCAGACCCTGATCGACCTCGACCGCTTCAGCCAGAACCCCGACGGCAAGCCGCAGTACGGCGAGCTGAAGATGACGGTGCAGGAGTTCTTCCGCATCAACGGCGGTTCCACCCAGATCAAGGGCGTGACGCCGGACCTCGGCTTCCCGCAGAACGGCGACGCCAAGGACTTCGGCGAATCCACCTACGACAACGCACTGCCGTGGACGCACATCGCGCCGGCCAACTACAAGCCGGAGGGTGACCTGAAGGGCTACCTGCCGCAGCTGGAAAGCCTGCACGACACGCGCGTGACGACGTCGCCGTCGTGGAAGCTGATGCTGGACGAGCTGGCGCAGTACAAGGCGATGCGCGACAAGACCTCGGTGTCGCTGAACTTCGCCCAGCGCGAGGCCGAGCGCAAGCAGCTGGATGCGACCCAGGCCAGCTTCCGCGCGCGCCAGAAGGTGATCGACGGCGGCGATGCCTACCTGAAGGACGAGGACAGCGCGCTCGACGACGGCCTCGATCCCGGCGAGCGCAGCCTGAAGAGCGAGCTCAAGCAGGAACAGGATGCCAAGAAGGCGCCCGACGCCCAGTTGCGCGAGGCCGCGCACATCGTGGCCGACGCGGTGGGCATGCTCAAGGCCAATCCCAAGCTGGCCGCCAGCATCCTGCCGCCCCGCAGCAACTACCTCGCCACGGTGCTGGCGGGCGCGGACAAGCCTGCTGCCACGGCGCCTGCTGCCGCGACGCACTGAGTTCGCAGCCACATCCGATCGAGCAACCAGGGGCGCCACGGCGCCCCTGGTCGTTTCCGGGGTATTCCCCTTGCGGGAAAGAACGCTTGACGCCACGGCGGCGGCGCGCGAGCGTGTCACCAATCGTGGTTTCGGATCGCCGGGAGCGTGCCATGGACCCGTTGTCGAACCTCGCGCTGGCTGGCGGCCTGGCCTGGGCCAGCGGGTTCCGCCTGTACGCCACGGTGTTCGCCGCCGGCATGCTGGGGCGGCTTGGCTGGGTGCACCTGCCGCCCGGCCTGGCGATGCTCACCGACAGCTGGGTGCTGGTGGTGTCCGGCGTGCTGGCGCTGGGCGAATTCCTCGCCGACAAGATCCCCGCCTTCGACAGCGTGTGGGATGCGCTGCACACCTTCGTCCGCATCCCGGTGGGCATGCTGCTGGCGTGGGGCGTGTTCCGCGACTCGGGGGCGGCCACGCAGTTGGCGGCAGCCCTGCTCGGCGGTGCGCTGACCGCCGGCACGCACCTGGCGAAGAGCGGCGGCCGCGCGCTGATCAACACGTCGCCCGAGCCGGTAAGCAACTGGACCGCCAGCGCAGGCGAGGATCTCACCTGGCTGGGCGGGCTCTGGCTGATGTGGCGGCATCCGATCGCGATGCTGGTTTTGCTCGCGTTGTTCGTGCTGCTGCTGTGCTGGCTGCTGCCGAAGCTGGTGCGCGGGCTGCGCGCGTTGTTCCAGCGGCTGCGCCGGATCAGGGGCGGGCTGTCCGGCGCCGGTTGACGGGTCTGGGGCAGCTGCCGTGGGCCGCGTCGCGGCCCACGGCAGGCATCACTTCTGCGCGGCCTTGCGCTGTGCGCGCTGCTGCCGCATCCACTGCTGGTACTCGGTGATGCGCGGCTCGTCGCGCAGCAGCACCGAGTGCGGGTCGATCGTCACCAGCGCGTCGGCCGGCACCGCGAGGCTGCCGTGGCCGTCGGCCATCGCCACGGTGTGCACGGCGTCGTCCACCTGCACCTCCACCGGCATGGGGAACGGCAGGTCGCCGGTCACCTGCCAGCGCAGATCCAGCGTGTCGCCGTGGCGCTGCACGTCGAGCTTGGGCAGTGCGGCCTGGTACAGGTAGACCTTGAAGAACCAGTCCAGCTTCTTGCCGGTCACCTGGTCCACGATACGCATGTAGTCGGCGGTGGTGCGGTATTGCGGCACGAAGTTGCCCGGTTTCGGATCGGGCCGGCCATACACCAGTTCGCGGATGCTGTCGTAGAACGCCTTGTCGCCGATCAGGTGATGCAGCGTCTGCAGCATCATCGCGCCCTTGTTGTAGATGTCCTGGCCGGGGCCGCCGCGACTGTCGTCGTAGACCGCCTCCTCGGTGCGGGGCTGGCCCGACACCACCGGATAGCGATTCCCGATGATCTCGCGCAGTCGGACCAGCCAGGCGTAGTAGGCCGCATCGCCGTCGAGGTAGCGCGCATACAGCGGCTGCATCAGCGTGGCAAAGCCTTCATGCAGCCACATGTCGTCCCAGTTGGCGTTGGTCATCTGGTTGCCGAACCACTCGTGCGAGAACTCGTGCTGCAACAGCCAGTCGAAGCCGTTGCCGTCCTTCGCGTAGTGATTGCCGTAGGCGTTGATGGTCTGGTGTTCCATGCCCTCGTAAGGGGTTTCCACCACGCCCATCTTCTCGTCGCCCCAGGGGTAGGGGCCGATCTTCGCTTCGAAGAAATCCAGCATGTGCGGGAACTCGGCGAACAACTGCTTCGCCTTTTCTTCCTCGCCGGCGATGTACCAGTACTGCAATGGGATGGTGTTGCCGTAGCGGCTCTTGTACTCGCCCTTGAGCTCCTGGTACGGGCCCACGTTGATCGAGATGGCGTAGGTAGTGGGGTGCTTGGCGCGCCAGTGCCAGGTGCGCGTGTTGCCTTCGTCGCTGACGCCGATCAGCACGCCGTTGCCCGGCGCCGCCAGCGGCTTGGGCACCGTCACGTAGAGGTCCACCAGGTCGGGCTTGCCGTCGGGCTGGTCCACGCAGGGCCAGAACAGGTCGCAGCCTTCGCCTTCCACCGCGCTGCCGACCCAGGGCTGGCCATCCTTGGTGTGGCTCCACACGAAGCCGCCGTCCCACGGTGCCATCTTCGCCACGTGCGGCTTGCCGCCGTAGACGATGGTGGCGCTGAGCTTGCCGCCCTTGGCCACCGCGTGCGGCAGCTGGATGCGCAAGCGGCCCTCCGGATTGCGCCATGCGCTGGCGGGCAGCGGCTGCCCGTCCACGCTGACCGCGCTCACCGGCAGGTTGCGATCCAGGTCCACCAGCAGCACGTCGGTGGTTTCCAGCACGCTGAAGTCGAGCGTGGCCTTGCCGTCGATGCTCTGCGTGTCAGGGTGCACCGCGATGTGCAGCTCGGCGTGGTCGAAGTGCACGCGCTTCTGTTCGGCCGGCTCCGGCGTGCCGGAATCCTTGGTCAGTGCAGTGAGCGGTGGCTGCGCCTTGGAATCAGCGCTTCGGCCGACGGAAAGGACTGCGGGCGATGTTGCCGAGGAGGCATGTGCCGGTGGTGGCGCCGTCGCAGAGCCGGCTTGGGCAGGGGGCATGCAGCTCAGGGCAATGGCGAAGCCGAGCGCTGGCAGGGAGGGGCGCATGGGCGATTCCTGTGCGGGGGTTCAATTCTCCACGATGCCACTTTGCGCCCCGGCGTGACATCGCCGGAAGTCATGCGTGGATCTTGTGCAGCACTGCGGTATCGCCGAACCCTCACCCCAGCCCCTCTCCCAAAGGGAGAGGGGCTTTCGAATGCGCTCAGGCCTTGCGGTAGCGCTGTTGCAGCAGCGCGAACAACGCGCGCAAACCCATCGCTTCGCCGCCGCGCGGCCGGCCGGGGCGGTCGGCGTCGTTCCAGGCGTAGGTGTCCAGGTGCAGCCAGGGCAGGCCGTCGGGCACGAAGCGTTCGAGATACAGCGCGGCGGTGATCGCGCCGGCGTGGCGCGAGGGGCCGGCGTTGGCGAAGTCGGCGAGGTAGGAATCGAGCATCTTGCGGTACGGACGCCACAGCGGCAGTCGCCACAGCGGGTCGGCCACGGTCTTGCCCGCAGCCAGCGCGGCTTCGGCCAGCGTGTCGTCGTTGCCGAACAGCGCAGGCAGGTAGGGGCCCAGCGCGACGCGTGCGGCGCCGGTGAGGGTGGCAAAGTCGATGATGAGTTCGGGCTGCTGCTCGGCGCCGTAGGCCAGCGCATCGCACAGCACCAGGCGGCCTTCGGCGTCGGTGTTGTCGATCTCCACGCTGTGGCCGGCGCGGGTGACGACGATTTCGCCGGGGCGCAGCGCGTTGCCGCTCACCGCGTTCTCCACCGCGGGCACCAGCAGGGTGAGGTGCACCGGCAGCTTCGCCTGCATCACCAGGCCGGCCAGCGCGATCGCATGCGCGGCGCCGCCCATGTCCTTCTTCATCCAGCGCATGCCGTCGGACGCCTTGAGGTCGAGGCCGCCGGTGTCGAAGCACACGCCCTTGCCCACGATCACCAGTTTCGGATGCCCGGCCTTGCCCCAGCTCAGCTCGACCAGCCGCGGCTCGCGATGGCTGGCGCGTCCCACCGCGTGGATGGTGGGGAAGTTCGCCTTCAGCAGTTCGTCGCCGACCCAGTCGCGCACCTTGGCCTTGTGCGTCTTGCCGAGGTGCTTGATCGCCTTGCCGAGCTGTTCGGGCCCCATGTCCTCGGTGGGCGTGTTGACCAGGTCGCGTACCAGCGCGGTGGCTTCGACCAGCGGCTGCACGGTGGCGAGCGTGGTGGCGTCCACCGCCAGCGTGGCCGCCGCGCGCTTCGCCTTGCGGTAGCGGGTGAACTGGTAGGCGCCCAGCGCCCAGCCCAGCGCCGCCTGTGCAGGGTCGAGCGCCGCGCCGTCGGCGGCGAGCTGGTAGACGCCTTCGGGCAGGCTCATCGGCAGCGCAGCGAGCGCGGCCAGCGGATCGGCCGCGTCCACGCCGACCAGCACGCGGGCAAGCTTGCCGTGCGCGTCGGCGAGCAGGATCGCGCTGCCGGGCCTGGCGTCGAAACCGTTCGTGTCCAGCCAGCGGCGCTGCGCGGCATCCAGCCGCCGCCTCGTCGCGGACAGGTGGCGGGCGTCGGTGGCTTCGATGGGAACGAGGTGGCGGGGAGCGGACGAGCGGTCGATCAGGGCGGACATGGCTTTACCTTCGGCGGGCGTGGCGCGCAAACGCCAATGATGCGCCGATGCCGCCGTGGGGTCACGCCGTGGCCTGTGGCCAGGATGGCGGCTACCGCCCGGGCTGCTGGGCTTCCAGCCAGTCGGCGAGCTCGCCGAGGTCGCGCAGTTCGAGTTCGGGCGCAGGGCCCAGTGTGGCGGGCCAGGTCTCGCCGTGGCGATTGATCCAGGCCGCGCGCAGGCCGGCGCGGCGTGCACCGGCCACGTCCAGCTCGGGGTCGTCGCCCACGTGCAACACCTCGTCGGGCGCCACGCCGAAGCGGGCGACGGCAGCGAGGAAAATGCGCGGGTCGGGTTTCGCCGTGCCCACGTCGCGCGAGCAGATGTGATGCGCGAAATGCGCCTGCACACCGGTGCGGGCGAGGTCGGCATTGCCGTTGGTGAGGCTGGCCAGCGGCCAGCGTGCGGCGAGGCGTTGCAGCGCGGGCACGCTGTCGGGCCAGGGCTCCACCGCGTTGCGCGCGGCGAAGTAGATCTCCCACAGCGTGTCCAGCGGCGCATCGGCGATGCCGCAGGCGGCGAAGGCCTGCTGCTGGGTGAGCCGGCGCTGGGTGCTGAAGTCGTGGGCGAGGTCGGGTCGCGTCGCCGCCACCTGGGCGCGCAGCTCGCGCATGGCCGGGATCGGCCATGCGCGAGCCACGTCGGGCCAGTGCTCGCGCAGGTAGTCGTTCACCGCCCGGTCCGCCAGCTCCAGGGCCGGCAGCACCGGCCACAAGGTGTCGTCGAGATCGAGCGTGACGGCGCGGATCACCACAGCGTCAGTCGCGGCTGACCTGCAGCGACTGGCCCAGCTTGATGTTGTCGTTCTTCAGGTGATTCCAGTCGCGCAGGTCGGTCACCGTCACGCCGTTCTTCTTGGCGATGCCGGACAAGGTGTCGCCCTTGGTCACGGTGTAGGTCTTGCCGGCGCCGCCGGCGGAGGACTTGGCATCGGCATCGCGCTTTTCCATCGCGGTGTGGGCAGCCAGCGTGCGCTCCGAGGTCGGCGCCACGGCGGCGGCTGCGGCATAGCTGGCGCCCGGCGCGGCGAGCGGCGCCTTGGCCGAGGAGTTGGTCGAGGCGCCGTAGACCTTGTTGCGGCGCTCCTCGTCCTTCGCCACCAGCCCGATGCCGTCCTGGTACGGCAGCACGGAATGGTCACGCAGCGTGGTCTTGGCCGGGTCGGTCTGCAGGAAGTCCATGAAGGCCTGCACCTGGGCCGCCTTCGGGCTGTTCGGGTTGCTCACCAGGAACAGCGGGATGTACAGCGGATAGCTGCCATCGGCGATGTTCGCCACGGTGGGCGCCACGCCGTCGATCGGGATCGAGCGCAGCTTCGGATTGCCGGTCACGTTGCTCAGCGTGGACAGGCCCAGGCCGTTCGGATTGAGCGAGACGCCTTCCTCCAGCGCCTTGGTGTTGAGGTACAGGCGCGGCGCGGAGATCTGCTGCTCGCCGTGGCCGAACAGCAGGGTGCGCAGGCTGTATTCCACACCGTCGTTGGGGCTGATCACCGCGTACAGGTCGATCGGCGCGTCGCGGCCGCCCACGTCCTTCCAGTTGGTGATCTTGCCGAAGTAGATCTCGTGCAGCTGGCGCAGGGAGAGGCTGCGCACCGGGTTGGCCGGGTTGGTGATCATCACCAGGCCGTCCCACGCCACCGGGGTGAAGGTGAGGTGGCTGTCTTCGGGGCTGCCGTCGCTGGGACGCGCGCTGCCGGCGAGATCGGCGGTGCCGGCGGCCACGGCATCGATGCCCGAGGCGGTGTTGAACGGCTGCAGCTCGACGCGGCCGTGGCCGCTCTTCTCCCACAACTTGGCCATTTCGGTGACCACGCCGTGGGCGGTGGTGACGTCGCCACGCCAGATCAGCGCGGCCTCCTTGCTCTTGGTGGCCTTGTGACGGGCGGTGTGATGGGTGGTCTTGGCGGCGGCGGGTGCGACAAGGCAGGCGCCGAGCAGGAGGGCGGACAACAGGCGGACAGCACGAACGGACATGATGACGGAGAACCCCGACAAAGGATGGGTGATGAAAGTGGTGAGGGTGGTGGAGGTGGCGGCGCGTGATCCCGGCCGACGCACGAGGTGGATGAACGCAGGATATTTCATCGGCCTGAACAGAAAACATCAAGCGGGTTCACGCGCTTGTGCGACGCAGGCACGCCTGTACGGGTGCGTTTCGTCATGCTGCGCGGCGCCACTGCGTCTGGCGGGCCGGTGCCGGGCGAGTCAAGGACGGATCGCGCGCCGGCCCATCGCGCAGGCAGCGGGCGGGCAGGGCCGGGACCGGGTGCATGCCGGACCCGGCGGGCCAGGGCGGGGAAGGCGGCGCCTTCCCCGGCCGCCGGTCATTGGATCAGCACGTAGTGCGTGCCGTCGCTGTCGGCCACCACCAGCACCAGCTGGCGCGGCCGCACGCCGGCCAGCTCGCGCAGCATGCGCAGGTCGGTGATGCGCATGTTGCCCACGCCGATCACGATGTCGCCGGCATTGAGCCCGGCGGTGGCGGCGCGGCTGTTCGGCTGCACCGTGCCCACCGCGACGCCGTAGATGCCTTGGCTGCGTTCGGCCTGGCCCAGCTCGCTGAAGGTCACGCCGGCCAGGCGCGGATCGAGCTTGCCGCCGTCGAGGTTGGCGAGTTTCTCGGGGCGCAGCACCGCGGTGACCTCGCGCGTCTTGCCGCCGTGCAGCACGCCGAGCTTCACCGAGCTGCCCACCGGCAACAGGCCTTCGGTGTTGCGCAGTTCGTTGACGTCGCGCAGCGGCTTGCCGTCGATCGCGGTGAGCACGTCGCCGGGTTGCAGGCCGGCTTGTTCGGCGGGCGAGCCGGCGTTGACGCCGGTGATCACCACGCCCTTGTCCTGCGTCAGGTTCAGCAGGCGTGCGATGCGCGGGGTGATGTCCTGCGACTGCAGGCCCAGCGTGCCGCGTTCCACCTTGCCGTGCGCGATCAGCTGCTGCATCACCCCGGTGGCGAGGTTGCTGGGGATGGCGAAGCCGATGCCCACGTTGCCGCCGGACGGCGAGAAGATCATGGTGTTGATGCCGACCAGCTGGCCGCGCAGGTTCACCAGTGCGCCGCCGGAATTGCCGGGATTGATCGAGGCGTCGGTCTGGATGAAGTTCTGGTAGCCGGCGTTGCCCAGCCCCGAACGCCCCAGCGCGGAGACGATGCCCGAGGTCACCGTTTCGCTGAGCCCGAACGGTTCGCCCACCGCCACCACGAAGTCGCCGACGCGCAACTTGGCAGAGTCGGCCAGCGGCAGCGCCTGCAGGTTCGGCGCATTGATCTGGATCACCGCCACGTCGGTATCGGGGTCGGTGCCGACCAGCTTCGCCTTCAGCGTGCGGCCGTCCTGCAAGGTCACCGTGATGTCGTCGGCGCCGCCCACCACGTGGTTGTTGGTGAGGATATAGCCCTTCGCCGCGTCGACGATCACGCCCGAGCCCAGGCTCTGTTCCACCCGCTCGCGCGGCACCGCAGGCAGGCCGAAGAACTGGCGGAAGGTCGGATCGTCGAAGTACGGATTGCGCACCTGCACCCGCGTCTTGCTGGAGATGTTCACCACCGCCGGCGTGACGTGCTCCAGCATCGGCGCCAGCGAAGGCATCGCCTGGCCGTCCACCGCCGGCGGCATCGCGGCGCGGCCGGAAGCGGGCAGGGCGGCGCCCAGCAACGCCGCCAGTGCGGCGGCTGGCCAGTGCGGAAAACGCGGGTGACGGGATGACATCGGACTCCTCCTGCCGGATGCGGAAACGGCGCGCTTTCTGACTGCGTGGGCGGTGTCGTGGTTCCCCGCGGCCGATGCGATGTCGGGGATGCGCGCACCACTTTACATCGGGCCTCCCCGGGGGTACCTTGCCATCTATTCGCAACCACAACATCTTGTGTCCGTTCGCTGGCGATCGGACAAGCACTGGTGGGGCGAGGCAGCTTTCAGGGGGCGGGTTCGGCAAGCGGTCAGCATGGCGTCGCTGCGGCATCCGCCCGTCGCCGCATGGCTGCCGAGGTACGGATCGATATCAACAGCAACAGACAAGAACGGCCGCGAGGCCGCGCTGGGAGGTCAGGAAGCCGATGAGCACAGCACGTGCGCCCGCCACGGGTTCGGAATTGCAACGCGACGCCGCGGCGGCGATCCCGCTGCAACCTGCTTCGCAGGACATCTGGGACAAGAAATACCGTCTGCGTACCAAGTCGGGTGCGCCGGTGGACGCCGACATCGACGGCACCTGGCAGCGCGTCGCGCGCGCCTTGTCCGAAGTGGAAGCCACGCCCGAGCTGCGCGAGCACTGGAACGAGCGCTTCCTGTGGGCGCTGCGCCGCGGCGCGATTCCCGCCGGCCGCATCACCTCCAACGCCGGCGCGCTGGAGCACAAGCCCGCCACTTCCACGATCAACTGCACCGTGTCCGGCACCATCCGCGACTCGATGGACGACATCCTGGAGAAGGTGCACGAGGCCGGCCTCACGCTGAAGGCCGGCTGCGGCATCGGCTACGAGTTCAGCACGCTGCGCCCGCGCGGCGCGTACGTGTCGGGCGCAGGTGCCTACACCTCCGGCCCGCTGTCCTTCATGGATATCTACGACAAAATGTGCTTCACCGTCTCGTCCGCCGGCGGCCGCCGCGGCGCGCAGATGGGCACGTTCGACGTCAGCCATCCCGACGTGAAGGAATTCATCCGCGCCAAGCGCGAAGACGGCCGCCTGCGCCAGTTCAACCTCTCGCTGCTGGTCACCGACGGCTTCATGCAGGCGGTGGAGCACGACCAGGACTGGCCGCTGGTGTTCCCGATCCACGTGAAGGAGCGCGACGAGCTCGACCTCGACGATGCCGCCAAGGTGGTGTGGCGCGAGTGGCCCACCCACGAGAACTACGTGGACCGCGAGGACGGCCTGGTCGCCTGCAAGATCTACGGCCACATCCGCGCGCGGCACCTGTGGGACATGATCATGGTCTCCACGTACGACTACGCGGAGCCCGGGTTCATCCTGATCGACAAGGTCAACGAGATGAACAACAACTGGTGGTGCGAGCACATCCGCGCCACCAACCCCTGCGGCGAGCAGCCGCTGCCGCCGTACGGCTCCTGCCTGCTCGGCTCGATCAACCTCACCACCTTCGTGCGCGATCCGTTCGGGCCGAAGGCGCGTTTCGACTGGGACGAGTACCGCGAGGTGGTGAAGATCTTCACCCGCATGCTCGACAACGTGGTCGAGATCAACGGCCTGCCGCTGGAGCAGCAGCGCAACGAGATCATGAGCAAGCGCCGCCACGGCATGGGCTACCTCGGCCTCGGCTCCACCATCACCATGCTCAAGCACCGCTACGGCAGCGCCGAGGCGGTGGCCTTTACCGAAGACGTCTCGCGCGAGATGGCGGTGGCCGGCTGGGAAGTCGCGCTGGACCTGGCGAAGGAGAAGGGCCCCGCGCCGATCCTGGCCAAGGACTACACCGTCACCGGCGACATGCTGCGCCGCCGCCCGGAAATGGCGAAGGACGGCTGGAAGGTCGGCGACGCCATCCCCGGCCGCCTGCTGCACGCCAAGTACAGCCGCTACATGCAGCGCGTCGCCGAAGTGGCGCCCAACCTGGTCGAGCAGCTCGCCGAAACCGGCGCGCGCTTTACCCACCACAGCTCGATCGCGCCGACCGGCACCATCTCGCTGTCGCTGGCCAACAACGCCAGCAACGGCATCGAGCCCAGCTTCGCCCACCACTACTCGCGCAACGTGATCCGCGAAGGCCGCAAGACCAAGGAAAAGGTCGAGGTCTACAGCTACGAGCTGCTCGCCTACCGCGCGCTGATCAACGCCAGCGCGATGCCGTTCACCGACGATCCGCAAGCCAAGCTGCCGGATTACTTCGTGGCCGCCGACGACATCGGCCCGAAGCAGCACGTCGACATCCAGGCCGCCGCGCAGAAGTGGGTCGATTCGTCGATCTCCAAGACCGCGAACGTCCCCACCGACTACCCCTACGAAGACTTCAAGGACATCTACTTCTACGCCTACAAACAGGGGCTGAAAGGTTGCACCACCTTCCGCTTCAACCCCGCCGCCTTCCAGGGCGTGCTGGTGAAGGAGGCCGACCTTGCCAACACCCTCTACCACTTCGAACTGGAAGACGGTAGCGTTATCGAACTTCGAGGCAATGAAGAAGTGGAATACGACGGCGAGCTGCACACCGCGGCCAACCTGTTCGATGCCTTGAAGGAAGGGTATTACGGCAAATTCTGACCCGTATCCACCAAGCAACGATCACCGCCGGAGGGGAACACTCGCATGTCCATCGATATCGAATTCGAAGTGAAAGATCCTGTAATGTCTGACGCCCCTGCGGCGCCGGTGGTTGCTGCCCCGGTCGCCGCTGCGCCGGCCGCAGCACCGAAGAAGGCCGCGAAGAAGCCGGCCAAGAAGAAGGCTGCGAAGAAGCCTGCCGCGAAGAAGGCGGCGGCGAAGAAGGCTCCGGCCAAGAAGAAGGCAGCTGCCAAGAAGACGGCGAAGAAAGCCGTGAAGAAGGCCGCCGCCAAGAAGACGGCGAAGAAGGCCGTGAAGAAGGCCGCTGCCAAGAAGACGGCGAAGAAGGCCGTGAAGAAGGCAGCCGCCAAGAAGACGGCGAAGAAGGTCGCGAAGAAAGCGGTGAAGAAGGCCGCGAAAAAGGTTGCCGGCAAGGCGAAGAAAGTCGCCAAGAAAGCCGCAAAGAAGGTCAGCAGCAAAAAGACGGCGAAGAAAGCCGCCCCCAAGAAGACAGCCAAGAAGGCTGCCGTGAAGAAGGCCGCCAAGGCGGTCAAGAGGTCCACTGCCAGCAAGAAGGCGAGCGTCAAGGCGGCGAAGAAGCCCGCCAAGAAGGCCGCCCGCAAGAAGTAAGTCCCGAAACAGCCGGCCCGGCCACGCGCCGGGCCGGCTGTTTTTCTCTTGTCGATCGACCCGCAAACCACGAGTGCACCGTTCGTCCTGAGCGTAGCAAAGCGAAGTCGAAGGACATCAGCGGAAATCATTTGCAGGCCGGATCCATAGCTGCGCGCGCCGCCATCCATCCAGAGAAGAACACCCCGCCATGGCGATCAAGATCGAAAAGAAGATCAAGGGCTACAACGTCGTCAAGCCCGAGGACAAGGCTGCGCCGGCCGCCGCACCCGAAATCAAGGCCAAGGCCGCCGAACCGCGCCAAGCCGAAGTCATCCAGATGCACGAGAGCCTGGAGCGCCCCGAGCAGCTCATCGGCTCCACCTTCAAGATCAAGTCGCCGCTGTTCGAGCACGCGTTGTACGTCACCATCAACGACATCGTGCTCAACGCCGGCACCAAACACGAACAGCGCCGCCCCTTCGAGATCTTCATCAACTCGAAGAACATGGACCACTTCCAGTGGATCGTGGCGCTCACCCGCATCCTCTCCGCCGTGTTCCGCAAGGGCGGCGACGTCACCTTCATCGTGGAAGAGCTGAAGGCCGTGTTCGACCCGCGCGGCGGCTACTTCAAGGCCGGCGGCGTCTACATGCCCAGCATCGTCGCCGAGATCGGCGCGGTGATCGAGCAGCACATGAAGAACATCGGCCTCATCCACGATCCGGAGATGAGTGACAGCCAGCGGGCGTTGATCGCCGAGAAGCGGGCTGCCTACGAGGCGGCTGGGGCAAAAAAAAACGCTGACGTGAGCCTGGCTTCAGCGGCGGAAGGCGCCGAATCCAACGGCAGCTTCCCGCCCGGCGCCACGCTGTGCCACAAGTGCAATACGCAGGCGCTGGTGCTGATGGATGGATGCCAGACTTGCTTGAATTGTGGGTATAGCAAATGCGGGTAAGCGGCGGTATTCGATGAAGATCGAACAAGAGCGGCAGCGATGCCGCTCTTGTTATTTGCGCTTCGTAAAAGTGGCTGCGGCCCGGTTGCGGTTGTACGGTTGAGTCGCTTGGCCGCTTCGCCACCGGATGGCTTCGCGGCTGTCCCGAAGCGGCGTGTTCGTATATATGCCCGGATGATGGAAGGCCAGACTCCGGAGCCTTGCTTGCCTTGCAGGCAGGCTTTCTTTTACTGATGGGCACTGGAACAAAGGCTGGGCGGGGAATGAGGCAGCGCACTTTCGATGTCCTGGCGATCGTTGGCGTCTTCGTGGCCTATACGGTCACGATCCGGCTGGCCATGGGGCTCGACCTTGCGGGCTGCCTGCTGGGCGGAGCTGCCAATACGATTCCCGTGGTCATCTTCGGGGTGGCCGTGCGCCGCATCGTTGCGCAGCGCCTGGTCGGGCGCCCGGCCGGAACCCAGCTTGTCGCCCATCTGTTGCTGTGCGCCGCGTTCACGGCGCTTTCGTATCTGTTGCTGATCGTGCTGCTCGGCCTGTTCAACGGCGCTGGTCCCGATGGTTTTGTGGTGCGTCCTTTCTCGCTGAGCGGAGCGGCCTGGCAATCGCTGGAGAACGTGACGACCTACGCCTTGATCGCCGCCGTGTCCTACCTGCAGGTCCCGGACCGGGCTCACCTCGCGCTGCGCCGTGCGTCGGCTGGAGACGGTGCGGCTACCGCAATCGCGACGTCCCCGACCAGCGCCGCGGAGGAGGGGCGGGCCGGGTCGCTGGGTGCCTCTGCAGCGGAGTCCGAGGCGCGCACCGACGGCAGTCTCTCCCGCTATTTCGTCCGGATAGGCGACGAGCTCAGGCCGCTGGACATGGATACGGTGGTAAGCATCGGTGGTGCGGATGACTACGCCGAAGTGCGTACGCAGAGCGGCAAGCACCTGGTCCGCGTGACGCTGGCGGAATTCGCCAAGTCGCTCGATCCGGCGAAATATGTCCGCGTCCATCGCTCGTGGATCGTGAACACCCATCGCATTGCCCGTGCCGAGCCGGCCGGCGGCGGGCGCCTGCTGCTGCATATGGAAAACGGCCAGACCATCTCGACCAGCCGCGACGGGGCGAAGCTGCTGCGCAACCGGGTCATCTGACCATCTCGCCGTTCCCGTTCGCCGTGGCGAAGTGTCCATTCGCCGATTTTTCCGCCTTTCCCTTCCGGATCCCGCAACGATCGCACCGTCCTGGCCCCTGGCCCGGGACGAACCGCTATTGGCCCGAATGATCCGGAGAAAGAACGGCATGAAAGTCTTCGCCCTGCCCATCCTGCTTGCCTGGGGCCTCGTCGCCACCGCTGCTCATGCCAGCGTGGCCCCGTCCGCGGAGGTCGCGCTGCCCGGTACCGCGGCGACGCTGATCGCAAGTCATGCCTCGGCTGCCACGCCGGCCGAACTGATCGTGCTCTACCGGCTGCAGCTCGCCGCCGGACGCTATGCCGACGCCGAGGCGACGCTCGATCGCCTGGCTGCCGCCTACCGGTCCAGCGAGCCCAGGCTGGTTCCCTCGGTCGTGCCCTGGCAGACCTATGCGCGTGCGAAAGCTTACGAGGCGAACGGCAGCGAGCCTTCCGCCGCCTTGCGTCGCGCGTTTTCCGAACTCTACGGTTCCCTTCCGGACGACCAGGCCGTGGACGTCGGCCCCTGGTACGAAGTCGACCTGGATGCCGTGCGCGCCAAGGTGGCGGAGCAGGAGAAGGCCTGCGCCGGGATGCGGCTGGCGGATTGTCCTTCCGCCGCAAGCCTGATTGCGGCCCGCCAGGGATTGGCCGCATGGACCTACCTGGTGCCCGCCTTGAAGCCGCTGCGCGAGGCCGATACGCAACGCCGGTTCCTGGTCGACGACCAGATCCTGATCCCGACGCCGGATGGCGCGAAGATCGCCGCGATCCTCGTGCGTCCGCGCTCCGCCCAATCGACCAAGCTGACCGCCCTGCTGAATTTCACGATCTATGCCAACGATGACTGGAGCATGGACGACGCCAAGAAAATGGCTGCCCATGGCTATGCCGGCGTGGTCGCCTATACGCGAGGCAAAGGCCGCAGCCCCGGTGCCGTGGTGCCCTACGTCCACGATGGCGAAGACGCGGCGACGGTGATCGCATGGCTGGCGCGCCAAGCTTGGAGCGACGGCCGCGTCGGCATGTTCAGCGGCAGCTACAACGGCTTCACCCAATGGGCCGCCGCCAAGCACCATCCGCCGGCGCTGAAGGCGATCGCCACCCACGCCACCAATGCCCCGGGCATCGATACGCCGATGCAAGGCAACGTGTTCCAGAGCTTCATCTACTACTGGCCGTTCTACACCACCGACAGCAAGGGTCTGGACGACCGGGCCTTCGACGATCGCGCCCATTGGGTCGCGCTCCAGCGCCAGTGGTATGTCAGCGGCAAGCCTTATCGCGACCTGGACAAGATCGACGGCAGACCCAATCCGATCTTCGATACCTGGCTGAAGCACCCGTCCTACGACGCCTACTGGCAGCGCCTGATTCCCTACGGCCGCGAGTTCGCCGACATCGACATTCCAGTCTTCGTGGAAACCGGCTACTACGACGGCGGCATGGTGGGCGCGCTGTATTACTTCCAGCAACATCTCACGTATCGCCCGTCGGCCGACGACCGGATGCTGATCGGCCCTTACCATCACACCGCCATGCAGACCGGCGTGCTGTCCGAGATCGACGGCTATGTCGTCGACAAGGCGGCGCTGCTCGATCTCCAGGATGTGCGGCTGAAGTGGTTCGAGCACGTGTTCCGCGGCGCCCCGTTGCCCGACCTGCTCAGCGACCGGGTCAACTTCGAAGTGATGGGTGCGAACAGCTGGCGGCACGTGTCCACGCTCGCCGATATGGCCACCAGCTACCGGCGCTTGTATCTCACCGGGCGTCGCGAAGCCGATCGGTTGCTGTTCGATGACGCGCCGGGCAAGCAGTCCCTCCCGCCCGAGCTTGTCGTGAACTTCGCCGATCGCAGCGATGCGGACTTCCGTCCACCGGCGGGCGCGCCCGACATCCGCAACGCCCTGGTGTTCGAAACACAAACGCTGACGAAAGCGCTGGAGATCGACGGTTTGTTTCAAGGGCGATTCGAGGTCGTCATCAACAAGTGCGACTTCGATCTGGCGGTCAACTTCTACGCGTTGACACCCGACGGCAAGTACCTCGACCTGGCCTCCTACCTCGGCCGGGCGAGCTACATGCAGGACCGCACCCACCGGCATGTGCTGCAGCCCGGCCAGCCGGTCACCCTCGCATTCCAGAGCCAGATGGCGACCGCGCGTCTGCTCCCGGCGGGAAGCCGCATCGTGGCTGTGGTCGGCGTGCCCAAGACGCCCCAGGCCCAGATCAATTACGGCACGGGCCGCGACGTGAGCACCGAATCGACAGCCGATGCGGGCGAGCCCTTGCGGATCCGCTGGCTGGCGGGCAGCTATCTTGAGCTCGGTACGCGCGGAAGCCTCGAGTTCGCGCGCGACCGCTGACATCGTTTCTTCGCCAAGGACCGTTCAACGGTCCAGTCGGGGGCGTAGAGCGCAAGCCTGGTGTGGCGCCGTCACACCAGGCGGTGGCCACCATCGACGTGGAGCACGCTACCGGTGGTGAAGCCATTGCGCATCAGGAACTGGATGGCCTGTGCAATGTCCGCCGGCTCACCCACGCGCCCCACCGGAAGCCGATTCGCCATGGCTTCGAGCATCTCGGCTTTCTTGTCCCCGGCCACCGATGCCCAGATCGGAGAGTCGACCCAGCCGGGCGAGACGACGTTCACGCGTATCGGGGCGAGTTCCACGGCCAATGCGTACGCCAGCGATGCGAGCGCACCATTGACGGCGGCAACCACGGAGCCTCGCGCGGCCGGCCGTGAAGGTGATGGACCCGCGTTGCGACAGGGATGACACGCCATATTTCGCGAGCAGCAGTGGGCCGATCAGCTTCGAGTCGATCGCACGGCGGATGGCGGACATCTCGAGCTCTGGAAGCAGGCGATAGACGCCATCCAGCGTCGCTGCAGTGGTGACGATGTGATCGAGAGGGCCGGCTTTTGCAAACAGCTGGACGACATCGTCTTCGTTCGTGATATCGGCCGCCACGAGGGTCACTCTTTCCTGGTCAGCAAGGCTGTGCCGCGCTGCCTCCAGGCGGCTCTGGTCACGCCCCGCAAGGGTGACCCTTGCGCCATCGGCCAGCAGTGACGCCGCCAATGACAAACCCATGCCGGAACTGCCTCCGACGACAAGCACGTGTTCCCGGCGGTTATCGACAACTTGCATGCGGTTTCTCCGTAGTGATGTGGAAGGGGGCGACATCGATTCGCCCGCGACAGGGCCGAGCGGTGGGCATGGATGGGACCGTGCCAACTTCAAAGTGGCCTTGGCCTCAACGCGCGTGTCGGATGGCCCGGCACGGTTGGAGTGAACGCCTAGAGGCATGAACCCGTGGGTCCGGTGGAGGTACAGCCGATGGAGCCCGGGCCGCCATGGCCGTTGTCGCCATGGACCCGGACACTTACGCCGTTCTTTTGCAAGAAGCTGTCATCTGACGAAGGTGTCGACTGGCCATGGGCGCCGGCGCGCATGGCGTCCTTGAAGGCAGCACCGAGCACGCTTCGATAGTTTGAGCCGGTGCTGGTGGTCGATGCAGGGGCAGGCTGCCGGAAGCTGTCTGTGTTCGCTGGCGGTGGTACGGCGCTTTGCGCCGCCGCGCACGAGCATATGAACCATGCCACGAGGCATATACGGTGCTGTCGCATAACCAATTCCTTTAGATTTTTTCAAACAGAAGAGAACCGACCTGCGATGGCTGGAGAGTCGCCCAGGATCGTCCAGAGGGTCGGGTCATCGTGTTCGGCCTGGTCACGTGCCCCGTTGTCACGGCGCAGCCAGTGCCGCATTGAATTCGGTTGCGATAAAGCGCTGATCATGCACCCCGGAGGCAGGGCTTGAAGCAAGCCAGACGATAGGTGGCCCCATCACGGCCGGATCCTGAAGCCGGGCTCGTATCTCAGCAGGAACATCGTCAGGAACCATCCCGGTCAGCGTACCGTTGCCACCGGGAAGCAGCGTATTCACGGCCACCGAACTCCCTGCAAGATCCGCGGCCATCACTCGCGACAAGGCTTCGACACCGGCGCCTGCCGGCCCGTACGGGACGAAACCGCGACGGGTCATGGTTTGCTCGTTCATCGAGATGTTGACGACTCTTCCGCCGCCGTTGCGGAGCATGAGGGGAACGACCGCCCGCGCCATCAGGAAACAGCCGATCACCTTGGTGTCCAGCACATCGCGAAACCCGCCATAGCTCACCTGCCAGAACGGCTGCGCTTCCGACAGGAAACGGGGATTGACCGTGCGCATGCCGATACCGGCGTTGTTCACCAGCACGTCGATGCCGCCCCACGCGTCGCAAGCCAGGGCCACGCAGTCCGCGACCGAGCGCTCGTCGCGCACATCCAGTGGGCACGGGATGGCGTTTGAGCCCAGCGCTCTCGCGGCGGCTGCGGCGCGTTCCTCGTCGCGGCCGGTGACCATGACCCGGGCGCCCGCCTGGGCGAGCGCCCGGGCCATGGCGGCGCCAAGGCCGCTGGTGGCACCTGTCAAAAGAACGCGGGTGCCATTCAATGGAGTGAAAGGCCCAAGGGCCCGGGTATCGTGGGAAGCCATGGCGGTTTGGTCGCTAAATAACAGAGGCCAGCCGCCTTGATGGGCGCGCATCAACCCTCGTTCTGTCTGCAGGAGCGCTCAGTCGTGGGGAGGCGTGGCGCTGGAATCCATCCACATCACTTCCCAGATATGGCCATCCGGATCCTCGAAGCTTCGGCCATACATGAAGCCAAAATCCTGCACGGGAGTAGGGTCCGGTTTTCCTCCGGAGGCGCTCGCCTTGTCGACCAGGCGGCTCACCTCCTCACGACTGTCCGCCGACAGGCACAGAAGCACCTGTGCATCCACGTGTGCGTCGGTGATCCGCTTGTCGGTGAACTGACGCCACTTGTCGTGCGTAAGAAGCATCACGTAGATCGTATCGGAGAGCACCATGCACGCTGCGGTGTCGTCACTGAAGGCGGGGTTATTGACCGCGTCGACGGCCTCATAGAAGGCCTTCGACCGCTTCAGGTCGCTCACGGGAAGGTTGATGAAAATCTTCTTGCTCACTGCATATCCTTTGTTTTTGGTTCAGAAGGGACGGCGGCTTTCAGGTCGATGCCGGACGGCGGTATGCGCACCAGGAACAGGGGCCGCCGGGGATGCCAGGACTGGGGCATGTTGCATCACGCAAGGCGTTGATCGTGCGCTCTCCGCGTTAGAGCAAGTGCAGGCCGCCATCGCATTCGAGGATGCTTCCGGTGGTGTAACCGTTCCCTATGAGGAAGGCGACGGCCTGAGCCACGTCATCCGGTTGGCCGACGCGGGCCACTGGCAACTCACTCGCGTGGCTGGCAAAGAACTGCCGCCGCACATCGTCGGGCATGGCGTTCCACCAGGGGGTCTCCACCACGCCGGGGGAGACGGCGTTGACCCGGGTGGGGCAAGCTCGCGGGCAAGCACGGGTACCATGGCCTCGATCGCCCCATTGATGGCGGCCAGGCCGCTGGTGCCCGGGTTGGCGATCCGCGCCGAGATCGCCGTCAGGAACGTTACGCTGCCCCCTTTGCGCAGCGCCGGCAAGGCAGCTTGCGCCGCTTGCACGTGCGGCCAGAACTTGGCTTCGAAGCCGCGGCGCAAGGCCAGCAAGTCGAGCTCCTGGAAGTTGCCTGCGCCATCGCCACCGCTGAGTGCGATCACCAGATGGTCGATGGTGCCGATGTTGCTGAAGAATCGATCCAGTGACTCACGCTGGGTTCCGTCAAACGCCTCGAACCGCACCGCCCCGTCGACCCCTGCCATCGCCGCGCGCAACTTTTCCGCATCGCGACCGGTGGCGATGACCTCATAGCCTGTGCTGGCCAATCGCCTGACGGTAGCCAACCCAATGCCCGACGAGCCGCCAAGTACGACGACACTGCCTGCGCCGCTGCTCATTGCATCGTCTCACCTTCATGCCGCTTCCGCGGCGATGGGTGAAATGGTGCATGCTAAGACCACTATCACTCCAATCATTTGTCGTAATGGCCTCCATCATCGAGCATGATCTTCGTCAGTTCGATCTCAATTTGCTTCTGGTCTTCCGGGCGCTCATGCAAGAACGCCACGTCACGCGCGCGGCGGAGCGGCTTTTTCTCGGCCAGCCCGCGGTAAGCGGTGCGCTCAAGCGACTTCGCGCGGCATTCGGCGACGAGCTGTTCGTGCGTGGACGCCAAGGCATGGAGCCGACACCTCGTGCGCTGGAGCTATCGCAGCAGATCGACTCGCTGCTGGTCGGCCTTCACCACGCCATGCGGGTTCACCAGCCGTTTGATGCGAAACATGCCAGCAGGACATTCCGCATAGGCGTCTCCGAGGCGATCGCGGTCACGCTGTTCCCGTCGCTGCTGAAAGTGCTCGGGTCCGAAGCGCCAGGCATACAACTCATCACCGTGGATACGGACTGCCACCGCGTGTCCTCGATGTTCGAGCGCAACGACATCGAGATTGCCCTGGGTGTCTTCAACCATTACCCGCAATGGCAGCAGTATCACCCCTTGTTGGATTGGCGCTTTGTCTGCCTTTACAACCCGGAGCTGGTACGGGTCCAAGGCGAAACATTGAGCATGCGCGAGTATCTCGCCTACCCGCATCTGCTCACTTCATTCAAAGGGGAGTTGCGGGGGTTCATCGACGAGCGGCTGGAGGCGCTTGGCGAACGCCGGCGGGTGATTTTTTCCAACCCGCACTTTGCCACGCAGCCATTCATTGCACGGGACAATCCCGTGCTTGTCACAGTACCCGACTATATCGCCCGCATCTGGAGCCGCAGTCTAGGGTTAAGCATCAGCCCTTTGCCGTTCGAGTCCCCGGCGCATCAGATCAGCGCACTTTGGAAGACATCGCATCAGGGGGACAGCGGTCTGCGTTGGCTGGTGGACTTGATAGATCAAGTGGTTCGCGCACTATGACGGGGGCGTACCAGCGGTAAAGGGACGTAGGGAATCAAGTTGGCCTAGTTGCCGATGTCCCCTTTGTCCGGCTTCCTGTTTCCTCACGGGCCCGCGTCGGGCCACTCGCCAATGGAACGCGCCCACGCCGCATAACGGTTAGCGATATCGCTTGCCGCGCGCCGGTTATCGAGCATGCCAGCAGCGTTCGTCGCCAGCTCGCGCCAGCGCTCGATGGCGTGCAGTTGCCCGTGGAAATGCCAGATGACGTCGGTGAGCACGGACGCGGGCAAGTCCGCCTGCGGATGCCCCAACGCCACGCCCAACACATGAGCCATGCCCTGCAAGCCATGCAGGCATTCCAGCGCCTGCGCTTCGGCGCCGCTCTGTATCGCCGACAGGCGTCGTGCGCAGAAACGCGACAGGCCGGCGTCGGCCAGGGTGTGGGTGCCGCTGCCCAGCAAGTGGTGGAGCAGTTCGCTGAGGCCAGTGGCAGTGGCCTCGACGTCGCCGAAGATTTCTTCGGCAACGTCGGCATCGCCGTTGGCTGGTGTCGAGGTTTGCGTTCCGCTCGCCATACCTTCTCTCCATAGAGCTACGCCGACGTCCACGCCTCTCGAACATGCATGCGGTAGCGATGGATAAAGCGATGACGTTGCCGCGAGTTGCACTATGTCGATAGGCGTCATTTTGTCTTTTGCTAAAGACGCAATGTCTACTATAGTTTGCATTTATACTCGTATAGTTTGTAGTAGTCAACGCCGACCGCACGGATGCTTGTCCTATGAGGAAAGCATCCGCCCAAGCCACGCCACGCCTTGTGTTTGCGCGAAACCTTCGTCAGGTCAGGCGCCTGAGGGATTTGTCGCAGGAGGCGCTGGCGCTACAGGCAGGACTTAGCCGCACCTACGTTTCCGAGGTGGAGCGCGGGGCGCGGAACATCTCCATCGACAACATGGGGCTGCTCGCGGAGGCGCTTGGCATGCCTTTGCGAGACCTGCTGGACGCTGATCTGCTCAAGCGCCTGGCAGCATCGTAGGTAACCGGAGGGGCGTCAGAAGCATTTTCGCCGCGCAAACGCTGCGATAGGGGCAGGGTAGGGCCCCATACAGAGCGCACCCTTCCTACAGATGCCGCGTCTCGGCAGGCCTTTCGTCCCAGCTGTCGTTGAGCCCGTCGTAATACGTCACCGGCGCCAGCATCAGCTCGTCGATATCGACGCCGTCCAGGCACATGACGTTGATGTTGTAGTACTTGCTGCCGCTCATGTTCGGCATGTCGATCCACTCGAACGCCCTTACGCCGCAGTGCTTGCAGAACTGGTGGTGCGCGACCGAATTCCCGCGTCCCCGGTAGTCCGTGAGGTCGTGCTCGCCTGCCAGCAGGCGGAACGCGTCGGGAAGGGCATTGATCGACCACAGGCGCATCTTGGTGCAGATCGTGCAGTTGCACTTGCCGGTGCCGGTGCTGATATCGAGATCCGCTTCAAAGCGGATGGCGCCGCAGTGGCAGCTTCCGGTGTAGGTCCTGAGCATCGAGCCTCCGCTGATCCGCGTTTTCGACCTTGCGTCATGCCTGGGGTACAGCCCGCTCATGATCCGCTCTCGCGACGAAAGCGAAAAGACATCAGGGACACTTCGCCTAGCCTGCGTCGCGCCCCCGGGATTTTCGCGTCACCCGGCGCCAGATCCATCGCCACCCCAGTGCCAGCGGAAAAGCCAGCAGCAGGAACGGAATGCCGTAGGCCAGCATCGACATGGCGTCGCTGAGGCCGTCGAGCAGTTGATCGGTCCAGTCGCCGAGGGAGAAGCCACGACGGTGGTCGTTGGCTTCATCGGCGAAATCCAGCTGCAGCAGGTTGGTGTCGATGCGTCTCTGTTGCTGGGCAGCAACACCCTGGAGATTTTCGCGCTCCACCTGTATCTGTGCGCGCTCGTGTCCCAGCGCAATGAGGTCGCTCGTTGAGAGGTCCTTGCGTTGGGACAACTGTTCTATCTGTGCGGCGTAGGCTTCCAGTCGTTTCTGTTTCTGCGCGTTGTCGTTGACCGCGTCGGCGAGGTCTTCCGCCTTCGTTTCGCGCCAGGCCAGCTTGCCGTTCTGGCTGGCGATGTGGCTGAGGGGTTCGACGCCGGAGGGCACTACACGCAGTGTCAGCGAACCGCTGTGCTCATCCTGCTTGAGGCTCAGAAGATTGCAGGCGCCAAAGCGTGCCGATTCGCAGGCCTCGCGCACGGCGGCCATGCGTGGGGCAATCTGCTCATTCTGCAGCTCGATGTTCAGGTGATGCTCGTAGGCAAGTTTCGCCCCCGCTTTCGCCGTTTCGCCGGCGATCGGCAGCGGCGCGACCTCCTGCTTCTTCGAACATCCCGTGGCCGTCAGCGCCAGCGCGACCAACAGCATGCAATGCCGTGTTCTGAGCATGATTCCCCCTTCGTCCGTTGAAGGACTGCGAGGAAAGATGACAGGCCGGGCGCCTCTTGTGCAAGATCCTGCAGGCCGGGGCGCAGGGTTGCTAACGGGTCAGGCCTTCTTGCCAAGCCCGAGCCAACGCACCCCACGATACGAGTCCGCCACCACCCACGCTGCGGCCGTCAGCACCCAGGTCGCATACGTCTCGCCCCAATGGAAGGCGCTGATATGGCCGGCGACGACCATGGGTAGCCAGATCAGCAGCAGGAACAAGCCCATCATCATGGCCGACAGGGTGGCGGCCAGCCGGGCGAGTACGTTGAAGACGATCGCCGCGCCCGCGGCGAGATAGGCGCCACCGGTCAGGTAGGCCCAGAACACCGGTGCATGCAGCCAGTAGGGAATCAGCGGGGCAGTGAGATTGAGATAGGCGTAGTGCGAGAAGCCGAAGGCGATCAAGGCCAGGCCGTAGAGCACGCGCGCCATGCGCAGGCCCTGGTCGCCGACGGCGAACCCGAGCCGGCGCCCGTCGGCGTCGGTGGCGAACCATGCATGCAGCACCCATACGCCCGCCACGACGACCGCCATTTCGCCGCAATATTGATACGAGCCTTCCGTGAGCGGCGCCTGGGCGATCAGCGGCAGCTTGAACACCAGCATCCATGACGCGGCGTAGAAAAACAGCACGCGCGCAGCCAGCGACGTCGAGCGCGGCCAGAACGAGCCGAGGCCGCACGCCAGCGACACCGCGGCGCAGAGATAGCCCAGCAGCCTTGCGGCCGGCACATGGTCGAACACCGGCTGCCATATCACGGTGAATCCACCCTCGATCAGGCCGAGGATGCCGAGGGCAATCAGTGTCACCGCAAACACGGCATGCCCTACGCTGGCAGTACGCATCGCTTGATCCTCTCCGTGATGGTGCGACCGCTAAAGGCTACGGAAGGGCACAGCAAACCGGCTCAGCGTTGCCCATGCACGGATTCCGGTCAAGTTGATCATCGATTCCGGCAAGCGCCGAACACCCGCTGGTTCTGGGCACGAGTGTGAGGGGCGCTTACGGTTATATTCTGGACGGGTCCGCTTTCGACGCGGAGCGGACATTGCAGCTCTAGGTTCTTCGAGCGCCACACGAAAGGCCAGGAGAAGGGGTGAATGAACTGGAAGATCGTTCTGTTGTGGGTTTGTGCGTTTGGAACGCTCGCTGCTTTGGGCGATTTGCATAGACGCTCGAAGGACCATGACGCCGCTGAGCTATTACAAGAGAGGTCGGCTCCACGTCCTGCTGAAAGCGTCAGGCCTATGCATAATCCACCACGGGAACGCGACATCGTCGCCCTGGCGGAGAAGGACTCTTTCGCCTTCTGCCATCCCGTGGATCAATCGGCCGATGGGTGCGAGTTAGACGCGGCGCTTATCGGTAGTGAGTGGACCGTGTTCGCGTGGCCCTACCTTGGGACCCCCGGAAAAAGCTACCGCTGCTGCGCACCGGATAGTGCTCGCCTGTTTATCTATTCTAGAAATGGCACCCTCTTGAGGCAGGAGCGTGGTGGTCCGTAATTGAGAGTAATGTCCGCTTTCGACCCAAAGCGGACAGTTTTCGATCCGAAAACACGTGCCCGTGCCAACGAGGGAGGGCTACATGAAGGTAACCAGTTACCCAGTTCTCATAGCGCTAGCTGCCATAATATCAATGCCGTGTCTGGCCGATGTGGATGGCTGCACTAAGATGACGAAGGTCGCTTCCGATGCTGCCCTGCCAACCATAAAGCAAGCGTTCGCGAAATCTGGACGTTTCCCGTTGGATCGCGTTGAAATTTCAAGAGGAAGGGATTGCGACGACAGCATCTATTTCGTTTTTGAGGCCAAGCCGGCCTACAGAAACGTCGGGTCTCACTGGTTTGTCTCGAAAGACAAAAAAACGGTAAGATTCACATTCAGGATGGCATCTGACGGCTCGGCTTAGGTCCGCTTTCGACCCATAGCGGACATCACACTTGCGCAAGGATCATCACATCAGGTGGGGTGCAGATGATTCATCGATTGATCGGCGGAGCAGTTGTCGCGGCTTGGCTATGGCTGACCTTTCATCTAAGCCTGGTCATTCCTAATCTGGAAGTGGCAGCGTCATCTAGAGCTTACCGCGCAGGGAGCGGGGCCATGTATGTCCTGTTCATGCCCCTGGTTGCGGCGGCCCTGCTGATCTACCCAGAATATTTTGTCGATCGATTCAGCCCCATCTCGAGCTTGACCGGCGATCCGCTGTTGGGTGTCGGCGTCTGGCGGTTCTTTGGCTATTTTGTCCTACTGATAAGCTGGGGTCTCATTGAGCTTTTCCGGCAATAGCGCGCTGCTGCCGGATGTCTGGAAGTCATGGTGATGACCGTCGGGGCCGGCCACAGACGGAAACGGGCCAGCGCATCGCAAGGGGGTGATTGGATGAGGTTTCCGACCATCGATGTAGGTCAGATACCAGAGAAGCTGGCTGAGCTGTCGGGACCATGTGGGCCAATTTCTGTTTGGCTTGTCTTGGCACGACACGGGATCGTTGCTGATCCTGATGAAGTCATCCAACGATGCTCTTATACGGACAAATTTGGGTCTTTTGCCGTTTGCATGGCTGACACCCTGCAACACTTTGGACTCCAAGTCTGCTTTTACTCTGACCCAGATCCGGCACCCAACGAACTTGAGCTAGATGCCTATCGCAGAGTGAGCGCAGTGCCAGCCGTATCCCTGTCTAAACTGCTGCAGAACGTGAGCGACGGCGCAAGCGTCATCGTTAACTATCTAGCGCCGGGAGGAGACGGTCATTTTTCCCCGCTGAACGGCGCAAGGGCCAATAAGCTGCTACTGCCCTACAGTATCGAGGGAAAAATGCTGCGATCTGAGTTCTACAAACGTTGGAGAGCCAAGGGAATCCTTCGGCAGGCAATCGTTTCACGGTAGAGATCAAAGGGGGGGGGGCGCCCTGCACGTCGTTTAGCCGAGTTGTCGGGTGTCCGCTTTCGACCCGTAGCGGACCCTGCCATAGACAAGGAGATTGTGTGGATAGCAGCGACAAGAAGCGGGGTGATCGCGGCGTGGCTTGTAGCCTGTTGAAGCTCCCCGATGGCCGCCTGCGGGTTGTGCTGGACGATGTCAGGAATCTAACGCCGGGTGACTCGGGGCCGTGGCAGCACGAAGTCCTCGTAACGTTCAAGGATTACGAACGAGCGGCGCTGTCCTCGCTGGATCTACCCGAAGATGAGTTAGCGGCCTTTGGCCACTACGTTCTGGCGCGTTTGCTCGCGACAAATGGCCTGCTACCGTCGGAACCATAAGGTCCGCTTTCGACCCAAAGCGGACACTCCCAGCGAGGCCGGAAAGGAGCGCAGATGGAATCGAAGGCGGCGCCAGCGGCGAGATCTGCGGTGTTAGTCAACGCGCGCTGAGCGTTCGGTGGCATCTGCTCACACGCGGAGGGTTTCTCGAAGTGCGTGAGAACGGTTAGGCGCAATTGCGCACAGGCTTTCCCTGCGGCAAGCTGGGGCAGTCGTGTTCAGCCCAGCTTGACTTTGAGCGAATCGGACTATGACTCGCGCGCATCCATGCGCGTGCCAGGGAGGTTTTTGAGTGACTCACAAAGTGGCAGTGGTTTTCCTGCTGGTGTTGATATCGAGCCTCGCATCCCTCCGGGCCGAAGAGAACTTCGCTCCCGTAGAGGCTCGTGTGCCGTTCGCACCCAGCCCCGTTGTCGGCACCGATGGCCTGAAGCATCTCGCCTACGAACTGCATGTCACCAACTTCTACGGAGACACTGGCTCGTTGACGCCACGTGGTCTCAGTGTTTTCGGCGATGCTTCCGAAACGCCGTTGCTTGTGCTCACGGCGAAGGACTTGTCGAACACGATCAAGCCGGTGGCACCTGAGGGCAAGAAGGCATCGATTGCGTCGGGCAAGCGTGCCGTTATTTTTGTCTGGATCACGCTGCCACCAAGTGCGGCGGTACCGCGCGCGCTGCGTCATCACATCGAGTTCGCCACTGAAAAGGGGGCGGTGTCGGTGCTCGACGGTGCCATCGTGCCGGTTCGTGATGAGCCGGCTATCGCGATCTCGCCGCCGCTGCATGGTGGCCGTTGGTTGGCGCACGAAGGGCCCGGCGCGGCTCAATCTCATCATTGGGGAAGCTTGGTGGCCGTCAACGGGCAGCTCACCATCCCGCAGCGGTATGCGCTGGATCTGGTGGGCGTCGATTCCGCGGGCCATGTCGTGCGTGATGGCGTGCGCGATATCCAGAAGTCCACCTATGCCGACTGGGTCGGCTATGGAGCCGACGTCCTTGCTGTAGCTGACGGAGTCGTGCGCAGTACGCGCGATCACGAGGCGGAACATCGGCCACTCAGTCCCCAGCCCGAGCCGACATCGCTGACGGCGAATGGACTCTTCGGGAACTACGTCGTGCTGGAGATCGCTCCCGGCGTGTTTGCGAGCTACGCGCACCTGCAGCGCGGCAGCATCAAGGTCAAACCCGGTGACCGGGTCCGTCGCGGACAAGTCCTCGCACATCTTGGTCAGTCCGGAAACTCCGCCGCCCCGCACCTGCATTTTCAGCTATCCAATGCCCCGACGTTCGAGGGATCGGAAGGCGTTCCTTATGTTTTTGACCACTTCGCCTTCCTCGGACCCGAATCGGAGGCGCAGCTGTTTGGTCAAGGCAAGCCATGGACACATCCCGCAGCCGATGCACGGCACGACGAGATGCCGCTCAACGATGTGGTGATTGAATTTCCTGATCAGTGACTGCGTAGATCTTCTGTCTTTCGGAGGAGGGGATATCGCGAACCCGACTCAGACAGATGGCTGGCTTCAGGCATAGGTGTGGCCGGGCGTCTCATGTTCGCTTTCGACCCGGAGCGGACATCCGCGAAAGGCATTCATAGGGAGAATTGGCTGTATGTCGACCAACATATCAATGGAGACGAAGGTCACGCTGAGGCAGGCATTTCTTGTCATGCATGCCTATCTAAGGCTCCACTACGAATTGAGAGACAAGCCGGTACTACTCGGTGCAATGCTGGGTGATCTTTCGCTTTGGGATACGGAAAGTGGCGGTAAGGAACCGATGGATGGGGCTGTGTTCCCTGATTGGTTGGATTGCGCCAAGGCGGTAATGACGGCGGAGGCCACGCCGGAGGGGTACCGGGGAGCCGACATCTTGCTCGATGGAAAACCACCTACGATGAAGGTCAGGCGCTGAGGTCCGTTTTCGACCCAAAGCAGTCAAGAGCAGGTCACGTCATGGATTCTTTCTCCGTTCGATGCATCTTTCTTTGGGGACCTCGCAGTGACCAAAAACTCAGATACCTGTACGAGGAAAGGGTCACTCTATGGCAGGCCGAAAGCATTGAGCTAGCCATCGATATGGCTGAGGCAGAGGCCGCGTCCTACGCTGCAGGCTCGGACAGGTATTTGGGATGCTCACAAGCATTTGCGCTATTTGAGCCCGTGAATGCTTCGGGCGTTGAGGTCTTCTCCTTGCTTCGGGAAAGTGATCTTCCACCACGGGCTTATCTGGATTCTTTTTTCGACACGGGGAACGAGCGGGAGCAACCGTTTTCGGGTTGAATTAGTTGCGAAATCGGCGACATATTGCATCGGTGCCAATGTCCGCTTTCGACCCGAAGCAGGCCCTTCCTTCCACTCTCATACCGGGGCCTTGGATCGATGAGATTGCGTGCCATCCTGCTGTCTAGCGTCCTTCTCGGAAGTAGCCTTTGCTGCATGGCGGATAGCCCGAGCCAGCTCAATGCCGCGGTCCGGGCCTTTACGAAGGAATCCGGCACGCCAGCGTATCGATACGCGCAAGTCGACCTGAACGGAGATGGTCAGGCGGACGCACTTGTGTTGTTGAAGGGTGATTACTGCGGTTCTGGTGGTTGCACCCTCCTTGTCTTTCGAGGCTCCCCTGGCGGTTTCGCGCTGGTGTCGTCGTCCACCATCAGCAGCGAACCTATTGGCTTCGTTGACGAGAGAAGGCGCGGATGGAAAACATTGCTGGTAACCAGTCGTGGCGTTGGCCCGGTTCTGTTGCGCTTCAACGGGACGAAGTACCCATCGAATCCCTCCATGCAGACTAAGGCCACCAAGGAACAGACGGTTTCGGCGACGATCTTGAAATTTGAGGACGGTGGGTTGTCAGGCGACTAGGCTGGACGGAGAGCTTAGGTCGGGCGTCAATCCAGGCGACACTTACGCTGTCCGTGATAGCGGGCCTCCACCCGTGCCCGGGGGCGCCAGGGTTGGGCTGGCAGGCGCGTATGGGCTGCCCTGTGAAGGGTCTGCCAAGTTTGTGCGAATCGTGCTGCGGCGAGGCTGCTTCGCCCCTCATGCCACCAACTTGAACTGCCTGGCGCAGGGTCTTCCGGCTCTTGCGCGCGCCATCGCCGGTCGCGATGATCGGGCGCTTCAATCGGCCGCATTCGATGCCGCGGCAGCGCCCACGGGAATACAAAGGTTGGTTATGGAACTGGAACCCGAAACACACGCACATGCGCACAAATCCGGGCATAGCCTGGTCGACATGATGTTGGCCTTGAGTGCGCTGGTGCTCTCTGTCGTGTCGATGATCATCGCCATCCAGAACCATCACGCCATGAAGCAGCTGGTCATGGCCAACTCGTGGCCGTATCTGCAGCACGAATCCAGCAACGTCAGCAGCAGCGGCAAAGCCGTGGTCCTGCTGGGTGTCAGCAATGCCGGTATCGGCCCGGCCTTGATCGATAAATTCACCGTGAGCTATCAGGGGACGCCCATCAAGGACACGTCCGACCTGTTGCGCCACTGCTGCGCCAAGGATGCTGGCGATGTCCTTGCGATGAAAGCCAATCTGATCACCGGCGGCATCAACGGACGTGCCGTCTCGGCCAAGGAGCACTTCTATTTTCTGCAGATGGAGAAGCCGGCCCAGGGGCCGTCGCTTGACCAGTGGCAGGCGCTGGACCGGGCCAGGGCGCATGTCTCAACGGCGGTGTGCTACGGGTCGGTGCTCGGCGATCACTGGATCACCACCAGCGACGACTTCCGGCCCAGGCAGGTGGAATCCTGTGATGCCTTGCCCGGTACAGCCTTTCAGGAGGAGTAGCGAGCGCTAGGTGGGCGGCCCGCCGGATGCATGGAGGGAGACGAGCTCACACCCTTTCAGCGCCGCGCCGCCCCACCCCGGCAGCCATTCAGCAGACAGCTTGTCGCTAGTATGCTGGCGATTCGCCGCTAGCCATTGGGGCCTGCGGAACCTTCAAGTCTAGCCATCGGATACCCCCACATGAACATGCACCGTTCCCTGCTTGTTGCTGCCCTGGCCGCCGCCGCTGGCCTTTCCGTCGCCCCCGTGACGCCGGCGCATGCCGCCACCGCGCCTGCCGCCAATACGCTAGGCGGCAACCCGGTGCCGGGCCTGTGCATGCTTTCGCGCGAGGCAGTGTTCGCACAGTCCAAGGTGGGGCAGTCGGCCAGCGACCACCTGAAGCTGCTGGCGCAGCAGCAGCAGACGCAGCTGGAGGGCCAGCGCAAGCCGCTGGATGCCGAGGTCCAGGCGTTCCAGCAGAAGGCGGCGTCGCTCACCGAGGCGCAGCGCCAGCAGCAGGGCCAGGCCCTGCAACAGCGCATGCAGGGGTTCCAGGAGCAGGTGAACCAGCTCGATCAGCGCATCCAGCTGACCCGCGGCAAGGTCATGCAGCAGATCGGCGAGCAGGCCCAGCCCCTCGTCAACAGCTCCTACAACAGCCACCACTGCGGCCTGCTGCTGAACCGCGACGCGGTGCTTGGCGGCAACACTGCCAATGACCTCACCGACGACGTGGTCCGTGGCCTGGACAGCAAGATCACCACCCTCAACTTCAACCTGGAAGCGCTGCCGGCCAACACCGGCAAGTAATCGCCAGGACATCGCTTCACTCCGAAACGGCTGCCGCGCCCATCGCGCGGCAGCCGTTTTTTTGTCGAGCTAGGGACGTGCGTGGCGCTGAGCGCATGCGCGCCAAGGGCCGGGCGACGCGGGTGCTACAGTGCTCGCCCCATCTCACACCGAGCGATTCCCATGACCACCAGCGCCTTCTACCCCATCGGCATCCCCGGCACGCCCTGGGGCCCGACCGAGGTAGCCGCATGGCGCGCGCGGCAGGACCGCAAGCGCAGCTATGCGGACGAGGTGCAGGGGCGTATCGAGGCGCTGCAGGCGCACTTCGACGTGACCGAATACGGCCGGCTCGATTACGCGCCCGAGCACTACCCGCTCTACGTAGTGAGGAGTCGCCAGTGGGACGAGACCTTGCCCACCATGCTGGTGACCGGCGGCGTGCACGGCTACGAGACCAGCGGCGTGCACGGCGCGCTGCAGTTCCTGGAAAAGGACGCGGCGCGCTATGCCGGCCGCATCAACCTGCTGTGCGTGCCCTGCGTGAGCCCGTGGGGCTATGAGCGCATCCATCGCTGGAATGCGGAGGCGCTCGATCCCAACCGCAATTTCCGCGAACACAGCCCTGCACAGGAATCGGCCGCGCTGTGGGGCCTGCTGGCGCCGCTGCGTGCCACGGCGCACATGCACATCGACCTGCACGAGACCACCGACAGCGACGAGAGCGAGTTCCGCCCGGCGCTGGCGGCGCGCGACGGCAAGCCGTTCGAGCCCGGCACCATCCCTGACGGCTTCTACCTATGCGCGGACAGCGCGCAGCCGGAACCCGCCTTTCAGCAGGCGGTGATCGCGGCGGTGGCGAAGGTCACCCATATCGCGCCGGCCGACCCCGACGGCACCATCATCGGCTCGCCGGTGGTGGCGCACGGCGTGATCGAATACGACTGCCGCAAGCTCGGCCTGTGCGCCGGCATTACCGACGCGCGCTACCGGACCACCACCGAGGTCTACCCCGACAGTCCGCGCGCCACGCCCGCCCAGTGCAACGACGCGCAGGCGGCGGCGATCGTCGCAGCGATCGATTACGCACTGGGTGGCGGCGGCCGTACTGTGTGATGATTAGGGACGGGGCGCGGGCTTTCGCCACTGCATGCGCCCATTGACGACAGGCTGTTGCGCCATCAAAGGCATGTTGACGCAGTGCTGCCGGTCGGCCGGGCAAGGCTGGTTTGTTGCTTCCAGAGTGGGGGTGTGCAGTCATGGCCAAGCGGGAAATCAAGGCTTACAAGCAGTCGGGCGATGCGCGTTGGTACGCCGGTGAAGTCAAGTCGCACCTGATCGGCGTCGGCGCAACCAAGCGCGACGATTTCGAGGCCACCGATACATCCAATGGCGTGTGCTTCGGCTTGAGCATCTGGTGGATCATCAAGTCCGCGGGCAACCTGGATTTCTGGGGCTGGATGTCCGGCCCCGGTCAACAGGTTGCAGACATCAAGGCCATGTTCCGGGCGCAGCGGGGAGAGCACGACTTCACCCGCTTCGAGGAGGCCGACAAGAAGATCCGCGCCGATACCGGCATGGCGAAGCAGTGCAAGGTGCTGATGAACCAGGGCACGAAATTCAAACACGCCGGTTACTACTACATTTCGCTGCGCGGACATTTCGGCAACGGCGCCGACGCAAGCGGACATGCCATCGCGGCGCACATCAACCCCGATGGCATTTGCCGTTACTTCGACCCGAACGTCGGCGAGTACGAGACGGATACCTTGCAGGAGACGCTGGTGGAGCTCTCGCAGCTGGTCCGTGGCTACAACATCCGCGACCTGAAGATCTACTGGTGCTGCTGGGCCTAGACGGCATCGGCCATGCCCTCGCCCCTGATGCGGGTTGGCATGAGCGCCTCATGCGACATAGGCTGATGGTTCCCCACTACAGCGACGCGAGCCCACCATGAAATTCCTGCTGATGGTCTACAGCGACGACACCTTGTTGGACGCCCTGCCGCCGGGCGAGTTCGACACCCGCATGCATGCCTGCATCACCCACGCGGACGAGCTGCGCGCCGAAGGGCGTCTGCTCGACGCGCAGCAGCTGGAGGCGCCGGCTACGGCGAAGTCGGTGCGCATCCGCCTGGGCCGTACCTCGGTGCTGGACGGTCCGTTCGCGGAAACCAAGGAATACCTCGCCGGCTTCAACCTGGTCGAGGCGGACAGCATGGAGGAGGCGGTGCGCATGGCCGCCGAGCTGCCTTGGGCACAGACCGGCTGCATCGAAGTGCGGCCGCTGCGCGACTTCGACGCAGTGCGCCGGCGCGTGGGCGCCTGAGCGCTCAGCGTCCGGCGGTGGCCGACTCGACCACGATGTCCAGCACGTAGGCCTCCGACGGCGCATCGGCGGGCGGATGCTGCACCGCGTAGCGCTTCACCCGCAGCACGTTGCGCACGCCGGGCTGGTGCGTGTAGCCCTCGATCCCCTGCGACAGCACGCGCCAGCTGCCGGGCGTGCCGGTCTTGAGGCCGTTCGCGTCGTAATGGACCTCGCGCACATCGAGGCATTGCGCGTTCCGCATCAGCGGGTGGTTGCACGGCACGGTCTGCGGCGACACTTCGAGGAACTCGGTGACGCCGGGGCCGCCATAGCGGGTCTCGGGCGTGGGCAGGCCGGTGAAGATCAAGGTATCGCCTGCGCTGGTGTGCAATCGCAGCAGCGGGTTGTCGCCGCTGCGCGTGACGGTGATCGTGGGCCGCACGCTGAGGCGTACGCCGATCAAGCTGTCCAGCCGGTTCAACGGGAAATTGGTACAGGCCATCATGGTGTGCATCATCGGACCGACCATGAGTTGCCCTTTTTCGATGCGGTAGCTGCCGCCCATGCCGTTGCAGCTGTTGCGCACGCTGATGCGGTTGCCGTCGAAATCCAGTTGCAAGGGCTTGTCGGGACGCACGAACAAGGCATCGATGCGTTGGCCGTAGTGATCGGTCGCCTGCGTCAGGTGCCAGTGATAGCCGCCGAGCAGCGCGGCATCCGGCGTAACGGCCTTCGACGTTGCGCTGGCTGATGTTGTCGCTCGGGAGCTGCCGGCGGCCGACGTGGAGGCGCAGACCGCGAGGGCCAGCGGCAGCAGCAACAGATGGACGCGCATGGGGCTCTCCTTGGGGCGCAACGGCAGGAGCTTATGCCATGCGCTGCGTTACGGCGATGTCGCGGCTGCAAGCCCGTTGTCGGACAATGCCGCATCCTGTCCGGGATGCGAGTGCTGCGGGGTGGTCATGCTGAAAATGGTCGGTTTCGACGGCGACGATACGCTGTGGCGCAGCGAGGATTATTTCCGCGAGGCCAACGCCGAGTTCGCCGCCATCGTGGGCGCCTACGCCGACCTCGCCGACAGCGCGGTGCACGAGCGCATGCTTGCCACCGAGCGGCAGAACCTCGCGCTGTTCGGCTACGGCGCCAAGGGCATGACGCTGTCGATGGTGGAAACCGCGATCGTGCTCAGCGAGCAGCGCATCACGGCACAGGACATCCATCGCCTGGTGATGATCGGCAAGCGCGTGCTGCAGCACCCGGTGGAACTGCTGCCGGGCATCCGCGACGCGGTGGCGGCCGTGGCCGAGCGGCATGCGGTGGTGCTGATCACCAAGGGCGACCTATTCCACCAGGAGAAAAAGGTGGCCGAGTCGGGCCTGGCCGGGTTGTTCCGCCGCATCGAGATCGTCTCGGAGAAAGACGCGGCCACCTATCGCCGCCTGCTCGACGAGTTCGGCATCGCCGCCGGCGAGTTCGCGATGGTAGGCAACTCGCTGCGCTCTGACATCGAGCCGGTGCTGCGCCTCGGCGGCTGGGGCGTGCACATGCCCTACCACGTGACCTGGGCGCACGAACTGGAGAACGGCCTGGACGCCAGCCACGCGCCGCGGATGCGCACGGTGGCGGGCGCAGCGGAGATTCCCGCCGCGCTGGCACAGCTGGCTGCATTGGCTGCGGTGTGATGACGCCGCCGCGGCTGGTGCTGGACATCAACGTCTGCCTGGACCTGTTCGTGTTCGGCGACGCGCAGTGCGCGGCGCTGCGCGAAGCGCTGCACACCGGCGCGGTGGAGGCAGTGACCGACGCAAGCTGCCGCGCCGAATGGCTGGCCGTGCTGGCTTATCCGCAACTGGCGCTGGACGCGCCACGGCAGGCGGCGGCCGTGGCCGCGTTCGACGCACAGTTGCACCAGTTGCTGGCCACCGGGCGTTGCAGCCTGGCCGATGCGCCGAAGCTGCCGCGTTGCCGCGATCCTGACGACCAGAAATTCCTCGAACTGGCCCAGGCCTGCGGTGCGCAGTGGCTGCTCAGCCGCGACCGCGAGCTGCTGAAGCTGGCAGGGCGCACGCGGCGTGGGCACGGCTTCGGCATCCTCACGCCGCAGGCCTGGGCCGCGGCTCAGGTTGGCTCGGCTCCCGGTGCGTCGGCAAAGCCGGTGTAGTTGTCGGGAAACACCGGCGTGCCGTCTTCCTCCAGCGCCAGCACGGCGGCCAGCGCGTCGTCGGCGGCGCGTTCGGCCACCTCCTGCTGGCGGAAGCTGCGGTTCTCGCAGATCGCGTAGTACACCGGGAAGCCGTGGCCGTGCGGCACCACCGACAGCCACGCCGTATAGCGTGAGCCTTCCATGCTGGCGCCGGAGCGCACGGTGTAATCCGGGAATTCGCGTTCGGCCATCGTCGTGGTCCGGGTAGTTGTCGTGGAACGGGACGGACAGTGTACGCGCTGCGTCGACAGCCGTTGTGCCAGCGTGTGCCCAACGCGGTTGCCGGAGAACGCCATGCCCGTGCCGTATCGCATCGATTGCCCGTATTGCGGCGAAGTGATCGAGCTGTTGCTGGACGAATCGGTGGCGGACCAGTGCTACATCGAGGATTGCGCCGTGTGCTGCCAGGGTAATCCCCCCGCTTTTAGCGCTCGCCAAAAGTGGAGCTAAGCGGGCAAGGCCAATTTCTGCATGGGTGTGATGCCGCCGAGAGCCATGTTCGGACGCTCGTGGTTGTATGTCCATAGCCAGTGGGTCGCCGATGCT